>JBDRNT010000109.1:0-12525 GCA_043810925.1 Candidatus Eiseniibacteriota bacterium
GTCCTACTTCGACAAGATTGGGCTCGTGTCACTGCTGGACACGATTCTCTCTATCCGCAATACATCACGAACCGCCGTATACGGAACCGTACGTACGGTGGTGTGAGAGGACGGAGGGCGTGAGCCCTCCTCCTACTCGATTCGTCTCTATTGCGCCCCGGAAAACCTCACTTGCCTGATGAGTGTCCACAGTCCCGTGGCTCCCACGTCAACAATCCCCGCAACTCGGCGTCTGAATAGATGGCAAAGCCAGAGGAAGGGGGTTCGAGATGGGAAAGAGAGGCATTATCCTCACGGTCATAGTATTGATCGCAGTCCTCAATGCTGCGGTCCCTTCGGCGGTCTGCAAAGAGTACGTAGTGATGATCAGCCGGAACATAAACATTCGCACCGGGCCCGGGACCGACAGGTTCATCGTAGGGCGAGCCTGGAAAGGTGACATATTCGAGCTGGTGGGGGAGATCGAGAGCTGGTATGAAATCGTTATGTTCTCCGGTGACTACCGGTATGTGAGTAAGACATGGTCTGCGAAACTCACCGAGTCGGACATTTCACCCGGTCACCGTATGAGGTTGCCGGCATCCGATGATTCGCTGCGGGCGATGCGCCGGGACATACTCCATGCCAAGGAACGCGCGGCAAGGGAGGCGGATGAGATAATACCGGCTTCGGTTGACTACGAACGCAACCTGGTATTCCGGAGAATGCTCGAAGACCGGCATATCCTGGAAGTGATGGGAATGTACTCGGTGCAACCCGCGTTATACCAGGATATGGTGAAGGCCGTGGCGCGGAAGGATTGAGGTTGTCCAGGCCTTGAGTCCGGCGATTTTGTGGGATCACCGCGTGGGGTCGGCCACGCGGCCCATGAAGAGGATGCTCCCGGAATCGTTGTCACGGATAACGAACATGAACGGTCGATCCATCCGGACAACCGGGTACTTTTTCTTGACCTCAACGGCTGTTCCAGCGGCGGCCTCTGAGCCCTTTTCATTGACCTCCAGCGACGCATCGTGGATGACGGCGCCGATAAATAACTCTCTCCCACCGGTCATCCCCGAGAAGTCGGCCAGCCCCGGGTAGAAAGCGTCCGTCATCCCCATTGCCATGAGTACTTCATCCAGCTGAAAGTCGCTCCGGATCGTGAATCCTGGAAGCTCCGCGATTACCGTGCGCGCACGCATCAAACCCAGCCACCTTTCAAAGACCATCGGAGTCAGCGATCGCTCCAGCTCCGCCAGTCCATCACGCTCTTTTGGGAGCAACACGATCATCGAGAATGAGCTATCAGCATATGGTAACTCGAGGGCCTTCAATGACTCCATCTCATTGTAGTTGTATTCACCCCGGCGACGCATCATCTGGACAGTGACGGACGAGTCAGGTTCTACCCAGAAATCCCTGGGTTCTGTCTTGTCCTTGTCGAACTCGATGGCCCAGTCTCCCCTGAAGTGAATGATATTGGTGAGTGCGAGCTTTGTTGACGGGCTCAAGCTCCCCTGCTTGAGGAGGTCATTGATCCTGTTCCTGGTTTCTTTCGCCACCCAGGTATTGATGGTCTTCCGTGCATTTTCGGTATCGTTGAGGAAATCCACTTGCTCCAGTCCGGCCCCATAGTGCTCCTTGTTGAGATCGACGAACTCATCAAGAAACTCCTTGCCCTTCTGTCCCCAGAGCGCATTTGCCACGCTGAGGTCGCTTTCGCCCGCTTTCGCCCTCGCTTCAAGCGCGCTCGTGATCGCGGCGAATGCCGTGTGAAGACTCTCATCCTCAGGTGTGAAATTGAGAACATCTGCCATCTGGGTTGCGGTGCTGCCCCTTGCCCCGGCGTATGTCAGGGCGAGGACTGACGAGATGCTGTACGGAGACACGAACAAGTTGCCGGACTGTGTCCGGAGTTCGCCATAGAGGTCAAGCGCGAACTTGGTGTTGCCCTTGGCGAGCATCCGCGTGTCAGGCTCACTCGCGGACAGACCTGCGATCAGCAAGACCAGTACGACTGCGAACAGACTAACGGGCCTTAAGCATCTTCTCATTTGATTCCTCCTGCCATGGATTCCTGTCCTCTTGTACGTATAGTCTTACAGCTTCGTTCCGGGCTTTACAATTCTTTTACGTGCGGCGCTTTCCCGTAGGCGAACATCTAAATATATACTATATTAAAGGGTCCGGGCCCGTTGCGGGCTCGGAGGCATCAGGAGAGGTCCGATAGATAGTACACGACTTGCATGTATCGCAGCGCTTGGGATAACCCTGGTCTTACTCCTTGCCGGCACCGGAGCGGCTGTTCCCATCGGGGACACGCTGACCGTAATACAACGTCCCCTGCTCAATATCCCCACGATCCTCAGGGAGGGTGACACACTCCACATCCAATGCGATGCCGACCCCGCCACGTCCGGATGGGCTGCAACGCTGGTTCATGACCTTGTGGAAGTGCCCCTGGAAAACTGTGGCTCGGTTTATGATCCAACTACGCTCTGGTGGACTGTCTCGGTATGCGTACCGGAAGTTCCGCTTTACGAGCTATATGATCTCGTGCTTTCTGCGGCCGGTGTTGTGGAAGACGCCACACGGCATGCGGTCCGTGTAATCCCCGAGTTCAAGCAGGATTACTACTTCGTCCAAATAACCGATACTCACCTGCCGACCCACCGGTTTTACTACGAGAGTGGGGCCGATACAGATACTTCGGAAGTGCTCGATCTGCGTGCGGTAATAAACGACATCAACCTCATCAACCCGGAGTTCGTGCTTATTACCGGTGACTTCATCAACGAAGGCGAACTCGAAGACTATCAATCGAGACGTTACTACACCCGGTCCCAGCGGCTCTTGACCGAGTTCGAGGTACCCGTGTTTTTGATCGCGGGCAACCACGACATAGGCGGCTGGCGGAGCACGCCTCCCCCGGCTGGCACGGCCCGGCGCGACTGGTGGCGGTTCTTCGGTTGGAAGCGGCTCGACGTTCCCCCGGCCGGAGCTCCATGGCACACCCAGAACTACAGCTTCGACTATGGGCCCGTTCATTTTATCGGGCTCGAAGCCTATGACAACTATGACAGTTGGCGTTACGGCATCTACGGTGCAGACAGTTTCACATCAGGCCAGATGCAATGGCTCAACGAGGATCTCGCAGCTTCGGCTTCAAGCGTAGCCAGGGTGCTGTTTTATCACTACGATTTCTCGCACGAAATCAACCTGAACAGTCTGGGCGTCGAGATGGCGCTCTGGGGTCACATCCACAGCGATGATGGCAGTATTGCAGGCCCGCCGCACAATCTGGCTACCGATAACGTCTGTGACGGTGCACGGTCGTACCGTGTGGTTCGAGTATCCGATGGTGTTCTCACTCCTCTCGCGACCATCTCAGCAGGGTCATCGGGCCAGAAGATTATCGTCGAATATGACCCGGCAAATGATGGGACCAACGATACCGTGACAGCCCGGATCACCAACTATCAGAGTGTGCGTTTCGAGCACTCCCAGCTCCGGTTCCTTATGCCCAATCGCTGTGATGATCCTGAGGTGGAAGTAACGGGAGGGACACTGCTTCAGATCGATGACTCCGGCCCCATCGTGAAGGTCTACGTAGGTGTCGACATTGATCCCTTTACGACAAATCAGATCGTAAGCGTCACACTGGATTCAACCTGTACAGGCGGAGGAGACCCGAGCACTCCCGAGGTGGTGTGGCTTGGACGGAGCTCGCCCAATCCCTTCACACCGGCGACGTTGCTCAGGTTCGGTCTGAACAAGCCTGGAACCGTGCGTCTTGAAGTCTTCGATATCAAAGGCCGAAGAGTAAGCCAACTCGTGGATGATCATCTGCCGGCCGGAGAGCACCGGGCACGTTGGACGGGCCTTGATGATCAGGCCAGACCGGCGGCGCCGGGAGTCTACTTCGCAAGGCTTACCACCGCCGGCACGGTCCTGACCCGGAAGATCATACTCGTTCGCTAGCATCGGGTCTCTGTGCCCGACGAGGCGCAGATCGGCCCTTGACAAAACCCGGATTTCTCTTGATACTACTTGTATAGAAGTACCCCTTAAGCTTAATGCCAATCCCCTCAGCGAGGTCATATTACAACCATCCCCTAAGGAGGTCGGAACGCGATGCGCAATCCATTGGTATTGATCGTTGCAGGAATGATCCTGCTGAGCCTGGTCCTATATGCATCAGCAGGCGAGATCCATCAGGCAATCGTCGGTGGCGACGTGGAGCAGGTTGGGAAGCTGCTTAAGGCGAATCCCGAACTTGCGAATCAGCCTGACGAGACCGACCAGTATAACAGCCTGCCGCTCCATATAGCTGCCAGGGAGGGGCAGGTAGAGGCAGCACGCCTTCTCCTCAAGGCGGGGGCCGCGCTCGAGTGCGGTGACAGCGATGAGACCACACCGCTTGGTGTGGCCGCCATCTATCGCCGGAGGGAGATGGTGTCATTCCTGCTTTCTCAAGGTGCCGACGTCAACAGACGTGACAAGAACGGTGCCTATGCGCTCAGCTTTGCGGCCTCGGCGGGGGACACCGTGACTGTGGATGAGATTCTTGATGCCGGTGCCGATCTCAACTTCTGGAACCGACAAGGTGTAACGCTGCTCCATTATGCAAGTTCACGGGGCCTCGACCGTTTGTTCAATCTCCTTGTCGAGCGCGGCGACGACGTCAACGCCGTTACCGAAGACGGAATGACGCCACTACACTGGGCAGCCCTCCGTGGCAACGCAGTTACGACGGAGGCACTGCTTGCCCGTGGGGCTGACCCATCAGCACGGAGTGAACAAGGCGAAACGCCGCTGATAAATGCCGCCTTTGGAGGCAATGTGGAGGCGGGAAGAGTCCTGCTTTCACATGGAGCAGATGTCAACGAGGTGAGTAATCAAGGGCACACGCCGCTCCTCGGGGCAGCGTGGCAGGGCCACGCGGAGTTTGCGAAGCTCGCTATCGAGCATGGAGCGGACGTAGACTACCAGCCTGAAGATGGGGACAATGTGCTGATGAGGGCAATCACGGGCGGCGACTCTGAGGTTGTCGGGGCGCTCTGTGGGGCCGGAGTGAACACAAATGTATGCGATAGTCACTATGGATGCTCCGCGCTGCATATGGCGACCATCCAGGGGGACGCAGCCACAGTCGAGCACCTGCTGAAAGGTGGCGCATCGGTTAAGAGCAAAGACGATGCGGGCAACACGCCGTTGGAGATGGCTGCGCGGTATGGTCACAATGATGTGGCTGAGCTCCTGATTGCACACGGTGCCGACCGCGCAAGCATGGAACCGACGAGCGGCACCCTGCCGGCACAGGGTGAGTTGGCCGAGGGAGAAGCCGTTATTTGGTACCTGGGCCACAGTGGGTGGGCTCTCAAGACCAGGAACCATTTTCTTGTGTTCGACTACTTTGACCAGGGCAACGAACCGTCACAACCGGCACTCTGTAACGGGAACATCAACCCGGTCGAGCTTGCCGGCGAGACCGTTACCGTTTTCGCCAGCCATGAACATGGTGATCACTACGATCCGATGATCTTCGACTGGCGTGAGACGCTTCCCAACGTGACGTATGTGCTCGGCTGCGAACCGGAAGATACGCCTGCTCCCTACGAGTACGCTGCTCCGCGTACGAGCCGCACCATAAACGGCATGAAGGTCTCAACGATCGAATCCAACGATACCGGGGTGGGCTTCATCGTCGAGGTCGACGGACTTGTGATCTTCCACGCCGGGGACCATGCCAACCGCCAGCGCGATTTCTCGGGTCCGTACCAGGCGGAGATCGACCATCTTGCGGCCGGAGGCATGAAGCCGGATATCGCGTTCATGCCTGTAAGCGGTTGTGGGTTCGGTGATCAGGAAGCCGTGAAATTGGGCGTTCACTACGCGCTTGGAACATTGAAGCCGAGTGTCTTCATACCCATGCACGGTGGCCGGAACTCGTACCGGTATCACGAATTCATAGGTGACTGCATGGACAAGTTCACTAACGTGCAGATGGAGGCGCCCCGGAACAGGGGAGACCACTTCCGTTACCGTGACGGCCGCATGAGCTGACCCTGGTGGAATCGAAACCGTAGGGTCGGGTTTCCGCGCCCGACGAATCGGGTCCCCATGCCCGACGGCCAAATGGTCGGCCGGCGCGGAACCCCGACGCTACGACTTATCGGCCAGATCGATAAAGGCATCGACGTCCTTCATGGCACGCCCGACCGCATCCTTCCAGAACGTCTCACCAGTAAGATCAACATCCAGGTGTTTCCTCGCAAGGTCCTCACACGACATCGATCCCGTATCGGCCAGAAGGGCAGTGTACTTCTCGGCAAAGGCCGGCCCCTCTTTCTTGGCGTGGTCGTAGATGCCACTGGCAAAGAGATGCCCGAAAGTGTACGGGTAGTTATAAAACGGTACCCCTGTCTCGGAAAAATGCAATTTCGAGGCCCAGAACAGCGGGTGGCAACCGTCATCGGCGAGCGCTTCGCCGAAAGCCGTCTTCTGTGCCTCAACCATCAGTTCATTCAAACGCTCCTTGGACACAGGGCCGTCCTTCCTCTCCTCGTAGAACTTGGTTTCAAACAGGAAGCGACAGCGGATATTACAGAACATCGCAAGGTGGTCCTGGACCTTCTTATTGATGAGCGACAGTTTCTCGGCCTTGCTCTCAGCTGCTTCAAATGCGGCATCGTTGACCAGCATCTCATTGAAGGTTGACGCCGTCTCTGCCGTTGTCATCGTATAGTAGCGTGCGTAGTAATCGCGATCGCGGAAGACCCAGGAATGATACGCATGTCCGATCTCGTGGGCCAGCGTCATCATCTCCGAGTAATTGCCGGAGAACGTCATGAAGATACGCGATTGGGTGACTACGGGAAGCCCGGTGCAGAACCCGCCCGCCATCTTGCCGCTTCTGTTCTCGGCCTCAACCCAACGCTCGTCAATGACCTTGCGGGCGAACCGGCCGATCTCCGGCGAGAATGAGGAAAGATGTGAAACGACGAAGTCCGAGGCCTCGTCGTAGGTGAACGTCTTCTCGACCTCCCCGACGGGAGCCCACTGGTCGTACCATCGGAAACTATCCAGACCCAGGAGTTTCTTTTTCGCGGTCAGGTAGTCATTCATGCGATCGCGACTTCCCGCGATCACGTTCCACATGGTATTTATGGTTTTCTCGCTCACGCGCGCCTTGAGATACGATTCGAAGAGCGGCGACTCCCAACCGCGTGCCTTATAAAGACTGAGTCTGAAACCGGCAAGCGAGTTGAGCTGCATCGCGGCCAGTCCTTCGGTAGACCTCCACGACGCTTCGAGTTTCTCAAATGCCTGCCTGCGGATCTCGCGGTCCGGCGAGCTCATCTTGTTGGTCAGCTGCCCCATGGACAGTTCCTCAGACTCGCCGCCCTCGACAAACTCCGCCCTCAGATCACCGGCGATTTTGGTGTAGAGGCGGTTCCAGGCGTGGTACCCACTTACAGCCAACTCCGTCGCGAGCTTCTCAAGTTTGGGTTCCATCTTAAGACGTGCCTGGCGACGGCGCTCACTCCAGTAAAAGGCAGATCCCACAAGCCTCTCGTCACTGACGAATTCTTCCCAGGCCTTATCATCGACGGCAATGGCAAACTCATCGATGTCCGTCTGGATCACCTCAATCGCCGCCTCATGGCTGGACATCTCCTCAAGTATGTTCATCGCTTTGTCGTCGGTCACATCCTGAGCGGCCAGGCAGTAGGTGAAGCTCCCCGCATGGTCCAGTCGCTTATCGGTATGCTGAACAAGAAGGAGTATATCGATCCAGGCCTTGCGCGTGTCCCGGTCGAGCTTGCGTGGCAGCTTGGATAACCTTTCCCTGGCTTCCCCAAGATCGCCGACGACTGATTTGCGAAAAGCTTCGAATTCCTTGGAGCCCGAACCTCCTGGAAACACGGATTCGAGATCCCATTTCATCTTGTTAACCTCGGTACTCACAATTGCACCTCCAGTTTCCGATTTTGCCTCAATAGGGTATGTTCTTCTTAGGATAATACATGGATTTCGGTGACACCATACCAAATTACCATGCGGGTCCGCGGGAACATATGCTACTCTGGCCACCTGAGGGAATCTGCTGACGATGGATGGAACATCGAACGTGATCATCTGCGGTATCATAGCCGTCTTTGTGGCAGGCGTAATCAAGGGGCTCACGGGGTTCGGTTTTTCGCTGGCGGCTGTCCCGTTTTTGGTCTTGCTTCTCGGCCCCCGGACCGCGATACCGATTGTGATCGTCTTGAATGCACTGACCAACATCGGACTCTACTTAAGTGTAAGGAAGTCGGTGGACCTCAAGCGGATCAGGCCACTGATCATCGCGGGGATAGTCTCCGTGCCGGTCGGGATGATCCTGCTTCTTGTTCTTAACGTTACCGTTCTCAAGGTCATTGTCGGTTGCACAATCTGCATCTTTGCCTTCGCATTCCTGCTGGGATTCAAGAGACAGGTAAACAACGAAAAACGTGGCTTCGTGGCGGCCGGGCTCCTAAGCGGCACGTTGAACGGGGCCATATCGACGGGTGGGCCGCCTGTCATTCTCTTTCTTTCTAATCAGGGAGATGCCAGACAACCATTCCGTGCAAACCTGATTGCCTATTTCCTTTTTCTCAGTCTTGCTTCGGTCCCGATCTTCCTTGCAGGTGGTCTCGTCACGTTGGCGGTGACGAGGTACGCTCTGATCTTTTTTCCCGCACTGGTCCTGGGAGCACTTGTGGGGAGCTGGCTCCTTCACAGGGTCCCCGAGCACACCTTTCGTGTCGTTGCCTTGCTCGTGGTGATGGCCGCCGGTGTGATCTCGGTGCTCTCAAGCGTCGGATTCATGTAGACGGCTACTGGATGTAGCCCAGTGCGCGCAGCTCACCCTTGATCTTCTCATCCAGCTGGGTCGTCGTCTTGCCTTTGTACACGCTCTCATAGTGCCATATGAGGAAGTAGGGCGGCTCGGGTCTAGATGACGGCCCTGTTCTTAACTGAGCGGTGTTTGGTCGTGACTTCAAAGCAAAGGGCATCTGGGCCGGTGCCTTCAGTTTCTCGCCGAAGTACGTATTTTCGATTGCGGGTTTCCCGTCCAATCTTAGATCGAGATTGACCGGGATTGCGCCCGGGCCCTCTGCTATGAAGGCAAGCGTGAGCGGTTCCTCAAGTTGGATGCCCTTAACTGCGACCATATGACCCTCGGCACTCGTAAGCACCTGTCCAACGTCAAGCGTACGGCCGGAGGTGTCAAAGAATTTGAAGAGAGGGATATTGCCGATGGCAGGTCCCCTCTCCGATGTTATCTTGAGATCAAGGGTGTGCTCTTGAGCGGTCCCCACCATCTCGATATACCACGTGTCACTCATCTCGAAGAGCGACTTGAACATCATGCCCTCGAGGAGGGCAAGCGCTTCCGGTTTGTGAACGACCAGATTCTCCTCCTCGGCGGGATCCTGTTCGAGATTAAACAGCATCTCATTCCTGGTACGCAGGTCGTAGATCATCTTCCACGGTTGCGCTGTGATTCCCTTGCGCTCCGAGCCCTGGAGCAGACCCTCCGAATAGGCGGCACCGGGTGGGAAGAGGGCGCCCCGCGACGGGGCCGTCTCCCCGTTGCCGGTGAGTGCCGGCATGAGGTCAATACCTTCAAGGTGGGCATCGGTGCTGATGCCAAGGAGGCTAAGAATAGTAGGCATAACGTCTATGAGTCTCACCTGCCGGGATACCCTCATCCCCTCGGGGAGCCGGTCGGGCAGCGAGAATATGAGCGGGACCCGGATCACCTCGCCAAAGAGCGTGTGCCCGTGACCGAAACCCTCATGCTCGAAGAACTCCTCACCGTGATCGCTCAGGAAGACCACAAGTGTGTTATCACGGATGCCAAGATCGCTCAGCCCGCTAAGCAAATCGGCAATCGCTTTGTCGGTATAGGCGATCTCGCCATCATAAAGTGCTCTGATATGATCCCAGTCCATCTCATCAAGTGATCTCAGGTCGTCGAAATTCATTCCAACGACGTTTGGGAAATAGTCGTGTAAGACAAAAGCGTTTCCAATACGGCCGTTGTATCCGGCATCGAACAGCGCGTCATACGGCGGCAGTGGGGCGTAAGGTTCGTGCGGATCGAAATAATGGGCGAACATCAGGAAGGGCCGGTCGTTGTGTCGCTGTATCCACTCAAGGACGTCCGCCGTTACTCCATCCGCTCGCCTCCCCATGGAAGGAGGGGGGTCGTAGTAGTCGAATCCCCTGTTGACCCCGTATTCGGGTCTGAGGACTGTCGCATTGACGACCGCGCCCGTCGCATAGCCATGTTCCTTAAGTATCGCTGCAAGCGTCGGGAATGTCTCCCGCATACGGGACACGGCCGACATTGCCCCGTGCTGACTTGGATAAAGTGAGGTGAAGACGGTCGAGAAGGAGGGAAGCGTCCAGGGCGACTGGCTTATTGTGTTCTCAAGGAGTACGCCTTCGGCTGCAAGATTGTCTATGGCCGGGCTTGTGTTGCGCTCGTAGCCATAGCAGCCGAGGTGGTCCGGTCTCAGGGTGTCGACGGCTATTATGACAACGTTCAGGGGTTCGCTCCCGGTACCACAGGAAATAGCGACGGCAATAAGGGCGATCACGGCCGATCTCAGAGGAACTCTCATTCGGTTGCCTCGACGGCGTCAGCGAGCATCCTGAGACCGTGTGCGGGATCAGCGCCCAGGTTGACCCGGAGAACACGACGGTCACGCTGAAGGAGCGCGTGATAATCACCCAGCGCCTGAGCGGCAAACAACTCGCAGAACGTGTAATCCGTTTCGGGCACTGCAATATCATTCTGCGGGCTGTCTATCAGTTGTAAGAACACACCGGTGTTGGGACCGCCTTTGTGAAGCTGACCCGTCGAATGAAGGAAGCGCGGTCCCAGGCCTAGTGTTGTTGCCAGGTGCAGCCGGCTGCTTACCTGGCTTCGGAGGTGCCCAAGCCCACGCATGATCTCCGGATCGGGTTTGAGGTAGGCCTGGAGGCCGATGTAGTCGCCGGGTTTCACCTTGTTTCGGATCCAGGTCATTGCCTGTCTTCGATCCCAGCAGGATTCGACGGGTACGGTCGTATCACAGCCCTTCTTTGTCCTCTTTCCGTCTGCCATCGCCCTGCGCGCAAGCTCCTTGGCCGTCTGTACGTCCGGCTGATTGAATGGATGGATACCAAGCACAACACCCGCAGCGGCCACGGCCATTTCCCAGCGAAAGATCTCACCTGCGAGACCGGTCTTGTCTGTGAGCACGAAACGGCAGACCGGGTGACCGGCAGCCTCGAGCTGCGCAATCTGTTCTTCGACCTTCGGTTCGACCTCTTCCTCAAGCGCGATATATACAAAACAGCGATCCGGGCCGTATGCATCGGGGGCGGCGAGTGGCTCCCCGATTACCGGGACTATGCCCTTTTCATCTTTACCGGTACTCTCTGCTATGAGTTGCTCGAGCCAGTCCGGGAAGGTCTTAAGCGTCGGTGATGCTATGAAGGTCATCTTGTCCCTGCCGGCCAGGGCCAGCTCCCCGAGCACTGCTCCCAGGAAGAGACCGGGGTTTTCTTCCTCGGAAACCGCGGGTCCGCACAAAAGGGCCACTGATTGAGCCCGTCGGAGCAAGTCGGAAGTGTCAACACCGATTAGTGCGGCCGGGACGAGTCCGAATGCGGCGAATGCCGAATAGCGACCGCCGACGTCGCTCTCTGCAAGAAACACGCGACGGAAACCCCTGTCATGCGCGATTGTCTCAAGTTCGCTCCCGGGATCGGTGATCGCGATGAAGTGACGGCCCGGGTTTGAGGTCAATGAGCTCACACGGTTGTAGAAGTATCTGAAGAAAGAGAGAGGCTCGATTGTTGTGCCCGACTTGCTGGCCACAATGAAGAGTGTGGTCTTAAGATCAACGAGAGATGCCGTGGCGGCAACCTGTCCGGGGTGAGTGCTGTCCAGGATGATCAGCTCGGGATAGCCGGGCGCATTACCGAAGCAAGCCATGAAAACCTCAGGTGCCAGGCTCGAGCCGCCCATGCCGAGGAGCACCACGTGTCTGATTCCCTCAGCCTTGATATCATCCGCAAATGTATTAATAGCCGTGCTCTCCGGCTCCATCGTCCGGGGCAAGGTGAGCCAACCCAGGCGGTTGGTGATTTCAGGGAGTGGGGTAGGGGACCAGACCGTAAAGTCCTTTTCCCAGAGTCGCCGCCCCATATGCTCGCGGCGCCAGGTGCCCAGTCTCTGTCGTACCCCGGCTTCAATCTCTCCAAGATGGAACGACTGAATACTTGTGTCTTTCGATGACATGATTGAGTGCTCCAGACCCTGACGCTAACACAATCGACCGGCTGATTACAACACCCGGGGAGTACGTATGGTAGAGAGGCTGGCAATTTCGGTGACACCAAACATAATTACGCGTCAATAAGTTTGGTGTCAACCAAATTTCCACAAAATTAAGTTTGGTGTCACCGAAATTATCAACGAAAATATATATATGAGGAGTACCGCTTTTCGCAACT
>JBDRNT010000110.1:0-10569 GCA_043810925.1 Candidatus Eiseniibacteriota bacterium
CTACGATTTCCTTGATCTTGGCCGCATGCAAACGTTGGGGGCTGGGGCCGTGGGGTGCATCTTCGGCCAGGCCCCGGGGGCCCTGTTCTTTGAATCGACTGCGCCAGAGAATAACGGTGGGCCGGGAGGTTCCCAATTGACGGGCAATCGCATTGTTGGATTTTCCATCGGCGGCCAGTAGACAGATGCGCGAGCGCAGGACCACACGCTGCGGTGTCGTCCTGGCACGCACCCAGGCTTCCAAGGTTCTTCGTTGTTCGGAGGTAATGACGAGAGCATCGGTTGGTTTCCACATAATCCCGTTTGTATCACGGGTAGTGGATATTGTCAAGGTATTACTGAGACACTACACTAGCGGCAGGGCCGTCGCAGCGTGATTGCGATCGTGAGTCTCAGCAGGACCGCAAGTTCAAATCTGTATTCTCATGCCAGATTAGCGACCATCCCCGCCATTTCAGCACATTCTTGAGTCATCAGTAAGTTGCGAAGACCGTCCTGTTTTGACATGCCCCCAATAACGGTACCATTCAGCTATACAGTTTTTCAAGCACTCATGCCCCCATCTCTGGACCAGTTCAGGATAGAATTCTAAGCCGTGATTTCGCATAGGGCAACCTCAACCTCCGAGGTTTGGTCCTGCCCGCGCTCAGAAATAAAGTAGACTGGGGGTGGGGGGTACTTTCTCATAGAAGGGTAGTCACCAGCTCAAACTCAAACGAGCTCACATTGCGTTCCCAGCACCAAGAGGTTGTCGACGCAATGCAGCTTGTGAATTCGAGTTGGTGACGTCCATACCATGACCCTGATGATTGACAGACTATCTCCAGTCCCCCATTGCTATGAAGCCGCCCCAGGTGAATGGATGATCAGGTTGGCCGCTCTGACGCAGTTCCTTGATCTTCTGTAGCTGTATCCGCCGCATGGTTTCAGGTATGATTTCATCGTGTCTTCCATACAGCTCGCTCATCATGTAGGCTGTTGCTTCATCGGATACCGGCCAGAGGGCACTGATGACCGTCCGGGCCCCCGCTATCTGGAATGCTCTCCGCAGCCCATAGACGCCCTCACCCTCCTCGACCTTGCCAAGGCCGGTCTCGCAGGCTGACAGAACCACCAACTGTGTACCGGAGAGAGTCATGGTCGTGACCTCTTCGGCCGTGAGGATTCCATCTTCTACCCCTATACTGGCCGCCCCTTCCCCACGCAGATTGGCCCCAGCAAGAAGCAAACCCGTCAGGAGAAGCGGGTTTTCTTCGAGATACGGCGGGACAACCCCGAGATCGTGAGTATCCCCGGGTTCTTCCCCGGTCCCTCCAGAAAGAAAGTACCCGTGTGTTGCAAGGTGTATCACCCTCTTCCCCGGAGCTTCAGCCTTTAACCTTTGCTCACTGGCATCAGAGCCAAAATACACCGCCAGTGGCTCCCTGGTAGCTGTTTCCCACTTCTGAGATACAAGCTCTACCTCCGTCCGCGTGCCGGGAAGAGGAGAAGCGCTCAGAGCGTTGAGGCCTTCCCGGATTGAACGCAGCACCCGGTCTGCAACGTACACCGGCTCAGAGAGAGATGGGTATGGTTGATCAGCAGCCGGCCCCTGTCTCATCGCGGCAGGACTGTCATAATCAGGATCACCCAACGCTAATAGCCCGACACCAGATCGATCAGCGTGGCGGAGTCTCAAGAGGTCGCGACCAGAGGAAAGATAGTGGAGGTGATACTGCTCTATCAGGTAGCTTCCGTCGGGATCGATCAGCCCTGCAAACGGGACTAGGCATAGAGCGCCTTCCGGCGCAATTGCGATTAGGCTCTCAACCGAGACCAATGTCTCTATCGGGGACCAGATCAAATCATAGAGACGCTCCGCGACTGCCGAATGCTCGGCTTGATCGTGGATGTCGGGACCACGCCTTGAGAAGGCTATGTCCAGTATGTGTGCCCTGTACCTCGCGACAAGGTCCTCAATCTCTTCTGCCCTGCCCAGGTCGATGATCCCCTGCGGACCCGCACCGTCACAAACACACACGAGGTAATGAGGCTCCCGAATGCCGCTCTTGACATCTTCGCGGATGTACCTCATGTACTCCACGAGCATCACCGGACTCGAGATGTCTTCTAAGACATCTGCAATCTTGCCGGCGTCAACATGAAGGATATCCTGAAGTCTGCGATAAGTAGTGTCTGTTCTTGCCAGCCTGGTCTCAAAGCGCTTCTTGTCCCTGGAGGTTTTGTCCAGTGTTTCTCTATACGCTTCTATCCCCTCGTCGCCAGGCCCAGACACATAAAGATTCGACAGAAGCGAACTTGCTGCCCTCAAGGAATCCACCGTAACACCCGGCAGCGCCATCATGTGCATGCCGGTTGCGCGGGCAAGGACCGCTTCCGATGTCTGACCCTTAGTTGAAAGAATTACGGTTGCTGCCCACGTGCGCGCAGTTTCAGTGTGAGCGGGGCAGTCGAAGTAGGCGGAAAGGAAACGGTTGGCCGAGGCACTCTTTAAACGGGAATGCTTGAGTGCGTCACGTTCGGGCATAACAGCCGACCCTTCACGAAAACTTGCCTCCATAATCTCAAAGGCTTTCCGGGCCGCCGTAAGAGAGGCCGCTGTATCTCCCATCTTTCCGCGGTGGCGGCTATAGTCCGCCAGGTCACTGGCGACTGCCGGGTGCTGGGGACCCAGGGCATTCTCTTTGATCTCCAAGGCACGCTTGAAGAGTGGCTCGGCTTCAGCAAATAGGCCCTGTTTGTCATAGAGCACTGCCAGGGTGATGAGGCTCCATGTCAGGTCGGGGTGTTCCGGGCCAAGAGTCTTCTCCCAGATGGATAGGGCACGCTCCGAAAGTGACTCAGCATCTGCATATCGACCCTGTTTGCCGTAGAGTACTGCTAGATCGTGGAGGCTCGCGGCAACTTCGGGGTGTTCCGGACCAAGAGTCTTCTCCCAGATGGATAGGGCGCGCTTTTGAAGTGGCTCGGCATCTGTATACCGGCCTTGTGAGAGATAAACGCCTGCGAGATTGCTGAGGCTCGAGGCGACATGGGGATGCTCCGGGCCAAGAGTCTCTTCCCTGATCTCCAGAACGCGCTTGTGGACCGGTTCGGCATCTGCGTACCGGCCCTGCCGCTCGTAAAGCACAGCCAGGTTGTTCAGGCATGTCGCCACGTCTGGGTGTTCCGGGCCAAAAGCCTTTTCAAAGGTTTCAAATGCGCGCTCGTAGAGCGGTTCGGCGTCCGCATATCGGCCTAGGGTCGCGTAAAGGCCCGCGAGGTTGTGGAGGCACCAGGCCACGTCTGGGTGTCCCACTCCGTAAGCCTTCTCTGTGATCTCCAGGGCACGCTTGTAGAGTGGCTCAGCATCCGCATGTCGGCCCTGCTCTTCATATAGACTCCCAAGATTGCCAAGGCCCGTGGCCACGTCCGGGTGTTCCGGGCCAAGAGCTGTTTCGCGGATTCCGTTGACCCGCTTAAAGAGTGGCTCAGCATCGCCGTACATGCCAAGCGTATAATATAGAACTGCGAGGATTTCTGTACTCGTGGTGACATCCGGATGCTCTGGTGTGAGGGTCTTCTCCCTGATTGCAAGGGCGCGCTCAAGGAGAGGTTTGGCCAAGTTGTAGTCTCCCCGATAATAGTGGAGCTCCCCCAGTCCACTCAGGCTGAGTGCCACTTCCGGATGCTCGGGACCGAGAGTCTTCTCAAAGATTGATAGGCTCTGCCTGTAAAGCTGTTCTGCGCCATCATAGTCAGAAAGGCCGAGACAAGCTTCTCCGAGACCATGCAACGAGCGCCCCACTTCGAGATGCTCCGGACCCAGGTTTCTCTTTCTCACTGCAAGCACTTGCTCGTCCACCGACCTAGCTTCTTCGTAGTTGCCCAGCTGTTTCTGGAGAAATGCCATGTCTGTGAGGACTTCTGCCACATCCGGGTGGTCACCGCCGAGTATCTTCTCCTTCAGAGAGGCTACCTTGGTGTACAGAGATTCCGCCTCAGCATAGCTCCTGAAGTGAAACCTCTCCGAAACACCTTCCCTCCTGTACTTGACCTCGACAGTAGTATCCGCAGCACCGTACTCAGTGAGAGCTCTCGACATCGCCTCGTCAACCAGCACATTCGCTGAGTCAAGATACCCCGTGCTCACAAGCGATTCCGCATTGGCAAGCAGCTTCTGCCATGCCGGGTATTCTTCAGCCTCAACTGAAGAGCAGGCACTGATTACAATCGATACAACGATTAGGTACGTTCTCATGCGCTGACCTCCCGATGTTTGCGGTAGTGAGACATGCGCGTGCCAGCTCGAAGGCTCTTTCACAACCGCTACCCCTCGAGTACTCCCTTTGGGTCAGATCTCGTCACCAAGTCTCTGGATCTCAGCCAGCAGATCCTCTACATATGTGTCTGATCCGGGATCGAGAGTGTTGCCGGGATTGAGGATGTCTACTTGGGCCTTGGCTTCATCGTATTGGCTCAGCCCGTAGTAGCTATGCGCAAGTATCAGCCTCAAGTCCTTCCAATCAAGTGACGTGTCGTGAGAGAAGACATAGTCAGAATCAATGGCCAGAGCGCTGTCCGCCCAGCCTATCGCCGTCTGGAAGTCAACCGGCTCCAGGTCTCTGTAAATAACTGCTTTGCCGGCACGCGGATCCGCAGTGATCACGCCGTGGGATATCGCATGGTCGAAGGCGTCAATTCCCGCTTCGAGAGAATCAAGATTGGCGCAGCACCAGCCGACTCCATTATACGCTTCCCCGTGGCCGGGATCCCTGCCAAGCGCCTGATCGAACTTCAGTAATGCTCCTTGGTATTGGTTATCCTCAAATCTGTCCCAGCCTTCACGAGTCAGCTGCTCCGGTGTGGCCTCCGGTTTACAACCGTTCTCACCACAACCCATGAAAAGGCAGAGTACCAAGGCAATAGACGCTGCAGATAAGTAACTCTTCATCCCGTTCATCTGGCTCCCTCCTTAAACCCCATGCTGAACCGCACCTCTATCTCAATTTCACTATCTTGCTTGAAGAAGTCTTGTGCTCGCTCTCCAGCCTGATGAAATAGAGCCCACTTGCAGCTGGATTGCCTGAAACACCCATGCCATCCCAGCGAATGCCGTGGGTGCCCGGATGAACCGATTCATTCAGTAAATGTGCCACAACTCTGCCTCTGGCATCGTAGATGGTCGCGATGACATGCTGCCGGGCCCGAATCTCAAATCGGACGGTCGTACCTGAGCTGAAGGGGTTGGGAGAGCTTGCATGCAGCCTGAGATACTGCGTATCCGTCACCTTGCTCGTACCTGATGATCCTGAAGCCAGGTGGAACTCCCCAAACTCCGAGATCTTGGAACCGACAGTCCGTTTCACTGGGTCAACATAGCACTCCAGGAGACCTACGCCCGCCTGCACTATGTATAGCTGATCGGGAGTGCCCCGGGTGCCCAGATCGGAGTCAGTGTAGCGGAACTCCAGATAAGCAGTTCCATCGCGCAAGGCAGCTCCTGACCCGATGTAGTAGCCGTCCGGTGTCCTGCCGTCGAGGGCAAGCAGTCTCAACGATCCCAGCCGGCCTGCGGTACCTTCTGACTGAGATCCATCGTCAATGCATCCGCACGGAACAATGAGAAAATTCGTGTCGCTTCTCAGGACGTCAGGATCTATGCTGACAGAGACCCTGCCGTCCGGACTTGATGCGCTGCCACCACAGGCAGCGTACAGCAGCGAGGAGGAGAAGATTGCAGTTACACAGGTATCATTGCCCGCTATGTCCGATGCACACCCGATCAGTTCAATCACTCTGGTAGTGTCCGGGAGCCTGTAATCTCCCAACCATACACTCTTCTCTTGATCGACCAGGTGAGTCGCTATTGTCTCCTCGTCCACCTCCAACTCAACGGAAGCAGAATCCAGGGCCTCCAACCCAACAAGGTAGATGTCAAGATACCGCGTTAGATAGGGGTTCTGGAGAATACCCAGTGCGAGATCGGGCGGAGTGAGGTCCAGCGGACACTGGCTCGGGACGATCGTCAGACCCGTGGAGTCGTCTGCGACATATGCGTAGTCACCAACCACAGCCGCATGCCTGGCACTACCCGGCGTGTCCACACTGCCCACCATCCGGGGTGACGCGGGAATGGACACATCGATCACAAACAGACCGGAACCCCTGACCCCGACGTAGGCGTACTTGCCAACGACAGCCACTCTGCTGGTTTCTACCGGGGTGGCCAGGCTGCCAACCAGCTGGGGTGATGCGGGATCGGAGATGTCGACTACCTGAAGACCGGAGTCGTAGTCCGCGATAAGAGCGTGGTCGCCGGCCACAGCCACCCCCATGGCAGAACCCGGTGTGTCTACATTGCTCACTATCTCAGGGGAAATGGGATCGGAGATGTCCATCACATCCAGACCATCGGACGAAACCGCAACGTAAGCGTGGTCACCCACCAGAACTACGTCCGAGGCCGGCGCGGTGGTTGGCACCCCACCCACCACCTGCGGCGATGTTGGATCCGAAATGTCTACCACAATCAAACTGTCGCCCGGGTCATAGCGATTCAACCTGCCTGCGACGTAAGCGTAGTCGCCCACCACAGCTACACCACGGGGAAAATAGGGCACGTCCGTGCTGCCCGCTATAAAGGGCGACATTGGATCGGATATGTCTATCACCTGAAGACCGGAATAGGAGGCTGCCATGTAGGCGTGATCGCCGGCCACGGCCACAGCCGTGGCATAACCCGGAGTGTCCACGCTCCCCACTATCTCGGGGGAGGCGGGATCCGAGATGTCTATTACCTGAAGACCGGAGGATCCGTTAGCGACGTACGCGTGGTTGCCGGCCAGAACCACACTCCAGGCAGCTGTCGGTGTGTCCACGCTCCCTATTATCGGTGGTGAGGTAGGATTGGAAATGTCCACTACGTGCAGACCGTTCCAGTAGCACCCGACGTACGCGTGGTCGGCGGTTACGGCCACGGCCCGTGGGAGGCCCGGCAGGCCCACGCTGCCCACCAGCTGAGGCGAGGCAGGAGTTGAGACGTCTATCACATACAGTCCCGTTTGGAAATCGCCGCCTGCGACGTAAGCGCGGTCGCCGATTACGGCCACAGCCTCGACACGGCCCAGCGTGTCCACGCTGCTCACTATCCAGGGCACGGCGGGATCGGAGATGTCTATCACCTGCAGACCGGAGGCATAGTCTGCTATGTAGGCGTAGTCACCGGCCACAGCCAGACCCAAGGCCACGCCCGGCGTGTCCACGCTGCCCACTACCTGGGGTGAGGCAGGATCGGAGATGTCTATCACATACAGACCCGAGGCCTCGCATGCAACATAAGCATGGTCGCCCGCCACAGCAACCTTGATGGGATAGTACGGCGTTTCCACGCTGCCCACTATCTGGGGTATCGAGGGAGTCGAGATATCTATCACATACAGACCGAAGTAGTCGCTTGTGACGTAAGCATGGTTGCCGGCCACAGCAACACTCTGCGCGTCCTCGAAGACCACACCGCCCACTATCTGGGGTGATACAGGATTGGAGATGTCTATAACCGTCAGACCGGAGTCGAGGTCTGCGACGTAGGCATAGTCACCGGCTACCGCCACACCTCCGGCAAGGTCCGGCGTGTCCACACTGCCCACTATCCGGGGTGATGCGTGATTGGAGATGTCTACTACCTGAAGACCGGACTCGACATCTGCGACGTAGGCATAGTCGCCGGCTACAGCCACATCCCAGGCACGGTTCGGAGTGTCCACGCTACCCACCCAATGAAGGTGGTCTCCATAGTCGATGCAACCTGCCCAGCACGATCCGGATGCGAAGACACCCGCAAGTGAGATAAGGGCCATCACAATAAACACGAAAGTCCTTGGTGTTCTCATGGCTCTCCCCTTCCGCCTTCTGTTGTCATTCATCGCATAACACAGCCTGCTTCCGATCTCCCCCATGTCACAACTCGTAATCCATGGGAAACTTAACCAGTTGTTCAGTGTATCGGGGATATGGACGGATTGTCAACTTCTGCCGGGTATCTGAAGCTCCATCTTTTGGGATCGCGGTGTCCCTAACATCAAGACGTTAGGGACACCGCAGGCGATGCCGGGTGAGGATTCAGATCCTTTCCGGAAGAGCCATCTCATGCAGATGAGAAACAAGAGGGCATTCCACACCGAGTGGGAGAGTGAGGCAACGATTATTGAATCTGAAATCGACCGCATCAGCCCCCAGGTGAGGCATTCTATCAATCTTGAACACGCGCTCTTTGTGTGGTAACCTATCCTCTGGCATGTGTATGATCGACAAACCCCTGTAAGACTGTCGGGAGGACAATGATGATGAGACGTTGCCTACTGCTTGCGGGCCTGGTTCTACTCATACTACCGTCCGCACTTGCTGCGAAGGACGCAATCGCGGTACTGCCCCTTGAGACGGTCGGAGTCGATGTGGAGTCTGCGGAGACTGCCTATATGCTGCTCTTGCAGGAGATAACAAAGGCGGGCAAGTACGACGTCATCCCGGAAGACCTCGTGAGAAACACGATGGGTTTTGACGCGTGTCAGGATCCCGTCTGTGCCCTGGCAATCGGGAAGAAGCTCGACTCCCAGTTAGTCGCCTACGGGAGCCTCAACAGGCTGGGAAGCAAGATCCTCGTAAACTACAGCCTCCTTAACGTTGCCGAGGATGAAGTTGTTGTTGCGGATGTCATGACTTCACTGACCGTCGAGGACCTTGATACGGTGATGAAGCGTGTCGCGTCGAGCATCGTCAACCAGAAACCCGCAGAAAAGGCTGTCGAGGTCGGTACTATCACAGCCCAGGAATCCATGACTCCGGCAAGCCGGCAGGCTCTTGTGACGAGCGGGATCGCCTTCGGCTACCTCTATCCCCAGAACGGATATGAGAGCCGGGAGATATTCGCAATGGATTTTGTGAGTCACTACGAAGGTAAGGACTTTAACGTCACGGCCCTTTTCGGTGTCAGAAAAGGAGTGGCTCTTAATATCGGGATGTCCTATCTCTTTACGCGCACGGACCTCTGTCCCTACTTAGGCGGTGGGTTTGGGTTCCACTGGGTTGCCCATGAGGATGTCTTCGACTCAGACAAACGGGCGGACGGCTTTGAGGCACTGGCGCGCTGCGGGCTGATGGGCTTTCGCACCTATAACTTCAGGGTTATGATCAATCTCGATTACAGCTTCACCTTCAATGATTATGATGACCAGGCCCTGGTGTTTACCATAGGAATCATGCGCGCCAATACGAAGCTCTTCGGGTTGTTTTAGCGGGAAAAGGGCTACTCGTTTTCCCAGAGGTCCTTACGGTGTGCTTCGAGGAGTGTATTGGGGCGGGTCATGAAATCCGCTGCGGTTATGACGCGGTGTTTCTTACCCGCTGCGCGCTCGCGCGACTCGGCCAGGAATTCCCCATAAACCGTGGTCCTCAAGAGGTGATGATCGACAACGACGGTAGGGACCGCGTCCGCCAGTCTCAGCAGGTTAGCCTTAGCCTTGGCCCTTGAGTCCCCTAGAAGCACATCAAGATAGATCGGCGGGCCTGAGACGATTACGGTCTGAGGCGACCGGGCGATGATCCAGTCGATTGCCTCGGATTCGATCAGCTGGATATCGGATGCAAAGACCATGCGTTCGTCTTTATCCTCAATCATGACCATTGTCACCCAGCCCTGCTCTGAATCCGCCTCACCGTGCTTGACAGGCGGTGAGAAACTGAGCTCACCGAAGGAGCGGCCGTCGGCGGGACTGACACGGCGCCCGAGCGCCCTCACAAACTCGATGGCTCTCTGCCTCTGTGCCTGATTGAGATTGCGCTGCCAGGACTTGACGTACAGGGTCGTATCCCTGTAAAGAGCGCGGGCAATCTTGGTGTTGGTGAGATCGAGCTCCCGTTTATCGTATGACGAGTAGTGGTCGTGATGGAAGTGGGTGATCACTATGGCGTCTGCATCTCTGGCGTGCGTTTGTATCGAGTCGCGGACACTCTTGAGCTCCTCGAGTTCAAGCTTGTGCGGAGGCTTGCCGTCGCGCCTGGGTGCGATGGACACGCCGGGGTCGATGAGAATCCGCGTCTTCGAGGTCCTCACGAAGGTGGCAAGCGACCGTACGCCGAAGGAATCCGCACCGAGAATGTCTATCCGCATCACGCTCTCCTAGTGGCCCGTGTCAGGCAATTCTATGGTCATCAGCAAGAATCCGTCAACTTCCTTTGTGTCCGAGATGTGACCGGAGAACATCGCTTCAACGAAGTGCCCGGTGCGGCTCTCCCTGTATTCGGGGTGTATCAGCACATAGCGCGGGCTAAAGGTCCCGAGGAATTTCTCCATGTCCTCAGGGCCGGGTAACTCCGGCACCCAGGTCTCGTCTTCCTGCATCTTGATGAAATCCGAGACGACGGGCTCGGTCATGAAGAATTCGAATATCTCCCTGCGCGGGCGCGAGAGCACCCCGCCGAGGATCTTCTTGTGGTGGACGGTCTGGTAGAATATCTGTATCGATCGCTCGTCCCCGATCTCACGGAAGCCGTCTCTCAGGCCGAAAGGAATCTCAAGCAGCACCCCGTCGG
>JBDRNT010000111.1:0-2969 GCA_043810925.1 Candidatus Eiseniibacteriota bacterium
GCCATCCGGGCAACTGCTTCTGCCCATTCGGGCCGGCCTGCGTCCGCGTCAGCCGCGGTGGTAACCCCGAGCCAGACTGTGGCCGCTGCTTCGAACAATTCGGACCTCATTTCGGGATTCCAACTCAGCTTGATGCGATAGATTGATTCGAACATCGAGATGAAGCCGGCCATGGCCTGCAAGCGGGCTGTGAGCGTCCGGACTGCCCTCTGTAGTCTGTGGTCTGACCACAGAGAAGCGTCTTCCCTGTCCGGCTCCACTTGTCGAGGACCATAAGCAAAACGCATCAGCCTGGTTGTCCGTTGTCGCCGCTGGATATTTGACATAAGGCAGGCGTCTTCTGGCGAGCGTGGGGAAGATTTGTCCTCCGAGCCCACATTTTTCTGAAGAAAGTTCTGCAAACCGCACAAAATGAAAAACTGCACTGCCATTTGCAAATCGCCCAGAACGCCTCCGAGAGCGTTCGAGGATGGCCTGTGAAGGGCGCTTATGGGGAGGCGAGTACCCCGCCGCATCTAGCGAAAAAAGACGCCTGTACGGGGGTGCTGGCTGCGCCAATATTCCTCAATGATTACAGGCAGTTAGGAGCGCTTGCGCGCTTGACAACCGGCCTTGAGTACGCGATGCTTCTGACCATGAAAACGACATCCAAAACTCAAGACATCAGTACTCAAGCCTGCCAGCGGACCACGGAACGACTCGTGTGGTTCACTGCTCGCAAGGACCAGGAAGGTATCGCCCAAGGCATCGCGGATGGCAAGGATCTGGAAGAGGTCTACGGCCTGGGTGATGCCGCGCTCTTCGACGAGTTCTTCTGCTTCCTGGATGAATTCAAAATCTCCGACCTCTTCGCGAAGCTCAAGCCCAACTCGAGCAAGCGGAGCAGCAATGTCAGCTTCCATGCTGTCTTGCTCATCTATCTGATGCGCATCGTGTGCGGGCTGCCGTTCTTCTGGGATATCAAATCCGTCATCCTCCAGTCCCAATCTCTGATGCGGCTCGTCGGATTCAATGGCAGGCAAGTCCGAAAAGGGACTTCCGCACGAGGGACGCAAAAATCAAAGAGCAGCTCGCCAAAAGCCGCAGATGATGAGAGCCAGGACAAAGACGACACGATTCCTATTCGCGGACCGCTCTGCCCCCAGTCCATCGGCAAATACGTCAGCGCTATCCTGGCTTTCGCGCTGGAACGGTTCTTCAATGGTGTCATCAGCATCCTGGCCAGTCGTTCTCTTTTCTCGAAGCGAGTTCATGCCTTGCTTGATGCATCTGAGATCCAGACGACCCAGCGATGCGAAGGTTGCGGCAAGGTCAAGAAGGAGAAGGCACCCGAACTCCGCCGCCGCAAAGGTCGAATCCGTAAGGTGGCGGAGATGGTCTTTGGGTTCAAGATCTGGGTGGTCTGGGATGCAAACAGTAAGTTGCCTCTGGCGCTGCGTTTCGCGACCATCAACGTCGCGGATACCGTCCTGGCACAAAAGGTAGTCGAGCAGGCCATAGCCAACCTGGGGGAGCATGCAACCATCAAATCGTTGGCTTTTGACCGCGGCTTTCTGGACGGCAAGTTCATGTGGTGGCTCGACCAGAGCGGCATCGTTTTTCAGATGCCGGCCAAGACAAATCTGGCTGTCTACAAGGATGCTCTTTCTCTCGTCGGCACGGGAACACGCAAGGTTCGTGAGAGAAAACGGTACCTCGGACGCGGCAAGACGAGAAGAACCGTCATCGACACCTGGGAGATGGAAGGTCTCGAGGGCCTCACTTCAGCCGGATTTTACGGAGAACTGGGCTCGGGCAGTCACGAGAACCGCAAGGATTTCGTGCCCAATCCGTTGAACGCGGTGGTGGTGTTGAACGACCCCTTCAAAGTGAACAACCCCACGGCCGACACCATGGTCATACTGACCAACGGCGACGTGAAAAAGAATCCTCTCAGGACATATGACGGCTACGATGAACGCAGCGAGATCGAGAACTCCATGTTCAGAGAGGGCAAGCAGGCGTGGTTTCTGGAACGACCGGCCGAAAACACCGAGGCCTCTTTTCGGGCCCATGTGTATCTCACCATCGCCACCATCGCGTTGACGACCGCGTTCAGGACGTGGATGGATGCCGAAGAGGAAAAGGAGAACCAGGGGAAAGAGACCGGGATTCGCAAATTCAGAGAGCGGATTCGGCTGGAAAACGGAAACAAGCTCATTGTCTTTGAAGAAGACCGCTACGCCATCTTTGATGCCTTCGAGGTCATAATTCTCTGCGGCAGAAACGTGCGAAAACCCCGGGGGACAAAAGAGAAGATTACCAAAGAAGACATCCTCGCCAGTTACCGAGCCGACAAAGACTGACCCGCTCCACCGCATCACACCGCAAATCGCCGGAACGACACGACCTCCTATCAATTCCGCCACACCTTGCCTGGATTCTGAGCCAACGGAAAATCGCAGCCTGAATTCTGAAATAGCGCCAAACCCCGACTTCGCTCAGAAACGCCAACAACGGAGCATAATCGCCGCCGCTCTTTCTGCCGACTACACCATTGATGTCGACATCCAAGCCGTACACAGCCCCCTGACAGCCGCTACAGCCCATTTTAGCCGCCTTCGTGAATCCTCAATTCCCTTATGTCAAATATCCAGGTCGCCGCGCCAGCCTTGACAACAGCGCCAGGCTTCGCCGAACGCCGGTCAGCGCCCACGAAGGCAGAGCTTCCATCACGCGGCTAGTCTCATCAGGCCCCGCCTGATCACCCAGCAAAGCGCTGAATCCAAGATTCAACCACGCCAGGCAAAACGCATCATCAGAAGGACCTGCCTGGCCCCATTGATGGCCAACAAGGCGGATTAGCAGGTTCGTTTCATCACTGACCATGGCGCTCCATGCATGCGTTCCTCTCGTTATCGTGCTTCTGGGCGGAGCGTGACATCGGGTCTACGACAAGTGAACCCTGTCCACAGGGAGTTGGTGTGTGG
>JBDRNT010000112.1:0-3413 GCA_043810925.1 Candidatus Eiseniibacteriota bacterium
AAGTCCTCATATCCCCACGTGCCACCCACATCTTCAGGTGGGCACGCACGCCGACCTTTAATACACCTCGGGAGGGCAATGTCAGGGTCGAACGGAAGCACCTTCTCGAGCTCAACCCTGTGCTCCCAGCCATCCCCGAAATCGTAATCGTAACGGACCCAGTCCTTCTCTTTCTCCAGCAACTGGCAGAGAGGAACGCCATGCTCATCGTACATACTGTCGCCGAAATCAAAATCAGGGTTCGGCACTCCATAATCTCGCCCTCCGGCGACGAATTTGTGAAGATGGCTGTCTGTCCACCCCAATGAAACTTGTAGTACAACGTGGAGTTTCTCCAGGGTGATCGAGCTCGGCACCAAGATCCGCCTCCAAACAGGAGGCCTCAGGTTCATCAAGGACACTTTGATCTGATAGACTCTGTGCAACGTCTCAGAGCTCATTCTCCAACCTCTCACTCCCACGTGTTCTTGCGGTGCCGAACGTCACCGATCCTTGGCGGCCGCAGGCCGTCACGTGGAACGGCGTGTTCGGCAACTCGCATGGATCACCCCAAAAGCAAGTCAACGACCTCAGCCACGGCATCGCTGAATGGTCTTCTGTCCATCTCAACGTAGTCGAAACCGTATGTGCGGGCTTCTTTCTCGATGTAGCTGCTCATTTGAGCGACAAATGCCGCAAAAGCGTTAATGTACTCATCACTGGCGTGTCGCATCCAATCATGCTCCCGCTCGATGGCCCCTCTCTTGATGTTCTCGTTGTGCGTGAGTCCCCGATTTCCAAGGAACACGGTTCGGCAATCAATGCCTTCCAGCTGGGCAACCAGCCCGGGAAGAACAGCAACGCCTTCGACCACCAAACTCCGACCCTCTTCTTGTTCCCTCAGAACAAAAGGCACAACGGCTCGCCAAACCGCTTTGCTCTCCTCGATCTGGTGGTCAATACGCCTTGCCGGATCCTCTGCCATCAGCCTGATCCTATCTGCTTCAGGCGTCTCATTGAGCCGGCTGACAACGAAAAGGCCAGGCTCGGATTCGGGGGACAAAACGGCCTCCAGCACTGCGCCCAGAGAGTCAGTCGCGACGCTGCCGATACCATGCTCCCTGGTGATCGCCTCGGCTATGATTGATTTGCCGACTCTCGGAGGTCCGCCAATGAAGCAGATCATAGAACATAACCCCCATCCCCAGATTGCCGGAACAGCGGGACGCCCAGGGCATCCGCCAGCATGGGTGACCGTGCGATTACCTTCATCGTTTCGTCCTTAGCCGAACGTTTTGCCTCAGTGCTCGCTACGAAGTAGCGATGCATCTGAAGGCGATTGTTATCAGGTCCTTTCGACCTCTCGAATATACAACCACCAACCCAGAATAGAATAAGCGGTGACCTTTTGTCTACCGGTGCCTTGGGGTTCCGCAAAGCATTTTACCACATACGTGGCTGCGAGTTTGTCTCTCAATGTTTGCTTATCCGGATCTCCCGATAGCCAAACGAGATCGACGATAGGGTGCATCGGACCGAATGAAAGAAGAAGAAATCGATAAGTCATTCGAACGAGGGAGCGTCTCTGACCTTTCAAGTCGACAATCTTCAATCTAAAGATCCGATATCCAAGCGTGCGAACTGACGACGACTTGAGTATTGCCAAATAACCATAGGCAAGCAAGAACACTAAAAGGATAGATATGCCCAGTGCTCTTCCCGGATTTTCCCCGTAAATAGACATATACTGGTCCTTTTAATGACGTTTTCTGTTCAACTTCGTCCGCTTAAGCACCGGCGGTACATTGCCTATGTTTATCGCGCTTTGAAGCATTTGTCAACGGCTTTGCCGGTACAGAACGTGTTATACGGTTTCCGCTCAACGCCGAGCCATCTGGCCCTGAGAACCATTCTATTCCGGGCGTCAGGGACGGTATCATCTGGAAGATGGCTACGATATCCGGACCGTCCAAGAGCTCCTCGGACACAAGGATGTCCGAACTACCATGGTCTACACCCATGTGTTGAACAAGGGTGGTATGGGAGTCCGGAGCCCGATGGATTCTCTCTGAAGGTGCCAGGGGGGCGGTATTGAGCGGAAACCGCATAACGCGCTGGAAAGGCCAAATGCGTTGACAAATACCCGGTAACTGCGATAATGGTGGGGTTAAGAGTTCCTGAGTGCTTAACGGAAACAGCATGGGTGAAAACGTAGTTCACGGGATCCGTCTATGCCGTAGTTGAACTAAACCGCTTCGCGGTATCAAAGCGATCTGCGGTACGGTTGCCCGGCTTCAATTTCCACTTTGTGACCAGCTCGTGACGTTACCTCAAGGTTGGCCGTCTACTGAGATGCATAAGATCCTTTCGTGAGGTAGAGTTGTCTTATGGCGAAGTACAAACCCTAACCCCACGAAAGGAGTGTGTTATGAGTTCCCTACGCAAGAAGATGCTTGATGACCTCCGTATCCGCAATTATTCTACCCGGACCATCGACATCTACGTCCGTTGTGTGGCCCGGTATGCCGAGCACTTTGGCAGATCACCGGCTCACCTTGGTCCCGATGATATCCAAGCCTACCAGGTTTTCCTCGTGGATGGCAAGAAGACATCATGGAGTGCATTCAACCAGACGGTCTGTGCCCTGCGTTTCTTCTACGAGGTCACCTTAGGTCGGGAGTGGGTAGTAGAGCACATCCCGTTTCCGAGGAAAGAGAAACGGCTCCCGGTGGTCTTGAGTGTTGGTGAGTTGAAGAAGTTACTTAGCTCGGTTGGGAACCTGAAGCATCGCACCGTGCTCATGACTATGTATGCCTGTGGTCTGCGGGTGTCTGAGGCGGTCAATCTCAGCGTCAGTGACATAGACAGTGAGCGGATGCTGGTCCGGGTGCGTCATGGCAAGGGCAAGCGAGATCGCAACGTCTCTCTTTCGGCCACCTTGCTTGATGTACTGAGACAGTATTGGAAGGTCTTCAGACCCACCTCGTGGCTGTTTCCTGGCATGGGAGGGACCCGGCCCATGTCGGTCTCCACTATACAGAAAGCATGCCGTGAAGCTGGCAGGAAGGCCGGGCTCAGGAAGCCCGTGACGACACATACCATGAGACACTGCTACGCCACCCATCTCTTGGAAAGCGGTGTAGACCTCAGGACAATACAGATGTTGCTGGGCCATCGCAGCCTGACATCGACATCAGTCTACCTTCATATTGCCACGCCGGCGCTGAAGTCCTCCGCGGGTGCGCTGGATGTACTTCATGGTGCGATCGGAGCCGGGCAGAACTCATGAGCGGACATCGGCCTGAGGTGGCCGATGTATTCCGGAGTCACGGGGCTGAGTTCTTCAAGGCCTGGGCCGGCAGCACCTCACCGGCTCAAAGACGAGTGCTGAGAGCCATATCACTCTGTCGCACCGCGACCCTGGGCGGCCACAA
>JBDRNT010000113.1:0-2327 GCA_043810925.1 Candidatus Eiseniibacteriota bacterium
CGCGCGTGGTATCCGACATGGAATAGCCCGACTCTACAAGAAGCGGAAGCATCTGGTGAAACATGTCTGAAAGCCCCATGGACTCAAGGTACCTTCCATTTATCCATTTGAGTCGATCTGGGTTGTAAATCGAATCACCACCCGAGAAGTAGTCAATCCTAAATAGATGAGAAAGGCCCTCTGACGAGACAGATTCTTCGATTTCAGTTTGCGGCAAGATGAGGTGGAAGACTATCGCAGGGGCCAAGTACCCGCCTTCCCTGAGTGATGCTATGGTGGTGTTCACGAATTCATTGTCAGCAACGTGCTCACCGTTAACTCCAAGTAATGGAGGAACGTGCCCGGTTTCCAAGGTTTCATGACCCAAGGCTTCCCTAATTACCAGCTGTTTCATTGTGGCGTCGTAAAGATCTGCCTCAGCGGTGAGAATATGTGTTACACTCATCATCCAATCATCGACAGCACTTGCGAACTCATGGGAAGGTTCGCCGTCCTCGAACACTATCAGGTTGTCGATCTGGCGAAGTTTCCCGCTGTCAATGACGACGTCCTTCTTCACAATATCTTTCATCCGAATCTCGTGGTCTGGAACATGCAGCCTTATCTTGAAAGGAGACTTGCTCTGAACCAGAGTGTCAATATCAGGCACTGGATTGTGACGGCAACGGCAATCGTTATCATGGCACAAGCATAAGTAAGCCCTTTGATCACCTATCAGTAGTTTTATTGCATCAAGATATTGTCCGGGTCTGAGCGATTGCCGATATGGGGCAAAGGGCCCCCGATCGCCCGCACTAGGGGTGGGTCCCTCCTCATATGTAATGCCCATCCAGTCGAGATCTTCCAGCATGGGGTTCTCCCAGGCAGCAGGCTTGTCTTGATCCACATGTATATCATCAATACGCAGGATAAGATCTCCTTCGTTCTGCCGTGAGTATAACCAGCTAAGAACAAGCATGCGAAGATCAGTTACTCTCAAAGGGCCCGTCGGTCTAATGCTACATCGGACTCGCACTACTTTGTCTCCATGGTCCAATATCATGTCGAACTTAGGCACCGAGCCTTGATAATAACAGGAAGCCCCCTGCCACCTTCCGACATCTCTCTCATCAAGACGCTGGCTGGCACAATGGCCGGGGAGCAGTCTCCGTATCAAGGATGATGATCTGTCTCATTGCGAAGCCCAGACACCGTTAGTACTCTGAGGAAGTAGAGCCCGCCTTCAAAGACTCTCCTCGCAACCACAAGCGCAAAGACATTACAACTAATTTATACAGATATCCCCCATACATGTCAAGTGAAGAATCATCCGAGCGAAGTGGCCCGCTAGATCTGACAAGAGACTGATGGTGAGCGTGAGGAGGTGGACTATCTGGAGTTCATAGCACGTGTCACCACTCATATACCGGACAAGGGCCAGATGATTCGCTACTACGGCCTCTACTCCAATGCTCACGGGGAAAGCAGAGGAAGCCAGATCAGGCCGTCGTAACGTCCTCAATGGTGTCATCGGCCCCCCCCGAGTTGACACAATACTTATTATGAACACATCGACCACTTTCCGATCCGAACTACAGCCGCTCAGAGGCAACCTCGGGCAGTGAGGCTGATTGAGATATTCCGGATATCGGTTCCAGAGCGGAATCCCGAAATCGCCCGGATCTCGATATCTCTCGAAATACCTGCATAACTCTGCATCACCACATCGATGACACTATAAGCTGTAAGCCAGTTCGTAGCTCCATTGATCTACCCGAAGTTGTGGGCTGGGCTTGCACATGCCCCAGTGGAGGGTTGGGAAGAGGTTGAAACCTTGTGACCTCACCTCAGGTATTTAGTTCCTGCCATTCTGCTTCGAATTGGGTCCGCATGGCTTGCTTATCCTCGTCGGGGAGAAACGAGGCATCAATGGCATTCATGCTGAGACGCTTTAGCTCATCCAGCGTGAAGTTCAGCTCTTCCGCGAGCGCCAGGTATTCCTGATTAAGCGTCGTACCGAACATCCCGGGATCGTCGGAGTTCGCGGTGACCAGAAGTCCCTCATCGAAATACCGCCGTATCGGATGGTCCTTCACGGAGGAGCAGACCTGCGTTTCCACGTTGCTCAGCACGCACATCTCGAGTGGAATCTGTCTTTCTTTGAGCAGGGAGACGAGCTCGGGATCCTCTCCGGCCCTCAGGCCGTGACCGATGCGTTCGGTATCGAGCTTGTTTATGGCGGCCCAAATCGATTCCGGCCCTGCCACCTCCCCGGCGTGAGCGGTCAGCCGGAAGCCGCGTTCTTTCGCCTCCCTGTAAAGCGACTCATAGGGATCGGCCGGGAAGCT
>JBDRNT010000114.1:0-21468 GCA_043810925.1 Candidatus Eiseniibacteriota bacterium
CGTCAGGCCGGCGCTTTGCCTGCGGCTTCCTTCAGATTCCACCTCACGGTGGACACCCTTGCCGTCCGGCTAACACTTCCCCCTGTCGGGTGTGTAGAGGACTTGCACCTCCAAGCAAGTGCGCCCTGCCGGGCGCACATAGAAAAAGGGCCGCGGTCACCCGCGGCCCCATGTTAACCTGCGAGTAGTCTACCGGACCAGAAGCGCCTGTTTCACCTCCGTCCGGTCTCCCGACCGGGCACGGAGGAAGTAAATTCCGCTGGCCGCTTCATTGCCCCGGCTATCCCGTCCGTCCCATACAACCTCAACGCTACCCGAGCTCGCTGCGTGACCGTCGATCACACGTGCAAGCCGGCCGGTCACATCAAACACCTCCACGGTGTACGGACCGGCGACCGGAGCCATGAACCTGGCCCTCGCATCGGTACTGAATGGATTCGGGTAGACCGAGAAAGCGAGACCCGTCCGGGGCAGACCGTCGGGATCTGCAACAGGTACGCCTGAGCCGGGATCGGAATAGATCGTCATGGTATATCGCTGAACATTGGTCCCCGTACCGGCTTTCCCGTAAACCCTGATCTGGTACGAACCCACCGAAGGAACAGTATAGTTCAACACTTCCGTATCCTGCATGCCACCGGATGTTGCGCTCGTAAGAAGCGTCGTCCCCGCGGCGTTATAGAGCTCAATATCGGGATCGGCTATCGAGTCGGTCGTCATCCAGGTGGGGTCTGCGCCGCCTTCTCTACCGAGCAGATACGTCGATCCGATGGGATCCACTTCGACTGTGATCGAGGTGTTTGTCAGAGTCACCAGATACCAGTCGAAGTCGTTTTCTCCAGCGTCAAGCGAGAGATCCTCGACTATGGTTGTGTCGGTGATCGTACCCAGGTCGGTCGGCTCGAGATTGGTGTCGTTCTCCTCGTAGGAATCGCCGTAGTTACGCATCCCGCCGCGGACATCGTCGTCCTGGGCGCCGACAAAAGCACCGGAACCGCACTGGTAAGCCTCCATCAGCTTGGTGCAGTCGTTCGGGGTACAGTGACCGAGTCCGAAACCGTGGCCGTGTTCGTGCATTACCACATTCTTAAGGTTCCCGTAGTTGTTCGCGGGGTTATGGTAGAAGTCGACATCGTCGGTGTCGAGCACCATGTCCCCGCCATCAGGGTAATAGTTATAGGCGAGCACGTTCGATGGGCCGTCAATAGAGCGGCCACCGATCCGAACATCACCCCGTACACCCAGCGATCCCTGATTGTCAGGCATATTCGCACCGTCATCGGAAACCTCGATATACGTGATGCCTGCAACAACCGACCAGCGATCAAAAGCGTTCCGGATCTTGGTCATCCACCCGTCACCACCCCAGGCCGCAGTGAAAACCGAGACCAGGTTACTCGAACCGCCATCCGCCCAGGTACCATCAGGCACAACGCCCCAGGTGATCGTGATCGGCTCACCGATGACACCCGTGTTTCCATCCATAACTGTGTAGTTCCAGCGGTCCCGCCTGTAGTAGCCGAGAAGTCCGGCACCGGGTGCATATGTGGGTAATTCTCTTAAGATCCTCTCCGCGTCCTCCGGGCTTGTGTCCGGGTGAAGACAGAAGGCCACGGGTCCGTATTCAACGTCCTTGCGTTCAGCCACTTGCCCGGCCAGTGCCATCACGGTCACCTCGCAGGCAATCTTGTCGAAGGGGTCCTGCGAGCTCATCAGGTCTCCCAGGGTGGGAGATTTCCCATATGAATCTGTCGAACTCCTGGGGGCAAGAAACGTGACGAAAAGCAGCATGGAAAGAAGTGCAGCCCCTCCAAACGTCAACACAACCGAACGGTGTCCGTTCAAACTCATGGTCAATACCTCCTCAGGTAAGCGCCGGCCAACGGCTCAACAGACGGGAGATACACATCTTCACCCGAATAGTCACACTCAAATCCAAGTATATCATAATCCGACCCTGGTTTCCAGCGGTTTCTGATCATATCCGACCGTTATTGTGATGCCTGCTCCGACTTCAGAGTTTCAAAAATGTAGCCTAACTGACAGCAAATTCTGCCAATAATCGGCCATTTATTGCGAGCTTGAGTTGGAAATCTCGGCGCCGCAGCGGCCCATGTGCCGGAATGACACTTGACCCACGGCCTGTGTGGCTATATCCTTCAGATAACATACATCATCCGATTGTCCCGACAGACAGGGAGTAATGGCTATGATAAAACTGGTCGAATGCGTTCCGAACTTCAGCGAAGGCCGTGACCTGGCCAAGATCGAACAGATTACAAACGAGATAAGCGCCACCGACGGAGTTACTCTCCTTGATGTCGATCCCGGAAAGGATACCAACAGGACAGTCGTCACATTTGTCGGTTCGCCTGAGGCGGCTGTGGAGGCCGCATTCAGGGCGATCGCAAAGGCCGCAGAGGTGATCGACATGTCGCAGCACCACGGGGCCCACGCCCGGATGGGAGCAACCGATGTCTGCCCGTTCGTCCCGGTGTCAGGGCTTGATATGGATGATTGCGCCGAGCTTGCGAGGATACTGGGCAAACGTGTGGGTGATGAGCTGGGGATCCCTGTCTATCTCTATGAGTATGCGGCTTCAAGGCCGGAACGCAGGAGCCTCCCCGATGTGAGAGCCGGCGAGTACGAAGCTCTGCCGGATAAGCTCAAGAAACCGGAGTGGAAGCCTGATTTTGGGCCTGCGCAGTTCAAACCCGGCCCGGGGGCAACCGTGATCGGTGCGCGGGAGTTCCTGATTGCATACAACGTCAATCTCAACACCAGAGATACCGCGCTGGCCAAGGAGATAGCCTCTTCGATCCGTGAGAAGGGACGCGTCAAGCGGGATGCCGACCGCAAGATCGTGCGTGGTGAAGACGGCAAGGCCCTCCGCATCCCCGGCACGTTCAAGGAATGTAAGGCCGTAGGCTGGTACATGGAAGACTTCGGACGCGCCCAGGTATCCATAAACCTTACGAACTACAAGGTAACACCGCCCCATCTCGTCTTCGATGAGTGCTGCAAGCTTGCCGAGACCATTGGGGCAAGGGTAACGGGCAGCGAGCTCGTCGGACTCATACCGCTGGAGGCCATGCGTATCGCAGGCCGTCATTACCTCGAAAAACAGGGTAGGTCCAGAGGCGTGCCGGAGGAGGAACTGATTCACGTCGCGGTACTCTCGATGGGACTGGGCGATCTTTATCCTTTTGAGAAGGAGAAGAAGATCATCGAGTACCAGGTCAGGAAAGGCAAAACCCTCACCGGTATGACGGTGGATGACTTCACCAATCTCCTCTCTACCGATGCACCTGCGCCCGGTGGCGGCAGCGTGGCGGCACTCTGCGGTGCCTTGAGTGGAGCACTGTCTTCGATGGTTGCAGCTCTTACCCACGGGAAGACAGGCTACGAGGATGTTTTCAAAGAGGTCGATGAGGTAGGGGTTGCGGGTCAGCGACTGAAAGATGAATTCCTCACGGATGTGGATCGTGACACCGACGCTTTCAACCGGGTGATGGATGCCATGCGGCTTCCCAGGAAGACCGATGACGACAAGGCGGCGCGCGAGACAGCCATGGAGGCAGCCAACAAGGAGGCCACGCTTGTGCCGCTTAACGTTCTCAGGCGCTCGTGGGACGCAGCCGAGCTTGCGCGGCGGGTGGTGGAAAAGGGAAACAAGAACTCGGTCAGTGATGCGGGCGTTGCGGCCCTGACCGCACGGGCGGCGGCCGAGGGGGCGTATCTCAACGTAACCATAAATCTGCCGGGGATCACCGACGAGAAGTTCAGGGCCGATACCGCGAAGGAAGCCGAGACGATCCGTAAGAAGGTCGTCAAACACACCGAGGAAACGGTCGGTTTAGCCGAGAAGATAATAGCTGAGCTGTAGCAGCGGGGTTCCACCCCCGCAGGTCCATAGGTCGGGCACAGAGACCCGACGTTACCGTCAATCCCGGCTGAGGGTTTCCAGGGTCTCATAGGCGTGGCGCAGGTGTGGGATCACTATGCTCCCGCCCACGATCAGGGCTACGTTTAAGGCATCATGGATCTCGGCATCCGTATAGCCAGCCTCAGCACACTTTATCAGATGGTAGTCGACACAGTCATTGCATCGGAGCACGGTTGAAGCCACCAGGCCGAGCAACTCTTTGGTCTTGCCGGGTAGCGCACCGTCTTCATAGGCTGCGGCATCGAGCCTGAAGAAGCGCTTGATACCCGTGTGATCACCGTCAAGGATCTTCTTATTCATACGCTCGCGCCGCGCGCGAAATTCATCAAGATGTGACGGCATCTCCTTGCTCCTTCCTACCCGTATAACACCGTCGGACCGTGGCATCGCGGTCCCATCCCCGACGTTCTTATCTTCGTCGGGCGCGGAGACCCGATACATCGGGCGCGGAGACCCGACGCTACAAATGTGCTCTCTTAATCCCCGGGCTCGATTCCGAGCTCTTTAAGAACGTTGTGGGCACCGTCGACGAACTCAGCAATAAACAGTACGTAACGGATATCCACGTGGATCGAACGCGTGATATCGTTCTGAAATGCAAAGTCGGCCGTCATCGCTTCGTAGTTCCCATCAAAGAGACAACCGACGAGCTCCCCCCTGGCATTGAGAAGAGGGCTCCCCGAATTACCGCCAGTTGAATCATGAGTCGTAAGCAAGTTCACGGGCACATCCCCAAGCGCCGGATGCAGGTATGAAGAATAACCCCGGCCGGCCGCCAGTTCGAGCAGCCTCTCGGGACAGTCAAACGGAGCCACACCGGTGTTCTTTGCCGCTACCTCCTGGAAGGCTGTGAATGGAGTGTAGTGTATCTCGCCGTCCGGTGAGTAACCTTTGACCTCACCGAAGTTAAGACGCATTGTCCCATTGGCGTCGGGGTAGGGTTCATGTCCCGACCACTCGGCGATCAGATCCATCCACTTCGGAGTGAGGCTGTGAAGCCCGCCGTCAAACGTCTGTTCCCGTCGGATCCTGGCTTCCTCTTCATCGTAGAGTCTTGCCGCCAGTGCAATGAAGGTATCACCTTTGCCCAGAAGCTCCTCATGTGACATGTCGAACAACGCAAGACGCTCATCCCTGTCGTCAAGTTCGGTGCCGGCGTAGAGATCATCCAGGAAGATCTCGATGGCTTCTTCAAGCTCAGATCCCGTCTTCCCATCAAACAACTCATCCACAACCTCGACCCTCTGACCCTCCGGGAGCCTAAGCATTTCATGGAGGAACATCCTCAGCAGGGCGCGATCACTCTCCAGATGCAGGCTCATCTGGAAGAACCGGAGCTTTCTCTTGTTGTCGGGGATCCACCGATCCATGTAGTCAGGATCGCGATCCATGTCATCTTTCTCTTTCTCGATGCTCCACTTGTAGAGGAGCATGGCCTGGGTGAGCAGGGTCCCACGGGAGAACATCATATCAAGCAGAAGATCGCGCATCGCGCCCTTCGCGCGGCCATCATAAGTCGCTTTGAACTGGGCGAGAAGCCTCCCGTATTTCTCGTTCATGGACGGTTCACTCGCCAGGTAGGTTCGGATCTCCTGTTCCAAGTCTTGCTGGCGCTTGACAAGTCCGAATCGCTTGAAACCCTCCAGCATACCCTCATTGTTTTTAAGGCGGTTGTTCATGGTCTTTATCATCGAGGCCACCCTGACAGCGGCAACCGGGTCTTTCCTGGATTGCCCATCGAGGATCCCCACCATCTCTTTGTACAGCCTTATCCTCTCGGGATATTCGAAGTTCTCAAAGTCCCGCAGTGCGTAAGATGTGAGGTACCTCCGGGTTCTGCCCGGGAAGCCGATGATCATACTGAAGTCGCCGTCCTTAAGTCCTTCGGGCGCTATCTTAAGATGAGTCGTCGGCCGGTACGGGACATTGCCGTCACTGAACTCCGCCGGACTTCCGTCGGGAGCCACATAGGCGCGGAGAAAGGAGAAGTCTCCTGTGTGCCGCGGCCACATCCAGTTGTCTATGTCACCACCGTACTCCCCGATGGCCCGTGACGGGACATATACCACTCGAACGTCCTTTATTCTTAAGAATGTGTAGAGCAGGTACTTCGATCCGCCAGAAAACTCCCGGACCTCGCAATACACATCTCTTCCTGCCTCGGCCTTTCTTATGATCTCCTTCTTTCTTTGCTCGATTGCTTTGTAGCGATGCAGAGGCGACATCAGTCGCTCGACCGCTGATAAGACCTCCTGAGTTACATCCTCAGTCGACTTGATTACCTGGGCCGTGTAGCCGTAGGCGGGTGCTTCCGCATCCCGGGTCTGTGCCAGAAAGCCGTTTTCGATATAGTTCTTAGCCGGGGTGCTAATGCGCTGTACCGCCCCGAACGCAACATGGTGGTTTGTAAGAATGAGCCCCTCCTTGGAAACAAAGGAACCGGTCGCGCCGAGTTTGACTACCGCATTCGCTACCCCCGTCCCCGCGGTGTTGTAGATTTCTTCCCGGCTGAGCTCGAGACCCATTTCATGCATCTCGGTCATTACCTCATCGGGCAGTTCGTGAGGAAGCCACATCCCTTCCTCGCACCGGCCGGGGCCGGGCCATGCCAGGGCTGCGACAATGGCGGCGCAACCCGCCACAGCAGCAAGCGTACGCGGTATCATCTTCATCTCATGTCACCTCCGGTTGTCCGGCCCTTTCGCGATTTCCTTGAAGTCGATGTTGCTCATGACCTCCTCTAACCACGTCCGGGCAATACCAGACTTGCTCCGAATGTCATCCGCATCCTTGACGAAGTAGAGATCGGCAAGTCTGGCCACCAGGTCGGGTGGGAGATCATAATGGACATAGCGTGTCTTAAAGTCGTGCCGGACCGGCTTGTGTTTGATACGCAGCACCTCCACAAGCGAGCCGAGTATCAACCGGTGATAAAGATCCAGTGCCTCGATATCGTTATGCCTGTTCAGTTCCTTTTCAACGAAGCAGCCGAAGGTCTCAAGACGTTTCTGGATCTGTCGTACCCGGTCTCTTAACTTGCCCGAGAGCTTCTCCCGGTCGAGGGCCGGGCAAGTCAGGAGGTTGGCCTTGTTGAAATGAAACAGCGAGCTGCCGTGTATCTCCGGCTGGAGCAGCTTGTCCTCAGCACTGTGCTTGAACACGGCGAAGTCGATCAACATGAATTCCGGGGTCCCTTTGAGCCGGTAGAACGCCTGTACATACTCCCCCAGGGCCGGCTCCGGGACGTCGTACTTGTGCTCGATGGGAGCCAGTGATTCGAGCGCACCTTCCACTACCGGGAAGGTATCGGTCACCCGCTCATCGTCGGCATCGACGCAGATATCGATATCCGACCACTCATCGACACGGCCGAAGGCAACAGCTCCCCCCTCCCACAGGGCATATACGTAATCAAGGGGCTCCAGCGCAGCTACTATCGTTCGGACAATCTTGTCGCGGCTCGGTGTATGGTCAGGCTTCATCGAATTACTTCAGTTTTGCCTCAACGCTACCGACTTTCTCACCCATGGTCTGATCCCTGTCGGTACGCGTCCCCACCTTGATCACCGTTGAGACCCGTGGTGCGCCCATCTCGTGCACAACCTCATGGCAGCGTTTGAAGGCGTCGAATACGGCGTCCCACTCCCCCTCCACATTCGTCCCGTAAGCATGGAGATGCGTATCCAGTTCCGCTTCCGTGAAGACACGCTCGCACGCAGCCACATACCTGGACAGCGAAACCCCGACGCCGATCGGGACTATGCTCACATCAGCTATTACCTTCATGATGTTCCACCTCCCGGATTACTCGACCGACCATGATCTTACAGCACTGATTTCGGGGACACCATACTTAATTAGGTTCGACCGGATCCCGGGCAATGGCGGTAACGTCAGGGTTCCATCCCCGACGTAAAGGCCGTCGCCTGAGGAGCGACGACGCTACAATGTCGGCCACAGAGTCGGCCACAGAGATCGGGCGCTACAGCCCGACGTAATTAGGTGACGTAATTGAGTATGGTGTCACCGAAATTGACTCTGGGCACTCACTTGAGGAAGACCGTTCTCCGGGTCTCGCTGTGTCTGCCGGTGTCGAGACGATAGAAATAGACTCCCGATGACACCGCAATCCCCTGGTCGTTGGTACCGTCCCACGTGACGCGGTGCTCTCCGGCATCAACACGATCAGAATCAACAAGAACCCTGACCACCCGGCCGGTGACATCATAGACACGAACGCGCACAGATGAAACCTGTGGTACGGCATACCGGATGAGCGTCGACTGATCGAACGGGTTCGGGTTGCTTTCATCGAGCCGGAGTCCGGGTCCCGACGCTGCGATGTCTCTCACCCCGGAAATATCGATCTCAATGACCTCGATAAGTTGATCGGCAGCAACAAGTGTTGTGTCGGTTACGACCCCCGAAGGCCAGGTTACCTCGACCGTATCCACAGTCTCGAGTTCGCCAAGTCCGAAAGATGCAACCAGCGAGTTCTGCGAGCAATAGCCGGACCCACCTGAAATCTCACGAAACTGGGACAACCCGCCTGCGACGATACGAATCCGGGCACCAATGCCGGCCGCATTCGAATAGACACCGGTCAGCTTCACCTTGAGCCAGTGGTTGTCGGGTTGGTACTCATTATGGAAGAGTCGATTGGTCCCGTCCGAGTTCGCAAGATAGAGATCGACGAGCCCGTCTCCATCGTAATCCGCAAAGGCTGCGCCCCTGCCGTCCCCCTCATCATTCACGGGGGCCACCGTTGCCTTGCCGAAGGTACCATCGCCCACGTTCCTGTATGCCTTGTTCTCGCCACCGGTTATGGTGTGATAGATGTCGATGTTGCCGTCGTTATTGTGATCACCCCAGGCTACACCCTGACCGGCACCGCCGGGACCGATAGGGTTCACAGTGACATCGACAAAGTTTCCAAGTCCGTCGTTACGGAAGAGCTTATTCGCAGTACCGTTGTTTGCTAAGTAGATATCGATGTCGCCGTCACTATCGTAGTCGGCCCACGCAACGCCCCTGCCGTCATCAGCATCGTTTAGAGGCGCGGCTGTCACATCCGTGAAGATCCCGCTCCCATCATTCCGGAAGAGCTTGTTGGCCCCATTGTTGGCAAGGTAGATATCAGGATCGCCGTCATCGTCATAGTCACCCCACGCCATGCCGTAACCGTCCCCCGTATCCCCCAGGGGACCGCTCGTCGCGTCGAAGAAGATACCGGCGTTCATGAGAAGCACGTTGGCGCCCCCGTTATTGACGACATAGAGGTCGATGTAACCGTCATCGTTATAGTCGGCCCACGCCGCACTCTCGCTGTCGCCCGTATTGCCCACGGGGCCGGCCGTGACATCCACAAAGGTGCCGCCGCCGTCGTTTCGGAACAGCCTGTTTGCCTGGCCCGAGGTGTTGGTAATATAAAGATCGAGATCGCCGTCGTTATCATAGTCACCCCAGCATGCGGCACGTCCATGACCGGTATCACCCAGCGGTCCGCTTGTCACATCGGTGAAACTCCCACCACCGTCATTCCGGAGTAGCTTATTGGCAGTCCCGTCATTCACAATGTAGATATCTGGATCGTCGTCGTTGTCGTAGTCACCCCAGGCCACACCGTAGGTCGCACCCGTGTCACCCAGGGGACCTGCCGTAGCATCAATGAAATCCGCACCGGGTTCGATACCGCAAAGCATGTATTCCACCATGGGATCGCATCCCGACCAGGTGCAATAGAGATTGTCCACGGCATACCAATCATCCTGGGAACCGGCCCAGCCGTAGTTGAGATGGATATAGGGGGTGCCCGTGTCCATATAGCCGTCGCAGACGATTGAGTGACTGCTGATCCTGTAGTGAATGGGCCGCGGCGGACTTGCATCGAGCTCCTCCCTTATCCGGGCAAACCAGGATTCGGCGTCGGGGTAGGCGTTACGATTGTATCGCGTAACGGTGTTTAAGTACTTGAAGTAGTCGGGGTAGACTGTCTCACCGTAGTAGGTGTAAGTGCCTGAACCGCAGCGTCCGTAGTCCATGTCCCAGGCTATCCCGACATCGGAGGATAACTGGGCAACGGCGGCCGCCTGCGTAGAATCGTAAAATATATAGAGCCTCTTCATATTCCACCAGTCATACGGGTGATTGAAATCTGCACTGAGCGTCTGTCCGGGTGTGCTTCCACCACAGGACTCATCCCCGTTCCAGTAGTATGAATAACTCCCCGTACCGTACGACGGGTGTCTCCAGTATCTCATGATCTGAGCACCGGCAGTCGCAACGCATCCGACAACACATCTTCCACCATCTCCCATCGGGCAACTGTCGTTGAGAGGCGCACCCTGGTCCCACTTGGTCTTAACAAGCGGGCCCACCGAGTCGATGCTGGTCGGCGCGGGGCCCGATCCAAGCAGCCAGTCCCATTGCTCGCCCACCTTGGCCGGCGCTATCCCGGTTCCGAGAAGCGGGAAGCTTCCATAACGTTCCTCAATGGCAACGAGCGTATATTCCATGGCGTCCTTGAGGATCTGCCCGTAACCTTCCTCGGCGTCATTCTCAAAATCTCCAGTGAAGGAGAAAGACTTCACGGGTGAGAGATCCTTAAGAACGGATACCACGATGTGCCCACCCGGGTGGATCGATAGATGATACCCGAGCAAGCGACCATTCTTGGTAAGATCGGTACAGCTTACGATCTCAGGATGCTCCGACGTCCCCCAGCTCCCTCTCATCTCAATCATATAGTCGAGAAAACCGGCGCCGACCGTCATGGCCTCATCAGAGGTTACCAGGGCCGGGTGAGCCGCTGTGGGAACCAGCACCGCAAGCGCGAGCAGGAAAAGACTGAACTTAGACCTCATGATGTTTTACCCCTTCCCTTCGGATGTACCTGTACAATATATATTATACCATAATTCCGAGGAGGTTTCAAACACGACGGGGCGCTGGGTGGTGTATCAATTTGGGTGTCGACGCCAGGGAAGGGTTTGAATGAAAACCGATAATGTGTACACTCGTGACACCGCCAACGGTGTGCGGAAAAGTGTGGGCGTTTTTCACACATTCGAATATTGCCGGGGCGTGAGATGCTCCGGTGGGGATCGCCATATGGTTTGCATACGGCCAGTTAGAGCTGTCGCGGCGCTGCTGAGGTGTGGCACACCGCTTGCGTATCAAGGAGGATCATGAGGCTACTGTTGCCAAATACCCTCACCTTGGTGGCTGCTGTTCTGCTGCTCCCGGGGCTCCTTGCCGCAGGACCACTGAGGCTTGACGCCGGTGAACCTGTCCTCGTGTCTGGCGGATCGATGGGTCAAGACGAGACGGTTTCTGCTACCTCCGGCTCAAGACCCAGGGCGCTTTATCTCGAGAAGATCATTGTCACGGGGAACAGGCGCTTTACGGATGTGGAAATCCTCGATGCGGTTCAACTGTTCCCCCGAGACGTGATCAATGTCGAGATGCTGGAGCGGGAGCGTGTCCGCCTGCTGGCCGCCTATCCCGGTCTCTTTGATGTGAGACTCTTCACCCGTCCGGGATCGAGCCGCGGACAGGTGATCGTGGAAATCGAGATTGTGGAAAGGAAGACCTTCTCACTTGAGACCGGTTACGGGTACCACGATCTCAACGGGTGGTTTCTAACGCTCATCGGCCTTCGCTTTGAGGATCTCTTCCACACCGATACCCAGCTCAGGCTCGGGTTCCGTTACGGCTTTAACCTGGTCCGAGTTGACGCGGAGTGGGAAAGGCCCGCTCCTCGTGACGGTGGGCTTGGCTGGAACGTGAGACTGTATGTGCTGAGCGAGGACCGCCGTTTCTTTGGAAGCGGCGCCCCGGAGGATCCCGCGGCAGGCGATACGGCCGGCTATGCCTGGGACGGATCCGGATGGAACGAATTCCGGCAGAAGATCGAGCGAAGCGGTGGAGAGGTCTCAGCGCTTTACCGTCTGGGCGACACGCACTTCTCATTCGGAGCCAGGGCCCAATCAGTACGGCCGGACAGCACGTTTCAGGACGTGGAACGGGACAGTGAGCGTGAGATCGAGGATCTTCCCGATGTGCTCCAGGGGGATGCCGACAAGACCGTCATCACCGGTCTCTTCTTCAGGATGACCCGCGACACACGTGATCACGTCGTCTACCCTCGCTCCGGATCATTCGCCCTTCTTTCGTTGGAGGCCAACAACACCATTCTCGGCGGTGACGAGATCTTCACACGTACCGTACTGGACTTGAGGAAACTTGCTCACCTCGGGGGTGACCGTGTGCTTTCGGGGAGGCTCAATGCCGGCATCACCACCTCGGGTACACCATACTACGAGCGCTTTACACTCGGCGGTATTTACTCAATCCGCGGCTTCAGGGAGCTGAGCCTATCGCCAACCGCCGGAGATGATGGCTTCTGGATGGCGAGCTGCGAACTGCGTTTTCCTCTTATCGGATCTCTTGAGGCTCCCCCGCGCCTATCGGGGCTGGTCTTCGTCGACGCCGGACAGGGGTGGCAGCGCGGCAGTGCGTTCTCAACAGCTGATATCGAGTCGGCCGCCGGCTATGGAGTCCGACTCAGACTGCCATGGCTCGGGATGCTGGGACTCGACGCGGGTATACCGTTTTCGCCGGGACGAACCGGGGACAACTTTCGGATTCACGGATCGTTGGGATTCTCGTTCTAACGATCCAGCAGGTGAGAGTAGTGGCAACAGTCAGACGCACTATATTGATATGTCTGGCCGGGCTGTGTTTAACCGCAATGGTTCGCACGGCTCGCGCCGAAGACGAAGTGCGACCTGCCGTCGTCCGGATCGATCTCTACGCCCGTGACGGTCAACTGACCGGCGACATCACTGCACATGGCCTCTTTTCAGAGCGGATTGTCGGCACTGTTCAGAGCGGTCTCCCGGCCGTAGTGGAGGTGTTTTACCTCGTTGCGGAACCCGGTGGCGGCACCGTAGAAAAAGGGGTGCACTCCTACTCGCTCAAGTACGATATATGGGATGATACCTATTCGGTCACCGGGCAGGATTCAACGGTGTTCTTGCCGTCACTCGAAGCCATGCGCTCTATGATCGAACAGATGACGGGCCTCGCCCTGGTGCCTCTCGGGAGGATGCACGCAGGCCGTTCTCACTATGTTCAGTTGAGTATCGCTGTAAGTCCGCTTCGGGGCAGCGACAAGAGACGAATGACCGGATGGATCAGCGAGAATGTACGAAGCACGGGGGAAGCTTCCTGGCACGAGCAGGTACTTGATGTGAATGACCTCATAACTCACTTCTTCTCCAGGGAAAAGGACACGGCAAAGACAACCGATTGGTTTCGCTCACCGCCCTTTAAGCCTGAGCTTCTTCCTTCTCGTGACACGGAGGAAAGGTAATGTCGATCCGGTATCGTCTCATCGCGATGTGTTTCGTTGTCGCGCTGGTCCCTGCCATTCCTCTTTCCATCCTTGTCAGCAATCTGCTTGAGAAGAGCTTCAATGTCGGGCTCAGCAAGACCATGGAAGACGCTCTCGAAAGCGGGATGACCGTATCGCGAAAGCACCTCGAAGATCTTCATCTCGCCTTTGAAGCGAAGACCGCCAGGGTGACCGCGCTCCTGTCCGGCACCGTCCCGGATTCATCCCTGGTGGCGGCGGCTCTCTCGGTTGGGGATCGATCGCATGGGATCGACGGCTTCATCATCCGAAGCGAAATGCGAAGCGAAATACAACAAGATGGCCGGTCGGGTTCAGCGGCCCCGTTTCCCGGGGCGCTGTCAGGTTATTCAAACGAACCGGTTTTGACGGGTCTTGTCGGCGGGTCTGCCGTCGGCGAACGCAGGCCGTCCACGAATTCCAGCGCGGACCTTGTCTTTTATGAGACCGAAGACAGGGCGGTCCAGCTTGCGCTCTGGTCTCCGGATGGCGGCGCCGGCTCAGTGCTTTTCTACAAAGAGGCAGACCCGGAGTTCTTGGCGCACGCCGAGAAGCTCCTTCTCGGACGCCAGGTCTTTGCCCAGCTCCGCCTCGCCCAGGAGCGGCTGAATCGAAGTTTCTTCTATCCGTTCATAATTGTCTACGCAGTTATCCTGTTACTCTCCCTGGCCTTCGCCTTCTTGATGTCCGAGCGGCTGGCCCGGCCCATCAGGCGGCTCGTGGATGCGACATCCGCCGTGGCGCGGGGTGATTGGCGCATACAGATAAAGCGGGAGGCCGGGGGAGAGATCGGCACTCTCGTGGACAGTTTCAACCAGATGGTCAGCCGTCTTGACACCCAGCGGCGCAGACTGAGTGATCTGGAGAAGATGGCCTCATGGAGAGAGGTCGGCCGCCATCTTGCGCATGAGATCAAGAACCCGCTGCTACCGATACGGCTCACCGTGCAGGAAATGAAAGACCAGTACACCGGCGACGACGAGCGCTACGGCGCGCTCCTCAGCGAATCGGTGCGTGTGGTGGAGGATGAGCTGAGTCACCTCCAGAAACTCGTGAAGGAGTTCTCATCATTTGCCAGGATGCCGGGACTCTCGCCCGTTCAGGGGTCCATTGCGGATCTGGCGAAGGACGTTTCCCTGCTTTACCCGCAGATCAAAACCACTATTGACGCAGAGCAGGGGCTACCGCGATCTGTTTTTGATCCGGACCAGCTCAGGCGCGTTTTGATCAACCTCTTTGACAACTCGCTCTCCGTGTTTGCCTCCGGACACCAGGGGAGGATTCAAATGCGCATCAGAAGCGAGGGCGACACCATGGTTCTCAGGTTCGCCGATAACGGACCGGGGATACCGGCTGAGAACATTTCGAAGATCTTCGATCCCTATTTCTCAACTCGAAAAGGGGGAACCGGTCTTGGGCTTGCGATGGTGAAAAACATCATCCTGCTCCACGAAGGGACGATAGAGGCGACGGGTCGCGAGAACGAGGGTGCCTCCTTCACCATAACGCTTCCCGCTCGAGGTCCATCGGGGAAGGCGGTCAATGACGACGGATTCTCCAACTTGTAGGATCAACATTTCGACAAGGAGTCTGCGCGTATGGTCAAGCGAGTACTGATCATAGACGACGAGCCCAATATCCGGAAGACCATGGAGATGATCCATAGAAACAGCGGGTGGAACACCGCCTCTGTCGAGAGCGGAGCCGCCGCCCTTGAACTCCTGCAGACCGAGCGCTTCGATCTGGTCTATCTCGACCTGGCCATGCCGGACCGCGATGGCATAGACGTGCTCAAAGATATCAAGCTGCGCTTCCCGGATCAGATGATCGTCATACTGACCGGTCAGGCAACGATTGAGAAAGCGGTTGAGGCAACCAGGCTGGGGGCATTCGATTTTCTCGAAAAAGACTGCGGCAAGGAGAAGATCCTGCTGACTTCGAAGAACGCGCTCGAACACCGCTCACTTGCCGATGAAAACCGGCGACTGCGTGACAAGATCTCAAAGCGCCATGAGTTCCTCGGAAAGAGCAGAGACCACGAGGAAATACTCGGGCAGATCGCCAAGGTAGCTCCCACCAATGCGCGTGTTCTCATCTTCGGCGAATCGGGTACAGGCAAGGAGCTCGTCGCCAGGGAGATTCACCGGCGCAGCAAGCGAGCACGAACACCCTTTGTCCAGGTGAACTGTGCCGCGATCCCCGAGGAACTGATCGAGGCGGAGCTCTTCGGGAGCGTCAAGGGCGCATTCACGGGCTCGGTGGCGTCACGCGAAGGCAAGTTCCAGGCGGCAGACGGAGGCACCATCTTTCTTGATGAAGTCGGAGACATGAGTCTTCGCGTCCAGACCAAAGTGCTTCGTGCGCTCCAGGAGGGCGAGATCCAGCGAGTCGGCAGCGATGAGGTCGTCACGGTCGATGTCCGTGTTCTCGCCGCCACGAATAAGGACCTCAAGGAGGAGATCGCAGCCGGCCGTTTCAGGGAGGACCTCTTTTTCCGCCTGAATGTCGTGCCGATCACCGCCATGCCCTTAAGAGCGCATCCGGAGGATATCCCTCTGCTCGCCGATGCCTTCGTAAAATCATACTGTGCGGAAAACGGCCTGCCGGAGAAGCGTCTGGACGAGAGGGTTGTGGATCTCCTTAAGACTTACCAATGGCCCGGAAATGTCCGGGAACTCAAGAACCAGGTGGAACGTCTCGTTATCATGTCCCCGGCAAGAACGGTACATGTTGAGGATTTGAGCTCCGAGATCCGCCGCGGAAAGTCCTCGGCTCCCGCCCGGGAACCGGCGGATGATTCGTCCGGAGAGCCAGAGACCGAGATTCCCGCAGGAGCGTTGACCCTGCAGGAGGCCAAGAAGGAGCTCGAACGCAGGATGATCCTCGAGTCGCTTCAGCGAAACGGCTGGAATGTGACGCGCACAGCCGGGGAACTCGGGCTGGAGCGAACGACGCTGCATAAGAAGATCAAGTCCCACGATCTCGAGAAGGAACAAGCGTGAATGGTGGTTACACTGTGAAGAGAGACCACACGAAAACGATCGCGGCCGTTCTGCTATCCGGGAATATGGCATGTCTGTATCAGATATAGAAGCAAGGGGTTACGTCATTCGAATGGATTCTGATCGTCCGGGCCGGTTCTGGCACCTTTATTGTAATAAGGTTGACTGGAGCGACAAAACGCACTTGGAAACCGCATAGAAAGGACGTGCCCGATGTTTACGTTTAGAGCCAGACGATCAGGCCACCGGACCACGCCGGAAGTGGTCGCCGCAGTCACCTTGTTCCTGCTCTCGGTTCTCGCTGCCGGAGCCGCTGCAGAAAATCCCGAGGATGAAAAGGGGTTCTATCTCGGTCTGAAGCTCATGGGATCTTCGCTTCACGCCGACAACACGACCGACGCTGATGAGGTCTTATACATAAAGGATGACGGCGGCGGGGTGCAGCTTGATTTCGGCTACCGCTTCAACCGGACTTTCATGCTTGAGTTTTGCGTCGGTGGCGCGAACCACGAGACATCCGACCCTGCGATAGACGCCCGGTTCGAGGTGTTCCAGATTTTCGGATACTACCGCTTCTCACCGGAACGCGCCTTTCGCCCATACCTGAAGGGCGGGTTTGGCGGCTACGGGCTGTATGTCGAAGAGGGCCCGGTCAACTGGCGAATCAAGGGGGGCGGTGTCGCATTAGGGGGAGGTTTCAGGTACTTCTTCGCGCCCTATTTCTGCATGGGCCTCGACTTCACCCACAATATCATCCAGTATGATACCGCCGCGATGGAAGTCGAAGGTTTCAGCTATGAATGGGCGATCGACGAGCATGGCGCAATGACATCGCTCGGAGTGACATTCGGGTATTCCTTCTGACCGCACTTTTCACCGCGGGTTCTTTATGGCGAAGACCCGCGGCGTTTCTTTATCTCCACACCTGTGATTTCCGGCCACACTTTTCACACATCACCCGAAGTCGTAACTCCTGTAATCGCAAGCGATTGCATGATCATGGCCTGGCACGATACCTGCGTATACACAGCCATGAAATGGTTGGAGACACGGTCCCTGGTTAACCGAAGGAGGTTTGGTCATGAGAAAGCGTTGGTTGGCACTGCCAGTTGCGGTCCTTTTAGTCTTCGTGTCTTTTACCGGTTGTTCAATGGAGGACACCGGCGGTTCCCCGGGGGTACCCACACCACCTGAGCTTCCGTCCATCTCAACGATGACGATGAACACGTCGCTCTTCCAGTCGTCTGAGGTGGATACGGAAACTCTTGCACTCAGTGGATACGGCCAGGCCGGGGCAATGCTGGGCCTGGGGTCGAAACTCAATTTCTTCAACGCGGCCACCCGCGTGCTTTTCCTCGACCTCGTCATTCTTGTGGGCGCAGTACAGCCCGTCGCAGCATTTGCCCTTGCCGGCCAGTCCATACCACAACCCCAGGGTGACGGTTCGTGGCTCTGGACATATATATTCGTAGACCAAGAGGGCGAACACAGCATCTTCCTTTACGGGAAGAACATGGGGACCTATACTGAGTGGAGGATGGAAGTTTCGAGTACGGAAGCGCCGGCGCCTACCGATCACTTTCTGTGGTTCGAGGGTGAGGTGCAGCAGGACCAATGTTCAGGCTACTGGCAATTCTACAGACCCGTGGAGGAGCTCGCCGCGGGTGCCACTGACATGCTTGCCTCGCCCGGCATTCAGTGCATCAGGATTGACTGGGAGCACCGCGAAGGTGACGAGCAGGAACTCGCTTTTCTCCTCAATGAACCCGGCGCACCCTGGGAAGGATCAACCCTCATATTCTCAGAAACACCGGCGGTCTCATCGGTCGACTTCTTCGATTCATCAATTAGTGACGGCGGAGTCATCACGTGGTATCCGGACTGCTCCGGTTCGATAGAGTGGTTTGACTACAGAGATGGCGAGAAACAATGCTGGGACAGCCTTCACGATGACACGGTGTGCCCTGAATAAGATTCGCGAAGATAAGAGGAGGCGGTTTCTTAGAAACCGTCTCCTTCCTGATCAGCGAAGCTCACCTGCCCCTATGATGCGCAGTGGAATAGCGGTCAGGTGCAGTGCCTTGTTAAGCCTACTGGCGCTTCTTGAAATACAAAATAACCCCTAATTCACCGCCATGATTTGTATACTCGAAATAGCACTCACATACATTGGATTGCTGCATTACGAGGAAGAGCCTGTTCAGATTGTAACTATTCATTTGCATTTGTGGTGCGACAAACTCCCTTCCTTTTATCAAATTCACGAAGTTCTTTGCTAACGGAACATTGTTCTTAACTAGTGATACTAATTTCCTTATTCTGTGAACCTTGGCATATGTAAAATGAACAACACAAATACCCCCATCTTCCAGATGATCTATGAGATTCTTGAAAATCCGTTCTCCTCTTGGTACAGGAATATGCTGAAAGACGATAAATGAATGTATGAAGTCATACTTACCGGTTAGTGACGAAAGGTTGTCGTCGGATTTAACAAGGATTACATTCTTAATGGAGCGAGTTTCACAGTTCTTCTTGGCCTCATCTAACATCGAATCAGAAACATCAACACCAGTAACTGTTTCTGCGACATCCGATAGAGGAATAACCAGCCTCCCAACTCCACACCCAAAATCCAATGCTTGCTTGATCGTGAAGGTTGGGTCGATGTGCTCCCGGCTTTTTGTACAGATGGTATCAATATATACATATCCGGATCTGAAGAAATCTTCCCTATTCTCATCTGTCAGATTACGTTCTCGGAATTTGTCATCCGAAATAACACTAAAATACGGATCGTCCCTTCCGAATTTCTCCCATTCTCTGTCCGTGCTACCGTTGAACATCTTCACCTTCTTCTGTTGGGTTTAATCGCGGGCATAAACCGATCCTATCCTGCCGTTGTTACTAATAACTCGGACTCGATATGCCAGATCACGGAACCGTTGTCAAACGTCTGTTTTGCATCCCAAGTTTTGCTGAACGAGGGAACCGGCGCGGGCTTTCTCACCGGGATCACCCTTCATGAGGACGGTAGCAGCCAGCACCAGGAGGGATTTCATAGGTACTTTCATAACGCGACTCCCTGTAATTATCTGGAACGTTCCTCGCTGTTCGAGAATACGCCTTTCCCTTGAGGATGTCAATATTGATAGCTCGGATCATCCTTCCGGCACCTTGAAATTAGGAATCCTATGATGTAGACTCCGGTGCGTGGATTTATCCTGTTCCGGTAGTACTTGACGGTTTCAGCGGTAGGATCCGGTGGACTCAAATAAGATCACAAGGGCGATTTCACTCCTTGCATTCTACGGGATTGCGTTCGTGGTTTTCACCTATCCCCTGGTGCTCGAGTTCGACGACGCGTTTATCTCAGATGGTAGTGACGGGTGCCAGTTTGTCTGGAACATATATAACTTCACCGACAATCTCGAGCACTCGAAGCCCCTCTTTTACACGGACAAACTCTACTATCCGATTGGAAGCTCACTCATCCTCCATGTCTATGCGCCCGTATTCAGCATAGTCGGCCTGCTCGTTGGGAATCCCGTGCTTGCCCTCAACATTACCGTCGCCTTGAGCTTCGTCTTCTCCGGTATCGGGGCGTATCTCCTCTGCAATCACTATGTCCGTAACCGGCTCCTTTCAGCCCTGGCAGGTTTTGTCTTTGCGTACTGTCCCTACAAGTTGCTTCACATATACGGCCATTACGATCTCATGCTCACGGCCACGATACCGTTCTTCATACTCTTCTTCGTGAAGTCGCTCAAGGGAATCGATGGCGGACGACGGCTCCGCCTGGTTGACCGGCGAAGCCTCATCCTCGCACTCGTCATGCTTGCGGTTACCTACTTTTCAAGCTACTACTACACCTTCTTCCTCATTATATTCGTACTCCTTTACGTTTTCTATTTCACTCTTAAGATCTACGCCTTCCGGCTGTTCACGCGAAGAAACCTCATCTACGGTCTCGGCATCATACTTGTCTCCACCGCAATCGTAGCCATCTTCGAGCGGCTTGGTCTCGACAGGGACGGCATTGCAAGAAACGGTCTTGGCCGGAGCGCCGATGTGCTGGCCTTCTTTGTACCGTCGGCGTCCAGCCGGTTCCTCGCATCGGGCCCTGTGCGGCATATCAGATTCGAAGTGATCCGGGCAAATGAGGCTGAAAGCACAGTCTATATCGGTTATGCAATCCTCGTATTCGCCGCCGGTTATTTTTTCAAGCGACAATATCGCGGCCAAAGTGCCGAAGCAAAGGTGCTGCCCTTCATGACGGGTTGCTTCATGGTACTCGCAATGCCGCTCGTGCTTGTGGCAGACAGGATAGTATGCGCACTGCCGTCTGCTCTCATACACTACATCCCGTTCGTCAACAACTTCAGGGTCCCTTATCGATATACGATCATGATCATGCTGTTTCTTCCGATCCTGGCCGGCCTCTTTATAAAGAGGTGGATCTGGGATGCAATTCCGAGGCGACTCCATCTCGTCTTAATAGCAGCGCTTGTTGTTATCCTTTCCCTGGAATATATGCAGCAGCCCTTCCCCATGGTTTCAAGAAGTGAAGTGCCGGAGGTGTATGAGTATCTTGCCACGCAACCCGACGGGGTGCTGCTTGAGATTCCTTTCGGCCTTAGAGACGGCTTCCGTGAGATCGGGGACGAGCAATCGATACAGATATTCTACCAGACCGTCCACCATAAGAAGATCCTCGGCGGAGTGCTGTCACGGCCGCGCAGGGAGATATTCGAATTCTTCATGACCGAGCCCGTCGTCTCGGATCTCATCAGGATGCAGGAAGACGAGACCTGGGATCCGGAGTTACCGGGCCCTGAGGGCATGTCAAAATTCCTCAAGACCTTTAGCCCCCGCTATGTGCTGATACACCCTGAATACAGGGAGAGCCGCACCGGGCACTTCGTTGAAGCGATGTTCTCCGGTCACGTCTCGGACACAAAGGACGTTGACGGATTCCTGCTGATGACCATAGAATTGCCTGGCACCGGCTATTAGGAGAGCGCGATGCGGATAGACATTCTCGGTGCGGATTCCTTCGGGGTACGGTCACTTGCCACCTTCGTAAGAACCTCGAAGACACGGAT
>JBDRNT010000115.1:0-40277 GCA_043810925.1 Candidatus Eiseniibacteriota bacterium
GCCTCATCCACGGCCTCGACATGAAACGTGACATAGTCCGCACCGGCCTTTATGAAGCGCTCGAGATACGAATCGGGCTCCTCGATCATGAGATGCACATCGAGCTCGCTCCGGGCGGCTCTCTTGATCGCTTCGACGATAAACGGTCCGAGCGTAATGTTGGGTACGAAGTGGCCGTCCATCACATCGACATGGAGAAGGTCGACACCGGCATCCTCAACCCGCTTGATCTCACCCTTTAGATCGGTGAAGTCAGCGGAAAGCAGTGAGGGTGCAATCCTGATAGCGCTCACAGCGAAAATCTCTTCTCCTTGTCGATCGTAATAACCACGTTCACTGTATCTCCCCGCGAAACAATGGACCCCGCTCGCGGTTGGTGGGACACAATCCTCGATCTTAAGGGGTTGAATTCGTCATCCAGGCTCGATTCTCGTACAAAGAGCCCCAACCGTTCAAGCCTCATCTTAACAGCGATGTATGACTGGTTTCTGAGATCAGGGAGAAGAACCCGGACCTTGGGAGGCCCGTCGTTTACAAGGATGTTTACGGGGCTACCCTTGACGGCCCGGCGGCCGGGAAGCGGCTCGGTCGATAGCACCTCTTCGGGATAACCCTTGTCGCTCGGGGCCCGTGTCACATAACCAACATAGAACCCGGCCTGTTCAAGATCGATAAGCACCGATCGGAAGGGTTTGCCTATGCAGTAGGGAACGTCCTCGTATTCACCGCCCCGGCTTATCATGACGACGATCTTCCGGCCTTGCTTGACAACCTTTCCGGCCGGTGGATCCTGTAAGGATACGGTGCTTTCGGGATACTCTACGCTGAATTGCTCGCCTACGACCTCATACTTAAGTCCGTTATCGCTTAAGATAAGAGCCGCATCGCTCTCCGCCATACCCCTCACATCAGGCACCGTCACCTGGCGGCCTCCAACAAACAGGATCATCAAGAGATTGAGTAGGAAGGCCATTCCCACGATGGTGGCAATACCTATCACGACGTATGTGAGTACCCCTTTAAACATCAGACCTTTTCCAGTCTTGCTGCGAATATGCCGTCGACATTATCCCGGTGGGGCAGTGTCTGCATCATCCCCTCTTTATAGACGACAGTCTCAGGTACAAACCGACTTATGTCGGCAAGCCGCACATCGCTGCGCTTGGCGACAACCGTCTCGACGATCTTTTCATTCTCTTCGGGCTCGAGACTGCACGTACTGTATACCACGACGCCGCCGCGTTTCACAATCTCAATCGCGCCGTTAAGGATCTTGCGCTGGTAGGACGCCATCCTTACGATGTCACTTTCGCGCTTGGTCCACCTTAAGTCCCACCTTCTTGCCAGGACCCCGAGCCCGGTACACGGCGCATCGACAAGCACGAAGTCGGCGTCCTTAAAAGCAGGTGTCCTCGCATCGGAGACCGCGTAGAGCATACCCTCATGGCCGAGCCGGAGGGCGTTTCGCTTAACATCCGGCAGACGGTCAAGCGAGACATCACTGGCGATGAGCGTCCCCTTGCCACCCATAATCTCATAGAGATGCGTGGCCTTGCCCCCGGGGGCGCTACAAAGATCGACGGTCGCACTTCCAGCCTCAGGGCTTAAGACACGGCCAACGAGTGTTGAGCTCGCATCCTGGACCTGGACAAGCCCTTCGCGGTGAACGCGCAGCCGGTCGACGGGACTTGCGCCGCGGACATAGACATGATCGGTACCGGCGAAACCGCTTGAGACGATCTCGATTCCCTCGGCCGTAAGCGCCGCTTCAAGGTCTTTGAGTGTCGTCCTCATGGTGTTCACCCTGAGACCGATCGAGGGGACCCTGTTATTGGCCTCGGCAAGGCTTATGACTTCATCAACGCTCCAGCGCTTAAGCCACCTGCTCACAAGCCAGGCCGGATGGGAGTAGCGGGCGGCGATATGCTTAACCGGGTCCGTCTTAAGGGACGGATACTCGATCTTATCCTTCTCCCGCAAGAACCGCCTCAAGATAGCATTCACGTATGACGCCTGGTGCTCATCACCGTACTGCTTAACAAGTTTAACGCCTTCATTGGTGGCGCCGTAATCCGGCACCCTATCAAGAAATAGGAGCTGGTAAAGCGAGAGCCTTAGAACGTTTAAGACAACCGGGGATACGACACGGCTCTTCCGGGAAAACTGCTTAACGATATGGTCAAGCCTGCCACGCCACTTGATGGTCCCGCTTACTATCTGGGTGGCAAGCGCCCGCTCACGCCGGTCGGGATCGAACCTGCCAAGCAACTCTTCTAAGAGATCGTCGGGCTTTGCCCTGCCGGGGTATTCGGTGAGCACCCTGAGGGCGATCTCACGGGCCGAGAGTTTTGTCACTCTTGCCTCCGCAGACTGCCACGTCGGGTTCCCCCTCCTCTGCCTGACCACCGGCTCGCGGGGTCACATGCTGAAGAAAGAAGCTAATCGCACCCTCAACCTTGGAAAGATCAACACGCGTATCCCTGCACGGTCCGTGCGGGCGGTCATTGAGGACTCCAATCACGGGGATAGGGTAGCTTTCCTGGATACCGCTTGTGAGATCACGTTCACACGCGACCGCGACGATGGCCCTGGGCCTCGTCTCCACAATCACGCGTCGTGCCAGGGTGCCGCCCGTTGCGATCGACATCTTTATGCCGTAGGAGTCGCACATGGTTATGAGATCGGCTATCTCGCACTTGCCGCACCGCTGGCAGTTCCTGACTTCCGCGGTCACCCTGTGCGGACAGTCGAAGTTCTGAAGGCAATGGGGCAGAAGAAGCAGCAGCCGGTCGCCCTCCACGAGCCGCGATGCGGTCCTTACGAGCGAATTATTCATATCGATAAAGGACCCTCGTATCTCATCTGCCTGTATTCCGAGAACCCTGCCTATGGCAGAAGCGAGTGGAAAGAGAATCCGTACGGTTATTTTCTTGGCCGATATGAGATCGCGCCGGATGAAGCTGCTTAGGACAATCACAATGAAGAGACTTACGATCGCCAAGTAAAACCCGAGAAACGCGATCCCCACCATGAAGGGAAGTTCGGAATAGACCTCACCGAGCCTCGGCTGGATGAGATACCAGAAGCCTAGGAGCGCGACCCCCAAAAGGACGACGCCCATGAAGGAAAGGAATATGAAGAGATTCTTACCGCGGAGTATCCTGGTCTGCCTCATAGCTGAAGAGATCTCCGATCTCGGTCCTGTAGCCCCGGGCGAATTCGGCGCCGGTGACGGGCCTGCGGCCGAGCGCCTGAAGCGTCATTAGCCACACCGCCCCGCCACTACATGATACTAAGATGCCGTTTTCCGAATCAATCTCAATTACCTTACCCGGCTCACCCGCCACATCCGGCGCGGCATGAAGCCGGGACCTCATGATCTTTACCCGTTTATCCTTAAGTCCGGTCATCGCACCGGGCCAGGGGCTAACGCCACGGATATGATTATGCACAACCCGTGCGGGCCGGTCCCATACGATCCGTCCATCCTGCTTGGAAAACTTTGGTGCATAAGACGCCAGCTCACTATCCTGCTTGGTACGCGGCGCGGAGCCTTCCGCTACGAGGTCACAGGTCTCGACAAGTACGTCCGCACCAAGCACGGCAAGCCGCTCTAAGAGCTCGCCCGCCGTCTCGTCTTCCCCGATTGCGACCGGGCGCGTAAGAATCACATCACCCGTATCCACACCCGGGTCCATGAAGATTGTGGTGACGCCTGTTTTGGTCTCGTCGTTTATGATCGCCCAGTTTGCAGGCGCAACCCCTCTATACTTGGGAAGCAGCGATGCATGCAGGTTCACGCAACCCAGTCTGGGAAGCGCAAGCATCCTCGGCCGCAGGATCTTACCGTATGCAACAACGGCTATGAGATCGGGGGCTACGGCTTCAAGCACTTCACGGAAGGTCCGGGTGCTGAACTTCTCGGGCTGGTGGACCGTGATGCCATGCGTGAGCGCGCACGCTTTGACGGGAGAGGCCTTGAGGCTTAAGCCCCGGCCGGCGGGTCTATCGGGCTGGGTTACGACGCATGCAATTTCATGATCGGACTTAAGAAGTCTCTCGAGGCTTGGAACCGCAAAAGCAGGACTGCCGCAGAAGACTACTCTCATAGCGGGGATTTTGCCATCTCCTTCGCCCGTTTCCTTATCTCACTCAGCTTCTTCTTAAGCAGGCTCCGTTTGACCACCCCGAGTTTATCGACAAACATTACGCCGTCAAGATGGTCGATCTCATGTGAGAAGGCTCTGGCCATGACCCCTTTGGCCTCGATGCTTATCTCGCCACCCTCCGCATCGAGACCCTCGACCACGACGCTCTCGGGTCGTTTGACATTTGAGTATATGCCCGGAATGCTGAGACACCCTTCCTCACCCGTCACCTCACCGCATGCGGATACAATCTCGGGATTGACGAGCACGAGATGCTTTCTCCGGCCTTCATCGTCGATGTGAACGACCACGATCACCCGCTTGGTGACCCCGATCTGGGGCGCGGCCAGCCCAAGACCCGCGGCGTGATCGACGGTGGCCACTAAGCTCGAGATCAGATTCACGGTATCATCGTCAATCGTCTCCACAGGCTCAGACAGCCGCCTCAAGACGGGATCGCCATAGAGCCTTATCGGTCTTACCGCCATACACCTATTCCCGTTCGACTATCGCCGAAATCGCTGCCTTGGAGAACTCGATCTTGACGTCCTCTGCGATCTTAAGAACGATGATGTTATCCTTAACACCAACAACCGTGCCATAGACCCCACCCGATGTAACCACACGATCTCCCTTCTTGACCGACTCCAACATCTTTTGATGATCCTTCTGCTTCTTCTGTTGCGGTCTAATCAAGAGGAAATAGAAAATGACGAAGATAAGCACTATGGGCCAGAGCCCGAGAAGCCCGCTTGAGCCTCCCTGCTGCTGATCGCACTGTCCCAGGATGGACCCGATCGAGATCAATCCGTTGAGTACTACAAACATCTGGACACCTCCGTTCAGTCCTGCCGACTCGCCCCTTCAAGTTTCGAGTGAAATGAATGTCTCCACTCGCTGAATCTGTCTTCCGATATCGCCTGGCGTATGTCTTTCATCAGCCTCTGATAATACGTGACATTGTGCAGGGTTGCAAGATTGGGTGCAAGGAGCTCCCCCGCATTGAAAAGGTGCCTGAGATAGGCTCGTGAGAAGTTCTTGCAGGTGTAGCAGTCACACTCAGGATCGATGGCGGAGAAATCCCCGGCATACATAGCATTCTTCACAACGACCTTGCCCTGCGACGTAAAGAGCGACCCGTTCCTTGCGTTCCGTGTCGGCATCACACAGTCAAACATGTCAACACCTCTCGCTACACCCTCGACGATGTCCTCCGGGAACCCGACCCCCATCAAGTAGCGCGGCCGGTCGGCCGGCAGGACGTCCGTCGAGACACTCACCATGTCAAACATCGCGCTCTTGGGTTCGCCCACCGAGAGCCCGCCGATTGCATAGCCGTCGAATCCTATTTCGATCAGACTGTCTGCACAACGCTTGCGGAGCGCTTCATACGTGCTCCCCTGGATTATCCCGAACATCGCCTGCCCGGGCCCGAGACCGAGATCGTCAAATGCCGTCCTCGACCGCTCGGCCCATCCGATCGTAAGTTCGGTGGACTTTCTGGCTTTGTCATAGGATAGCGGATAAGCCGTACACTCATCAAGAACCATAATTATGTCGGCCCCGATCCTGCCCTCTATCTCAACCACCTTCTCGGGCGTGAGGAAGTGCTCGGATCCGTCAAGATGGGATCTGAAGGTCACGCCGTCCTGGCTTATCTTCGTAAGATCGGTCATGCTGAAGATCTGAAAGCCCCCGCTATCGGTTAGCGTGAGCCCGTCCCATGACATGAACGCGGCCAGCCCGCCGGCCTTCGCTACCGTGTCGGGGCCGGGCCTCAGATAGAGGTGGTAGGTGTTCCCGAGCACAATCTCCACCCCGGCCTCCTTGAGTTCCCGGGGCGAAAGCGCCTTCACGGTCCCCTGGGTACCGACAGTCATGAATGCGGGCGTCTGGGCCGTCCCGTGCTCCGTCCGCAAGAGGCCCCGCCTGGCGCCCATCGACTTATCGGTATGGAGAATCTCGAATTCCACTTAACTCACTCCTACACTATGAGCATGGCATCGCCGTAACTGAAGAACCTGTACTTAAGCCCTACGGCCTCATCATATGTCTTCATAATAAGGTCTCGACCTGCAAATGCGCAAACGAGCATGAGGAGTGTTGAGCGCGGGAGGTGGAAATTGGTGACGAGCGCATCGACCACCTGGAAGTCATAGGGAGGAAGAATGAACTTGTTTGTCCAGCCGCTCTGGGGCTTTAGATCGCCGCCACCGGATCTCTCCGCAACCGTCTCAAGCGTCCGGACAGAGGTGGTACCGACGGCGATGACGCGCCCGCCCTCCCGCCTGGCGGCGTTTATGCTCCGGCAACACGCACCGTCCATCTCGAAGTACTCGGCATCAAGCATATGCTCGCCCGGGTCATCGGTCTTTACAGGGAGGAATGTGCCGGGACCGACGTGGAGCGTTAAAGATGCTATTCCCACGCCCTTCTTGCGTATCTGGGCCAGCAACTCCTCTGAGAAGTGTAGACCGGCTGTGGGCGCGGCGACCGAGCCTTCCTTCCGGGCATAGACGGTCTGATACCTCTCTATGTCTGATTCCACGGGCAGCCGCTTGATATAGGGTGGAAGCGGGACCTTGCCCACCTCATCGATTACGGTTCGTACATCGACACCGGGAAATTCGATTACGCGTTTAGCCCCTTCCAGTCGCTCGATGACGACACACCTGTACTTATCTCCCAGGACCACTTCCGCACCACTCTTAAGCTTCCTCGATGGTGAGACCAGGGCTTCCCATCTGCCGTCACCAACCTCTCTTACAAGCAGGATCTCCACCTTGCCGCCGGTTGCTTCTTTCCGGCCCAGGAGTCTCGCCTTTATGACTTTGGTGTCGTTGATGACAAGGAGATCGCCGGCTTCAAGGTAGTCGGCAATGTTCTTAAATTGAGCGTGGGAGATCACTCCGGCCGCCCTGTCGAGCACGAGGAGACGCGAGGCTTCACGCCGCTCGGCGGGCATAAATGCGATCAGGCCATCAGGTAAGTGATACTCGAAGTCATCGGTTCTCATCAGAAGAGCTTTGACTGATCTTCCGGGGAACGCGCTTTACCAAAGTGCTTATGCGCGAGCTCGGTTACCTCTCGCCCTCGCGGGGTCCGCTCGAGAAAACCCTCCTGCACGAGATAGGGTTCGTAGACTTCCTCGATGGTCTCCGCCTCTTCACCAACGGCCGTAGCCAGGGTGCTTATACCCACGGGGCCACCGCCGAACTTCTCCATTATGGTCGTCAGTATCCGCTTGTCCATGTCATCAAGCCCGCATTCATCAACCTCAAGCGCCTCAAGACCGATCCGGGCGATATCCATCGTGATCTTGCCCTCGCCCTTGACCTGGGCGAAATCCCTTATCCTTCTTAAGAGCCTGTTGGCAATCCGGGGAGTGCATCGTGCGCGCTCTGCAATTTCTGCGGCACCGTCATCATCGATCTCTATACCGAGGATACCGGCGGATCTTTCAACTATGAGTTTAAGCTCCCCGGGAGTGTAGAAGCCTATCCGGCTTACGACCCCGAATCTTGCCCGCATCGGCGACGTTATCATGCCCGCCCGGGTGGTTGCGCCGATCAGGGTGAACTTGTTGAGATTGAGTTTGATCGATCTTGCGCTTGGTCCCTTATCGATCATGATGTCGAGCGTAAAATCTTCCATCGCCGGGTAGAGATACTCTTCGACAATGTGATTGAGCCTGTGAATCTCATCGATGAAGAGGACACAACCTTCCCTGAGATTGGTGAGTACCCCGGCCAGATCGCCCGGCCGCTCGATCACCGGACCCGATGTCGCGGTCATGGGAACACCTATCTCGTTTGCGATTATCGAAGCCAGGGTGGTCTTACCCAGGCCGGGGGGACCGTAGAAGAGGACGTGATCCAAGGCTTCGCCCCGCATTCTCGCGGCTTCAATGAATACCCTGAGATTGTCCTTGAGTTTCTCATGACCCACGAATTCTTCAAGTGTCTTGGGTCTTAAGCTCGTATCAAGTTCCTGCTCGTCGACACCGGCCGTGGGGTCGGTCAGCCTCGAGACCGCATCATCCCGGACCGTATGCAGGTGCTTTCTTTTAGGTGTGTCTGAGGGCACCACGTATCAACTCCTCAACATCGAGTTCCTTTTCCGCTTCATCAACACACTTCTCGACGGCTTTTCTCGCACCTGGACGCGTGAACCCGAGCGCGATGAGCGCCTGGACGGCTTCGGACACTTTCTCACGCGGCGAGAGCGCGCCTGCACTCACACCAACGGTTATCTCTTCCTCGGAGATCCGCTCCTTGAGCTCCACAATAAGGCGCTGGGCGGTCTTCCTCCCCACGCCTGAGATCGCCGTGAGAAAGCTCACTTCTTCCTTTACTATCGCATCGCAGAAGTCATCGACGCTTGAACCCGAAAGTATCGTGAGTGCCGACCTCGGGCCTATCCCCGATACGGAGATCAACATCTTAAAGAGACGCCGCTCCTTGGTCGTCGCAAACCCGAACAGGGCGTGAGTGTCCTCCCTCACGTGGAAGTGCGTGTATACCATCGTGTCCTCACCGACCGCGCCAAGCGCATCGTAACTCGATAGCGGAACAAGCACTTCATAGCCCAGACCGCAGGTCTCAACCACTATCCGGGCCGGTGACTTCTCAACAAGTGTACCTTTTATGTAGGATATCAAGCGCTGAATCCTCGCCGAGTCTTCTTCTGTGTATATGGCAGAGCGCGGCTGCAAGCGCGTCGGCTTCATCTTCGCCGGGCATATCTGCAAGGTGCAGCAGGGCCGTCACCATGAATCTGATCTGCTCCTTCGACGCCGCGCCACTTCCGACAATGGCCTGCTTTATCTCGCCGGGGGAGTATTCGCCGATCGGAACGTTGTGGGTTGCGGCAACCAGGAGTGCCACACCCCTCACGTGCCCCAACCTCAAGGCCACACGGACGTTGTTCTTCACAAACACATCCTCTATGGCTATCTCATCCGGCTGGAACCGGCCCACTATTTCGGTAAGACCGTGGTAGACTTGTTTGAGCCGCTCATGGAAAGGCGCTCGCGGAGTTGTCGTCAGGGCGCCTGAGATCAAGACGACCGCCATCCCGCTCCCCCCCTCAACAACCGCATAACCGGTCCGCTTGATGCCGGGATCGATACCGAGTACAACCATGAGCTACTCCCCGCCCAGGCTCTCGATTATCTCATCGGGTACGTCGAAGTTGGCGTATACCTTCTGGACATCGTCATGCACGTCAAGGGCATCCATCAGTCTGAGGACCTGCTCCGCCGGCTTGCCTTCGAGCGCGATGACCGTCTGCGGGTTCCGCGTAAGCTGCGCCCTCACAAGCGGCATGCCCTTCTCAACGAGAGCGCTCCTCACCTTCTCGAGATCCCCGGAAGTCGTGACAACCTCGAAGAAGTCGTTTTCAGTCTTCACGTCCTCCGCTCCGGCGTCGAGCGCGACGGTCATCAGTTCATCCTCATCGACCTTGCCCTTTTCAACCTCGATCGAGCCCTTGAGATCGAACATCCATGAGACACAGCCGACCTCACCGAGGTGGCCGCCGTTCTTGCTTAAGAGATGTCTTATCTCCGATGTGGTCCTGTTCTTGTTGTCCGTCAGAACCTCTATCAGGATCGCAACACCCTGGGGTCCGTAGCCTTCGTAGCTGTGCTCCTCGTAGGTTATCCCCGGGAGCTCGCCCGTTCCCCGCTTTATGGCCTTGTCGATGTTGGCGGCCGGCATGTTACCCGACCGGGCAGCGTCGATTGCCGCCCTCAGCCTTGGATTCCCATCCGGGTCTCCACCACCGGCGCGGGCGGCGACAGTGAGCTCCTTAATTATCTTACTAAAGAGCTTACCCCGCTCAGCGTCGGCCTTGCCCTTCTTACGCTTGATTGTGCTCCACTTTGAATGACCTGACATATATGTTCACCTCTCTATTTACAATAGATACCACAAGATAGGACTCAATTCAAATGAAATTAAGGGGGGACGGAAGAGCAAGGTTTTTCAGCCTTTTGAGGCGCCGGTCGCGTTAACCGCAGGTTTGTCGGTTTTCGGTACTTCCACCTTTATTCGCTTAAGATCGATCTCCCCTACCCCGTTGTCATATGCAGCCATGAGATGGGGTACTTCCCTGGCAGAGAGGCTCCTGCCGCCGAACTTGTAGCGTGATGTGACTACCGAATCGAGAGCGAGGATGTCGGTACCTGCAAACAGCCTGTTATCTTCGGTTACGGGCCCCGGGCCTGTCGGGCCTCCATTGAGAAGGACGCGCCGGGCATCGATAATGTTGAGATCGGGTCGGACCACAGTCGCAAGATCGCCTATTGCTTTCGCGAGATCCAGCTGCGTGTGAAAGGCCGAACGGTCCCAGATAGCACCCATCAGGTTTTTAATCGCGAGGCTTACACGTGCCGCCGAATGATGCTTGGCGGTGGCCACATTGATGAAGAGATCGGCGCTCGAGAGCATCTTGAGTATCTCGGTCTTCTTTAAGACCTTGCCGGCTACATCAACGGGCTCAAAGAAGCTCCGTTCATTCGCAAGCACGAGCTTCGCGGCCGGGTACTTCTCGGCCACCTTCACGAGTTCCACCCTGCTGAAGTTGGCGGCTTGCTGAAGTGTGTGATCGGTGATGATGATGTCCCTCACACCTGCATCTACAAAAAACTCACAGAGTGCGTCGACAAGCTCCGGAGAGGTCGTCGTGGCCCGCCCGGGAGGATGCGGCAGGCAGAGGTTGGGTTTTATGAGAACGGTCGCTTTAGACGGGTCTCCGGAGAGGAGCTTCTTTATGCCACCTAAGGAGGAAAAAAGGCTTCGAACCGCATCACGCGCCGCACCCTCAATCTCCCAGACCACGGCAGCCGGTTTGTCATCACCGAGTGATAGGCTCCACGGTAGCAGGCTTGCAGCAAAGGCGGCGCCGCCGGCCTTGAGGAAACGTCTTCGTTTCATGCTCTTCCGCCTCGCCTCTTAAGCCACATCGATCAGTTGCTGCTCTACCCTTGCGAGATCCATCTCACCGAGACCCATCTCGTGCCCTATCCGGATGTAACCGATGTCCTCTCCGGACAGTTCCTGCCCGGTCAGGTCCCGAAAAAGGCTTGCCCCGTAGGAATCGACGGCAACGGGATCGGTGCCGACTATCAGGTGCCGCCCCAGTATGACATCCTCGGGCGTACCCGCGTTGGGGCCGTGCGCCTTGAGTACACGGAAGGCATCCATGATTGTAAGATGCGGCTTTATCACCGTGTTTATGTCCGCAAGTTTCTGATCGAAGTCCGGGTGAATGCTCTCACGATTCCCGCCTATGAGACCCATGAGATTCTTCATCCCCATCGTCAATCGCGCCATGCTGTGATGCTTTAAGACGGGCACATTGATCAGGACGTCGGCATCAAACGCATCCGCATACATCTTCCAGGACTTGATGCTCTTGCCCTCGGGAATGGCCACGTCTTCGAATTTCCGCTCGTCCATATAGCTGATGTTCCCGCCGGCGCGCCCCACGGCTTCCTCGATACCGCTCAGCCGGTAAGTCCGACTCACGGGATTGCAGGGGTAGTCGAACACATTGACCTGCTTGGCACCGGCGTCCTGGCACAACTCGATGATGGCCTCGACAACAAAGGGGTTGGTGTTCGCTGCCTGTTCGGGTCTCCGGCTCCACGCGATATTGGGTTTGACCACAACTGTGTCATCCTTCTTCACGAAACGCTCAATGCCGCCGACTGCCTGGATCGCAGCCCTCACCAGCTTCATCGGGTCATCACTGCCCCTGGCGATCGCAAGCCCGATATCCTGCCGGGCGGCCCCCTTCATGGTACGCACAACCGATGCCCCGCCGGCGACCTTCTCCTTCTCCCCACCACATCCAATCAGGTGAGGGCATGTGGCGGCGAGCCCCGCAACGGCCATGCTCTTAAGGAATGCTCGTCTGTGCAGTTTGTTATCTTCCATGGCTATCCCTTCCCTAAGCTAAGCGTCTTCTCTATCCGTGCCAATACGTTTTTGACAAAGGCGTAGCCCGTCTCCGGGCTCTCGGCATCCCAGACACCGAGGATGTAGGTCTTATGGACGGCGACGAATGTCCTCATGCCGCTTTCAAACACAACCTCAGCCGACCCGTCACGACGCTCAAGCGTCCCCTGTCCATCCAGATGGACAAGGTATGACTCGTATGCCCCGGCCGCTGCCTGAGCGGTCGGATAGGAGATAATAAAACCGGTCGCTTCGATCTCGCCCGTCTCGTACCCCGCGACCACGCCTTCCGTATCATCGCCGAGATGGAGCACATTCTCCGGATCGATATAGCGGATGTTGTTAAGCGCAAGCGGCTTTAAGAAGTACTTCTCACTTCTTTCGACTCTCGACTGCGCCGGCAGGAGATCGATGATAGCGGGGAGATCTCCGGCCTCGGCGATGTTGGCTGCAAGCGCTTTTCCCAGGGTAAGCATGGCCGCTTCCGATTCAGGCGCGGTCTCAAAAGCGAGCAGTCTGCAGTAGTACCTTCCCTTCCAGAAATCGAGCGAGGAGGCGGTCTTCATGGCTTCGCTTCCGATATCGACAAAGTCGGCCCCGGCGTACCGGACGGTGCTATAGATTCCGAATGCGCCGCCGGCAGTTCCCATATCGTATACGCTCATCTCGATCTCCGAGCCGGATTCGGTCGCGTATTCCCCGGCGGCCGCTGCGACAATGCCGTAATCAAAGTACATCTCTGCGCCGCCGTTTAAGAAATCGTAAAGCGTGCTGTCCCTGTACTCGGCAATCTCACCGCGAGCCCGGACACCATCAATGTCACCGGGTAGCGGAAAAAGGTGGGTGTACGCGCCTCTATCGGCACCACACCCCATTATGACGGCCAGCAGCATCCAAACGATGACGGGATGGAACGCTATATGCTTGGCTTTGCTCATGGTCTTTGCTCCCCTCGCATTCGCTCAGACTCCCCTTCCGCCGGAATAGCGCTCCGGGTGGCGGTCTTCACCGCGCGCGGTGACACGGATGGCCGGCTCATCCTTAAGAGGGCACTTCTTTTCACAGATACCGCAGCCTATGCAGGTCTCGGTCACAACGTAGGGTCGTTTGACAATCACCGTCCTGTTTGTTTCCTGCTCTAAGACTTCGGTTTCCCAGAACTTGATCGATTTCTCCGGAGTCGGGCAGTGCTCCTCGCATACGAGGCAATTGAGGTTTTCATTCCACGGATAGCACTTGTTCTTGTTGAAATAGGCGGTGCCGATCTTGGTCTCCTTCTTCTCCTCAAGCGAGAGTCTCCCGATGGCACCCGTAGGACAGACCTCCGAACACGCGTTACACTCATAATCGCAGTAGCCCACGGCAGGCACGAGTTTGGGTGTGCCTACACCCTCTAAGCCGGCTTCAAAAACCGCCGGCTGAAGACCGTTCGTGGGACAGACCTTCATGCACTCCGCACACCGGATGCATCTGTCCAGGAACTCCTCTTCGGGAAGAGCTCCCGGCGGCCGGATCAACCACGGTGGGAAGTCACGATCGGATATCTTGAGTTTGAGCAAAGGTACCGTGACAGCGGCCACAGCAGCCGCTTCGAGAAACCGGCGTTTCGATAGATCGAGCCCTGCGGGAATCGCCCGCCTCTCCTTCCGGATACTCCTGATGGGAGACTGGAATTTGAGCCGCACGGCGTCCTCGGGGCAGACATCCTCGCAGTTAAAGCATTCGACGCACTCCTGCGGCCAGTATCCGCCGGCCTTCTCGGCAATCGCAGCGGTCTTGCACTCGCGGACGCAACCGTTACACTCCGTACACTTGTCCCGATTGACGACCCACCGCAGGAAGGTGGCCTTAGAAAGGAGTCCAAGCATGGCACCGAGCGGGCAGAGATAGCGGCACCAGAATCTCTGGTGCAGGAATGAAAGCGCCAGTATCAGCGCAAAGAAGGCAAACGAGATGTGATGGAGTGCCGTGATCGGCTGGTACCCGATCTCAGGATTCGGAACGAACACGTACTGCTTGAGGAAGTCGTACACGGGCTCCGAGATCCGGTTCACGACGGGGACCTGCCAGAGGGGATCGAGAACGGCCCTGGCGGCGTAAGTCAGGTAGGGATAGATGGCGACAGCATAGCTTCGGGTCGCGATCGGAATCGGGTCCATCAACCATGCAATTTGAGTGCTGAAGAGTGCAGCCACCAGGAATGCACCCAGGATGTAATACTTGATATTCCGGAGACCGCCTGAATGCATGGTCACGGGCTTGCTTCGCTTCTTCCGTCTTCTCCCGGCGATGCGATCCCAGATGTCAATCGTGGTCCCGAGCGGACAGACCCAGTTACAGAAGAATCTGCCCAGTATGATCGTGAGAACGATCACGACGAGAGCGGGCACAAACTTAGGGAAGAAGCCAGCCGCGCTACGCGCCGCCATCATCGCGGAGACGGCGGCCAGCGGGTCAAGGCGCAGAAAGGTGTCGGGCGGAAGCCAGGTCTCAACGGGTGAGACTGTCCTGATCAGCAGGATCAGGAAGAGCACGAACACCGCAACCTGAACCCCACGCCTCACTAATTTCGGTACTGATTTCGGTGACACCATACTTAATTACCTACCAGTTTCGGTGACACCATACTTAATTATCCGCCGGTTTCGGTGACACCGTACCTAATTATCTGCATCCATGAGATGTCCTCCCGGCGGTTTCATGCCACACCAAACCATGTGTAGAAAACTCTTGAAAGATCCTGACCATGGTGCTACCATACCATGGGATGACGAGAGTGGCAAGGGTGGTGGTACCGGATATTCCGCATCATGTTGCCCAGCGTGGTAACCGCAGGCAGCAGACTTTCTTCTGCGACTCCGACTATCGTGCTTACATTCGTATTATGTCGGAATTCTGCAGCCGACACGAAGTCGCGATATGGGCATATTGTCTGATGCCGAACCACGTGCACCTGGTGGCGGTACCCGCCACCATGGACGGACTGCGACTGGCTATTGGGAAAGCCCATCGCCATTACACATTCGCGATCAACGCCCGGATGGAATGGAAAGGTCACCTGTGGCAGGGGCGGTTCGCATCCTGCCCGCTGGACGAGCGGCATCTGCTTGCAGCAGTCCGCTACATCGAACAGAATCCCGTTCGCGCTGACCTTGTTAAGTGTCCCGAGGAGTGGCCCTGGAGCAGTGCCGGCGCGCACCTCTCCGGCAGAGACGATGATCTGGTGTCGGCACAGCCGGTTCTTGAAATCATGCCACATTGGGAGGAGTTCCTGCGTCTTGAAGTCTCAAGAAATCCAGATTTTGGCAGGCACGAGCGAACCGGCCGCCCACTGGGCGATGAAGCCTTCATCGATTGCTGCGAGAGAGCCACGAACCGCACGCTGAGACCCCGGAAGCGTGGGCCTAGGCCTTCCAAGAAGTACAGAATAGCACCGTGGTTGAATATGGCTTCGCCGAGACAGCCTCATAAATAAGCTTGGTGTCACCGAAATAGACCCACAATTAAGTTTGGTGTCACCGAAATTAGAGGGCTGACAGATAACCGGTGGCGTGGCGGATGTCGTCGGCCGAGACGGATGAGGCAAGTTCGAGGACCTTTATGACAGGCCGGTTTATCTTGGCGAAGACGCTTGAGAAATCTATTTCTCCGGTTCCAGGGGCCTTATGATCGCCAATGAAGACGGAGTCATGGATGTGCACGCCGAAGATGTATTTCTCGAGACGATCAAGCACCTCCAGGTGAGAAGAAAAACCGAGCACCTCCTCCACGTGGGCATGGCCCAGATCGTGCCAGTAGCGCAGTCTCGCCGATGGTATCTCCTGCTTGATGGCAACCACCTCATCGGGAAGCGGGATCTGATTGTGGAAGTACCGGTTCTCGATGCACACCGTGATACCCGAGTCTTCCGACCGGGCAAGCAGGTCCTTGAGGCTTCTCACAGCGGAATCGAGGAAAGCGGCCTTTCGGGCATCTCTGGCTTTCTTTACACTCTCGCGTATCCTGACGGCGTCCCCGGACGCAACACCCGCGGCCTTGACGACGTCTGCGAGCTCTTGAAAGAAGCCCCGACCCGTATCGATCTCACCCATATGAAGGATAAGGGCCCTGGCTCCCAGTCTCTTCGCAAGTTCAAGCGACCTCAGGGTCAGATTCACAGCTTCGGATCGTTCCGGCTCATCCGGTGAGGAGAGTGAAAGCGTGTCGCCGCCCCAGTTTGAGGGCTTATTGCTTGCGGGAAGCGGCGCGAAGTTATGAACACTCGACACCGTGATCCGGCCGGATCGGACCGCCGCTTCGATCGCGGGAATCGCGTTTTCGCTCACCCTGTACTCGATCTCTAAACGCTTAAATCCCAGGGCGGCGATCTCATCGACGATCCGCGTGCCGTCTTCAATACCGGCACTGTTCCAGGAGGTCGACATGCCAAGATCAGTGAGAACCATACGCATCACCCAAAATGGAAAAGGGGCGACGGACCACTCAGCCAGCCACCCCCGGAGAGTTACCTACTTTTTCGCTTCTTCCTTCTCGGCCTTCGCCTCGTCGATTACCTTCTGGGCGGCCTCGTGCGGAACTTCCTCATAGTGTGAGAACTCACGTTCGTACCCGCCTCTGCCCTGGGTCATCGATCTTAAGGTGGTCGAGTACTTGTAGAGCTCTGCAAGGGGGACCTTGGCTCTTATGACCTGAAGGTGGCCCTTGGCCTCGATGCCCTGGATCTTGCCGCGCTTGCCGGAAAGGTCACCCATAACATCACCGAGATGTTCATCAGGCACAGTCACGGTGATGTTCATGATGGGCTCGAGCAGTATGGGCTTTGCGTCCATGAAAGACTTCTTGAAAGCCATGGATGATGCGATCTTAAACGCCATGTCCGATGAGTCGACATCATGGTAAGAGCCGTCAAAGATCGTGGCCTTAAGATCGACGACTTTGTAGCCGGCCAGCGGCCCGGCTTCCATAGATTCAACCACACCCTTCTCGACAGCCGGGACATACTTCGTAGGGACGGAACCTCCGACGAGCTTATTGGCGAACTCAAAGCCCGCCGATCTTGGGAGCGGCTCGACCCTTAGCCAAACATCCCCGTACTGCCCCCGGCCACCGGTCTGTTTCTTGTACTTGCCCTGCGACTCGGCCTTGTTCCTTATGGTCTCCCGAAACGCCACACGGGGCTTCAGCAGGATGACATCGACATTGAACCGGTCTTTGAGGCGCTTTAAGACGACATCGAGATGGAGCTCGCCGAGTCCCGATATCAGTGTTTGTTTGGTCTCACCGTCGACCGTCATCGAGAAGGTCCGATCCTCCTGATGAAGTCTCGCAAGCCCGCTCGATATCTTGTCCTCATCTCCCTTGGTCTTGGCCTCGATCGCATCCCTCACTACCGGTTTGGGGAACTCGATCGGGTGGATGATGACGGGTGAGTTCTTAGCACACAGTGTGTCATTGGTACCCGTTTCCCGGAGCTTCACGGTTGCACCGATGTCACCTGCGACCAGTCTGTTCACCTCACGCCTTTCCCGGCCCATCAGCGTGTAAATCTGGGTAAACCTCTCCGTAGTATCCTTGGTCACGTTGAAGACATCGGTACCTTCAAGGACCTTTCCGCGGTAGACTCTCAAGATCGACATGTCGCCCACGTGTGGTTCCGAGATCGTTTTAAATACAAGGGCCGCAAATGGCTCATCGGAGGAAACCTTCCGCTCGCTCTCCTCAGTCTCCTGCGGAGTCCTGGCCTTGAAAGTGCCGATATCGACCGGTGATGGAAACACATGGGTCATACTGTCGAGTATCTGCTGTGTTCCTATGTTGAACTGTGAAGACGCGCACACCACAGGGGTGATCTTACCAGTGGCGAATCCCTGCCTGTAGGCCTGTGAGAGAACGTCCGCATTGATTTCCTTATCTTCGAGATATGCTTCCAGAAGTTCGTCACTGCATTCGGCGATGCTCTCGACCATCTTCTTTCTCATGGTCTTGGCCTGATCGACCATCTCGGCGGGGATTTCATGCATCATCCCGGCACCCGATCCGCTTCGATCGTACTTGTAGTACTTCATCGAAAACAGATCGACCACGCCTGAAAACGCGTCGCCCTTACCGACCGGAAGCTGCGCGACAACGACAGGTCCCCTGAGATGGCTCCTGGCCTGGTCGACGACCTTGTCAAAGTCGGCGTATTCCTTGTCCATGCGGTTGACCACGATCATCCTGGGAAGTGAATACTCGTCCGCGAACTCCCACACCTTCTCGGTGCCCACTTCCACACCGCCGTCGGCTTTTACCAGGACCAGTGCCGCGTCGGCGGCCCTGATGCCCGCCTTCGTATCCCCGTAGAAGTCGGCATAGCCGGGTGTATCTATCAGGTTGATTCGAACATCCCGCCAGTCAAGATGGGCAACAGCGAGGTTTATGGTGATCTTGCGGTCTACCTCATCGTCGGCGTAATCCAGGATCGAACTGCCCTCATCCACCCTTCCGAGCCGCTGGGTGGCCTTCGCAGCAAACAGCAGGCACTCGGCGAGCGAAGTCTTGCCCGCCCCGCCGTGTGATACCAATACCACGTTTCTTATGTTACTGCTCTTGTACTCCCTCACCTGCATCTCCCCCGTCGAAAGGTCTAAACCCGTAGAAAGGAAATCGCGAAATATGTGGGGAAGTTAACACCTCGCCCACAACGTGTCAAGCATCCCGCAACGTCAGACGCGCCCTCCAAGCGGGACCCGGCTCTTTTGCCGCTCCACCGTCTCAGGCCTTCTATAATCAGGCAGAAGCATCGGCGAAACCCGGTCCTCCGAAACGCCGGCGCTCTTGAGCTCCTTATGGAACGCATCTACGTGACTCAGTGTGAGTTTGCCCGGCTTGGTGTCTTTGGAGCGGGCAGCCGCGTTCTTTCCGGCCCTCCTCCCGAAAACAAGTATGTCGAGAAGTGAGTTGCCCATCAGTCTGTTTCTTCCGTGGACGCCACCTGTCGCCTCACCGGCAATGAACAGATTGGGAACCTCGCTCTCGGCATCCGCGTTTATCTTCACCCCACCGTTCTGATAGTGCTGTGTGGGGTAAATGAGGATCGGATCCTTTGTCATGTCTATATCACAGCGCTCATACTGCCTCGTCATAGCCGGCAACGCCTTCTTTATCGCACCCTTGCCGTGTTTCAGCTCGATCATGGGCGAATCCAGCCACACGCCGTAAACGTTCGTAAGCGTCTTTGTCCCCTTACCTCTTTCCCCGCACTCCCTTATGATCGCCGAGGATACGACGTCCCTTGTCTCAAGCGGGTATACGAACTGGTCGCCGTCCGTATTGACCAGTTGCGCACCCAGGCCTCTCACCTTCTCGGTGACAAGAAGCCCGAGTATCTGCTCGGGATAGGCCGACCCGGTCGGATGGTACTGGATCGCATCCATGAACACGAACGGTGCGCCCGCCCTGTAGGCGAGCACGATCCCATCTGCAGTCGCCCCGTAGTGGTTGGTCGTCGGGAACCCCTGCACATGCAGCCGCCCGGCACCCCCGGTCGCAATCACAGTGGTCTTCGCACGGCAGATGAAATGCTCTTCGGTTTCCATATTGTAGAGAATCGCACCGGCGCATTTTCCTTCCTCGTCCTTGAGAAGTTCTATCGCCGAGGTGAACTCGAGGACCTCGATGCCCTTGTTGAGCACCTCATCCTTCAGGGTCCTCATTATCTCCGCGCCGCTGTAGTCACGTGCTGCATGCATCCTCTTTCTTGACGTACCGCCACCGTGGATCGTGACGTATGTGCCGTCACCTTCCTTGTCGAACATCGCGCCGAGATCCTGAAGCCACTTCATCACGTAGGGTGCATCAAGCACGAGCGCCTTCACGAGCTCGGGGAAGTTATGATAGTGCCCGCCGCCCATCACATCGAGAAAGTGCCTTGAAGGCGGATCGTTTGCCTTATCCGCCGCCTGGATGCCTCCCTGCGCCATCATCGTATTGGCATCCCCCAGGCGCAGTTTGGTCACGAGCAGAACCTTGGCCCCTGCTTCATTGGCAACGAGGGCCGCAGCAGAGCCTGCCCCACCACCCCCGATCACGAGAACATCGACATCGAAGTCCACCCTGGACAGATCGAAGACCTTGGGATCTATACGGCTGTATGCCTGTATCACGCTCTCTATCTCTTTAAAGGACTTCTCGCCCTTGCTCGGACCGACCTTTATATCCACCTGCTCCCCACTCCTGTGGTCAGGGTGGAACTTCTTGAGAAGTGAGGTCTTATCGTCAGCGCTCAGCACCGGGAAATCCTCTGCCATCCGGCGGGTGCGTGTTGCCTCAACCCTCTTTATGGCCTCCCGCATGTGTTTCGGATAGGGATCTGTACTCGGCTGGTTTGCCATCTCACATCCTCCTCATTTTTCGGTGCCGGCCTCAGTGGCGGAAACCGCCTCGGTTTTGGTTGTCTCTTCAGCGGGCTCGATATCCCGTGTGTTGTAAAGCTTCTTGAGATCCTCCTGCTTCATCTTGATCATATCATCGATCTCTTTGTCGAACTTGCCCGTGTCCAGTTCCTTGACCCGCTCGGCAAGGTGTTTCGCTTCAGGCATCATGTACCTGCCGTAGAGCCGGCGGGCCAGTATACCAACGTAGTACTGCACGGTGTCGGCGGGACATCTGCTTGCACAGAGCCCGCACATTATGCAATCAAATGAGAGATCGGCGGTTTTCGCGAGATCTCCCCTCATCGCCGTCGCCATGTACTGCATGACCTCGATATCCTGAGGACACACTTTCCTGCAGGTGTTGCACTGCACACATCGCATGAACTCGGGGTAGGTCTGTACCAGAGATTCCAGAGATGGGGTGAGTTTTTCGATATCATATATGGCCTTGTTGGCTGGGTAAAACGGTATCTGCGTAAGATACATGCCGTCCTCGACGACCGTCTGGCACGCCAGCGCGACCTTGAGCTTGTAGTCGCCTGCGGTCCGGTATACGGTGCCGCACGCCCCGCAGAAACCGCCGCGGCAGCCACAACCCCTGAGCAGTGTCAGACCGGCATACTCCAGGGCCTTTTGAATGGTCAGGCCCTCGGGGACCTCATACTGCTTTCCCATGATATAGATTCTAACCATCCCGGCGGACGACTCATCCACAGCCGCCGTGCCGGCTTTGCCTGATGTCTTTGCTGCCATGGCTTACCTCACCTTCTCTCAATCTTATTTGGAATCCAGGCTATCGGAGCTCTCACCAAGACTGGCCCCGACCATACTTATTATCTGCGCATCGGTCAGGTTTCTCTGCTGGGCCGAACCCGTGGGACATGCCGCCCCGCACGCTCCGCATCCCTCGCAGAGAACCTCGATCACTTTGACTTTCTTCCTCTCCGTATCAAGCTCCCTTGCACTGTACGGGCAAACGCCGACGCAGACACCGCACCCGCTGCATGTCTCCTCCACCACCCCGACGATCATCGGATCCCTGTGGACAAGATCGCCCGAGAAGAGCGCAACGACCTTGCTCGCCGCCCCACCCGCCTGTGCAACAGCCTCAGGAATGTCCTTGGGCGCCTGGCCTGCTCCGGCCACGTAGAACCCGGTCGTGATGCTCTCGACAGGTCTGAGCTTGGGATGAACCTCGGAGAGGAAACCGTTTATGTCGACCTGGATCTTAAGCTCGCGGGCCAGCTCCTCAGTCCCCACGCTCGGCACGGTCGCAGGAGCAAGCACGACCATGTCCGCCGCTATCTCGACCTTCTTGCCGGTAAGGGTGTCCGATCCCCAGACCATCACCCTATCGCCGTCCTGGAATATCCTCGATACCTTGCCCCTGAGATACACGGTGCCGTCTTCGTCCACACCCCTCTGGTAGAACTCCTCGTAGCCCTTGCCACCGGCCCGGACGTCGATATAGAAAATGTAGGCCTGGCCGTCATGCACCTTATGCTTGTAGAGCATCGCGTGCTTGGCGGTGTACATACAGCATATCTTCGAGCAGTAGGGTTTTCCCCTCTCGGTATCACGCGATCCCGCGCACTGGACGAAGACCACCTCCTTGGCGACCTTCCCGTCCGAGGGTCGCAGTATCTCGCCCTGTGTCGGACCTGATGCCGAGAGCAGACGCTCGAACTGAAGCCCATCGACCACATCCGGTATCTTGCCGCCGCCGTATTCCCGGAGCTCGGACATGGGATAGAGATCATACCCGGAGGCAACGACGATCGCTCCCACTTCCTCTTCAATCATCTCGTCCTGTTGGGTGAAATCGACGGCAGTCGTAGGGCAGACTTTCTCGCAGTTGCCACAGGCGTCCTTGGTGAATTTAAGACAGTTGGCTCTGTCGATTACCGGTTTGTTGGGTATCGCCTGGGGAAACGGCACATAGATCGCCTTGCGCATGGCAAGCCCGCGCTCGAACTCACTCGGCTTCTTAACCGGGCACTTATCGTAGCAAAGCCCGCAACTGGTGCATCTCGTGTGATCGACCGACTTGGCCTTCTTCCTGATGCCGACCTTGAAGTTGCCGACGTAGCCGCCGAGGCTTACGATCTCCGAATAAGTATGAATGGTCACATTGGGATGAAGATTCAGTTCCACCATCTTGGGTGTCAATATGCACTGGGAGCAGTCAAGAGTGGGGAAGGTCTCGGACAGCTGCGCCATGTGGCCGCCGATCGAGGGCTCCCGCTCGACAACGATCACTTCGTAACCGCTGTCGGCTATATCGAGTGCCGCCTGGATACCGCTGATACCACCGCCTATTACAAGCGCCTTCTTCGTAAGAGGCGCGGTTATGGGCTCGAGTGACTCATTGAGTCTGACCTTCTCAACGACGCTGCTTATAACCTTGATCGCCTTGTCGGTCGCCGTCGCGATGTCATCGTGGACCCAACTGCACTGCTCGCGTATGTTCGCGATTTCGCACTGGTACGGGTTCATCCCGACCATCTCGACAGCCTTCCTGAAAGTGGGCTCATGGAGACTGGGCGTGCATGCAGAGATGACAACCGCGTCCAGTTTATGGGCTTCTATCATCTTCTGCACCATGCTCTGACCGGGATCGGAACACAAGTACTTGTATTCCTCCGCCTGAACAACCCCCGGGATGGTCTTGGCCGTTTCGATGATTCTGTCGATGTCGAGCGTCCCTGCAATGTTGGAGCCGCAGTGGCAAACGAATACTCCGATGCGTTTCATGTCGTTACCTCGCATGTCATGACGATACCTTGGCCTTGACCACTCCTAGAGGATCAACGTGGTGATGTGCACTATCAAGTGCGTACTTCTTGGGATCGAGCCCCAGTGCAACTGCAAGCAACTGAGAAAAGTATATGATCGGAATCTTCTTGAAACCGTGGTGCTCTTTTTCGATCGCGTCCTGGGCGGAATCGAGATTGTAAAGGCAAAGCGGGCACGACAGGACCACGAAGTCCGCCCCCCTCTTCACCGCAGCGTCCAGGATTGTGTATGAACACTCATTGACCGCACCCGCGGCGCCATCGTCCTTTGCCGCACTGCGCGCTCCTATATCGGTGCAGACGGTAAGAAACGCACCGCAGCACTCCACCTTGTGGGGAAAATCGATAACGTCGCAGCCCATCGCCTTCAAGAGATCGTCCATCAGCATGGGGTCCTCGGCATCGTCGAACCCGAGTTCCTCCTCAGGTCGCAGGAGCTGGCACCCGTAGTAAGGAGCCACTTTGACCTGGTCGAGCTTTTTCTTGAGTTCCTTCCCGATCCTGGCGAATCCCACGTCATCACGTAGGAACTCGATGTAATGGACGACCTCGACACTGCCGTCGTATTCCATCTCGATGAAGTCGGTGATCTTCTTTAACTTCTCGGCATCATTTCTCACCGTGTAGTTCGCACGCTTCAAGACGTTGTAACAGCCCGCACACACGGTCACAACCCGGTCACCTACCGTCTTGGCGTTGGCGAGAATCCTTATCGGCGGAGCAAGGGCCATTATGTTATCGACTGCGAGGTTGAAGGTGGCTCCGCAGCAGGTCCAGTCAGGCACCTCCTTGAAGTCGAAGCCGAACACCGCAGCCGTGTCTCGAACAGAGTCGTCAAGCCCAATTGCACTTGCTCTCAGAGTGCAACCGGGGAAATATGCAATCTCCATCTTGACCTCCTCAGCCACTGACAGTCTATTTGGTAAACTTCCTCAACCCACTGACAAGTGCCTGTTGAGGTAACTTGGCGAGGGTTTCAGCCGGCAGATCCTCGGGTCTGATTCTGTCATGAGTTCCGGGCCGGAGTCCAATCGCGCGCAGGGCCTCCATCACCTTCGCAAGATCGACGCCTCTCGGACACCTTGCGTGGCACGCGAGACACGAGGCACAAACCCAGTGCGTGTTCGTCTCCATGGCCTCTTCCTTAAGTCCCAGCTGGACGAACCGGATGACCTGGTTCGGCAGAAGTCTCATGGCAAAAGTGAGCGGGCAGCCGGAGGAGCATCTTCCGCACTGGTAACAGTTTAGAACGTTCTGGCCGCTTATCTCGTTTACGAGTTTTACGAAGTCGCCGTTGACGTTCTCTCTGGACAGCCTGACTCGTGTTGGGCACATCTTAAAGTATCTCCATTCTCCGGGTTTGGATCCCGAAATGACAAAATTGGTCAAGTGAAGATACCACTTGATTCGGGCTCTTGTCAATATGTTTGTTGGCCCGAAATCTGCCCACATTTGTCTTGACAACCCGTCCCACATTCCAATAACGTAAGGTTGCCCAATCGAAGCGGCGCCGGTATGCGTTAGTTGCCTCATAACAAGAGGAAGGTACCGGACCGTGATAGTTGTTCATACCGTCTTGCTTAAGTCGGGTGTCGGCGACATTATACTTGGCGCCGGCATCGTGGCTAAGCTCGTGCTAGCCATCCTGATAGTCCTTTCGATCATTTCGTGGGCTATTGCGATCGACAAGTTTCGTGCCTTCAGAAAGTGCAACAGGCACACGAAGAAGTTTCTCTCGATGCTTCCCCGGGATTTCTCGATCTTTGAAGCCTCGCGCCACGGACGTGGGTTCGAGGAATCGAATCTTCCCCATCTCATGATTGAAGGTGCGACGTCGGTCGAGAAGGACCTGGCGGCGATCTCTTCAGTGGAGGAGTCCCACGCCCGGATGATCGCCGAGTCCGCGAAGAGCGCGATGGAACGGGCCGCACTCAACATGATCGACGGAATGGAGCGCAACCTGAGCTTCCTGGCAACGACGGCAAGCGTGTCGCCCTTTCTGGGTCTCTTCGGAACGGTATGGGGTGTGATGAATTCGTTCCTGAGTATGGGCCAGATGGGTTCCGCGAGCCTTACCGTGGTGGGTTCGGGCGTTGCAGAGGCCCTGATAACGACCGTGTTCGGACTTGGCGCGGCGATTCCGGCGCTCGTGGCCTACAATTACCTTGTCAACAACATCCGCCGCGAGAGATCTCAGATGGACTCTTTCATATCACGCGTGGCCGAGAGCATCGAGAAGGAGATCCTGCGTGAACTTAACGCCCCAAAAGTCTCTGTCTGAAATAAACGTAACCTCACTCGTAGATGTCACGCTGGTTCTGCTGATAATCTTCATGATCACGTCCCCGCTTATGCAAATGGGGATCCAGGTGGACCTTCCCAAGGCAGCCTCGAAAGCGATCGAGACAAAGGGCAACCTGACAATAACAATAAGGAAAGACGCCACGATCATGATCGAAGATAAGGCGATTCCCCTGGCCGTCCTGCCTGATGAGCTCGCAAAGGCGCTCAAGGAAGGTAAGAAGGGGATCCTGATCAGGGCGGACCAGGCCGTACCCTATGGCGCGGTGATAAAGGTGCTCGACATGACGAGGAAGTCGGGGATTCAGGATGTCGGCCTCATAACGGAACTCGATGAAAAGGCACGCAGGCGGTGAAGAGATCCTTCGCACTCTCATCAGTTGCACACATTGCTTTTATCGCGCTCATAGTCATACCGGGCTATCGCAAAACCTTCTATCTGAGCTCGGAGGTAATCAGCGTCAAACTGGTAAGTGAGGAACACCCGGCCCCCAAGCAGGTGGTCAAGGCACCCCCCCCTAAAGAGGAGAAGGTAGAACCCAAGAAGGAAGAGCCGAAGGCCAAGATAGCTTACGAGCCCGAGAAGAAGACCCGCAAGACCGAGACAGAGAAGGCACCGCCCTCGAAGGCCAAGACGGAACCGAAGAAAACCGAGCCCGCCAGGCCGACACCCGCAAAGACCTCCGCAACGGGTGGCAGCGAGTCGAAGGTGCGCGTCGATGACAAGGATTTCAGGTTTGCGTACTATCTTGAGATTGTCAAGGAGAGGATCAGCAGCAACTGGTCTCCCCCACCCGTCGCAGGCGCCGCCGAAGGTGTTGTGTCCACGGTCTACTTCAAGATCTCAAGGGACGGACACTTGATGGATGTCAAGATTGAGAAGACCTCCGAGTTTGACTTATTCGACAGATCCGCCCTGAGGGCGGTTGATAGATCAAGCCCGCTGCCCCCCCTCCCTGCCGGCTTCAAGGGCAGCTGGCTCGGCGTCCATTTCGAATTCGAGCAGAAGTCAGGATGATCAAAATGAGATACACCCTTATACTCGCGGTTCTGGTCGTTTTTGCAGGTGCAACAGCGTCTCATAGCGAGACAGACGTTCACATCAAGGTCACCACGGAAGGGGCTATGTTGATCAGGATCGGCTTCGTCGGATCCAAGCAGAAGCTCAAGGGTGATCTGGCCAATTATAATGAGGAGTTCCTCAAGACCCTCAAGTCCGATCTCGACATTTCCGGCTACTTCGAGATCGTAAGAGACATCGAAGCCGACCTGCCTCATGCCCTCATCGAGGTTCTTGCCGAGGGCGCCCGGACCGATCTCAGCTTCGACATCGATCTGCGTGACCGGGCATCCACCCAGTCGATCTTCAAACGCCGTTACGGGGCATCTCCCACAGGAATCGTGATGGTCGCCCACGTTGTCGCAGACGACATAGTCTACGCACTGACGGGCAGGACCGGGATCGCCAACACGCGTCTGGCGTTTGTCGCGGGGGAAAAGGGAAGTTCCTATCTCTACAGCATTCATATTGACGGCTCCCAGCTTGTGAAGCTCACAAAGACCCCGAGTATCGTGATGAGTCCCTCGTGGTCTCCCGAAGGCAAGCGAGTGGCCTATGTTTCATACGAGGGCGGGAACTCGGCGGTGTACGTCATCGATGCGGGAGGCCGCAGCAAGACCAGGTTCGCATCGTTTGAGGGCATGAACGCGACTCCGGCCTGGTCCCCTGATGGTGACAGGATAGCGGTCACGCTGAGCAAGGACGGTAATCCGGAGGTCTACATACTGTCCCTGGACGGCACAACCCGCAAGAGGATAACCTACTTCTCGGGGATTGACTGCTCACCCACGTGGGCGCCTAACGGTCTTGAGTTGGCCTTCACCTCTGACAGAGCGGGCACGCCCCAGGTGTTCGTCACCGACACCGAGGGCCTGAGTATGAGAAGAGTGACCTACGAGGGAAGCTACAATACCTCACCCGCCTGGTCACCCGAGGGTGATCTGATAGCTTATGTCTCAAGGATAGACGGGAGGTTTCAGATCTGCACCGTGGATCCGTTCGGAATAACCACGCAGGTTCTCACCGACGCTGGAAGCAACGAGGACCCCAGCTGGTCGCCGGACGGCATGCATATTGTTTTTTCCTCGACACGCCGCGGCAATTCGAGTATTTACATTATGAACAAGGACGGAAGCGCAAAACGCCGGATCGTTGACGGGATGAACCTCCCGCGGAATCCGGCATGGGCTTCGGAGCCCAGGCACGAAAGAACCTCTCAGGCCCAACGCTGAGACAAAGAAGGAGGATGTGCACATGAAGGTTCTCGTTGTAATCGCCCTGATGATATGCGTCGCTTGCTGGGTAGGCTGCGGTCCCAAGAAGGTAAGCCCGCTTGATGAAGCCGATGGCGAAGGCTTGGGGCGCCCGGGCACGGAACGGGCACGCGAAGGTGATCTCGAACCCGGTGCCGGCGAGAAGCCAATCCGCCCGCTTGATGCAGAGGATGAGAAGGAGATCGTGCTCAGTCACATCAACTTCGCGTACGACAAGTATAACCTCAGCGACGAGGCGACCACCAACCTCTCCCGCAACGGAGCTCTCCTGATGGATAACCCCGACTTGCATGTCCTGATTGAAGGCCATTGTGACGAGCGGGGGACCGAGGAATACAATCTTGCGCTCGGCGAGAAGAGGGCGCTTGCCGCCAGGGACTTCATGACCCGATTCGGGATAGCCAAATCGAGGCTCTCTATAGTAAGCTACGGAGAGGAAAGACCGGCTGATCCGGGACACCACGAAGCAGCATGGGCAAAGAATCGCAGAGCGATCTTCGTCGTGAAATAAGGGATTCAAGATGAGTGCAAAATTCAAATTGAGTGTCGTTTGTCTGGTATGTCTGGTGCTGTGTATTCTCCTGCTACCCGGCTGCTATGGGAGGAGAATCTACGAAATCGAGACGCAGATCCGGCGTCAAAACAGAAATCTTGCAGCGATCAAAGACTCGCTCGAGCACGTGTCCGGTTCGGTCGCATACCTTGACTCGACGGTTGGATCGAAGTCCGCGCCGATACGCAGCTCAAGGGCGATTACGGAGAGCAGGGTGGACGAAATTCAGACCCGGTTGGAGATTCTCGAATCCCTCGTTAAGGAAAACAGGTACAGGCTCGCGCAGATTTCCATGCGCAGAGAACAGGGGCCGGGAGGACCGGATGCCGGGGGGATGACTGGCGGAACTGCTCCGGCCGACACATCTATGCTTCAGGCCTCGGTCGCGACCCACCTGTATGAGACCGCGTATGTGGACTTCGTCAAAGGCAACTTCCAATCCGCGATAAGCGGGTTCAGGGATTTCGTGAAGCGATTTCCCATGACCGATTTTTCGGATGACGCTCAGTTCATGATCGCCCAGTCGTTTTTTGTCCTCGGTGAATATACGAATGCCGTGGCTGAATTCCGTAAGGTCCTTGACGAGTATCCCTCCGGGGATAAGGTGCCTGAGGCGATGTATAAGCTGGGGCTCTCCTATCTCGAACTGGACGATACCGAAACCGCAAGGGAGTATTTCAAGATACTTGTAACGCGTTACCCCACGGCGGTCGAGACGAAACAAGCCCAGGAGATGCTGGACTCAATGCCGCCCCCATCTGAGGACGAGGGTATTTAGCAGTGCTGCCCCGTGTGAAGCATCTTCTCCGGGCCACAGGCATAAGTGACGAGAGAATAGAAGAAGCATACCAGATGATAAAGGGATCGGGCAGGTACCCTGCCCGAATGCCCTCCCACTATCTCGCCATAGCCATCGAACTCATAGAGATGGATCGCCGGAAACCCGGGGCCGTGCAGATCTACATAAGTCCCAAGCCGACCAAGTATGCCCTCGGGCGTCCGTCGGTCACCTTCGCGGTCCTTGCGCGTGACTGGGCCGGGTTGATCAATTGCTGCACGGGTACGCTTCACGAGAAGGGGTTTAACATCGCGTTCTGTGAGGCCGTCATCATCGACGAACCCGACCAGAGCGTCGCCCTGGTCTTCATGGAAATCGACGTCGCCGAGCAGACGGAATTCGAGCACCTCCTGAGTCTTGAGCCTGAGATAGAGGTGACGCTAGTAAGAACAGCGGCCGAGGAGACGGGCAAGGGCGAGTTGCTTGCGATGGAGACCAAGAAAGCGGAACACTACTCGCTTGTGGTCGAGGAGCTTAAGAAGATCGCCAAACCGTCCTCGCACGCAGCCTTCTTCGGAGACAAGGGTGAGGCCGTCAGGTTCTTTGGAGCGCGGACCCTGGCTTATCTCATCGAACGCAGACCGGAGGATCTTGCCGATCTCATCAACACCAACCATAGGTTCATAGCCGGTGTCAGAAAGACCTCAAAGATATATGCGAAGGTCGATAACATCGCCACCCCTGCGGGTGAACTCACAGGCATTTCGGTGGCGGGCTTCGAACACGACGTCTCCATGGGTGATTGTTTTCGAATGATAGATGAGGTGGTCCCCGGGTACCAGCGCAAGTATGACAAAGTTTTCATTACAGGTGACAGGGTGAATGTGATCAGGATCGAGATAGTAGATGCCAAGGAAAGAGGCCTGACGCCCGATCAGCAGGTTGAACTCCGTGAGAAGATCATAAGCATCCAGGATGCCCCGGTCTGCGACAGGCTCTCACCCGGTGTCGAACTCATAGGAAGGAAGATATGTCCGGTAATGCTTGAGGAGGAAAGGCAACTTAAGCTCCCGCAGGCCTACATGCACCCTCACAGCAGGTCGAATATCAAGGTGGTACTCGTTACCTCGGGAGCCGACCGGGGCCAGGCCTTCCGGTGCGTTGAGAAAATAAGCGAGATCAAGGGCCTCACGGCAGGAATGCCGGATCCGCCCTCGCTGGTGACCTCCGGAACGGGTGAGAGCGTGGTAGTACAGGAGGTCGTGATAATCGATGTCTGGGTGAATTTCGAGTCTTTCTTCGGCACTACCAAAGGTCCTTACAACGATGAAATGATACTCGTAGGAATAGAGAACGCGCTTAGAAGAGCCGACGACATAGGCCCCAAGATACGAATCTTTGACAGAACCGGCAGACAACTCAGGCGGGAAAGATCCGAGAAGATCTCCGGAATGGCCAAGGAACGGAAACTCGACCCTGAGATCGCCCGCCAGATACTTTCCAGGATGGGTGACAAGCTGATTGTCTCGCCTACCGTATCCGACAACGAGGTATTCCAGCAGGTGCTGACCGGTATCGAGGCCATTACCGGCTGGATGGATGGCGACCGGGCGGCCCCGGTTACTGCATGGCGCGGGGTGGATCTCGGGCCTGCGGGTAGAGGAGCCTCTTACACCGTGTTTGCCGTGATTCACGAACCGAATCAGTTCGGCGTGGGCGAAGTGGTGAAGACCGCGTCCTCATTCGGTCTTGAAAGCTCGACTGTCGTAAACGGCAGCGACTACACGCTTGCCCTGCTGAGGCTCTCTCACCAGGGTAAATCGCTCGAGGAAAAAGAGGTCGCAGAGCTGTCGCTTAAGCTTAAGCCCGCAATGGGCGGCACCGGCGCCCCGTAGCGGCGGGTCTCCGTGCCCGACGAACTGGCGGGCCTCTCACCTGCCTACTATCAGGATGCCGGCGCAGATCAGGGCGCACCCGGCGATGACCGCACCGGATAGGGTCTCACCCAGCAATACGCACGCAATGATCACCCCGAAGACCAGTTCGGCCAGGAGCACTATCGCAGATGTGAGCGCGCCGATGTGTTTTATGGCCGCGGTCCAGATCAGGAAGGGTAGCACACTGCAGAAGACAGCGAGATAGACCACTGAAAGCCACACGTTTGCATCCGGCCTGATGGCGCCGCCAAGGCCCGGCAGCGCAGCCACGAGGAAGATTGGAAGCGTCCAGAGGAAAACACCGGTTACGAGCGGAATCTCGCGGAACGTGCGTCTGCTGACGGCCATCTTGGTAAACACGATGTAAAGGGCATAGCAAAGCGACGACCCCGTGATCAGGATGTCACCTCGCAGGCTCTGTACTCCATCGGGGGCCAGACTCTTTCCACCGACGACCAGATACACCCCACATACACCGATGGCGAGCGCGATCAGTTTCTTCCGGCCTATGTGCTCCTTGAGCAACACAACGCTCAGTGGAGCAACCAGCACGACGCCTGAGTTTATTATCATGGCGGCCTTGGCGGCGGTGGTCTCGGTCTGCCCTATGAACTGAAGACCGAAGCTTCCCGCAAGTGTAAGGCCCAGAAGCAGGACGTACCGGTCTTTGAGATACGAGGCCAGCACGGCCGCCTGCCCGGTCAGGAACACGATCACAAGAAGCACAATTGAGGCAGCGAGAAATCTTAAGAAGACGAAGGAATACGGTTCGATGTGTCGAAGGCCGACCTTCACCACACTGAACGAGGAGGCCCAGAGCAGCGCCGCCGCAACAGTCATCACAATGGGTGCACGGACTTGCCTGGTCATCAGAACCTGATGTAACCCCTCCCTATCGCACTATCAGCACAGAGCATGCGGCCCCTTCAGCAAGTTTTCTGCTCACGCCACCCATCATTTTCGAGCCGGGGCTTCCCGCCCCCGTCCTTCCGACCACGAGAAGATCGTACCCCCCGCGCTCTGCCTCATCGAGCAAGGCCCTGGCGGGCTCTTCTTCGCGAAGCAGTCTGCCCTCGGGATCGGCACCGATGGCTTTAACAGCGTCAACAGTGCTCTTCAGCACCCGTTTCCACTCTTGAAGATAGCCTTCCATCATATCGGAACTGACATCTGATGCATAGACCCGCGGGAAATAGGCGACCGTGGCAACCGTCAACGCAGCGGAGTATGTCTTGGCCACTTCTCCGGCAATTCTCGCGGCCTTAAGCGAGGTGCCCGACCCATCTGATGCGACCAGTATCCTCTTGAACATCGGCTCCTACCCCTTTCCTTGTCCCGCAGTGTACCGGGCCTTCAGCTCCTTCAGCCGGCTCAGCACCTGCTTGCGCCGTCCCTTGTATCGTCTTAGTGACGGTTCGATCCAGGACTCAACGTGTTTGTCGAGCCACGAGAGCCCCCACCTCGGCTCGTCACCCGTGGCCAAGAACTTTCCTTCACCGGCGTAGACTTCGAGGTCTCCGACCGAACCACATATGGGACATACTATGTTCGGAGGCTCGATCCTGAAGAAATCGCTCGCACAGATGGGACACGCTGCGCTTCTCTTGCTCTCGGGCACCGGCGTTCCGTGTGCGAGCTTCCTCCCCACCTCATCCAGATGCCCGGCCACGCGGTCGTCCATGAGAACTTCTCCCGGCCCTTCGGCAACGAGGTGCATGCTCTCGACCACCTCGAACCCAAGGAGGCTCGCAGTCATGTTGATCACGGGCCGCGCGACGCCGCGCCAGTTGTGGTTTCCCATGATCGCGAGAGTCACTGCGGGCCGAGGCGCGGCCGCCGAGCTCTCCCGTCCTTTCATTGTAAGCAGCCTGTCAAGCAGTGCGACGAGCACCGCTGGAGGCATCAGGAAATAGACCGGCCCGGCAAGTGCAAGCGCATCTGCTGAGCCGACGGCCTCAAGGAGAGTGTAAAGGTCGTCTTCGAGCGGACAGACGGTGTCTTCGACCAGGCATTTGAAGCATCCCAGGCAGGCCTCAATCCTGAAATCCGTGAGGCGGACGAAATCCGTCCGGGCACCTTCCTCGGCCGCCGATGCGAGTATGGTCTTGATCGAGGTCTCGCAGTTACCCCATGGCCTCTTTGAGGCCGATATCCCAAGTAGTTTCTTCAAGTAAGGATCCGCCTTGAACGAGCCGACTGCCGGAGCGAGTTTTCCAGATTCCAGGTTCCGTGTCAACTAATTGCTGGACATAGGCGGTCCGCTGCTTGAGAATATGGCGTTGGAGAAAATGATATGAGAGAGATCGCAGTCAGCTTTGAAAACGAAGGCCAGCTGCTCTTCGGCATGCTCCACTTGCCCGATGGCCGGTCCCCAAACCCGTGCGCGGTCTTTCTGCACGGCTATACGGGGGACAGAATAGGCGATCACCGTATCCTCGTCAAAGCGGCGCGGGAGCTGTGCGAACACGGCATAGCGTGCCTTCGTTTCGACTTCAGAGGTTCGGGCGAGAGCCAGGGCGACTTCGCGAACATAACCGTCGCCGGCGAGATCAGTGATGCCATGGCAGCGATCGCCTATCTTGATACCTTCGACGAGATTGACCCGGCACGCATCGGTCTCGTGGGTTTGAGTCTCGGTGCTGCGGTGGCCGCCTGTGTTTCGGCCAGAGAAAGTATCAAATCGCTTGCTCTCTGGGCCCCGGCCGCGTTCGTCGACTACATGGTCGAGAGAGGCGGCGAGATAGTCAAGGATCCTTACGTATGGCTTCCTCCCAACTTCAGCGATGCCATAAAGACGAAGGGCAAGGTGGATATCGGGGGCTTCGTGAGAGGCAAAGCCTACTTCGAGAGCATCAAAGAGTTTGATCCGTTGAGGCAAATCGCTAAATACAGCGGGCCTGTTCTCCTGATCCACGGTAGGGAAGACGAAGTTATATCACCAATGAATTCAGAGATGATGTACGACACCGTCAAAGGCAGACGCAGACTTATCATTATCGATGACGCCGACCATGCTTTCAGCTCAACACACTGGGAGAAGCAGGTCATTGAAGAAACGAGGTTGTGGTTCGAGCAGACCCTCTTTGAAACCGGCCGGCAGGGACACCCCTAGCTGCCTGCCGCCTTCTTCTGATAGATGCTGAACGTCCCGATCTGGTCCACCCTGATGAAATTCGACTTCACGTGTGCTTTCATCCGGGGGAAATCACTCCACCTCTCACCGGTGTTGAACCACGAGACCTGCTCAAGAATGAAAATCGTGACGTTGTTTCGTTCAAGCTCGCTTATGATCCAGCGATCGAGATCGGCGTTGGCACCGCTCGAATAGGTGACCCCGCGATGGAACCATAGGACGGGCTGGGGTGACGGGACATCGAGCAGACCATAGAAAAGCGTAAGATCCGGAAAGATGAAGAAGTTCTGCTTCTGCTCTTTGAGATACCTGTAGAGCCGCACGATGCTCTCAGCACTTATCTCGTGCCCTCCCATCCGGGTGGGCTCGGCCCACCTCAGGGGCTTCAGACCCCCGACGGCGACCGGTCGCGGAAACGTCGATCCCCTGAATATGTCGTGCACTTTCCGATTCATGGAGACCTCTATACCCTTTTGCGATGCAAGAGCAACCACAATCACTACTATAGCGGCGACCGCCAGTCTCACACCTTTTGCCTTAGCGGTCAGACGCCCGGGTTCAGTGGCGACCGCCAGTCTCACACCTTTTGCCCTCGCGCTCGGACGCCCGGGCTCAGTGGTCATGCCCAACAGCAGTCCTACGGCGATAGCGAAACTTGTACCGGCGAAAGCGAGCGCGTTCTCTGGCTGGTTGAGGGTAGTATTGACGAACACATGCTGGAAAAGCACACAGTAAGCACACGTTGCGGCGGCTATGAGCCGACGCCTGGTAACCTGCCCCCTGCCGGTCGTCCGGGCACGGCGAATCGCCATGACAAGAGATCCCAGAGCGATGATCACGGAGCCCAGGATCATGAGATTGATCACGGGCTCGCCCCGCCCGCCGAAGAAGGGTCTCAGGAGACCGAACCACGACCTTGTGAAGCCGGCCAGTCTTTCCATCCCGAGATCGGATGCTACTCCGAAGAAGTACTCGACAAACGTGGCCGGATCGGACTTAAGGTAAAGCCAGAGCATGAAGCATCCGACGCTTGCGACGATGCCGACCAGAAAGACTCCCAGTCCCTTAAGGAGTCGCCTGCGGTCGTAGATGCCCACCGTCACAAGCAGCAGAGGGTAGACCGGAAACATGAAGGCGGCCACATTCTGCTTGCTTATGAAAGATGAAAAGGCAAGACACCCGGAAAGACCGATGAGAAGACCACTCTTTCTGAAATCTTCCCGGTCACGCGTGATGGCGGCGAGCAGGACTGCAAGAGCAGCGAATGAGAAGAAGAACGCAGTCTGATCCACCCATGGGGTCCCGAACGGAGGGTAGAACCACACCGCCGTGAGCAATCCGCCCGCGTACGATAGGACCCTCATCGACGGCAGCACCAACCTTACTACGATCACGCTCAGGAGCGTCGCCACTACGTTGATCACCGCCGCCCCGACGATGTAGGAAAGATAAGATACGCCCAGGACTTTGAAGAAGAGAGCGTGGAGCCAGAATGCCATCGGCCCGAAGGGCAGCACAAAGTCGCGGTACGGTACCTGGCCCGAGAGGACCCTGTAGCTTCCATCAAAAAGAATGGACTGGTCGAACGGGTAGAAACCCCGCCGGCCCGCTTTGAGAGTGAGATAAAACGCGAAACCGGACAGGACAAGTAGCGCTACTACATCAAGTACCGCCGGCCATGGGCTCCTACTGTCATCTCCAGTAGTCCCCGCAGGGCTGTAGCCATCGTCAGTCATCGGCGCTCAGCAGGTAAATCAACCCGGCATTGAGGAGCATGACCCCGCCGACAATCTTGACAACATTCCCGGTGTTACGCGCGGGACAGCACTGATACTCTTCGACCTCCCAGGAAGCAATGCCCCACACACACAGGGATATACCGCTGACAAGGAGGCTGTAGCCTACGAATTTGCTTGTCCGCGGCGCTTCACCGTCTTTGTCCTGATCTGCTTCCGGGCCGTCAGGGCCGAGAAACGGTAAGCGGGGAGACAGCAGGTCTTCATCCGGCTCCCAGGCTGTGACAGAAGGCCTGATGTCTGCGGGTAGACCGGCCGCGGCACCAATCGGCAGAGACACATGCAGCACAAGCAGGATCAGGACACAAATCCTGGTCATCATGTCCGGGGTTACTCCTATCTCAGGACGACTATCTTGCCCGAGTAAGGATAGGTGCTGCCCCTGGTCTTGGCAAGGTAAATCCCGGGAGCGACTCTGCTGCCGTCACGATCCATAAGATCCCATGACACTGAAGCGGCTCCACGCGTCTTGACGATGGAGTTTACCAGTCTGCCCTCGACAGTGTAGATATCTACGGCAAACTGATCCGCTCGCCCGGTGAAAGAGATCGTGAGCGCGCCGCGCGCCGGGTTGGGATACGCCCTGAAGGCAACATCCCCGGCCGGATCCGGGACTTCATCTATCCCTGTTACGACCGGCGTTTTACACCTGAACGAAACGTCGTCTATGTAGATACCCTCGGCAACATCTACATTGTCACTGATGAAGCCGAACTCGACCGTCACAGTGTCCCCGGGCTCGACCCCGGCCAGCATGTAATCCCACTCGGTCCAGCCGGATACGATATTAAGCGCACCTCGATCACCGAGCGCGCCCCCGCTGCCGATGAAGTCAAGCGTGTCGGCGACACCGTTGGTGAGCACTATGACGTAGGCTCCGTCTGTACCGTACGTCGTGAAATCGTACCAGAACCAGAAGGACAGTCTGTTGTCCTCTCCTGCAATGAAGTCCTGGGATACGATATTCCCATCTGCATTCGATGGATACTCGTGGGTCGATTCCGATCCGAAGTACCAGCTCATCGAATCCGAGTGCGACCTGTATGAGCTCAGATGCCAGAGATCCGGGGCCCCTGCGTGCACCCAGGTCCCTTCGCCAGATTCTAAGTCATCCATATAGCACAGATCTCCGACACTGAAGTAAACGGTATCGGCGAAGTCGTAACCACCCGTGCCGTCTATGGCGACCTCAAGCATACCCAGATGTGCGAGCGGGCAGCCGGCTGAAACGGTAACCTTGTGCCTGCTGTAGCCCGACATGCCCGGGTCTATCTGTCCCGCGTAGGTGACGGAATCCTCTGCATCGAACTGTGGATCGAGGCCCGTCAGGTAAGCATCCACCTCGGTGTATGTAAGACCGCCATTCGCTATCTCAAGTGTGACGAGAACCGTCTCACCCGGCTCCGCAATCCAGTCACCGTCACCACCCAGCCGGTCGTCTATGCCGTATGAGGCGATATAAAGCACCGGCCCGGCAACTGTGACCGGCACCCTCGATGTCCACTGATTCGAAGTGGAGTCGGTGAGCATGAGGTCAAAGACGGCGACGTCACCGTTTGCGAACGAACCGTCGAACTCAACCGTGAATCCGTTTCCGGTAACCTCCTGGCCTGCGCCGAGCTGTCCGTAGTAGACCGTGCTGTCTGTAACCGTGCAGAGTCCGTCGGTCGCACGCAGCGTGCCCCAGACACCCGAGTCGGGCTCGGTACCGAAGTTCTTGACGGTGACATCAAGATCGATCGTCTCACCCGGGTTGGCCATCCCGTCACCGCCATCGCTGACGGCTGCCCCGGTCCAGGCGAGCATGATCCCGTGCATCACGACCGCTATCATCCGCTGGCCGGGCACATGGTTGTTCGCGCTCACCGTAAGCAGCAGTGAATCGGGACTTGCCGTCGATACGGCAAGTGTCACGGCACCGGAAATATCCGTCCGGCCTTTCACGTAAAGATCGCTATCGTTCATAATGCATACCAGCGCACCTTCCACAACACCCGCAGCATCCTCAACCACAACCGTAAGCATGTCACCCGAAGCCATGACGCTGTCAGAAGCCGTCACGACCAGGGAGACCGGATCGTCCGTCCAGAGCGGCATCTCGGGATCTCCAAGCAGGTTGAGCTGGTATTCGTTCCACCTGTAGACGTTCTCACCACCGGCAAAGCCGACAAAAACAGCCTTACTCTCCGCGTGAGCTTCGCCGAGCGGGAAGACCTCATTTACGTAGATGGATTTCACGAACTCATACTGGAACTTATCCGAATAGCCGAAGCCCGGGTTTCCCGGTGATCCCCAGCCATAACGGCTGTTTCCGATAAACGCCACACAGCCACCGTCGGGATTGTTCATGAAACGCTCAGCTATGCAATCCCTGTCTATCGCCGCAGGCCAGCAGCCGATCGAATTCAAGATGAACGTGCGGGTTCCGTTCGTGACTTCACCTGCATCCAGGTAATTGATGTAGCCCGTGCCCGCTCCCATCGAGTATTCGTTGCAGTGTCCGTCGTGCAGGATCATGTTCTGGCCGTCCGACATCGCATCCAGCACGGTCTCCGGCGACTCATTGCCGAGCGACTCGTAGAGTTTAAGGATCGGGTCGAACCGCGGCGGGACACAGTCATCATCAATCATGTTGAGTCCGACGCCACCATCAGTATAAGGACTCGTCCACATCACTTCGCCGGCCATCAGCATCTTGAGCGCATAATCGGCAGGCGGGCTCTTCTCGTAGGTGATGACCTTGTCGACGAAGACGATGGCCTCGGCGATATTCTCGGCGGGAGCTCTTCCGACAAACACCTCCGGGTACATGTCGACGCTGTCGGCAACTTCCCCGTATGGCGTCACCCCATTGGCATTCCAGGTGCCGTCAAGATCGCCGAAATAGAGATCACAGCGTATCTTGTTGCCCGCGACTCCGCCCATTTCACAGTCCATTGCGTACACGGTTCTGCTGGGAAGGATCCTTGTGTCTCCACCCAGCAACACCCATATAATGCCCCAGGTCTCATACGCATCCGTGATGAAGTTTCTGGCCTTCATCTGGATATCGTCTCCCGCGTAGTTGGCCTCGATCCACTCAAGTGTCACACTTGTCGCGGGTATTCCACGCTGGTTCTTCCAGTCGACCAGCGGCTGGAAGTAGGGCACCATTGAGTCGGCGGTTACGATCACATACTCATACTCACCGGCCGGCAGCATGGATGGACTGAGAAAGCGCGGTCTTACGGTCGCCGGCTGGTACGCCTGAACGTCATGCGGGTTGGCAACGCTTCGCTCGACCATGTTAAAAAAGGCCTGGCTATCACTCGATCCCCGTCTAAACGGCCGTTTTATCTGTGACTCCTCAAGCTGCAGTCTGATTTCCACTCCTTCACAGAGCACGAGCTGCCCTGTCACAGGGTTCCAACGGAAGGGGGAGACTTCGAAACTCACGATTCTGCTGTTACCCATGAAGCCCTCATGGGCGCCGCCGACGAGATCGGCCGGATAGAGACCGTCAAGTGAGTAAACGTCCTCCCTGCCTCCGACCCATTCGGCCTGGCTCTGACCTAAGATGGCGGGTGGCTGCGTAGGAACGATCCGGAACGTGCCATCGACCGCTGTCTCCGTGAGGCACCGTGCTTCAATGCTCCGCACGTGCGCATCCCACGGAATCGTTACCCGGTACGCTTTCCTCGGAAGCCCGGGCAGGCCTGCCGTTGAAAGATAAACCAGGTCTTCACCCCGTATGTAGTCATAGCCCCCAACACTTTCAAAGGTGAACTCCGATATGTTGTGGGTGGTCGTCACCCGGATCTCATCCAGAGCCGTTCGCTCGACTACGGCAGCGTTCGAGACAGTTGCGAATACCGTAATACCTAATATCACAGCCGCTGCAAGGCGCTTCATACCTGTCTCCTTTGCTCAGATGTAAGTCGGTGGATAGACTCCACCACTATGTTTCACACAGTACCTCACACTGATTATACCATAAAAATCACCAGTCAACCACTGGGGTCACCCATTAAGAGGCACCTGTCAATAGGGCATACGCCGCCCTCGGGGTGGGGTGATCTCACCCCTTATAACTGAGTGATCAGCGTCCAGCCATTGCCGGGACTTCGCAGGTTTTGGTGTCAGTG
>JBDRNT010000116.1:0-12679 GCA_043810925.1 Candidatus Eiseniibacteriota bacterium
TTCCTGAACTCATTGCTGCCATCGAAGAATTCATTGAGATCAACAATCAGAATCCAAAACCCTTTACATGGACCAAGAAAGTGGACGAGATATTGGAAAAAGTCGGCCATTGTAAAGCCGTTATTGAGACACTACACTAGCAGAAGTGCAGGTAATGAGTGGCAAATGTGATGAAGTCCGTAAGATTCACGGTCCCGTCACAGTTAAAGTCACAGCACGGATTAGCCCCCAGGAAACACTGGGCGAACTGAACGAAATCGATAAGATTTACCTGGCAATCGCCATTAATGTCGGGGCTGGCGACAAAAATGGGTGGTGTCGGGCCGGCCGCTCCACTGAATGTGGAGACCACTGAGAAGGTGACATTTCCGCATCCACCCTCTCTGAAGTAGGTGAAGTTGACGACCGGGTTACCCACGGGAACAACCTGGGTCTGCGGATTCTGACCCGGGCAGAAGCAGATGAGCGGGCCTGCGGCCGTACATGTTATCCTCGTTCCCACAGGATAGCCGGCCGCCTCCGTAGCGGTTACCTGAATGGCACCCATGTCCCCGGTAGGACAGATTATGGCAGTTCCAGGATTGCAGCCTGGAGTACCGATACCGGCAGCAGATACGGTTACGGCCAGGCAGATATTTCCATACACAAGGCACAACAGAACAGCGAGCAGAACAGTGGTAATGATTCGCATCGTTGACTACCTCCATCGGGGTCCTGTGCTGCGCCACACCAAAAAGCCCTCAACTCACCTCCTTCCACAAGGGCACTCTTAGCAGCTTCTCTTGACGCGTGAACTTCTATCTACTGTCCTATCACATCCGAGCAGACTTTTCAAGGAGGAAGGAATTCGGTGACAGTTTACGAATTCCTGAGGCGGGGTGGAAATCTTGTGACAGTTTGAAGATTCCCGGAATGTCACCGCTGAGGGTGGTCAATTAGTAAACTGTCACCGAATCAAGAGACGTTCTGGGCGCAGCGAAACCCGACGTTGTCGTACGCAGTCGTGGCACTTAGATGGTAGCGAGTGCTCGCCCGCAGGTACTCCGGCCCACCGAACCACGAGCCACCCCGAAGGACTTGTGTTGCACCCGCTTCCGGACCACGTGGATCGGACTCGGCGGACTCCCCGTAGTAATCAGAGCCGTACCGGTCGCTGCACCATTCCCAGACATTGCCTGCCATGTCAGACAGTCCATACCCGTTGGGAGGATAACTGCCGACGGGTGCGGGATAGGCATAGCCATCAGCGTCACTGCCAGCTCGCTTCCCGGTGTCATAGTTGGCCCGGTGTGTGCCACCCGCATCGGGGAGGTCATCACCCCAGGCATATCGCTTGCCCGCCAATCCACCGCGGGCGGCTTTCTCCCATTCCGCCTCGGTCGGAAGTCGCTTGCCTGCCCACCGGGCGTAGGCCTCCGCATCATAGAATGTCACTCCGGTGACCGGCTGGTCCGGGCCATTGTACTTAGGGTCATTCCAGAACGGAGGCCGTGAGTTACCGGTTTCATCCAGGAAGCGTTTGTAGAGCGCGTTGGTCACTTCGTACCTGTCTATGTAGAACGCACTGATATGAACCATGTGTTGAGGCCGCTCATCGTTATGGCCGTGCCGGTCGGGACTGCCCATCAGGTAATCCCCCGCAGGGATCAGAACCATCTCCGCGCCGTCCCTTGCAGTGATCGTTGCGGTCGGGCCCTCGGCCGGCATCCGGCCTGCCGCAGGCCGCCCGGCACACCCGGCCGCGAACATCGACAAAACCAGCATCAGACAGAGCCATCTGACGCCAACCGCTCTCATCTTTCACTCCCTCCGATAATTCGGTGTCAGCTTACAAATTCTTAAACTGCTTCATGCCACTATGTCGGGTATTCTATGAATTTGTAAGCTGACACCAAATTTCGACACCAAATTTCCTGTCGCCGGATTTTATGGAGAATGCCGGCCCGAAGGCCAGCATTCCCATATCACTCCAGGCCGGTTCGCGGTTTGTGCATCTACCCGACTATGCCCAGGTCAAGCATGGTGTCCGCAACCTTGACGAAGCCTGCCATGTTGGCGCCGGCGACATAGTTGCCGATCAGGCCGTAGTGCGCGGCGGTCTCATGACACTGGCGGTGGATGCTTTTCATAATGTCATTGAGCTTGCTGTCCACTTCCTCACGAGACCAGCTATAGCGCATCGAGTTCTGGGTCATCTCGAGCCCCGATACCGCTACACCACCGGCATTCGCGGCCTTGCCCGGCCCGTAGAGGATCTTCTCATCGACGAAGATCTTGATACCTTCGGGCGTGGTCGGCATGTTGGCTCCCTCAGAGACAACATAGCAGCCGTTCTTGATGAGGTTGGCAGCGTCCTTAGCGTTTATCTCATTCTGGGTAGCACTCGGGAATGCGGCTTCGGCCTTGTGGTTCCAGAGCGGATTGTGATCCATCTTCTTGTCCACAGGCGTGTAGACCGCCTTGGGATACTTATCGGCGTACTCCTTGATCCGGCCGCGACGGACGTTCTTAAGATCCATGACGAAATCGAGCTTCTTCCTGTCGATTCCAGCCTCGTCATAGATGTAGCCACCGGAATCGGACAGCGTCACCGGCTTGGCACCGAGATCGAGGAGCTTCTCTACCGTATACTGCGCAACGTTGCCGGAGCCGGATACCAGCGCGGTCTTCCCCTCAAGGCTCTCACCGCGAGTCTCAAGCATCTCGGCCGCGAAATAAACGGCACCGTACCCGGTTGCCTCGGGCCGGATCAAGCTGCCGCCCCAGTTGAGGCCCTTGCCGGTGAGAACGCCGGTAAACTCGTTGCGGAGTTTCTTGTACATTCCGTACATATACCCGATCTCGCGCCCGCCGACCCCGATGTCTCCTGCCGGTACGTCCGTATTGGGGCCGATATGGCGGAAGAGTTCCATCATGAACGACTGGCAGAAACGTGCGACTTCCGAGTCAGACTTGCCCTTCGGATCGAAATCGGAACCACCCTTCCCACCACCCATGGGCAGGGTCGTGAGAGCGTTCTTGAAGACCTGCTCGAAGGCCAGGAACTTAAGAATGCCGAGGTTCACGGTCGGATGGAAGCGCAGTCCGCCTTTATAGGGACCGATCGCGCTGTTCATCTCGATACGAAAGCCCCGGTTCACATGATACTCACCCTTATCATCTTCCCAGGGCACGCGGAATATGATCAGGCGCTCGGGCTCTGCGATCCTCTCGATGATCTTCGCCTTCCGGTACTCAGGATGCTTCTTGAGCACCGGACCCAGCGTAGGCACCACTTCCTCCACGGCCTGAATGAATTCAGGCTGTGCGGGGTTCTTTGCCTTCACTTTTTCCACAAAATCTTTCAGGTAGTCACCCACGTGTCCAATCCCTCCTTTTGGAATGACTCTTCGTTTTTCGGGAAGATTCCCGACTGGACATACTCCCTGATTTATAACACGGAAAGATGGCGTGGTCAAGCCCGAAGGATGTCATGGTCGGGGCAAGAAAAAAGGCTTAATCCTGTTGACAAACCAGGCCGGAATGGCTAAACTTCTTTTTTAAGAAGTGTTCAAGTACGAAGCGACCTTTACCGAGTAAGGAGATTACACACGCAGTTTAACCGCAGCCGGGTGATTGTTATGATCACTATATAACAAATTCGGACCCGATGCAGGGACGAGAGGAGGCAGGCAATGACAAACATGATCGACATATTTGTGTTTGACCTTATCATTGTGCGTGTTCTCCGCAAGTGGTCCGACGGTTACGGGGGTTGCCATAGAAGGTCCTGAGTAACTCAACAACTGGTAACGCTCAACCCGCCGGATCGCCTGGGTGGTCCGGCGGGTTTTTATATTTCCGGGCCGGACTCGTGAGAAACTGATCGGCTTTGCAGAACCGCAGAGCCTTTGATACGGAGCAAGAGGATGGAATCCGCTTACTACGAAGACGAAAAACATGACGGGATAGGTTCCCGGCAGGCACTCGCGCGACTGCTTCCGCTCCTCAGGCCGCACCGCGGATGGCTGCTTATATGCTTTTTGCTCCTGGCGGCCTCGAAGGTGATCTTCCTGATCGGACCTAATCTGATCCGGCACGCCATCGACGTGGATATCGCCGGGCGCGACTACCGGGGTCTGATCGGCACGGTACTGCTGTATGTTCTGGCTCAGGGCGTGTTCTTGGTCACCAACTATCTGTTCAGGATCAGGATGGAAACGATCGGCCAGAGAGTGATGATCGGGCTGAGAAGGCGTCTCTTCGATCACATTGTCCGGATGTCGGTCTCCTTCTTTGACCGCAACCCTATCGGAAGACTGATGGCACGCGTGGAGTCGGACACCGAAGCCCTCCGGAGACTGTTCACGAACACCGTGGTGGCAATGATCGGGGCCGTGCTGCTTGTGGTGGGGATGTTTGTCTGGATGTTTACTATTTCCCCGCGTCTGACGGCGGTTGTCGCGATCATAGTCCCGGTCGTCAGCGTGGCTTTATACTTCTACCACCGCGTGACGACTCCCAAGTGGCTCGAGATACGAAAGCGTATGGCCGACGTCACGGCATCGCTTACGGAGTTTATCCAGGGGACTGAGATTATCCAGATTTTTGACCGGACAAAAGAGATTCGCCGGCGAATGGATGAGATCAACCGGAGAAAATATCAGACGCAGCTCAAGGCTGAGTTGATCGTGGTTGTCATGTTCAACTTCATCTTCTTTATGGAGTCACTCATTATTGCGCTGGTGCTCTTCTTCGGAGGCCGCTGGGCGGGTGCAGGAGATCTGACTATTGGAACGCTGGTGATGTTTATCACATACGTACGGATGTTCTTTGAGCCGGTACATATTGCGGCTGAAGAGATCGCGGTTGTTCAGAAGGCCATCGCCGGGGCCAAGCGGATATTCGGTCTTCTCGATACGGATGAGGCGATTCCTGAAACGGTGCGGCCGGTAGAGTGGCCGGGGCTTAACTCGGAAATCGCTTTCGAGAACGTCTGGTTTTCGTACACGGGTGATGACAACTATGCTCTTCGGGATGTGTCATTCACGATCCCCAAGGGCAAGCAATATGCTCTTGCCGGCGTTACAGGTGGTGGGAAGTCCACCGTGATCAACCTGCTCCTCAGGTTTTATGACCCGCAGAAGGGCCGTATTCTTGTCGATGGGATCGATATCCGTGAGATCTCGCTTGAGGATCTGCGGTCGAGGATTGGCCTGGTGCTTCAGGACATCTTCCTCTTCCCCGGGAATGTCGGCAGCAACATCGCGCTCTCCGCGGGCGATTTCGACCATGACCGCGTGGTCGCCGCTTGCAGTAAGGTCGCAGCGGACCGTTTTATCGAGTCCATGCCGGACAGGTATGAGACCGAGCTTTCCGAGCGTGGCGCAAACATAAGCCGGGGCGAGAGACAGCTATTGTCATTTGCCAGGGCCCTGGTCTCCGACCCGGAGGTCCTCATCCTGGACGAGGCCACGAGCTCCGTCGATCCGGAAACCGAGCGGTTGATTCAGGACGGGCTTGCCGCCCTGATGAGCGGCCGGACTTCGATTGTGATCGCGCACCGGCTCTCCACGATCCTCAATGTGGACCAGATCATGGTGATCCGGGAAGGCGAGCTGATAGAACGGGGACGACACGATGAACTCCTCGCGCAGGGAGGCTATTACTCAAAGCTCTTCCAGCTACAGTTCTCGTCCGCAAATGGGATGGGAGTGGACAGATCATGAAAACAAACTCCAAACATATACGGTGGTTCTGGAAGTATTACCGCAACCACAAAAGGGCGCTGACCGTCCTTCTGACGGTGTCGTTTCTGTCGAGTGCGATTCTGGTAGTACAGCCGATCCTGCTTAAGAACATATTCGACCTGCTTCAGTCAGGGGAGACCCGACCGACCAGGCTGCCCTTTATGAATGAATGGATTGAGGGCGTGACAGGCGGTGAGATCACCAACTATGTGATCCTGCTGATCATCTTCGGGCTGGCGGGATTCGTGGTGAGATCGTTTCTGGTAGGACATCGTGCCTACCTAAATATAAGGTTCGAGCGCGAGTTCAGACAGGCGGCGTTTGACGGCGTTATCGGGAAAGGACCGGATTTCTTCAACCGGTTCGGCACCGGCGATCTTGTAACCAGGATGACCGACGACGTGTCGGAGGACAAACTCGCGTGGTTTGCGTGCAGTGGCATCTTCCGGTTCTACGAGTCGCTTACGGTGATCGCTTTCAGCCTGGTGATGATGCTCTCGATCAACCCGGTGCTGACGGCCTGGACGGCGGGGCCCCTCCCGATATTGATCCTCATCTACATGAGGAGTTCGTCGCTTCTTGACCGGAGATTCGATTTCCTCCAGAAGAAGATATCGATCGTAAACGACACGATGGAAGCGTGTTTCTCGGGCATCCGGGTGATCAAGGCATACGTCCGTGAGAAGGACCAGAAACAGCGGTTCGCCGACGCAACAGAGGGTCGCAGGCAGGCGGAGATCGCAGCCGTGAGAACCCACACTGTGATCGAGTCCTTGTGGATGTATATCTGGCAGCTGGGAATCGTGATAGTGCTGCTGGCAGGCGGGTATTACGTCATCAACGGGAGGCTCTCGATCGGTGAGTTCATCGCGTTTGACTCCTACGTGTTGTTCCTGATCGTGCCGATGTTTGATGCAGGCAACTTCCTTGTAAGAGGACTGAGGGCGCTTGTATCAGTCAAGCGTCTGGCGGAGCTCGAAGAACATCCCGCGATGATCAACGCGGAAGAGACTCGACGGGGAGTCTCGACCAGGGCGAAGGGGCACGTGGAATTCGATGGTGTATCGTTCCGCTTCCCGGGTCACGACAGAGATATCCTGAGTGATGTCTCATTCGCCGTCGAGCCGGGCCGCCGGATTGCTCTCGTGGGTCGTGTGGGATCGGGCAAGAGCTGGGTCGTACGGATGATCCCGCGACTGGTAGACCCCACAGGAGGCAGTATACGCATAGATGGTACCTGCCTCAGGGAGTATGATATACATGCCATCAGACAGCAGATCGGGTACGTACCCCAGGAGCCGATCCTGTTCTCGGACACGATCGAAAACAACATCAGGTTCGGGCGGGCAGACGTCACGGACGAGACTATTGACTGGGCGATCGAGGTATCACAGTTGCGTGATGAACTCAATACCTTTCCCGAAGGAATCCGGACCAAGATCGGTGTTCGGGGTGTGTCGATCTCGGGCGGACAGAAGCAGCGGGTCGCACTGGCCAGAGCGCTGGTCGGAAAACCCAGGATCCTGATTCTCGATGACTGCACGTCGGCGCTCGACGCGAGTACCGAAGCGGTTCTGTGGGACAGGCTGCACGAGGTCATGCCGGATCTCACGTGCTTCATAATCACGCATCGTCCGGCCACCCTCGAGCTCGCCGACAACATCATCGTAATGGATGGCGGTAAGATCGTCGAAAGGGGCGACCATCCGGGCCTTATCGAGCAGGGCGGCATCTACCGGAAGCTCTATCACCGGATAATGCTTGAGGAAGAAATAGAGACCGGGGAACACTCCGAGTTCCGGAGCGACCCCGCTGAAGGCAACTAACCCGCAGGGTCATCGCGGGCATATTACTCACAGATGTGGGCTGGAATTGGGTCTATGTAGTTGTGGTTTAAGGTATTATGTGGATGGTTCTTAAACCTGTTTAAGGATGGAGGCCATGAGGGTCCGAGGGATGTTCTTAGCTTCTGGCCGTGCGGATGACGCGGGCGGACCAGGCGCGGAGATCATCAAGAAGCACATAGATTGTCGGCAACACCAGGAGCGTGATCACAGTTGAGAAACCGAGTCCTCCAACGATTGCGCGCGCCATCGGAAAGTAGGGCGGCCCACCACCACCGATTTGCGTTGTAACGATACACAGCGGTACGAGACTCAGGATCGTCGTACCCGCAGTCATCAGAATCGGCCGGAGACGTGCTCCTCCCGCCTCGACGAGCGCCTCGTCCCGTTTCACGCCCTTGGCTCGAAGTTGATTCACGTAGTCAATGAGCACGATACCGTTATTGACCACGACACCTATGAGAATCAAGATACCTATCATCGCCATGATGGTCATCGTGGTACCCGTGATCATGAAAAACCAGAAGACACCCACTATCGCAAACAGGATTTGTGACCAGATAGCTGCGGGAAACAGAAGCGATTCAAAAAGAGAAGCCATCACGAAATAGATCAAGGCCAGCGCAAGAAGCAGGTTTACAAGCATCGTGTTGAAGGCCTCTTCCTCCCGGTCGAAGCTCTCCCCATAGTTCCAGGTGTACCCTGCGGGCATATCGAAATTCGCGAGTGCCTGCGCTATCTTGTCCTTGGCCTCACCCACTGTCAGACCGTCAAGGTTAGCAGTAACTCCGAGTGACGTTGTCCGGTTCTCGCGATGGATGCTCTGCGGCCCGCGACTGACCGAAAAATCCGCAAGTGACGCGAGCATGACCGGCTGGTTCTCTCCGTTGAAAAGCGGCAGATTCTGAAGGTGCTCGAGTGTCCGTCTGTCGCCTTCCTGGAATTCAAGCCGCATCGGCACTTCCCCGTCCTCGCTTTGAAACGGCCGCAAATTGATGCCTCTCATCGCCGCCGATACGACGTTGGCAATCTCCTGGGTCGAGAACCCATACTGCCGTGCACGATCCCGGTCGACCACCACGTGTACCTCTTCCTCGCCGACCTCGGCCTCGGAGCGAACATCGTCAAGACCGGGGACCCGTGACAGCACCCAGGCCACGTCGTGGGAGAGATCCACAAGCACCTCGCTGGACTTGCCCGTAAGCTGGACACGGACTGACTGTTCGTCACCGGTAGGATCACGATGATCGAAGGACGGATTCGCTATCGCCAGGCGGGGCAGACCCTCACGGATGGCATCGCGGATCTCATCCATCGACTTCGATGCCTCCTTTCCCTTCTTAAGAAGAATGGTCGACATCGCGTAGTTTCCCTGGTAGTAGCTGTAGACCGACTCGACGTCGAAGTCATCCTTATGCGAGAACAGATAATCCTCGTATGTGTCCACGGCGTTTTCCACCTTCTCGACGGTGTAATGGCCGTTTATGTGGTAATGTAGCCTGATTCTGCGGTCCTCCGGTTCATCGAACATATCCTTCTTCACAACCTGGAAAGGCAGCGCAACGCTTGCCAGGAGGACGATGACCAAACCGACTGTGGCTCGCCGGTGCCTGAGCGACCATTCAAGGAGACGCCGGTAGTGTCCCGTCAGGCGCCTGACTGCGGCACTCGACTGGTCCCTGCGCGGGGGCTTTACCCGCGATACAAGCAAGGGAACAATGGTCTGCGCCATGATGAGTGATGCACCAAGCGCAATTACCAGGCTGATCGCAACATGCTTAATATAGATCGCGATCTGATCATTTGCACTTACGATATTGGGCAGGAAGACGATTGCAGTCGTTAGTGTACCCGCCGTGATCGCAAGGGAAACCTCGCTGACTCCGAGAGGGATCGCTCTGGCAGGGGTGGGATCGACCAACTGATGGCGATGGATACTCTCTGTAACCACAACGGCATTGTCGACAAGCATGCCTACTGCCAGCATCAGTCCCATCATAGTGAGAATATTGAGAGAGACACCGATGAAATACATGAACGCCATGGCGATCAAAAGCGAGAATGGAACAGACATCACGACGATCAACGTGGTGACAAACCGGCGCAGGAAAAAGAACAGGAGGACCATCGCCAGCAGTCCTCCCATAATGCCCGATTTCAAGAGCTCGTTTATCGAGCTCACAATCCCCTCGGCCATGTTATCCAGATAGAAGAGCCGTATGCCCGCCATCTCCGGAAGCCGGCTGATCTCGTCGATTTCGGCAATCACCAGTTCAGCGACTTCAACGGTGTTGGCTCCGGCCTCTTTAAAGACATCGAGCCCGATGGCATAGCGCCGGTCGAGATGACGACCATACGTCAGTTCGGGATTGTCGTAGGTGACATCGGCTATGTCGCTCAAACGAACACCCGCGGCCCCAACAACAATGTTCCGGATCTCATCGACATCCTTAAGTTCGCCCACAGGCCGGACGACGAAACGGCTGTTGTTGTCGGTGATCTTTCCCGCGGTAACGAGGAAATTGCTGCGTCGAAGTTCCTCCACGAGGCCTCCGATGTCAACCCGGTGTGAGATGATCCTGTCGGCGGAGAGTCGGATCTGGATCTCTTTCTTTTCGACACCATAGAGATCGATCTTGGCAATGCCCTCGATGCGTTCCAGCCGCCGCTTGAGGTTGCGGTTGAGCATGTCGTAGGAGTCCGAAAGATCACGATCGCTTGAGATGCGGATCTGGAGCATTTCCATATCGGTCGTTGACCATTTGCGGACATGAAACCGCTCGAGATCGTCGGGGAACAGATGCCTTATGCCCTCCAGTTTCTCCCTGGCCTCGAGTGACTTGATATCGGTATTTATACCCCAGTCGAATTCTATCCCGATCCACGTACCGCTTTCCCACGTATTGGACTCCATTTTCTTGATTCCGCTTATCGTTGCAAGCACCTCTTCAGCCGGCCGCGTGATCCGCCGTTCGATCTCCTCGGGTGTCGAGCCGGGATAGGGAATCTCGATGCCGACATAGGGCACGTCGATATCCGGCAGGAACTCAAGCGGCAGCATCTGGCTTGCGATCACTCCGATCACAATGAAGCAGGCAAACACCATGAAGGTGGTGACGGGTCGCCGGAGCGATGTGTTTGTAATATTCATGAGCCGGCTCCGCTAGCTCTTGCGGTCCACTACAGAGTAGACGACCGGGATTACAACGAGGGTCAGCAGTGTCGACACGGTCAACCCGCCGATCACGGTGATCGCCATCGGCGAGCGGATCTCGGACCCTTCGCCGAACCCGATGGCCAGTGGCAGGAGCCCCAGCGCCGTGGTGATCGTCGTCATCAGAATCGGTCTCAGACGCAGGCGTCCGCCCTGCATAATCGCATCCATCTTGGCCATACCCTGTGCCCGAAGCTTGTTTATCAGATCTATGAGCACAATGGCGTTATTGACAACGATGCCTGCTAGAAGAATCGCCCCTATGAATACAACGACACTTATAGTAGAGCCCGTGACGGCAAGTGCCAGTACGGCCCCGATCAACGCCAGCGGAATCGTAAGCAGTATCACAAACGGGTGGAGAAACGACTCAAACTGCGACGCCATGACGAGATAGACCAGGAAGACAGCAAGCAGAAGCGCAAACTGCATCGAGCCGAATGAAACCGCCATCTCCTCACTCTGCCCCGCGAGCCGCACACCGATCCCCGATGGAACCGGAACCCTGGCCAGGATACCGTTTATCTCCTCAGTCGCCGCTCCCAGGTCACCGTGGCGAAGATTGGCTGTAACCAGTGCGACACGCTCCTGGTCGATGCGCCGAATCTCGCCCGGTCCCGTGTCGACAACGATATCTGCAACGGCCTCGAGTGGAATCGGACGATCGCTCTCGGGATTGACTAGCAGGTTGCGTATGCGCTCGATCGAGTTGCGATCTTCCTCGCGGGCACGAACGAGGACGTCTATCTTCCGGTCATGCCAGGAATACCGGGTTGCGACCTCCCCGCGTACCTTATCCACGACACGATCGGCGATCTGATAGACCGGTAGGCCGAACGCGGCCGCGCGATCACGATCGAAACGAATCTGGATCTCGGGATGACCGCTCTCCATCGTGGTCTTGACATCCGCGAACCTCGAAGACGCCTCCAGACGGCGGGCAATGTCATCACTTACGCTCTTCAGGCGGTCGAGCTCGAAGCCTGCGATCTCGATCTCTACGGGTGTCCTGAAGGTGAAGAGTGTGGGTCTCGAGAACTTGTACTGGACCCCCGGCATCGAGGCAAGTTCACCGCGTAGGCTTGCCATAACATCTTCTTCATCATCCCTCGTAGAACCGGGTACAAGCACGACTGCAAGCTCTCCCCAGTTCTCCCCGCCCTGCTCCGGATTGGCATCCATGCGGTTTCCTGTACCCGCGACCGAGAAAGTCGTGGTAACCCTGTCCACCTTCCGGGCTGAGGCCTGTATGTCGGCGATCGCCCGGTCTGTAACGTCAAGCGGCGTGCCCGGTGGCAGGCGAAACTCCACACTGAACTCTCCCTGTGAGAGCTGCGGTATGAGTTCAACACCGAGTATCGGTATGAGAAACACGGCGATCACAAACAGCCCAAAGGCTGTTGCCATAACCACCCGTCTGTGTGCCAGAGCCCATTCGAGCAGTACCGGGTAGCGCTCCTCAAGCGTCCCGTAGACGCGCTGAAACGCGTTGAGACCCGGAGTCATGATCAGAAGCAAGAGCCGTGCGATCCCACGCGTGAGCCTCAAGATCAGCCTCGCCAGGAAAACAGGAACAGCCATGAAGACAAGGCCCCGGATCCGTCCGGCCATGCGCCGGAACTTCCCCGTGGGCTCCACCCCGGTTTTGGCCGGCGGCGGGTCGACTGCGGCGTCTTTGCGACTCTGCTGCGAAGCCAGCATGGGAATCAATGTAAGTGCAACCACCAGCGAGGCAAGCAGCGCGAACGTCACTGTGAGAGCCTGATCGCGGAAAAGTTGGCCGGCGATCCCCTTGACGAAGACCAGCGGAAAGAAGACGGCAATCGTGGTCAGGGTGGATGCGGTCACAGCCATCCCCACCTCGCTTGCCCCCTCCCGGGCAGCCGTGAGGG
>JBDRNT010000117.1:0-11866 GCA_043810925.1 Candidatus Eiseniibacteriota bacterium
AAGCACACTTCGGAGGTATCAGCGAATTCGTTATCAAAGGCTCCGACTACGAGGGAAGAACTGAACTACGAAGAGAGATCCAGAAATACCTCCGATGGAGAAACGCCAATCCATCGGACAAACGCATCAAGAGGGCCGAGACAAAACACCAACTTTACGAGACACGGCACTAGCGCCACGTACCGGCACTTCAACGCCGCATGGCTGGGACGTCGGTTTCTCGCTCTTCTATCGCCGGCACCGGCATGACGGGGAAGTAAAGAATAAACTCCGTCCCTGTTCCGACGTCAGAGAAGACATCATAGTAGCCTTTGTGATCCTTCATGATGCCATAGACCACCGCCAACCCTAAACCGCTGCCGCTGGCTGCCATTTCCTTGCTTGAATAGTAAGGCTCGAAGATGTTGCCAAGGATGTCGGGATGTATTCCCACGCCGGTGTCGCGGATCCGCAGCACTATGTAGTCACCGGGCTCAACATCGCCATAGCCTCCCAGCAGGGCCTCTGTGTATCTTTGCGACGTTTCAATTATGAGTTCGCCACCGTCCGGCATCGCTTCATAGGCGTTGATGACAAGGTTCATCACGACCTTTGAGAGGTGGGACGATGAGCCGGATATCTTAGCGATGCCGCTGTCGAGATTGAAGGAGAGGACGACGTCCGGACGTTCTGTTGAGATCTGTATGAAGCCGGGGGAGTCCAAATAGGCTTCGACAACCTCGTTCAGGTCCGTTGGGCCCATCTGGTATCTTCCCCGCCGGGCCAGGGTCAGCAGGTCCTGAATCACCTGGGCAGCTGCCTGGGCGGCGGTACCTATGCGACCGATCTGTTCTCTGAATGGGCTGTCCTCCGGCATCCTTCTCAGTATTATATCCGGGTAGCCCACCACCGGCCCCAGCATGTTGTTCAGATCATGGGCCACGCCACCGGCAAGAATCCCCAGGGACTCCATTCTACGGGCACGCTCGAGCTGTTCCTGCAGGGCCACGCGCGCTTGGCCTTCCTCAAGAGCCTTCTCATGCCAGGTGTTGAGCTGCCTCTCGGTTCTGGTGAGGATTGCCACCAGGATCAAGAACAATCCAGCCCCGACCACTATCAGAACCGCGCTGATAGCCAGAACTGTCGCGCGTCCGGCAGCCATCTGGGCGGATACATCGTAGAGCACAATGGTGGTGCCGATCCTCCCTCTCGCCACATCGTGCAGTGGAAAGACGGCCGCTGCCAGCTCCCGGTCCCCAAGCGATACGTCGGCGATCACCTGCCGCACGAGAATCTGCTCTGACTGGAGCAGATCCGCTATCCTCGGGGGGATCTCATCGATTGTACCGCCGATTACGACACGCGTGGCAAACCGATCCCAGGAGGCCTCGCGATCAAGCATTTTGAGGCCTCTCTGCCACCGGTTGCGATCAAGGAATTCCTTCTGGATTGCCACCAACACATCGACGGCCAGAATGTCGCCGATGTCCTGCGCAATATGGTCTATCTCCTGGGTTAGCTCGATGTAGCCCAGCAGGTTGCCATCAGCGTGCCAGGGGTGTACCACTCGCAGCGAGAATATACCCATCGACCCAAGCTCGATACCGGAAGTCGGTTCGCCGGTCCGTTGACACTCGGTCAATGTCGTACGGTCTACCTGATCCCCGAACTTCTTCGTCCTCTGGGTATTGTGGACACGGATGAAATTGACCCTGTCGGGATCGTGTAGATACATCTGCGTGATGTGGCCCTTGACAAGCAGGGTATCGAACAGACCGGAAAGATGTTGCCTGACTGCGGTTCTGTCCCTGCTCTTCCATGCAGCCTCGAGCAGCCGATCATGCTTGATGATCTCGATCATTCCGTCGAGTTTGCCTGTACGGGCTTGCTGCTGCTCCGCGTAGAGCTTCTCAAAGTAGTCGAGCCGGTTCTTGACCTGTTCAGATATGTTCTTGTGTTGGAGATGGTAGATCTCGAGCACGCATATAGCCAGCAGGACAAGGATTGACGCAATCATGGCAGCGAGAATGCGCTGCCGGAGCTCATAAGTTCTCATTGTGAGCGCAGTCAGTTGTTCGACGCACCAGGCGTAGGCGCATCGAATACTTGCCAGCTATCACTCCCATCCGGATGGCGGCCAAAGGACGTGTCCGCGGACTGCGGTCCGAAGGTCACTGTGTCAATTACAGCATTACCGTAGATGTCGGCCGTGAACAGGCCGACCTGTTCACCGTTACCGCTCAGCTTGAGCTCAACATGCAGGATTCCCTGCTCACTCTCCTTGTCCGCCCACAGCACAAGAAATCCCCCGGGTGGTATGCTCGTCGAATCCGGCGCTGTTGCCGGTATTTGCCAGGCTGTCGGTGCTGTAAGATCGTCCGTGATGTACATTCCCCCGATGTCCACTGTCGTGCCATCGGCGTTGTATATCTCGATGAAGTCGTCGTGATCGCCGAACTCGTCGGTGCAGCACGAATCGTTGCTGGCCAGGAACTCGTTGATGCGCAGTGCTGGTGGAATGTGAGCCGAGGCCAGGGAGATATACGAATAGTATGTTGATGGTGCCCCCGATGGATCGACACTGCTCTCGGAGGAATCGTCCGCCGCCTCTATGTAATATTTGACAACTGCCGAGTCGGGCATGGCGGGAATCGCTGCCTCGAACTGGTCGCCACCGATCGATGTCATCGGAGCGTCAACATACGCTGTCCCGGTGGTATCGAAATGGAGGACGACCGATTGGAGCCCATAGTCATCGGTAACCGTCGCAGTGATCACAACACCGTCCGCCGGGGTTGGGGACTGGGGGGATCTGGTCACCGAGCTGATATCGGGTGGTGCATTGGGGGCTATGCCGTCATTGGCGGCTCCCCGCGTAGGTGTAGTCAAGACGGTCCACTGGTCAGATCCATCCGTCATGCGGCCATATGAAGTTCCCTCGTCAAGCGCAGGAAATGTGACGGTATCGATCAGATTGTGAGAGCCATCTTCCAGGAAGATTGATTCTCCACCTGCGGAAAGCTTGAAATTGGTGTTTAATCCCGTTCCGAGATCGTCGCAGTCCAGCACAAGATACCCCCCGGCGGGTACAGTCGTGCCTGCCGGCAACGAATATTCGTCGTCCGCTGTTCCATCGTCGTAGACAAGAAAGCCGCCGACGTCGATTGCGGTGTCGTTCGGATTGTAGATTTCCACCCAGTCCGGATCTCCCCTGGACACGAGCTCGTTGATAAAGAGAACGACGTCCGAATCCGATCCGTGTGTCCGAACGGGACCGTCGCCGACACACCTGATTGCGAGAAGAGAAAGAAGTGCCAATGCTGTAAGCAAATACCTACCTCTGGTCATGAGAATCCCCCCGTTTGCGTAGTATGGCTCTCAAAAGCAGACCTGAAATCGCGTTTGAAAAAACTCGAAATCATCGTCTCCCTGTAAGCGGCCACGCCCATCGGCATAGGCGTCGTTGTTGACAATGACGAAATTGCACATCAAACGTACATTCGCGTTGGGATACCAGTTGACTCCAATTGTGACGTTTTCCGCTTCACCGCCTGTGATTCCGGCATCCCAATCGTTGAGGTCGAGCCAGCTGTAGCGGACTGCGAACTCACAGGCACCGGCCCAGCCTTCGGGCTCGATGTCACCGAATTCTGCCTCCTGAGCAAGGTACGGCCTTGGTTTGCCTGTGATCAGCCAGCTCAGGTGTGCGTATGCACCCTGGAAACTCACATCGGGTGCACCGCCTGTCCTGACGACATCCAGTTGCAGGTACTCACTCTGAACCGAGAGTCGACCGATCGAAGCGGCCTGCTCAAGGCCGATTGCCCTTGTGTACTCAACGTCCGGGATACTACCGGTGTCCAGGAACCGCGATCGGTAAACATGCGTTTCAGGGCGTGTCCGGAGGCGAACGTGGCTCTGACCCGTGTCCTCTGCATCCGGTGTGCGACGCGTGGCCGCCGCACCCAGGTGAAACACCCTGCCCTGTTTGTTTATCGGAGCGACGGCAATGCGCCCTGTAACAGCGTAGCCCTGATCCTCTGCGGTGTGATCATCTCCGATGTCCTGCCCGAACATGCCCGCGGCTGCAAACCATCGGCTTCCGTGGCGCGAGATTGCAAGACCCATCTGCCGGCCGGGGGTAAGTGCGGAGGGCAAGCTCCGCTCCATGAAGGGGATACGCCTGGAACTGGTCAGCCGTTCCAGGCCGAACGGCTCTTTGAAATTCCCGACCTTGACACTCGTGCTGCCCGTCATCCAGCTTATCCAGGCATCCTCTACATCAGTCTCATTGCCGGCGAAATCTATGTCGAACTCAGCGTTCCAGGTTTCCCATAGCCTGGCTTTGATTGCGAACCTCCCACGCCGGAGTTCGATTCCATTGGATAGCTCGTTCTTGTTCTCGGCATAGAAGGCAGCGTCGAGGTAAAGGCGGGCGTCGAACCGCCAGGCGAAACTCGAATCCTCGGATTCGAACGAGAGGGTAGTGTTGGGCACACTGTTGGAGGGCCCTGCTGCCAGCACAACCTCAGCCGGCATCGAGCATGCCCAGACAATCAAGGCCGTAAGACCTGTAAGTGTGGTCTTTGAAACCTTCATACATCCCTTTTAGAATTCGGAGCCGCCAAAAAACTGTTTGTGTGTCGCACTGAACTCCGGGTGATATCCCAGAGCCCTCCAATCGTTCTATCGGCATGCGTCTGACCGAACCTGAGTGTAAAGCACGACCCTTGGTGACGAAGCAAGTGCGAGGGAGGATAGGAACAGACCGATGAATGAGGTCAAGGGTTTCGGGAATGAGATCCTGCTGGCGACACGTGGCCAGGGAGGACGGTAAAGGCATCTCCGGACTCCGCCCAATGTTCTCCACCGGGGACAATGAAGTTGCGACGACTGCTTTACGGGTGTAGACTGCTACCTAAGTGGGACCGGATCCCTGACGAGTAATGGTATGACGCTCGCAGGGATATCCGATTAAGTGCTCTTACTCGTATGTCGTTAGATACATAAAGAGGGGCTCACCATGGCGACACGTCCTACACTGGAAACCAAGAGACTTGTCTTAAGACCGTTTGAGCTAAAGGACGCGGCCGATATCCAGAGGCTGGCCGGGGATCGTGCAGTTGCGGATACCGTGCTCAACATCCCGCATCCCTATGAGGATGGGATGGCGGAAGAGTGGATATCCAGCCACCAGGAGAACTTTAACGAGGATAAGGGCGTGACGTTTGCGGTTATCAGCAAAGAGGGTGGCCATCTCATGGGTGCGATAAGCCTTATGGGAATCAGCCGGAGGTTCTCAAGGGCAGAGCTCGGGTACTGGATCGGCAAACCATACTGGAACCAGGGATTCTGCACCGAGGCCGGAGAGACTGTTCTCAAGTATGGTTTTGAGGAAATGGGTCTGAATCGCATCTTCGCGTCACACTTCTCCCGTAACCCGGCGTCCGGCCGTGTGATGGCAAAGCTCGGTATGCAGCACGAAGGATGCCTGAAGCAGCACATCAGGAGATGGGACCGATACGAGGATATGGTTTATTGCGGCATCCTCGCCGATGAGTGGAAAGGCCGCGCCTGATGAAAGACTACTGCCCCTTTGACTGTCCGAAGAAGAAGGAAAAGATCTTTATCTGCCTGAAACGCTACTTCAGCTTCATTGAGAAGTACTGCCCCGTCTTCAACTTCACTGAAGAAGAAAAAGAAGAGTTCTTTAAAGAAATGGAACGCCAGAGCAGCAAGTACCAAAAGCCCTGAGCCTCTCCTCGTTCCGTCCCCACTTCACTTGACAATCCTGCAGCCCTGGTGTAAAAGCAAAGTGCATGGTCATACCAGAACAATCTGGGCTCTGAGTTGCGAATACCCGAGTTACACTCGCCGAAAAGGAGGCCGCAATGCCTATCCTTGATGCCGCAGTGGCGTTTGCCCTGACAATGCTTGTTGTGGCGACCCTCGTCACAGCGATAATCCGCATCCTCCAGATGGCTCTCAAATCCCGTGCGAAGGGGCTTCAGGATATGCTCGACCGGTACTTCACGATGGAAGTTGTTCCTGTGGTCAGGCGAGAGACACAGCGGCTACACAAGAAGCTTCGGCCGGGAGTGGCTGAGAATCTGGTCAAGACGGCTTCCGAATTCGGTAAGGACGACCTGGTCAGCGAGGGTGACCTGGACACCTTGGCGGAGTACTTGACTGAAGATCTAACGGAGTCCCTGAAGCGGTCGAATTTCGGTGCGACGCTTCTGTCAGAGCTGGGAAACGACGCCCAGACCGTTTTCGATGAGCTGGCCACGCGCTACGATGTCGTCGGCGAGAAATGGACGAAGTCGTTTCGTGAAAGCTCGAGAAAGTGGGCTGTCGTTGTTGCGGTCATTCTCGCAGCAGCTGTCAATATAGACAGCATCCACATCGCGAGTACCTACATCAGGAATGAAGGTATGCGTGAGGGTGTCGTCGCGAAGTTGGACGGAATCGTGAAGGAGTATGAAGACGCCGTCGAGTCCGCTGCAGAGACCCAGGGCGAGATGTCCAAGCAAGCCCTCATACAAGCTGTCAGTACAACTCGAGCGCAGGTCGACTTGCTTGCGAGCACCGGCTTCCCCATAGGCTGGTCGTACTTCCCGTACGCCGATTTGATGGGCAAGCCACCGAAGGAGTTCAAGACGAGGAATAGCGGGGTGAGCTGGGGTCTGTGGGGTCTGGGAATCGTGGTCACGGCAATCCTGGCCGGACTCGGCGCACCGTTCTGGTATGACACGCTCACCGGCATCTCCCACGCAGCCCAGCGCGCCAGCGCAGCAAGGAAGCCCGATAGCTGTAAGGTAGTGGCCCAAGAGCCTGACGGCCCATAGGCTAATACGGTTCACAAATCTGCCAGGATGTGGTTGTCGCTGAGTCAAATACGCAGAGATGCGTAAATGCCGTCATGGCGCTGCTCCGGGATGCTCAAGGAGCTTGAAATACACCCTCTTCTTGCGGTATAATGGAAGGGTCTCGGGGGCCTTTCTTTTTTTGTAGCGGGTGCTTTAACGGGGGCTTAAAACGCCCAAGAGGGGTGCGGTGGATGAAAAGTACCGCTACTGCTGTTTTCTGTATTGCTTTGCTAGGCTTCACACTTTCCGCTCTTGCCGTCGACAGAGAACCCACCCGGGCGGAACTCGACAGGATAGAAGCGACCCGCCGGATGATCGATGAGAAGGGATACACCTGGAAAGCCGGTGTGACATCGGTGTCCCACCTTGCGCCCGAGGAATTTCAAAAGATCCTCGGCCTTAGACTACCGCCCGATTTTGAGGCGAGAAGACGGGACGCCGCAAACCACGGCAGGATGATCAGAGCGGTGCACGCCATGTACTTCCCCGCGGTTTTCGACTGGCGAACCCAGGGTGGTGTGACGTCTATCAAGAACCAGGGTGGGTGTGGCAGTTGCTGGGCTTTCTGCGCCGCCGCGGCGATGGAGTCTCAGATCCTCATACACAGTGGCATGGACGAAGACCTCTCGGAGCAGGCCGTGCTTGATTGTAATACCGAGGGTGACGATTGCGGTGGCGGTTGGATGGAGAGCGCATACGATCTCTGGATGGACTACGGTGCCGTCCGGGAGGCATGTGTGCCGTATCACGAGGTGGATGATGAGCCATGCAGCCAGGAATCGTGTGAGGTCGCAGCGACGCTTGATGACTACTACTATGTCGGGGACACCGCGAATGACATCAAGCAGGCGGTCTTAAATGGTCCCGTTGCCGTAGCGATGTCGGTCTGCGGCGGCTTCGGATCGTATACTTCCGGATGCTATGAGGATTCCTGTATTGACATTAACCACGGTGTTACGATTGTCGGCTGGGATGACACGATGTGCGGTGGTGCAGGTGCCTGGATTGTCAAGAACAGCTGGGGCCCCGACTGGGGTGAGAACGGTTACATCTATATGAAATACGGCACCTGTCTGATCGGGTATGCCGCACAGGCGCTCAACCATACGCCCGGCCAGACAGTGCATTTCTTCCATGATTCCCACGCAATCGATGATGCCGCCGGCGACGGTGACGGGTTCCCTGAGACCGGAGAACTGATTGTATTTCCGATCACGGTCCTCAATATCGGTGCTGAGACAGCCACTAACGTCGGCGGTCATCTTGAATGTCTTACTCCCGGGGTGAGTGTAATTGACAGCGTCGTTTCCTATCCCGATGTCCCCAAGGGTGAGTACCGGGAGTCCGACTCGCCTCACTTCTCCTTTACGGTGACACCGAGCGGGCCGGCTTGCGGTCAGGTGAGATTCCATCTTGTGGTTTCCTCAGACCAGGGAACCTCGGATGTCAATATCACCGTGCAGTCAGGCGAGGTCATAACCCTGTTCAGTGACGACTTTGAGACCGACCAGGGTTGGACGGTCGGGGACGCCGGGGATGATGCGACGACGGGCCTCTGGGAGCGCGCCGATCCCGACCCGACCTGGTGGGGCAGCGAGGAAGTCCAGCCGGGGGATGATCACACGGACTCTCCCGGGACGCTGTGTTATGTGACGGAGGCCGCCGGCGGCGCTTCGCAGGGCACCTACGATGTCGATGGCGGAAAGACGACACTCTTAAGTCCCACGATCGATCTATCGGATAAGGGCTCTGCACTTCTCTCGTACTACAGGTGGTACTCGAGTAACACCGGGTCCAATCCCAATGATGATGCCCTCGAAATCGACATATCCGACGACGATGGATCGACCTGGCATGATCTGGAAACACTGGAGTATAACGACCGTACGTGGAGACATATGGAGTTCTACCTTGAGGATTACATCACACTCACCGACCAGGTGAAGATCCGGTTCATTGCGCAGGATAACGGGCGCGGTGGGTCGATCGTTGAGGCTGCAGTCGACGATTTCTCGATCATGACCTGTCCCACGGGTACCTCCGATACGGAACCTCCGGTTGTGACGGTGATCGCGCCGAACGGCGGAGAAGTATGCGGGTATGGCACCAACTATGACATCCAGTGGACTGCAACCGACAATGTCGCGGTGATATCCATAACGGTTCTTCTTTCGACCGACGGTGGTTTGAGCTTCCCCGATACGCTTGCAGTGGGGGAGCCCAATGATGGGTCGTTCACGTGGCCGGTACCCGACATCGACTCGAAGACTGCGAGGGTAAAGATAGTCGCCGTGGATGGGGCCCTGAATGAGGGGCTGGACGCAAGCGATGCCGATCTCACGCTCTGGGGTACGGACTCGGGAATAGACGCCCCCGAACCGGTCCCCGTGCCGGAGGCGATCGTGCTGGACGTAGTCAATACCAATGCTATAACATGGGCTTCAAGGATAGTGTTTGGCTTACCGTCCGCTTCGCAAGTCACACTGGGTGTTTACGATGTGACAGGCAGGCATGTTGCGGAACTTGCCGGTGGGTGGAGAACCGAAGGCTATCATGTGGTCGATTGGAATGGGGAGAGGCGATCGGGATCAAGGGTGAGCCCCGGGATCTATTTTGTGAGACTCGATTGCCGGGAAGGTGGGCTGACAGCAAAGGCAGTGATAACGAAGTAGCAAGCCGACAACCAAGGAGGATATCGGTATGAAGATGGTGGAGTGGACCTGCCCGCGGGGTCGATCAAGTCTGGTTTTCTTGGCTCTTCTGGTGGTTGCAGTAGCGGTTCCCGTATTGGCTGATGGCCTTCTGGATAAGTATGAACCGGTGGAGAGGTCGTTTGAACGAAGTGAAATCGGTGATAAGACGGTCTATTTTCACCAGCGAATGATCGATGATGCGATCGTCGAGAAAGACCACATCCTCTATCAGTTTGACAAGGAGACCGAGCAACTCCTTTTGAGGAGATCGAACTGGCGTGACGGTCTGCCTGAGCACCTGCCGCCGGGACTCATGGCGAGAGAGGACGCTGAGGCGATGGTCGAGGGCGAGGCCGTGAGCGCCGAGCTCTACTTCATATCTCCTGAGTCCGATGTTTTCCCGCTTGAGACCGTACCGGAGAATCCTTGCTGGGTTGTGAGAAGTCGAGATGGTGGCAGAATGGTCGTCACCATAATCGACGCTGTCGAGGCGAGGATGCTTGGATACGGCGTCCCCCCGCCGTACACGGCGTTCTCATTCACCGGCCCATGGGAATGCCCTTACTCCGGTGCGTGGACATCCTGGTCACAGAATGCCGAGACCTGGTTTAATACGATGGGCTACGTGACTGATGAGATCGTTTGGGCGGCCCTGTCCGAGATCAGGAGTCATGTGAAATCCGACAATACAGCGTTGTTTTACGAGTTGAATCATGGCGGCTCCACGAGTTTCAGCAATGGATGTGATGGCGAGTCGTTTGTATCGATCGGGTCCTGGCAGGTTGCGATGTGGATCACGGCCTTCGCAAAGATGCCGTTCACCTTTCTGGGAAGTTGCGAGGGGATGTGTGACATAGGGTCGGCCTCTTTCTCGTATGCATTCAGAAAGGGCTCGATGGATAGCACGACGACTGTTGGCTACTGCCACATGGATCAGAGCCAGTGCAATACCTGCTGGGGCTATTCAATCGATTGGCAGACTACGCTTTTCAATTACATGAACCAGGGCTATACGGTCAAAGCAGCATTTGATGAAGCCGGTGCCGCGTATCCTACATGCGCGAACAACGGATGCATGGTTTTTGCGGGGGATGAGGATTTTGCGGTGGTGCCGGTGGTTGAAAGGGATCCCTGGGCGCCTGTTGTTACGGTGGGCTCGCCTGACGGTGGCGAAATCCTGGAGTATGGGACCGATCACCTGATAGAGTGGGTCGCGACAGATAATGCCAGGGTGACCTCGATTACGATCCTGCTCTCGACTGACGGTGGCGCGACCTTCCCGGATACGATTGCATCGGGCGAGGCCAATGACAGTACCTTCCTGTGGCCGGTGCCTGATGTGGACAGCAATACGGCGCGGATCAAGGTTGTCGCGGCGGACGGGGTCCCCCATGAGGGGTGGGATGTGAGTGACACGGATTTCACAATCCTCGGATCGATATCGGGTATAGAGCCTCTTGTCTCGAGGGAAACGCCGGATGAGTTGACTTTGTCGGTGACCGGCGGCAACCCGGTTTCTTCCGAGTCAAGGATCGAGTTCGGGATGCCCGCGGCTGGTCACATCCGGCTGGCCCTGTATGATGTCAGCGGGCGGCATGTTACCGATCTTGTTGATGATCATGTATCTCAGGGTTACCATGTCATACAGTGGAACGGACGGACCGGATCGGGCACAAAGGTGGGAGCCGGCGTCTACTTCATGAGACTGAGCTCGGATGAGGCGGTACGAAAAGCAAAAGTAGTGATTGCACGGTAACACACCTGGGGTCAGGCTTGCATATCTGGACTTCTGCGGGGTGATCGGTGGGATCAGAGCTGAAGACCGCATACCGCAGTTTTCAGCTCTGACCCCGCAGAAGTCCAGATATGCAAGCCTGACCCCAAAAGGCACATTATGGAGCTCAAGTTAAATGGCAAGACGATCGAGGTGGTCGAGGGGGACATCACAAAGATCGAGGTCGATGCGATCGTAAATGCGGCGAATGAAGGGCTCCGTGGTGGCGGGGGAGTGGATGGTGCGATCCACAGGGCAGGCGGCCCGGCGATCATGGAGGAGTGTAGAAAGATAGGCCGCTGTCCTACGGGGTCGGCTGTTATGACAACCGGCGGCAGGCTCCCGGCAGGCTTTGTAATCCACACCGTGGGGCCGGTCTGGCATGGTGGCGGGCGTGGTGAGCCCGAGCTCCTTAAGAGCGCTTACCGGAGCAGTCTTAAGCTCGCAGATGACCATAAGCTTAAGAGCATCGCTTTTCCATCGATCAGTACGGGCGTGTATGGTTTCCCCATCGAAGAGGCATGCCCGATTGCAATCACGGCGGCACTTGA
>JBDRNT010000118.1:0-2026 GCA_043810925.1 Candidatus Eiseniibacteriota bacterium
TGGGAAAGGCTGACAAGCTGGCCCTCGTGTGGGAAGGCCCGAGCGGACAAGAAAAGCGCTACACCTACAATGACGTTCGGCTTGCCAGCAACACAATCGGAGCTTTCCTAAGAGGTCAGGGGATCAAGGATGGAGACAGAGTCTGCCTCTTCATGGATAAGATTCCCGAGCTGTATATCGGGTTCCTCGGTGTTTTGAAAATCGGTGCGATTGCGCAGCCTCTTTTCTCGGCTTTCGGCGATGAATCACTGCATGTTCGGATGGATGACGCCGAGACTGCGGCGATTATCACACAGAGGAAACATGTCGCGAAGGTCCGGAAAATACTTGACAGGATGCCCTATCTCAAGCATATCGTCATAGTTGATTATGACGGTCGAAAGCCGCTGAAAGAGAGAGAGATCGCATTCTCTCTCGATGATTCGGCTCCTGCTGATCACCTCGACATATTCCCCACAAGGGCAGAATCCCCGTCGGTTCTTCACTACACATCCGGAACGACGGGCCGACCGAAAGGCGTTAAGCATGTCCATTACTCGCTGATTTCCCAGTACCTGTCCACCAAGTGGGTGCTGGACTTGCAGGATGAGGACATCTACTGGTGCACCGCAGATCCGGGTTGGGTGACCGGAACTTCATACGGAATAATCGGGCCCTGGAGCATGGGCGCAACACAATGCGTTCTGGATGCAGGCTTCTCCGCAGAAGCCTGGTACAAGTTCATCGCAAAGCACGGGGTTACGGTCTGGTACTCCGCACCGACGGCTATTCGGTCTTTGATGAAAGCGGGCGATGACCTGGTCAGACAGCATGACCTTTCCTCTCTTCGGCATCTGGCAAGCGTGGGGGAGCCGCTCAATCCCGAAGCTGTAATCTGGTCTGAGAAGGTCTATGGGCATGCATTTCTGGACACCTATTGGCAAACGGAAACCGGTTCGATAATGCTCACGAATTTCCCCGGTATGAAAATCAAACCGGGTTCGATGGGTAAGCCATTTCCGGGAATCACCGCCACGGTTCTCGATACCAATACCTATGAGCCGATAAGGGAACCGGGCAAGGTGGGCCTTATCGCATTCAAGCCGGGCTGGCCATCCATGATGAGAACATACTGGAATAACGAAGAAACGTACAAGCTCAAGTTCAGAAATGGGTGGTATCTCTCGGGCGATCGGTCTAGTATTGACAGCGACGGCTATTTCTGGTTCACTGGTCGTGATGACGACGTAATCAACACCGCTGGGCATCTGGTTAGTCCGTTCGAGGTGGAATCCGCGCTTCTGGAGCACGAAGCTGTTGCCGAATCTGCCGTTGTTGCCAAACCGGATGAACTGAATATGGAAGTGGTGAAAGCGTTCGTGACACTGAAGCCGGGATTCAGTCCTGATGTCGATCTTGAACTGAAAATCATGAATTTCATTCGAAAGAAACTGTCGCCTCTCGCTATGCCTCAGGAAATCGAGTATCTGAGCTCCCTTCCCAAGACCAGAAGCGGTAAGATAATGAGGAGGGTGCTGCACGCGAAAGAGTGGGGCGAGGAAATCGGCGACGTGTCCACGCTTGAAGATGATGAGTAGACGGCAGGTAGCAATAGACAGGAGATAAATATGGAAGACATGAAGGATGCGGTCCTGGAGTATGTGACTGAGGAGTACCTCGAAGAGGACGATGATGAAATCACGCCTGACACGCCGCTCATTTCCGGTGGGATCGTCGACTCCTTTTCCATGGTCTCTCTGAAGAGGTTTCTGGAGAACAAGTACAAGATATCTATTCCCGATGAGAGGGCCACTCCCGAGGCTTTCGATTCTGTGAACAAGATCGTTGTGCTTGTAAATGAGTTCATCAAGTAAACTGGCAGGCAGTCCGCGGTCCTCCAGGGCAGCGGCTGCCGGATGCCGAACCACTGAAAGGCATATGGTCGCATGCCGAAGTCTTGCGATCGCGTATCTATCGTGAGGAACTGAAGATGGGATATAGTGACAAAGTAAGGGAGATATACCAGCAGCAGATCCAAGAGATCAAG
>JBDRNT010000119.1:0-26170 GCA_043810925.1 Candidatus Eiseniibacteriota bacterium
TCTGCCCATTCATCGGTTATAGGTAAACTTGATGGGTACATCCTAAAGTGGGATGAGAATATTATAGCTACAACTATCAGTAGTATAGGGATAATGTGTTTATTGTTTATTATTTTTTTAAAGTCGATTTCTTCCATTATATTTAACACAAATTTTCTTCACATTCTGTTGTCAAAGGAGTGTGCATACATTCTCCTAAATAAAAATTATGTGCTTCACAACTCTGTCCATCTTTGAAATAACAATAGGGTATGTCTAAACTTGAGTCTATTTCTGGGATATATACAGATTTAATCCTGTATTCATAACCTTGATCTTCACAATATTGTTTCGTTGGATTTGTTTCTATATTTAGCAATACTGCGACTAATATTATAAACAAAACACATACAATAGATCCTATCATTATTCCTTTGTTCATTTTAAAAACCTCTTTAATTCTTTATTATTTTCTTCTATCCTTTTTTTAAACAACTCAATTTTTTTCTCTAAATAATAGTTTTCTGATTCTAGTTTCATAACCTCTTTTATGCTTCCTTTCATCATATCAACCTCAATAGAATCATTCCTTCGTTTTGCATAACTAGTTCAAATCTAAAATTATGAAGATCATCTATAACTTTTTGTATCATTAAATTGGTGTTTGGACCATAATTTCCTACAAACGCACTAAATGATTTACCACTTATTATCAAATATTCATAGTTATTTTCCTTTAACCAGTTATAAATCTCTTCTCCAGACCTTGACAAAGTATCTTTTCCAAACTCTAATTCTGGGATACACCATTCACATATATCCATATCGTAAGCTGAAACAACATTATGAAACCCTGATAGATCATAAGCTTTTGAATGTTTAGGGAGAAGAGTTGGTATCTGTGAATATCCTTCTACTTCTAATTCTGATAACTGTGCAAAGTGCACTCATCAAGAAGCTGCGAAGATCGTTCTTTTGGGGGATCCAATTTGAAGCTGATTCTGAAAGTTCTGCCTATGGTGCAGTTTGGGGACCCATTTGGAACCAAAGGCAGGGATGAGTTACTCAATGGCGAGCTCTTCGACACCTTGTGGGAGACTCAGGTACTTCTTGAGCAGTGGAGGCGGGAATACAATGCGATCAGGCCACACAGCTCACTGGGGGTATCGACCGCCGGCCCCGGAGACGTGGTCCTGGCCGGTGATGAAGGCAAAGATCGGGGCTCTTCGGACGACTCCGGTACTTGAAAAACTGTATGGCTGAGTGGTACGGTTAATGGTGGCACGTCAGTTTTGAAAATGATCGCGGGGCATCCCGCTGGGGATTGCCTGAAAACAAAGTGAGGGTATGGAAACAAGGAGAGGTGTATGTCGCTGAGTGATCTGGTACCCATTCTTCAGATATCAATCGGTCCGGTTATCCTGATCTCGGGCATCGGACTGCTTCTTCTTACTATGACGAACAGGTTTGGTCGAATAATCGACCGGATACGGCAGCTCTCCAGAGATCTCCAGTGCGACAACGAAGCTGATAGACAGAGGATAATCGCTCAGCATAAGGTACTCCTGCGCCGAGCACGCATTGTGAGGACGGCGATTGCCCTTGCCGGACTGAGTGCCCTTCTGGCTGCCTTGCTCATTATTGTCCTCTTCACCACCTCGCTCTTTCACCTGGATATCGTATGGTCGATCAGTGGACTGTTTGCCGCCTGCATGGTGTGCCTGATCGCCTCCCTGATCTTCTTCATTGCGGACGTGAACATATCACTTACAGCACTCAAACTCGTGGTAGATGTCAAGGACCACAAAGACGCCTAGCAATGCACTGAGGTGGATTCCTCACGCAAGAGATCCAGGATATCGTTGTCGTCAACAACGACCCGGCTTTTGAGAAACTGATCGACTAGAAGAACCAGTCTACGCAGAGCGTATAGACGGAGTACCTTTCGGGGTCTTCGCGGCGTACCCAGTCAAGAGAGATGCGAAGCGGCGGGGCATCATTCCTCAGTTTTCCGATCGGAAGACCAAAACCGAGTCCATAGGTTGTCTCACCGACCCAATCGTCGTTGCCCTCCACCTCCGACCTGTTCTCGTAATAGTATCCTGTTCTGAGGGCAAGCAACTCGAGCAGGCTGACCTCACCGCCAATCTTGTAGGCATCAAAGTAATCCGAGTTAAGAACATCCTGGTATTCGAGATGGCAGAGAAGTCCCAAAGTCCTCAGTCTTTCATGCCAGGAGCGATGTGCCAACGATATCCGGTAGGCAGTACCAATGCGAAGCGTTACGGGCAGACTCTCATCACCGGCCGCGGTCACCACGTCGGAGTTGGTGAAATTCGAAAGGCTGCCTCCCATGGACACTCGGTGTTGGGTATGGCCCGACCCGCCCCGGCGAAACACTTTGAGAATCCCGACATCGGGATAATAACTGTTTTCGTCCTGCCCGCCGGCACTTGATCTGAGGAGATTCAGATTCATACCGATATAGAGATGGGCTGCCGGAGCTGCGGCGAGAGTAAGAGTGTAGGTAGAACTCTTCGATGGATAGGTCACCTGCCGCCGGCCTGGATGCACGGTCTGAGTGCTGTAGTCTAAGTGATACCGGCTGAAACCGACTCCGACATACCTGCCGACGGGGATCCCCACACCAAAGAACGAACGGTCGGCACGATCGACGGCATAGCGGTCATCAGAGAAGGAAGTGCAGAAGGTGAGCCCGATCGCATCGGCGAGCCCGGCGGGGTTGTTGATGCTGCTGAGGATATCTCCACTTAACGCAACGGTGCCCCGGCCCAGGGCTTCGCCCCTGGCGGACGGTTGCCTTCCGAAGAAGTTCTCTTCGAATGCACCTCCGTACTTGCACATTGCATCGGAGCTACTCAATATGACACCGATCACGACGACCAGTGCCTTTACCAGTCTAACTGACAGGCATATCACCTTCTTTCTTGGTGCAGGACTGACCCGCGGATACTATACAGGACCCGGGAAGTCAAATCACTCAGGTTGTGTACAGTATCCGCAGGCTCCTGTTCATCCACCGGTCTTAGCGAACGCCCACGGTGTCCGTTCCAGTGAACTCGACTCCGTCCTTGGTGCTTCCGAGGAGAGTAAGGGTCGCCTCGGGGGGTTCGATGATGGCCTTGATTTCTTCCAGATCGAACTTGGCTACAAGGTTACCCTTTGCATCGGCTTTTGTCCAGGCTACCGGGACATCATTGAGGCTCAGGGTGGATGTGTCAACCAGACCAAGTGCGATGTCGGTATGGACGGTCACCCATTCACCTACTGAACCGAGGGCGATTGTGCTGGGAGATACCTTGATATCGATAGTCGACGCGGAGCCCGCAGTGCTCGCAGTCAAAACCAGCCCAATCATGATACAGATAACAGACAAACAGACAGTGAAGCGTTTCATTCCAACCTCCGTAGACTTTTTGATCACCAGTTGCCAGCGTCCCATCCTCGCCATTTTAAGGTCATGTGCCGTCGTCTACCGGGTCACCTCCTCTTTCGTAAATTTGACCTTTCATCTCGTTAGACAGCGTCGGGTTTAAATACAAATTCGGTGACAGTCTGCTAATCCATAGCACATGCCGTGCCATGGAAATTAGTAAACTGTCACCGAATTAAGGGCAAATGCAAAAAGGGCCCCGAGGGGCCCCTTCGTATTTGGCTCCTGTCACACTTCTACTGTGACAGAATCATACTGCGACAAAACCTACCAGTTATTCCGGCTACCGGACATTCTCCCGCGATCGCGCGACTTGCTGTTGTCACGAGGACGTGCCTCGTTGACGTTGAGGGCGCGACCCTTCAGGTCCATGCCGTTGATCGCTTCGATAGCTGCTCTGCCCTCATCATCCTTGGGCATCTCAACGAAGCCGAACCCGCGGGAACGACCGGTAAACTTGTCACTGATGACATTGGCACTTGCCACTTCACCGTGGGCCTCAAACGCCTGCTTGAGATCGTCCTCGGTGACTTCGTACGATAGGTTGCCAACATAAATATTCATTCTAGTCTCCTATTACTGACACTGAACAGTTTTTACTGGGATTCGACTTGAGCGTGCCTGGACGGGTTATTCAGCCGCATCAGATGACACCAGCAGGCCTTAAGTTCTTCCGAGCGCAGATCTGTTCGCCTTAGTTCGATTAGTACTACTTCCTTCCTTATTCCTTTTTAAAACTTCCACTCCTCCAGATCCGAACCTTCTCACCTCCACGCCTTCGAAAATCTGGTCGATACTTCCGTTCGCGGCTGATTCACTCACAGCCAGCCTTCTGGTTTCACCTAAAAGGCACGAAGACTGTGAATGCTGGAACTTAATAGGTGTATCGGCATAAGTCAAGCGGAAAAGAGGAATTCGTGGACTGTGAGAAATCGGTGGCGCCCGGAAGTGAGATAATGGCATAATAGAGCAGGACTTAGGTCGATACTTGAGGCGGGCAAGATAATGTGTGAATTCTGCCTAAAGCATGGGGAAGGGAAGAAGTGGTACCTTGAGGCCAAGAACTACTCTGAAGATCTCTTAAGCGATATCAGGCGCCGGAGGATGATTGAGGAGTTCTTCACGAACCCCGGATCACTCGGCCAGGACGTCATGCGTCTCGGCCAACTGGAAAAGGCTCCGGCCTTCGTCAGGGGGTTGGTGAAGCGGATCATCACAAGGCGTCAGAAGAAGGAGCACTTCGGACAGGTGGTGCCGATTGAGGAAGTCGAGCAGATATTTGGCTTTCTCGGTTCCATTGTACGCGTAGCATGTATCTGCAGGCACATCACACTTGGCGAGGAGAAGCGGTACTGCTATGGGATCAGTCTCGCCCCCGATGGCGGCAAGATGATGGAGATCCTCCGTGGAATCGACGACAGTTTCCTTACGGGGCCGGATGATACCGGATTCGAAACACTTACCAAGGATGAGGCCATCGCTGCCTTTCGCAGCCACGAACACGACGGTCTCTGCCACACCGTGTGGACTTTCCAGGCGCCCTTTATCGGAGGGATATGCAACTGTGACCGCTCGGACTGTCTCGCGATGAAGACCACCGTCACGCACGATCTCCCGGTGATGTTCCGTGCCGAGTATGTCGCCGAGGTGGACCCGGAGAAGTGTGTCGGGTGCCGGCAGTGTATGCGGGTCTGCCAGTTTGGTGCCGTCACTTACAGCCCCTCGAACGAGAAGGCTGTCATAGACCAGAAATGGTGTTATGGCTGCGGAATCTGTCGCGCCGTATGCAAGAAAGACGCAATCGAGCTCAAGGACCGTTCCCGGGTTCCTGTGGCTGCAAACCTCTGGTAGCAGCCAGGGCAGCCAGGGCTTCGCGAAGAACGGCGGCCGCCGAGATCGCAAGGCCTGCATGGCCTAGATAGCCGTAGCGCATGAACAGTCTCGACTCCAATACCACATAGGGCGCAACTGCTGTGAGGAAGAACAAGGATCCAAAGATTACTATCCGGCCTGATTGGGAATACCGGTTTCTTGAACCAGGATAGCGCAGGAAGAACACCACGACCACAGCCACGATAAGCCCGAATCCTGCCTTGACAAGACCTGTTGCAGCCGCTCCGGCAATCCCCGGCACCATCACAATGCTCTCAAGCCTGAATGATAGCGAGTTGAAGAAGGTGAGTAGATACGTTGCGCCGCCCTCGAGCAGATGTGACAATGAGAAGTTGTATGAAAAGCCGGTCGGTTGGTGACTGGTGACTCTCCGGAAGAAGAACGCGAAAAGGATCACCCAGACACCGCCCGCAACAAGGGGAGCGAGATAGTGACGCCAACCACCCCGTTCGCCAAAGAGCCACCAGTAGATTATGAAAATTGCCGGCAATACGAGGGAGGTCTCTTTGCTGAATAGAGCCAGAACGAATGCAATTAAGGCTGCCCATACGAGCCAGTTGCGCTTCAGCCGTCTTCCCCGAATGAAGAGATTGAGAGCCACAAGCGAAAAGAAGACAGCGAGGAGTGTCTGGATCTCACATGTATTGAGTACGACCTCGACGTGAGAGAAGCGCGAAACAAAGATCCCGGCTGCGACAAGCGCCCACACCCTCGGCAGAAAGACCATGCATACGAGGTAGAGCAGGAGTCCGTTGACAAGACAGACCCCAACATTGATGAGATGGTGGATGCCGACATTGTTCGAGAAAAGCTTACGGCCGAGGTAGTAATAGAGATTGGTTGTCAGTGGTCTGTAGAGGCCCGGCCAGACCGGCGGACTCGTGAAGCAGTCTCCGAGCGAGTGAATGGTGGCAGCGTTGTGTTTGATGAATATCCCGTCCTCCCATTGATATGTGGAGTAGTTGGCGATCACTCGCCTCCCGTGCACAGCAGAAAAGGCAGTGAGTACGACAAGAAGGGCGATCACAAGGTGATATCTGGATATGAACCCGCTCCCACTTTGATGATCCGGTTTGAGTCTGCGGCGCGCTTTCACAGTTTGCCCTCATCCCTGAGTTGCTTCAAAATCCTGTCAACGTCCTCCGCCATCTCCTCTGGCGGATTCAGCCGCTTAAGATACAGCAGCTCTTCGGCTCCTTCTTCGATCCGCCCCAGGGCTATGAGCATCTTCCCGTAGAAAGCATGGAACACTGGGTTGTCCGGATGATACTCCGTCCCCTCGCGGGCGAGATCGAATAGTTCTTCATAGTGCTGCGACCGGAATAGAATCAGAGCCATCTCGGAACGGACTCTCTCGTTGAGTGGTTCATGCTCAAGTACCGGCCGGAGCATTCCCGCGGCATTGACCAGCTGCCCATCGTCCCTGTAATAGACACTGAGGAGAATGTAGAGCCGGGAGTTATAGGAAAAAGAAACCGCTTTTTCCATAGCGGTAATTGCCTCTTTCAGACGATGGCCATCGTGGTATTGCTTGGCCAGTGTTTCATATGCATACTGCCCGAATGTCGTATCATAGGAGAGAATGCTCTCGTAGCGCCTTGTTGACTTTTCCTCTGATGAGTTGATACCGATCCATGACACGGCCAGGGCAGCGCTCATTACGATTACCGGGGTAGTGACGAGTGATAGAGCGGATCTGCGACATCGTGACAGGAAACGTTTAGCCATGAGCATTGCAAGCGAAATCAGCCCAACTGACGTGATAGTGAAGAGATCCCAATCTCTTGCCATCCCGAGTTTAGGGTCGAAGACCATGAGAAATAGAAGGCAAGGTACCAGCAAGTGTAGAGCGAAATGCTCTTCCACATACCTCCTGGACCTCATGAGGGCGACGGTCATGAATACAAAGACGGGAAACATAGGAAGGAGGAGCAGAAGCTCATTGAACACATCCAACCAGTGAGACGATGAAAGAATCCCGGTGCTCCCGGCAGAAGCTCTGACTGGAAGCAGGTGTTCGCCTTGCCCGGGAAGCGCCCCTGCCACGTACGTTCCGATGAGAACAAGAGCGATCAGTAAGGGCGAGACAACTGTGAGAACATGTTTTCGCCGCTTATATGTCAGAAACCAGATGAGAAGGAGCGCGAACGAAGGGGCCAGCAAGATACCCTGGATATGCATGAAGGTACCTAAGACGAGACAGGCCAGGGCCGCGAAAAGCCAGGTTGCGCACTTCCGCTGGATCAGGATGAAACCGCTTACCGCATAGAGAACTGCAAAGAGCATGAGCGCGGTGTAATTTTCCACGTAGCCGAAGAAGAGCTCAATTGTACCCGAAGTGAGTGCTACTGTTGCCAGCCAGCTCTTGAACGGGATACGCATGAACACAAGAACCAGAATGCCGCCAAGCAGACAATTGAGGATTCTCATTGCCTTCAAGGGCGGCCAAGAGAATACCGTGAAAGAGGCCTTGGTGAACCAGTAGTAGAGCAAAGTCGCTCCCTTTGCTATAGATTCACCCTTGAGTATCCACAGTGGGTTGTTTGTCACCATAGTCGTATCACTGAGGAAGGTATGCTTGAAGTTGTCCGCGACGAGCTTGCCGTCACCAAGGAGCAGCGTGGATGACTGGAATCCGACGAAGATCGTCGTCGCGACGATAGCTATAATGATGGAAACCCACACGACGCGCCTGCTGTGTGCTGCGAGGCGCTCGATACCGGCCTTAAGGAGTGAATTGAGCCCGCGCGCGACCCCCGGCACGAACGACAGGGCGATGAGTCCCAGTGTTCCAAGGCGGATGGGGACGGGGTAGAACGCCAGATGGTTGATCCCCCACAAGCGCTTGTCGGGGAGAAACGATGCGACAGCGACGAGTGCAAATGTGAAAGCGAGCGGAACATACAGGATCTGTGCGGAGAGAGGATGCTCAGACTCACCGGGTTGATGTCCGGACGGCCGGCTCATCGGTGGGTTTCCCGATATTGCCTGAGAGGGGCCCTTAGATCAATACCCTGATCGCAGTATGCTAGGCAGACTGTGAGCACGTGTCGATCGACATCTTCAGTTTCAAAAGGCATATCACTTCCGGCCCAGTCGTATCCAATCCCGGGAGATTGACCGTACCGCAGCCTGAGTCCGAAGCCCCTCGTTGTCACTGATTCGGTTCCCCCCGCGCCGCCAGTCCATTCCACAGTATGAGCTCGACACCGGCCTCATCCCGTGGTGAGCAGCCTGCCGTTTCCGCGCAACCGAACGGAAGTCAGACGGTCAGATTGAACCAAATCGCCTCCGTGGATTCAACACCAAACCCCCGGACACCCCGGGGGATGAGGTCCGGAAACCAAGCGGTTGCCGCGCCGGGTCGAACAAGATCTATAGATCATCACAGGCGAGAGATCATGCGCAGGATACAGTTGGATAAGATAGAAGGACTTCACCGGAAGAATCAACCTGACCATCCGTTCTCCTGGGCCGGCTTGATAGCGATGGGGGACTGGAGATAGACGGCATGGCCGTCACCATCAGCCTCTTTCTGACTATGGATCTAGAGATCTACGAGGGTGATGCCCCGGTTCAATCTGTCCGACCGCAAAGAGTCCTTGAGAACGGGGTGGGCAATCATGAGGTCGCGTGCTCTGTCAGATAGTTCAGAGTAATCCTCACCGGGATGAAAGCCTTTGATTTGTCCCTGGCGCTCCAGCCGTATGAGATACTTGTGAGTTGCCTTCTTTATCTTGCCGCCGCTTCCAGTGGAACCCCATCCGTGAATGATCCTGACAATCTTAGTGCCGCCACTGCGTGCGGTCTCAAGCCTTACAGCGAGCCGGCGCACGGCCTCGGCCGCCGTCGGCAGGTCCGATTTGAGGTTCACGGTCGTAAGACGTTGCGCCCTTTTCTTCCTCCGGGGGGTAGAGGCTGCCAGGAAGCTCTTACAGTAGGGGCACTTCGACACCTCATCCTCTATATCATTGCCGCATATCTCGCATATCTTCATCTGAGAGCCTAGCGCAGGAGAACGGCTCGGCGGGTCTGGCGTCCCGCCGGGGTGGAGATCTCTATGAAGTAAACTCCACTTGCGGCCTTGTGGCCGGACTCATCCATCCCGTCCCAGGCGGCAATGCACTCACCCGGGCCCCGTTCACCGGCATCCAGAACCCGGACCAGGCGACCTGCCGGACCGTAAACGGCGAGCCGCACCCGGGTCCTCGCCGCCAACCAGAACCGGACATCAGTTGCGGGTTGGAATGGATTGGGTGCGGGTGGTGAAAGCCGGATGTCTGCCTGGCTTGTGGGGGTGTCATGGGAAGGTCCGTCGCCCGGGACTCCGGCCAACTCAAGCAGCGAATCGATTGTTGCGATGATGACCTGCGGATCGTATTCCCACGACCAGTATCTGATGATGCCACCCTGATCGATCACATAATCCTGTGGATAGGGCATCTGTGGACTCTCCGGATAAGGAACACGGTAAGCGTTATAGACCGTGTTTCCCACGTCTTCAAGAGCCAGGAAGCCCATGCCGAAAACATCGCGGAACTTCTCTATTATGGGGAAGTCCCGCGCAACCTGAAAAACTGCTACATCCGCCGAATCATAGCGTGAGTAAATCGCAGCGTCCGTCGCTGCAGCCTGCAGCGGCACGACTGGTCACCAGCACGCACCGAACTCAAGGAATACGACCTTCCCACGGTAGTCGGAGAGACTGTGCATCACACTATCGAGGCCCAGCAGTGTGAAGTCCGGCGCCTCCACGCCAACGCCAAGAAACGTCGTGCTGTTCTTGTATACATGCTGGACGGACTGGGGCTCGTCCGGGTCGTTGGAAATGTAGAGAATCCCACCGCGGACCGTGCCTGCTCCGGAAGCCGTCACGGTGACGGGTTGAGTCAGCCCGGGTCCGAGTGAGAATGTCTGAGGACTGAGTGATATGCCGGTCGGGGCCCAGGTGGAGTCGACGGTGAGTGTACCGGCCCCGTTATTCCTGATGAAGACCGTCGTGTCCCGCGGTGTAGCGCCCACGGGTCCGAAGTCGAGTCTAAGGGGATAGACGTCAATGTCTCCGCCGAGATCGGGCCTCGGAAGATAAACGCCCATACCTTGCCAATCCGCCACAGCGATCACGGTGTCGCCGCTTGAGATAACACCGACGTCTGCCCCGAGGGCCCAGAGGTGCGTAGCATCCCAGCCGACGAGGCTGATGTCGCCTGGGTCACCGATGTCGAAACGCTCGAGGTAAGTGTACGAACCGACGGCGAGTATGTCACCGACCGCCCCCATTGAGAAGGCATTGCCCATTGTCGGTGCCCTGTCAAGCAGCACAGGATGAGTCGGATCTGAGATATCGACCGAAGCGATTCCTTCTGCCGCCAGTGATAGAAAGACCGAAGTGCCGGAGACAATGATGTCATTCGCAAGACCCGGCAGCGAGAGCGTAGCAACCTCACCTGGTCCACCTGCAAGATCGACCACCGAAACCCCAAACCGCCCATTCGCTACAAACAGATACCCACCCGCCTCGGTGATATTCCAGCATGCGTTATCCGCAAGTGGAAGCTCGGAGACAAAGGTGGGACCACCGGGTGAACCTATGTCGAGTACGTGAATACCCAGCTGGTGTGCAGCCACATAGAGCAGGCTTCCGACAGCCACCCCTCCTTCATAGAAGACATCCGGGTCGGGCGGATCGTACGAGCCAAGAAGCGCAGGAGTCCCCGCTGATATGTCAAACATCTGAATACCCATGTCGTGACAGAAAGTGAAGAGGGTGTCATTCCGTGACCATCCTCTCCAGCTGGGAACACCACCGCGTGAAACACGTGTGGGATTGGCTGGATCGGCTATGTAGTAAGTCTCTAAGCCGGAATCATAACCGTTCAGGCAGTATGCATAATCCCCTACGATGTGGAAGTGCATTAGATGCGCATACTGGATATCGTTCCTGCCCACCAGGCGCATCCCGTCTATGCCGTCCTGGGCGTGGACCGGGGTCAGCGCCCCCAGGATACCGGCTAGCGCGAGCAGGAGGATGCTTGCTGGCCTCGGTGCAGGAACGAACATGGTATGTACTCCCCGGCTGTGCCGGCTGCCTGCGAAAGATCTAGTATACCACACCTGAAGGCATTTGTCATCAGGCAACACCGCGCTATGGTGTAACGTATTGTGCGCGGAATCCGTGGGAAGGGGTTGAGACATGGTGCCGTTCCGCATGAGGCCGGCCAAACGTATTCTGCATGGAACTCCGGGTTTCAGAGGTGCACAGAGCATCACGCGCGGGTTGGGGTGCGCGTGTCCCGAGGTTGCTTCCTTAGCCTATCTTGTGTGGCTGCACAGCATAACCTGAGTCTGCTGCTTCGCGGCCCGTCGTGGCACACGAGTTGCAATCATGCTACGCGTCCGGGATAGCTGTTCTCCGATACGGATCCTGACGGATCCCATTCTGGGAGATGGTGGAGTATGTCCTGCCCGTTGCTTCCGCGGGCAGACAGCGCAAGCCTCCGGTGCGTCGTCGACCATTCCCTGAAGAAGGTGGTGATGTCTATGCTCTGAGTAGTGGTCGGGTTTTGTGGTTAAGCCAACTCGAACGAGGGAGGAAGAAGTATGTTCAACAAAGTTGCGGTCCCAGCTGTTGTAGTTATGATGATTGTCGCCTTGCTGGCGGGTTCGGCGCTGGGCAAGAGTGCCGGCCGGGCGAAGGGTCCGAGTGGTCGAGAAGGGAACTCGCACATCGGTCACCTCTACCTTCATGAGAAAGACCCTGTAAGTTGGGAGATCATTGAAGACGGTGCGTGGGGGAAGTTGAAGTACAACACATACGGCCCGACGTTTGACTTCGTATTCAACGGCCACGGTCTGGAGGCGACAGTAGACTATGTGCTCATTTACTACCCGGACCCCTGGCCCGGTGCAGGTCTCATTTGTCTCGGTGAGGGTACTGCGGATCTTGACGGCAACGTGCACATCAAGGCGGATGTGGATACGGGCGACCTTCCGGTCATAGCCGACGAGAATTACCCCGGCGGCGCGAAGATCTGGCTGGTTCTTGCTGATGACGTCGATTGCTTCATGAACGAGATGATCGGATGGAATCCGACCGAGTACCTGTTCGAATTCGATCTCATCACTTTCGACGACAGCGACTTCTAAAGGCGTGTCGGGCTCAGCCCTCCTGGGTTAGCCTGACTTCCCGCAGATGGCAGCGGATAGCCCTCCCTGACGGGGGCCAGGGAGGGCTCGTCGCCGCTGAGGGCGTGTAACCCCTACAATCAGATGGACTTATACGCGGTGGCCTACCCTAAGGATTTGCTCGCAATAGCGCCTGGATTATGGTATAATGAATCTGAGATGCGTGCTATGACACAGTCGCTGAAAGGCTTCAAAGTACCGATGCTCATGCTGGTTTTCGGGCTGGCGTTCGCACTTGGCGTCCAGGACGCCGGGGCGGCACCGGCCGACAGCGTGGGACCGGCATTCCATATCGGAGCGAACCCGGTCTACGGTTCGCCTATGGCGAACCAGTTTAACCCCGCGGTGGCCTCTGATGGGACCGATTACCTGGTCGTGTGGGACGACCAGCGGAACACCCTGGACTTCGACATTTATGGCGCACGGGTGGCCGCGGACGGGACGGTCCTTGACGAGGTGGGTATAGCCGCCTGCATAGCTGTGGAGGATCAAAAAGAACCCGCGATCGCTTTTGATGGTACGAACTACCTGGTGGTCTGGACGGACGAGCGAAACGGCTCGGCCGATATCTATGGAAGCCGTATGGGCTCGGACGGCCAGGTGCTCGATCCCGACGGCATTCTCATATCCGCTGCCTCAAGCGCCCAGTCAAGCCCGGCAGTCGCGTTCGGGGATACGGCCTACTTCGTAACATGGACCGACTGGCGCGACGGGAACGCGAACATCTATGCGGCACGAGTGGCCCTTGACGGTACCGTGCTTGATACATCCGGAGTTATGGTGTCGGCTGCCGTGGCCGAACAGGAGTTCCCGGCCGTCAGCTTTGACGGCACAGGCTGGCTTGTCGTATGGCATGACTCCCGCAGCGGGCAGGCCGATATCTATGGGAGCCGTGTGGCCCTTGACGGTACTGTGCTTGATTCAAGCGGTATCGTGGTCTCCGCATCGGTCACCGAAGAGCTTAATGCGGACATAACATTTAACGGCACAAACTACCTTGTGGTCTGGGATGATGAACCGGGTGCGACCTCGCGCGATGTATACGCCGCCCGCGTAGCCCCCGACGGTACTGTGCTTGATCCTGCCGGGATTCCCGTGTGTACGGTTGCCAACCAGCAGGAGTTTGCCGCCGCCAGTTCGGATGGCTCGAATTACCTGGTCACCTGGATTGATTTCCGCGGTGGTGGGACCTGGGATGCATACGGGGCGCGCGTGGATGCAGCAGGCAATGTGATTGATGTCGCTTCACTGCCTATCTGTACCGATCCCAGCCAGCAGTACGCGGTAGATCCGGCCTTTAACGGCACAAACTGGCTTGTGGCCTGGCACGACAGCAGGAACGGGCCCAAAGACATATATGGAACACGGGTCGCCACCGACGGAAGCGGTGTGGACCCGGCGGCCTTCCCCATATCCACAGCGGCAGCTTACCAGTCCCACCCGGAACTCGCCTTCGACGGCGGCAATTACCTTGCCGTCTGGCACGAGTGGAGAAGCGCTACGGGTTATGATATCCGTGGGGTACGTGTCGCCGCTGACGGTACGGTGCTTGATCCGGGCGGAATCGTAATATCGGCGCGAACAACCGATGAGTTGGACCCTGCGGTTTCTTTTGATGGAACCAACTACCTGGTTGTCTGGCAGGATGAACGTAGCGGCTCGTTTGACATCTATGCCGCCAGGATCGATATCGACGGAAACGTGCTTAACCCCTCCGGGATTGCCCTATCGGCAACCGCAGACCAGGAGGAGTACCCGGCCGTTGCCTTTGACGGCACCAATTACTTCGTCTCGTGGCAGGATAACCGCAACGGCATCTACACCGATATCTATGGAACGCGCCTTACCGTCACGGGCACGGTACTCGACCCGGCCGGCATAGCGGTATCGGATGCAAACCGCAACCAGGGACAGCCCGCCGTGAGCTTCGATGGCACGAACTACCTGGTTGTCTGGCAGGATGCGCGGAATGTCTACAATGATATCTATGGCACCCGGGTTACGACCGGTGGGACTGTGCTTGACGGCGCAGGCATCCCGATATCGAGTGCGTCGCTGGCCCAGGAATACCCGGCGCTGGCCTTCGATGGGACGAACTATGTCGTTGCCTGGCAGGATAAGCGCGCCAGCTCCAACTATAACATCTACCTGTCACGAGTGGGTACGGACGGGACCGTGCTTGACCCTGCAGGAATACTCGCTTCAGGCGCCGCCGGCGACCAGATCTACCCGGCCATAGCATTCGATCAGAGGAACTACCTCGTCGTCTGGCAGGACGGACGCTCGTCCGCCGGCTACGACATATACGGGACCGATGTTGATCCGGACGGAAGCGTACTCGATCCATCCGGCATTGCTGTTTCCACGGCCGACCATGACCAGGCGGTCCCCGCCGTGTGTTCTTCATCCTATGGGCTGGTTCTTACAGCATATGCATCACTAACCGCCCCTCCCGACTATGGGATTCACCGCATATGGGCGAACTTCTACGACGTCCGGGCCGGGATCACGCATGAGGATGACGGTCGCGAGTGTGCGCGGCTTCTTGATGGTTTTCCCAACCCATCGAGAGGACCGGTGACGCTTAGGTTCTCTCTCTCAGAACGTCAACGGGTATCACTGAGGGTCTATGATGTCGAAGGTCGACTCGTTGAGACCCTGCTTGATGGGTTCTGTGAAGCAGGAGCGCGCGACATCGGATGGGACGGCGGATCTCCATGCGGCAGGCCTGTCGCACCCGGACTTTATTTCTGTCGCTTGCAGACAGGTGTTTCACTTCAGACTATAAAGATCATGCGGCTCCGCTGACACGATCCGACACCCCGGATGCTCTGAGTGGGTCACTCGCACTTACGGTGGATGATATACTCGACCATTCTCCCGAAGTAGTCACTGACCCTGGGAGCTTCGAGTCCGGTCGCTCTCATGGTATTGGCATTGTCGAATCTCAAGTCGCCCGTGAGGTACGGCATGTAAAGACGGATCTCGTTGACCAGATCAAGCTCATCTGCTGAGACCTTCCCGGCCGATTTCGAGACATTGGCGCTGAACTCCTCGGGGGTGACCAGGGTAAGAGGTTCCCTCTGGAAGTGATGCGCCGCGAGGTTCCTGATCTCCTCGAACGATGTCAGATTGCTCAATCCGGCGGTCAGATGGAAGCACTTGCCGAGGCTTTTTGTGTTTGCACAAATGGAGTGCATTGCGTCAGCGACGTAGTCCGCCGGTACGAGATCAAGCAGAACCGACGGACGAGCCGGGAGCATCTTGATCCGGCCCAAAGCATACCCTTTAAGCACCCTGGAAAACGCATCGTGGCCTGACCCCCTTCCCGTCTTTGAATCACAGATCACAATGCTGGGCCGGTGAATGGCTGCCGGAAGGTCAGCCATGGATTGTCTCACAGCCTTCTCTGCCTCGAGTTTGGTCTGCTCATATGTATTGTTGTGCTGCTGCCCGCAGTCGAGCTCGTCCTCCCTTATGATCCCAGTTCGTGTACCCGCAACATACGCCGTACTGACATGGTCAATTCTCTTAAGGTCTTTGCATCTCCGGGCCAGGGACAGGATATTGTGCGTCCCCGACACGTTGATCCGGCGCGCCTCAGCGAGTTCAAGATCGAACCGGGCGGCCGCGGCACAGTGGATTACGTGTGAAGTCTTCCGGGTGAGCCCGGCATACTCGGGGGCGCTGAGCCCCAGCATGTCCAGGGCGACATCGCCTTCGACGATCGCTATCCTCTGTGCCAGAACGGACGTGTCGCTATCCGGATAGAGCTCGCCAAGCACGCTCTGTATTCTTTGCTCCGGAATTTCCTGCGATCTTGCCCTTACCAGAAGAGTGATTCTCGCGTCCGACGCATCAAGCCATTTCTTAAGCAGACTGCTCCCGATAAAGCCCGTTGCGCCGGTTAGGAAAACCTCTCCTGACAACTTCGCCTCCCTATTCCTCTGTATACATAGAGTCTATTTCATTTCGATACCTGGCTGCTATGTTGTTCCGTCTGAGTTTCATGGTCGGGGTAAGCAGCTGGTTTGTTATTGTGAAACCCTCCGGTAGCAGCGTAAACACCTTCACCTTCTCGTAGGAGGAGCAGGTGACCGTCGCCTTCTCGATCTCGACTGCGATAAGGTCCCTGATCTCGGCTCTTGCCAGGATCTTTCCGTAGTCTGCGGACGTCATATTCTTCTCACGGGCGTAGCGTTCGACCGCAACCCTGTCCGGTACTATGAGCGCGACGATGTGTTTCCTTTTGTCACCGTAAACCAGAGCCTGGTCTATGTACCTGCTCTTTGTGATCTCAATTTCGATCGGTACGGGTGCCACGTTCTTGCCGTAGGATGTAACTATGACTTCTTTTATTCGCCCGGTTATGATGAGGTTTCCGTCCTCGTCAAACCTGCCCTGATCTCCCGTGTGCAGCCAGCCGTCCTCGTCAAGCGCTTCGGCAGTATCCTCGGGCCTATTGTAGTAACCTCTCATGACGTTCGGCCCCCTGACGAGGATTTCGCGGCGATCGCCTATTCGAACCTCCACATCATCGAAGGGCTTTCCCACGGTGCCCAGACGTATGTCCTCAATCAGGCCGGTTGCGACGACTGGTGATGCCTCAGTCAGGCCATACCCCTCCACAATGTTGAATCCCAACACATAGAGAGTCTTCGCGAGCTTCCTGTCAAGGGCCGCACTTCCGCAGGCGAGAAGCCGCACCCTGCCGCCCGCAATCTTTCTGAATTTCGAGGCTGCCATCGTGTCGTAGAGTGCGCACTTAAGCTTCAACAGGAGCGGGACTCTAGCGCCTGTATATCTTAGATTCGCGGCCCGGTTCAGGTTCCGGATGGCCGCTGTCACGAGTCGTCCCCTGATCGGTGAGCCCTTCCGGAGCCGCTCCTCGACAGCCTCAAAGATCTTCTCAACGAGCCTGGGAACCACGATGAGAATGGTGGGTCTGACCGCCTGGACGTCATCGACGATGCTCGCAAGGTTCTTCGCATATGCGACGGTGGCGCCGGCAAAGAGCATGGTGTAGTGCCCACATGTCTTCTCGAACATGTGGCACAGAGGAAGAAAGGACAGAAACACGTCATTTGGCGTGATCCTGAATCGCTTAATCGAAGTCAGGGCATTGGAAAGGACGTTTCCGTGTGATAGGAGAGCGCCCTTAGGTACGCCGGTAGTGCCTGAAGTGTAAACGATGGTTGCGATGTCGCTTTCCAGCACTGTGGATGGTTCCTCGGTTGGTTCTTCGCTGAGAGGTTCGCCTCTGCGGTTGATCAATTCATCAAATCCGATTACGTCGGCGTCAGAGTCTATCCCCGTCGTGTCAAAGACCGCGATTGTCTCCAGACAGGGGATCTCCGTTTCGGCATCTCTGATCGAGGAGAGCAGGCCGGCGTCTTCTACGAAAACCAGCCTGGTCCCGGAATCGGTTAGTATATGCTTCACTGCCGCGGGTGACAATGTGGGATAGACCGGCACGACAATCGCACCGATCTTCAGGACCGCCAGATCTACGATAATCCACTCAGGTCTGTTGTGGGAGAAGATCGCGACACGATCGCCCTTGCTTATACCCAGTCTGGTGATGGCACTTGCAGCCATGTTTACCGAGTCACTCATCTCTCGGTAAGAGATGCGTCTGTACGCGTGATCCTCCCCGCGATGCATCAGGGCCGTCCTTCCGGGATTCAAAGCGACCGCCCGGCTGAAGGCTTCATAGAGGGTTTCGGGTTTTCGCGCTGTGCTCATGGCCGAATTGTATCGCCACGGTGGGTTGCAGTAAAGCGGATTGGGGAGAGCGAAGTCGGCCGGCGGAAGTCCCCTTGCGCTTGACAAACTAACCCACAGTGCTATGCTTCGGTTGCAGAGACAGGTTTAGGCACCAGTGCGACTGTCTGTGTCACTTGCATAGTTGCCTTAATCGAGGAGCGAGGTACTATGAAGGGATACGGGAACTCAGTCTGCCACGCAATGCGTCCGGGATTCAGTGCCCCGTCGGGGCAGCGAACACACCCTTTCCACGGTTACGAATCCAGTCTTAGAGGAGGCAATCATGGGTGGCAAGAAGCCTTCGGATAGGAAACTGGAGAAACGACGTGAGAAGTTCCACGAGATAATCTCGGGACTTGGCATTTTCAATGAGATCCAGGATGGTGTGAACGTCGTTAATGATCAATATGACATTGTGTTTGCAAACAAGGTTCTTGAGGATACCTTCGGGCCGTGGGAGGAACGTAAATGCTACGAGTACTTTGAGAACGAAACAGAGGTCTGCAAGACATGTCCCGGGCCCGCCGTTTTTGAGGGGAAGACGATCTGGAAGGAGTGGCATTGCTCCAAGATCGGCAGGATCTACGAGCTGATCGACTCCCCGCTACGTAACCCGGATGGGAGCATCAGCAAGCTCGAGGTTCTGCGTGACATCACTGCCCGCAAGCAGATCGAGCGGGAGCTACTGCACTCTGAGGCGAAATACGCGGCTCTCGTTGAGCAAGCAACTGACGGTGTGCTCGTAGCACAGGACAATGTCTTGAAGTTCGTCAACAAGGCCTGCGCAGACATGGTGGGCTATTCTGTGGAGGAAATGACCGGGCGGCCTTTCCTGGATGTCATAGCACCGGAGTACAGAGCTGTGATTGGGGAAAGGTATAAAGCCAGGCTGAACGGTGAAGATGTGCCATCGCTGTTCGAGGTGGAAGCCTGCTGCAGTGATGGGACAACGAAGGAGGTGGAGTTCTCTTCCGCCATAATTGAATACGAAGGTAGACCCGCCATCATGGGGATGGTTCGAGATATTACTGAACGCCGACGTGCTCAGGAGGCCCTGAAGGCCTCTGAGGAGAGGTATCGTGCAGTTGTCGAAAACGTCAGTGCGGGAATTGCAGTTATTCAAGACGGGAAGTTCCTCTTCGCCAACCCGACACTGGCCCGGATCCTCGGTTACTCGCTGGAAGATCTTGTCGGCCGGAGTTTTCTCAGCGTCGCACATTCGGACGACCGCCCGATCGTGATCGACACGCACCAAAGGCGACTCCGCGGTGAGGCTCTCCCCTCCTCCTATGCCGGGAGAGTAATCCGCAAGGACGGCGGTGTCCGATGGTTGGAGATCAACGGTGTAGTGATTGATTGGGGGGGGCGGCCCGCCACACTAAGCTTCGCCCTCGACATAACCGAACGCAAGCAGGCACAGGAGAGGCTGGGCTACCAGGCGAGTCTCCTTCAGAGCATATCGGACGCCATTATTGCGACGGATAAGGACTTCAAGATAACCAGCTGGAACAAGGCTGCCGAGAAAACCTACGGCTTCACCGAAGCAGAAGTTCTTGGCAGAAAGGCCGATGAGGTCACAAGGCTCGAGTATTCAACGGAACGCATCGAAATCGTGTTGGAGCGTTTCCTTAAGGAAGGGCATTGGCAAGGGGAAGTCATACAGAGACACAGGGACGGTACGTACATCTCCGTCTACACCTCAGTTACAGCTCTCAAATCTGAGTCCGGGGAGATAGTAGGTGCGGTCGGGGTTAACCGTGACGTCACCAGCCGCAAGCGTGTTGAGCAAGACCTGCGTGAACGGACACATGATCTTTGCGAACGCGTCAAAGAGATGAAGTGCTTGTACACAGCTCATTCGCTCATGACTGATCTGGAAAAGCCACTATGTGAGGTCCTGCAGGACGTTACGAACCATCTTCCGGCAGGATGGCAGTATCCTGAAATCGCTTGTGGCAGGATCATCTTCCAGGGACGGGAATTCACGACCAACAACTTCCGTGAGACCGCCTGGAAGCAGTCAGAGGCAATCGAGATATCCGGCACGCCGGTCGGAAGCATCGAGGTTGGGTACTTAGAGGAAAGGCCGGCTGCTGACGAGGGGCCTTTTCTCATGGAAGAGCGTGAACTGATCGTTGCACTCACGAGAAGCATTGGGGGCTTCGCAGAGCGACGGCTCGCGGCGGAGACACTCAGAGAAAGTGAGGAGAAGTACCGCAGTCTCGTGGATAATTCAAGCGATGGGATCGTGATAGTGCAGGGGCTTGAAATCAAACTGGTGAATAGGGTCATGCTAACGATGTTTGGTTGCACGAGTGAGAGCGATATGTTGGGGAGATCATTTGTCGATTTCGTTACCCCTGAGTTCAGAGAGTCCATGAAGGAAAGAGGCATTGGGAGGGAGCAAGGTGAGTCAGTACCAGCGCAGTATGAGTTCAAGGGATTGCGTAGAGACGGCACAGAGTTCGATGCAGAGATTTCCCTGGCGATGCTGAAATACCAGGGCCGGCCGGCAAGGCAGGGGATAATCAGAGACATCACACGGCGGAAGATTGCAGAAGTTGCTCTCAAGGAGAGCCGGGAGCAGCTTGAGCGTTACAGCCGGGAACTTGAGGACATGGTTGACAGCCGGACTACGCGGATCCGGGAGCTCGAAAGGCAACGGACGGAAAGCGAAAAGCTGGCTGCGACCGGTCGTATGGCCGCAAAGATAGCCCATGAGATCAACAATCCACTCGCCGGGATCAAGAACTCCTTCCTGTTGGTCAAAGACATTGCAGAGAAGGGGCATCCACACTATGCCTACGTCAACCGGATTGAGAACGAGATCGACCGGATTGCGGTAATCGTCCGGCGCATGTTCGACCTTTACAGCCCGGACAGAAAAGAGCCGAGAAAGGTGGCGATCGATGAGGTCTTGGGCGACGTGGTCGTGTTGCTCGAAAGCAGCTACCGCCCACGGGATATCAAACTGGAAACCAGTGTTCCCGATGAACCCATAATTGCGTTCTTACCGGTGGGCTACATCAACCAGATCCTGTTCAACACTATCAGTAACGCGATAGACGCCTCGGAGCCCGGATGCACGGTGAACGTGGCTCTGAGTACCGATGGTGATTCGGCGACGATCACGGTTGCGGACCAGGGTCGGGGTATCCCGGAGGAGATTGCCGATCGCATTTTTGAGCCGTTTTTTACGACAAAGGACGGTGCGGAGACACGTGGATTGGGCCTGGGGCTTTCGATCACCAAGTCAATGGTCGAGGCTTCAGGTGGATCGATCAGATTCGAGAGCACGCCCTCGGAAGGAACGGTGTTTACTGTGACTCTTCCTCTAAAGCCCGCCGCTAATTCCCTCTGAGCGGTATCAGATCGATCTCGAAAATCCTGGGCCAGTGCTTACCCGTGACGAAGAGCCGGTCATTCTGACCGTCGTATGCGATGCCGTTAAGTACACCCCACTTCCCTTTGGGATCCTGTGCGCTCTGGAGCCATTTGAGATCGATCCATCCGGTTACGTCTCCCGTCGAAGGTGAAATCCTCGCGATTCGCTGCGTCGGTCTTACATTGGCAAAGACCTCTCCCCGGACGTACTCGAGTTCGTTGAGTCCTTCGACCGGGATGCCGCCGGCATGCACCCGGATGGTGCTTACTTCTTCGAGACTTTCCGGATCCAGGAGATGTAACTCCGACGTTCCATCACTCATTATCAGATGAGTGCCATCGTGGGTTATACCCCAGCCCTGAGTGGGGTAACTGAACTCACGCAACAACTCGAACGTGGCCTTGTCATACACAAAACCGACACGGGATGTATATGTCAGCTGGACGATTCTGTCTCCGAAGATCGTAATGCCTTCACCGAAGAGATGATCGGGAAGCTCGTACATCTTGAGAACAGCCCCGGTCTCGAGTTCGACCTTGCGGAGTGTCGACTCACCCTCGATGCCTGTGCCTTCATAGAGAAAACCGTTCTCGAAGACGAGTCCCTGTGTGAAGGCATCAGGATCATGCGGGTAGGTGTTTACTAGCTTATAGGTATAGACCGGTAGGCCTGAGGACGGCAAGGCAACCGGTTGAGGTTTTGAGCGGAACCGCGTATAGAGTAGAGCTGCTGCAATGAGCACGAGTACTATCGGAACCAGTGTCTTCAGGGCGCTACGCACGAGAAACCTCCTGGACCTTTCTATGTCAAGCCGACCCTCACTGCCCGAAACCCTCACTCCGCAGGCCGGTGCCGATGATGATAGCACCTCACAGTGCTTCTCGCCTTGAGAATTGCGGCCGCGTGTAGTATAATACCTCAGGACTGTACTGTAAAAGAGTCGCGAGACGGGACGTTCAGAAAAGGGGATACTGGTGTGTTGAGGATCTACGTCCTGGCGGCGCTATTGTGCGTCCTGCTGTCCGCAGCCGGTTTTGCAGGCTCAAATGAGAAACACAAGGTCGCGCTTCATATCCTGCCTCACGAGAGCAGGTCGTGTAGTGAGAACTTCCCCGTAATCGAGCAATGCCCCGGGATTATCCACACGTATCTCGGCTGCGGCGAAATCGATGTGTTTCCTGTCTTCTTTGATCTTATCGAGGTGACTGCTTTGGAGTATGGGCTCACATGGCCTGCCGTTTGGGGGAACTGTGTCTATACCGCATGCGGCGGTGATGTCATAAACGGGAATATCGCCTCTCCCGGAGACGGGATATCTCATCAATGGTCGAGCTGCCGGCAGGTGCCGGTCATCATACCCGGATATGCCTGGGTCGGAATCCAGGGATTGGGCGGGGGGATTGCCCCGGTGGCCCATCCCGGCACTGGACTTATCGGCACCACGGACTGCGACGCCGGAAAGGATGTCCCCCTGGGCATATATAGCGCCGGTGTCTGTGGTGTGCCCGGTGACGATCCCTGCTGTCTGTGCGGTACTCGGAAGACAACCTGGGGCGAGATACGGATGATATTCAGGTAGACTCCGATCAGAACGCGTACAGGATCAGCGGCTGGATCGGGTCCGGCGCCCCCGGTGCGTAAATCCGAAGCAGCATGGGACCGCCATCGTCGTATGCCCGCTGATATGCATGCTTGAGCGGCACCAGACTGAATTCCAACTCGCCTGTTATCAGTGCCTCACAATCATCACCGTTCGCATTGTGAGATAGGTAAACCGATGCCTGCGGAGGATCGGATTCGAGAAACGCACTCCTGCCGTAGAGATCGAACCCATGCTCCATGCAGCCTCCACCATACTCGACCTTGAAGTACAGGATGTCTCCGGTAAGACCGATCTCTCTGATGGTCAGATCATCCGCATGAAGAGAGATGTCATCGAGAGCATCGAACATGATGACGTCGTGAGGAACTTCGGAATCACACACCGTCCTGCACGGGTCTTCATCATCGCACCCGGCGACTGTTATCACCAGTAGAGCTGCCAAAGTCACGGCAAGATGTTTCATGCCGTCAACCTCCCCTGATATGTCGAAAAGAGCTGGCATAGACACTCTACCCAAAACATGGCAGGACGACAAGCCGTGCGATTACTCTGCCTGGGACGTCCAGCTGAAGGTGCGGACACCGATGAGGAAGCAGACGACGCCCAGTATGATCAGAATACCGCAGGGCTGAAGCATCTCACCAAATGAGAATCCCCGCCAGACAGCACCCTCCATGGCAAGGATAGACCACTTGACCGGGCTGAAGTCGCTGATACGATGCATCCATGCAGGCATTGCAAAGAGCGGTATCATCCCGCCCCCCAGCATGGACATCACTATTAGAACCGCCCAGCCGATTCCCCCGGCAGCCTGCTCGGTCTTGCCCACCACTGAAAGCAACATCATGATTCCAACGAACGCGATCGCCGTCGATAGCACTGCCATCACGAGCAGGGGGTAGGAGGTGGGTCGCAGGCGGAAGACGAAGAAACCGAACACATACAGGCCCACAGCGATCCCGGTCGTACTTATGAAACATGCCGCAGCTTTTCCTGCCAGGATATGCATACGGCTTATGGGAGCAACCTGAAGCCGGAGGAGGGTTCCACGGCTGCGTTCGATGACAATCGATATTGCAAAACCCGCAGAGGCACCGAGGATGCCCCAGATCACACCTTGCGGGAAGGATATCGCATAGGAGCTGGTCGGCCACTGGCGACTGATGACGGTGACGTCGGTCCTCTCGACAACCAGTGGTTGGAAGCCGCTCACGCGGCCCTGAGCACTCAGCTCGGTGTCGGCACCGGGCTCGAGCGATTGATGTCCGAGAAAGCGGTCGAGATCGGTATAGAGCTGCTCGAGGTTGTCGCGGATGCCGGCAGGCATATTGGGGGATGACCGGATCGATGCTCTTCCCTCTTCAATGCTTGTGCGCTGAATCGCCGGGTCGGAGAAGAACTGCTGGATCCTCTCGGCGCCGTATTTCATCAGGATGCCCTCGATCATCGCCGCTTCGGCCTGGCGGGCCGGATCGGTACCGAGTTCCACAGTCGGGGGCTCGCCCCAGAACATCCGCCCGGATGCCTCGCCGAAGCCGCGTTTAAGTGTAACGTACGCTATGGCCTTGCGACGACGGACGAGGTCAACCGCCTCTTCATGGCTGGCAGTGGTTATGTCGAGCTCCGGTGCCGAGTCGAGAGTACTCACAAACTCCTGCGATCTTTCAGTCTCATCCTCATCGACAAGCAGAATCGCCATGGCGCTGTGGCCTCCGCCGCCACCTCCGCCGAATATGGTTCCGAAGAAGATCGCGATTATGAGCGGCCACATCAACGTGAAGAAGAACCCGGTCTTGTCCCGGAGCAGCAGCCGCAGGTCCTTGTGTGCCAGCGTCAAGATCTCTCGCATCAGTTGTCCCTCAGATGTTTGCCGGTCAGATTGAGAAAGACCCCCTCGAGATCCGGGCTTTCGACGCTGAACCTCAGGAGCTTGCCGCCTTCCTGAAGTCTCACAAGTTCTACCATCGGATCAACGGCCTCCAGACGCACCTCTCCATCGGCTCGTTCGGCCGTTATGACACTCTTGCCGCCATACGCTGCGATAAGGCCGTCGACGGTATCAAGTGCAAGCAACTTACCGTGGTCCATTATGCCCACCCGGTCACAGAGGCGCTGGGCTTCTTCCATGTAGTGGGTCGTGTAGACGACAGTGCGGCCCTCGGTCCGCATGATCTTGATCTTCTCAAAGATGGCGCTTCGCGACTGGGTGTCAACGCCCACCGTGGGCTCATCCAGAAGCAGGAGCGGCGGATCGTGGACCAGAGCCACAACGAGATTGAGCCTTCGCTTCATGCCGCCTGAATACGTCTTGACTCTGGAGCGGCGGCGGTCGGTGAGATTGACGAAGTCGAGAGCCCACTCAACCCGCTCCCTGAGTTTTCGTCCGCTGAGCCCGTGCATCCTGCCGAAGAATGCCAGGTTCTCCTCGCCCGTAAGGTTCTCGTAGATGGCGAGAGCCTGAGGGGCGACACCGATCATGGAACGTACTTCCGGCCGTGTAGGCGGGCCCTGGCCGTCGAAATCCACCGAGCCGCTGTCGGGCTCCAGCAGTCCGACCGCCATGTTCACCGTAGTCGTCTTACCTGCACCGTTGGGTCCGAGGAGACCGAAGATCTCCCCGCGCGGGATGTCGAGCGTGAGGTCGTCGACCGCAACGATGGTGCCGAAAGCCTTGTTCAAGCCTCTTAAGTTTATCATGGGTCTTATCCTGTACCGATCCTACACTGCTATGTCGCAGTGGTCAACAATGTCCTCCCCCGCTGGGGTCAGAGCTCAAAAGTTGACTTTGTTGGGGTGAGGGCGAAAAAAACGGCGCGGTGCGGGGGTGTGGCCCCCCAAACCCCCCGCATTTTTAGCTCTGACCCCAACGGGGGCCCAAACTGCTTGAAAGCCGAAGTATATTATG
>JBDRNT010000120.1:0-3836 GCA_043810925.1 Candidatus Eiseniibacteriota bacterium
TCCATACTGGGCGACCTGTCCGCAGAATCCAGAAAGACCACCATCGTTGCCGATGTCCACACCGACACCAATAGCGGTCAGGTGCTCGAGGAGGCCTCCGGCTATGTTGACTTGATGATAGTAGCATGGCCAACCCTGGGTGGCGTGTACCTCGCTGCAGGACCCGAGCTCTCCTACTACGAGTTCAAACATCCAGTGAGCGATCGCCTCACGGATGAGGCCTGGCGCAGGATGCTTGCGTCGACACCGCCCGAGCGGCCTCCCTGGCTTAAGTCATACTTCCGGTAAGTTCCTCCTTCACGTTTTTCGTGAAGTATGGTATAGTTATTGTGCGGGTTTTTGATTATTTGAGGCCTACCCACAGGCCGACAGGACAGGAGGCAGCACCATGCGTTTCAAGGAGATCCCCTGTATTTGCCTTATTGTGATCCTGGCGCTTTGCCCGGCAACATACTCGATGAAGGAGCGTCCACCGGAGACACCACCCCCGGTTTCAATGCTGGGTTCGACTATCTTGAATGCCCCGATGATACTCACTTCCGGAAGGGATACTGCCTGGGTACAGGTTCACACGGATTCCACCTATTGCCCTGGTGATCCCACCTGGAGAAGTGGGGGAGAGGCGACCGGAGGTCCGGGACCGCTGGAGACCTGGTGCTTTGAAGGGCCGGACTCCTGTGGAACCAACCCGCCCTGGGACACCAATTGTTTCAGTCACGTGGATGTCCGCGCGATGCCGTCCAATATGGGCATCAACTTCTGGCACGTCGACTCATACAAGACCGACCAGCGGGTCTACTGTGGAGACTACGCTCTCTGGTGCGGGTCCGACTCGGTGTGGACCGACGGGTACCCGGTAGAATGTGGTATCTGGGCCGAGGGGAAGTATCCCGGCTATGGCGACCAGTGGAACTGTGTTGCGCAGCTTACGCTCCCGCCGACCTTTGATGTGGCCAACGGATGCACACTCTTCTTCGATCCGCGCTACGATACCGAGTGCAAGTATGATTACTTCTACGTGGACTTCTTCAATGGTACGGAGTGGAAGACTCTTGCCCGTTTCAATGCTGCGAGTAATAACCCGGGTGATGAGTGCGGCACACCGACGGGCGGTAACCCCGACTACTGGGGTAACAGCGACATCGACCAGCCGAATTCTGCCGACTGGCAGGAGCGATCGAATCCAGCTGAACCCGCCTTCTACCGCATCATAACGCCGGACACCCTTACCGTCACATCGGGACCCATGCTCTGCTGGCGGTTCACCTCGGACGGCGCCTGGAGCGATGCAGATGGGAGGGGCAACACCAGCGGCGCCGCCTTCATAGACAATATATGGGTAAGGGGTGATGACGAGCAGTATTCAGAAGACTTCGAGAGCGGGGTGCTCGATACCAGCTACTGGAGCCTGCCTGATCCCGATGGGGTGATAGACCAGTGGCATATGGTTGAGGGGGCCGGACCTGTACATAGCTTTACTTGCATCAACGACTCCTCTTTCGCTTTTCGCGGGCGCCCCGAGGGCGGTTACCCCGTAGGCGCTTCCTGGAGGAACGGCTGGCTCTACCGGCTGATATCACCCGCCGTTCCGATTCAGAATACCGGCTGTGTGGTGCAGTACGACCAGTTCGCATGCGCCCTGGATTACACCTGCGATTATGTAGACACCAAGATGAGGGTCTACAATTCCGAGTATGGCAAGTGGTGTCCCTGGACAGTCATCAATGCTTTCATAATCTACTACGGTTGCACCTTCTGGAATTACGATGATAACGAGAATCTCTCGGAGTTTTACGGGCCGGAAGACGATTCGATCCAGGTTGCCTGGGATCTTATGGATGTTTCCCAGCCGGGTGATTTCTGCGAGGGCAAACACAAGCAGACCGACATGCTGGTGGACAATGTCTCCATAGGTTTCTACGATGCGAATGCTACGATGTTCACCGCCCGCTATATTGACCTCTTCCAGGACAGCTTCCACGAGAGCATTTGTACTTACAACTCCCTGTTTGACCCTTATAGCACCGATACGCTGGACCACTACGGTGTTCGTGGTGGAGCTCCGGAGATCCAGAAGTTCAAAAAACTGTACATGAACGTTTCGGATAGTGATGGCCTGGCGTCGGTCCAGCTGTGGGGCAGTATCGACGGAGGGAACGTCTGGAAGTCCAAGGCTATGACCTTTGATGAGCCCAACAATCCCAATAAGCCGGACCTTGGCGGCGACTACTACGAGAACTTCTGCCCGGCCGATTTTGCCGGCGGAGACGGCGTGGAAGCGGTCCCCGGCGGTTGGTTCTGGAAGAAAGGTATCGAGCTCTGGTACCATGTCAGAGCGGAGGACGATAGCGGAAATGTCGAGTATTGGCCCGCGGAGACGGATCCCGGCCACCCCGGCCATACCGGAACTCGCGAGGACTTCCTACCTAGTTATGTCATGTCGGTTTTGCCGGTCTACCCGGAGGGCTATACCGGCGTCAGGATTCTTCTGGTGGACGGCTATCCGCGGTGGAGCATAGACTATACCGAGTGTATGGCAGAGAACGACAACAAAGTCGACCGGCTGGTGGAAATCTATGAGCAGACTCTGACGGATGCAGGGTATTGCTTCGACGTCTATAACATTGCGGGTGGCGGAACCAGTGGTCATATCCATCCGCTTCAGTACACCGACTATGACTGCGTCTTCTGGTTCACCGGGCCCTACTTCTCGAACTACACGGTCGATAAGGAAGCACAATATGCCATAAGAGACTATATGACCAGTGGCGGCAAGGTCGTGTTTTGCGGCGATATGTTGGCCTACAGCATGGATCCCAATGGCAGCAATGAGGACTCGCTCGGCGGTGAGTTCCTTGCCGGTATCCTTGGCACCGACTACCTCGAGGACATGGAGAGCCCTTTTGACAAGCCGTATCTCTATGCCGCGGCTGTTGAAACACTTTCGGTATTCGGAACGCCCACAGCGATAGCCTTGGACTCCATAGCGATTTACAGGGAGTGCCCGACGCTCAGGGAGATGTCGTATATCCAGGTGATTGACCCTCCACCTGCCGGGTACACCGCGCAGCGGCTCATGTATCTGACCAACCCCCTGGTCGGGTCTGCAGACGAGGCCATCTATGTGGAGTATCTGGGCACGGGCCAGTGTGTTTTCGTCAACTTCGATCTGAGTGGGAGCGTGACTCATGAACGAAGCTTCTGCAACGGCATAGCAGCTACCCCGATGCCTGGATTCGTTCCGGGGATCTATGATGGGCGGGTGGATCTGGTGAGGACGATTCTCGAGGATATCCTGGGACTTCCCTCGAACGGAGGCGGCCCGGCTGATGTGGTGGATCCTCCCCCGGATCACAGGTGGGCCCTTCACCAGAACGTGCCCAACCCGTGTGTAGGGGCAACCGAGATCCGGTATGAGCTCGCCCGGCCGGCGCATGTGAGCATCAAGATATATAGTCCCCAGGGCCAGGTAGTGAAGGTACTGGAGAGTGGGGCAAAGGAACCTGGTCCATATGCCGTGCGCTGGGGTGGACGAAACTCGGCAGGAGAACGCGTAAGTAGCGGGGTGTATTTCTACAAGATAGAAGCCGGCTCCTTTACCGCCACGCGCAAGATGTTGGTCTTGCGATAGAGACAGAAAAAGGGGACAGCGCCCTTTTCAGGCGAAAAAGGGCGCTGTCCCCTTTTTCTAACGGAAGCAGAGGCCTTTCACTTTTTCCAGCTCGTGAACCCTTACGGTGCCGATCTCCTCGGTAAGCTCCATTCCGATCTTGGGATCATCCACGTGCAGCCGGCCTAAGGCCCGGCAGCCGTCCTCGAACTCCACGATACCCAGG
>JBDRNT010000121.1:0-25779 GCA_043810925.1 Candidatus Eiseniibacteriota bacterium
AGCTTGTTTGTCCATGGCTCCCTCCTCCGGGTGTGTCCGCTCTTTGCTCTCCGAGTCTTGGATATTACACCGTCCGCACGCTTGTGTCAAGGTGGGGCCAAGCCTGACCCCATCTTTGACCCCATTACAGTTTGAGGACGAACCTGGCAATCTCGAGATAAATGATGAGAGCTACTACATCGAGGACGCTGGCAATGAACGGACCGGAAACGACCGCGGGATCCAGTCTCAGTTTCTTGAAGGCCAAGGGAAGGACCGCCCCCAGCACCGTTGCAAACGTTACGACCGCAACCATCGCAAGCCCGACAGTCACTGCGAGCCTGATGTTATTCTCAAGCACGAAACCCCTGAGCGCACCTACAAGCGCCACGACAACTCCGATGGTCAGCCCGACAACGATCTCCTTCCAGAAGATCCGAACCGAATCGGAGAGTGTTACCTCCCCCGTGGCAAGGCCTCTTATTATAACGGTGGACGCCTGTGTCCCGGCATTCCCACCGGACGCATTTATGACCGGTATAAAGATGGCGAGTGCAAACATGGTTGTTATCATCGATTCATACCGATGTACGATCATCCCCGAGATGAATCCCACGGCGGCAAGCAGGATCAGCCAGACAACCCTCTCGCGCGCCAGCCGGAACGGGTTCGTGGGCAGATACCGAAGATGCTCGCCGGCGGCGCCGAAGTGGTACATGTCTTCCGTTGTCTCTTTTACAACGACGTCGACAACATCATCGTGTGTCACAATTCCAAGGAGCTTGCCCCCGGAGTCAACAACCGGGACGGATACGAGATCATAGTCTTTTGCGACTCTCACGACTTCCTCGACATCAGCAGTCGCGTCAACGGACTTGACATCCCCCTTCATAACATCCTTCACGCTTGCGAGGCTTGGGAGGACGAACAGGTCTTTGAGTGGAATCACACCGACAAGTTGTCTGGAGTTGTCGACAACAAAGACGTTATACAGAGTGTCGCGGTCGGGCGCTATTCGTCGAAGTTCCCCGAGCGCACCGCCAATCGTCAAATCACCGCTTACGGCAGCGTACTCGGTCGTCATGACCGATCCCGCCGTTCCCTCTTCATAGGTAACCAGTTTGGCGATCTCATTGCGTTTGGCCTGCGCGAGCATAGGTAGAATCCTCTCCGCCACCTCCTCGGGAAGGGCCTTGATCAGATCCACCCGCTCATCCGGATCCATCCGCTCAATCAGGTGTGCATTGTCAGGTCGTGGCATGATCTGGAGCACCTCGACCTGCACTTCGGTATCAAGCTTCTGAAAGGTATCGGGGCCGAGCGGGTCACCGAGAAGCAGGACAATCCGGGAAATCACCGGTGGCTCAAGTTCACCAATGAACTCCGCAATGTCGTAGGGATTCTGTACGCTCAGGAAATCCCTGACGGCATCGAACCGGCCTTCCTCCAACATCCCCGTGATCTCGGGCCCTATGATTGAATCTCGTTCTCCCATACGTCTCCATGCGATATCTGATCGCGCTGGTCAGGATTCGATGATAAGGTGTCCGGCTAGGGGAATTCAAGCGTTATGATCCAAGTTGCGGTCGCCGGTTACTCCACCGGCTCAAACCTCACACGGTCCATCCTTCCCTTCGGACCGTCAAGATGGGTGAATCTCAGAGTACACCAGCCACCCGTCAACTCGAAGCGGCTGCTCCCGGCAGCCTCATGATACTCCTCAGTTCACCCAATGCCGGAGCCCTGATCGAGCAAGTAACTGTCCTCTTGAGGTAAAGGACCCGCGTCGATCACTGTGACTTGAACTTCAATTGAAAAACCAATGTTAGTCGAATACCAGACAGAAGCAATGTAGGTGCCGGTGCCGGGAACGCGCACGGGAACCTCCAGATACTCCCCGGCTATGTCTAGCCCCTCGACGGCGTGTTGCTTGCTGGCAGCTCCACAGTACGACACTGATATGCCATACCCGCCCAGATCAAGATGATCCGTGTAGTCCTCCAGTTCGACATCGAACGCCTTGGCCGCGCCGGCCACAAGCACTTTCGCCACTCCACTCTTCTCGGGACAGCTCACGCTTGTGGCCCGTACCATTAGATCGAAGGTGGAACCCGCGGCAAGAGGGGCGACATAGGTGCCGTTGGTTCTTATCGTCCCGATCGAGTCCGCATCCCCCGCCACGGCTGCGACCGACCACACTACCTCTGTGGTCGGACAGCCCGAGACTTCACTCGAAAACTCGATCGAATCCGCCACGAGCACAGTAGCCGTATCAGGGGTGACATTGACAAATGCCGTCGTGTCTTCCCTGGTGATAAAGATCGTCGCCTCAGCCTCGACCGTTGCATCTTCCACCGCCACGGCCCTCAAGGTGACGGATGGTTGCACAAGTCCGAACAGAGAAGGCAGGCTATCCGGTGCAACATAGAGGCCTTCGGTCGTTATCATTCCTATCCACGGATCACCGCCCGGAATTCCGTTCACATACCATCTTACCTTGGGCCTATCGCCATCGTAGTCAACGTCGAAGGTCCGGAAGCAGCTGATCTCAAGTGTCAGGGAATCGGGGATTATTACCAGCTGCAGCTGGGGACCGGGGCCCTTGTCATCACCACAATGAAGACCGAGCATTACGCCGCCGGCAAGTGCCAGAACACACACCAGTCTAAGCTTGCTCGTCAACGTCGTCCTCCTGTTGCGGAGAACCTTCTACCTTTTCCAGACCAGACCGATCTTTCCAGACTTTGCTTCCACCGCATTCAGTATGTCCCAGCCGGCGACCTTCTTTGCTATCGCCTGAATATCGGGATAAAGCACCCGGTCCTGCTTAAGAGGCCTGACCACCTTGCGGATCTCCTTATACGCGGCAGCCGTGCCGACCCCGGGCTTCCCGTCAAGGAAGTCGAGGGCTTGTGCAGCCGACATCATTTCGATGGCAAGAATGTTAATTACGTTTCGCACTATCTCTTTGAGCTTGCGCGCGGCAATCGGACCCATACACACATGATCCTCCTGATCCGCAGCCATGCTGAAGTTGTCAACGATCGCCGGATGGGAAAGCAACTTGTTCTCGGAGCAGAGCGACGCCGCCGTGTATTGCGCGACCATCAGACCGGAGTTCAAGCCCTCACCTTTCACAAGAAACGCCGGAAGACCCACGTTGAGGTTTGGATTCATAAGCCGGTTTGTGTGCCGTTCGCTGAGGCCCCCGATCTCGCTCACCGCGATCGCAAGCAGGTCGAGCACCATCGCAACCGGCTGGCCATGGAAGTTGCCGCAGGATATGCGCTCCCTGTCGGCCGAGAAGAAGAGCGGATTATCCACCGCCGAGTTCATCTCGATCTCGATCTGTTGTCTTGCATAGTGAAGTGCATCAACCGACGGTCCGTAAACCTGGGGAATACACCGCAGGCTGTACGCATCCTGAACCTTCGTTCCTTTGCCGGCAAGCCTGCTGCCTCTGAGCAGTTTCCTCAGGTTGGCCGCAACGATGTTTTGTCCGTTGTAGGGCCTGATCTCGTGTACCCGTTTGTCATACCCTCCCAGAGGAGTCCTGAGGGCATCCGCCGACATGGCGCTCGCTATCATAGCGGTCTTTGCCAGCTTGATCGCATCATAGAGCCGGAGCGCGCCGCAGGCAGTGAACATCTGTGTCCCGTTGATCAGCCCCAGACCCTCTTTGAAGCTGAGATTGACGGGCTTAATGCCCGCCGTCGCCATTGCTTTCTTCCCGCTCATCAACTTGCCTTTGTAAAACGCTCTGCCCTCCCCCATCACAACCTCGGCCATCTGTGAAAGCGGTGAGAGATCACCGCTCGTCCCGACCGAGCCTTTCTCGTTTATCGCAGGAATAACGTTCTTGTTGATCATCTTTATCAGGGTCCGAAGCGTACTGAGCCTCACGGCCGAATAGCCTTTGGCCAAGAGATTCGCCCTGAGCAGCATCGCCCCTCTCACCTCATCTTCCTCAAAGAAGTCACCCACGCCTGCCGAATGACTGTAGACGATCCGCTTCTGCAGCTCTTCGCCCACCTCCGGGGGAACACGAACCCTTGAAAGTTCTCCGATACCGGTGGTCACACCGTAGATCAACTGGCCTTCGGCCACCAGATCCTCGACGGTCTTCCTGCACCTGACGACAGCTCTCGCAGCCTTAGGGGCAAGCTTCACGCGGGCGTGGTTACGTGCTACTTCGTGGACATCCTCGATCTTGAGTCTCTCGCCGTCAATCTGCACGATCATCATCTTCCTCCATCGTATGAGCAATTGTACGTTCAGGCTCCCACGAATCTACTACATAACCCGGTCATGGTCAAGACAGCTGCCGACCCGCCGGCACAGGCCGGACTCCTTGGCGTTGACACGAGAACCGCTTTGAGTCAGATTAAGGGATAAGACCAATGACAGGCCTACAATAGGCCGTACCAGGGGGGGGCCGGAGCTTCATGGAAAGGCGCGTATTCGAAGAGCACAGAAAGGGCGGGTATGCCGAGGTATGGCATATTGCCTACCCGGCGGTGCTCACGATGATAAGCCAGACTCTGATGAGCTTCACCGATGCCGTAATGGTCGGTCGCCTGGGTGCGGTCGAGATTGCGGGAGTCGGCCTGGCCGGCACGCTTGTCTGGGGGCTTTATTCGTTCTTCAACGGGCTGGTAAACGGGATAAACACATTTGTCGCCCAGGACTACGGCGCCAAGCGCTATCACAACATTGGTCCAATGGCCTGGCAGGGGGTCTACCTCGCCGTATTCTCAGGCATCCTCCTTTTCGTGTTGAGCAGTTACAGCTCCCATCTTTTCAGATTGATGGGACCCGATGAGGCCGTCCAGACGGTCGGCTCATCCTACCTCAAGATCAGGATGCGGGGAGGCACGTTCATAGTCCTCTGGATGTGCTTCTCGGCGTTCATGCGAGGCCTGGGTGATACACGGACGCCACTTAAGATTACGGTGATGGCCAACCTCATAAACATCGTGGGCGACTACACCCTGATTTACGGTAAGCTCGGGTTTCCAAAACTCGGGACCGATGGCGCGGCCATCGCGACGATCTTTGCGAACGGTGTGGGTGCCGCTGCGTTCTTCTGGGTCTTTCTCTCGGCCAGGCACTCGACCGACTATTCGACCCGGACGGGATGGCGTCCCAGAGCGCAGTCGATGAGGAGGCTTGCCAGGATCGGTCTTCCGATCGGCCTGCAGTGGTTTCTCGATATGGGCAGCTTCGTAGTCTTCTCCGCAATGATCGGCAGGATAGGTACGAATGAACTAGCCGCCAATGAGGCTGCCATAAGACTGATGTCACTGTCATTCATGCCGGTGTTTGGTCTTTCGATAGCTGCGACCACACTTGTAGGACAGTACATCGGCTCGGACGAGATGCATCTTGCCGTGCGCAGCGGGAATTCCTCGCTGAGGATAGGGTTTTTCTACACGCTCTTCATAGCTTTCGTCTTTCTGATCTTTGCGGGCAGGCTTGTGTCGATAATAAATTCAGACCCGGAGGTCGTGCGCGTCGGGAGCGGTATTATAAGAGTGGTCGCGATCTTCCAGGTGTTTGACGGCTTCGGAATAGTGAGCAACGGTTGTCTTCGTGGTGCCGGTGATACCCGGTGGGCCATGTATATCGGTGTGGGCTATGCCTGGCTGCTGTTTGTGCCGCTGGCCTACATTGCAGGCTTTGTGCTCAAAGGAGGAGCGGTCGGGGCCTGGGCCGGGGCGACCGTCTACATTATCACCCTCGGGCTCACGTTCTTCTTCAGATTCAGGAGCGGCAAGTGGCAGTCTATTAAGATATAGAACGCCGCTTGAAGATAGGTTACTATGGACGCCGATGTGTTCGATCACAGGTAAGATCAACATTCTCTATGTAACTCATGATACCGGCCTGATCGGTGGAGCCGAGCGGCAGCTGCTTGAGCTCTTGAAGGGCCTCGATCGGGACAGGTACGCCCCCCATCTGGTCTGTATTGAGGTAGGTGGTCTTGTTGCCGAGCGTGCACTCGAGATTGGAGTCCCCGTTCATCACGTAACCCGGAGTTGGAGATGGGACCTGGGTGTGGCCATGAGGCTCAGGCGTTTCATCAAGGACAAGCAGATCTCCATCGTACATGCGTACCTGGGTCTTCCGGGTTTCTATGGCGCGCTTGCAGGGAAACTCGGCGGGGCGAAGGTGATCACAACGATAAGGATCGCCGGACCGAGGATGCGCTTTACGGATGTAAGTGAACGGTTTGCCTTCTTGATATCCGACAGCATTCTATCCAACTCCAAGGCAGGCGCCGACTTCTATTTCAAACACTTTCCCGGCAGGCATAAGACCCGGGTGATCTATAACGGCTACAGGCTATCGGAATTCGACCGGACTGAAGCGGTGTCCCGGGCCGACCTTGGACTTCCCGAGGACAGTCTGGTGATCGGCCACGTCGCAAACCTGACATATCTGAAGGACTACCCGACTTTCCTCCAGGCGCTCACGCGCGTCTTCCGCGCGGAACCCCGGGCTGCAGCGGTAATAGTCGGAGACGGGGCCAAGCGGGACGACTATGAGTCGCTTGCCGGGTCTCTGGGGATAAGCGACCGCACGCATTTCCTTGGTCACCGGCGTGATGTGCTCGGTCTCGTCATGACATTCGATGTCGGAGTACTCGCATCCCATCCGGACTACAGCGAAGGTCTTTCAAACAGCGTAGCGGAATACATGGGTATGTCAAAACCCGTTGTCGCAACCGATGTCGGTGGAAACTCGGAGCTGGTGGCCGACGGGGCAAGCGGCTTCTTGAGCCCCGCAGGCAAGCCCGAACCACTCAGCGACCGGATCATCGATCTGCTTCGAAACCACGATCTCCGCCGGGATATGGGGAGACAGGGAAGGAAGTTCTTCGAGGAAAATCTCACCCTCGAGAGGATGGTAGACGAAACCCAGCGCGTCTATGAACGCCTGCTTGCGAGTTAGTAATGTCCAAAGAATCAAACATGGGTCTTATCGTAAAGAACGCGGGCATCGACACCTTCGGCACCGGCATCAATATCATCATCACGTTCTTTGCAAGTGTTGTTATCACGCGGACCATCGGAGCTGAGCTCTTCGGCAAGTACTCCCTTGCCAACAGTATTTTTCAAGTCCTGAGCGTATTCGCGATCTTCGGTATGAACGCAGGTGTGGTCAAGCTCACTTCCAAGTATAATGCACGGCAGGATCCGCCGGCCGTGAAGGGCACGCTGATGAGCGGGATCGTGCTCACGGCCGCAATATCCGCCGTGATCGTGGTTGCGGTCGTTTTCCTCTCTCCGCTGCTGGCAACCAAGGTCTTCAGCAAGGCCGAGGGCCTGAGTCCGATTCTAAGGATCTTCATCATCGCACTTCCCTTTTATTCCCTTATGCTTGTGATCAACGGCTACACACAGGGCCTCAAGACGCTCAAGTACACTGTGCTGGTGGAATTGATCTCCCGTCCTTTGATCCGGCTTGCCGCAGTTGTACTGCTTTTCCTGATCGGGTGGAGATTGTTCGGTGTGATTGTTGGCACGATCTTCGCCTACGTCGTCGCCACGCTGATGGCATTCCATTTTGCCAAGAAGGTCTCCCCTTTCAATTTCAAACGCACCCGGGTCAGACCGGTCTACAATGAACTCTTCTTCTACTCTCTCCCGCTTGTGTTCTCACGTTTCATGAACGTGATCATGGCGAGATCGAACACCATACTGGTGGGTTATTTCGAGGACCCCACGAGCATCGGGCTCTTCGGCGCGGTCGCCCAGTTGGCCCCGTTCGTGTCACTGGGTCTTGTCTCCTTCACCAAGATCTTCTCACCGGTAATCGCCGACCTGTGGGAGCGGAACAATCTGGAGGAGCTCAAGAGCACTTTCAAGACCGTGTCAAAGTGGGTTTTCAGTATCGGGCTACCGGTCTTCATCGTCTTGATGGTTTTCGCCCCGTCGCTGCTGAGCGTTTTTGGTCCCGAGTTCGCCGGTGCGGCGACAACCCTGAGGCTGATGGCTGTCGGACAGATACTGACCGTGATTATAGGTCCGCTTGGATATCTCCTGGCTATGACAGGTCGCCAGAAACTCAATCTGGTGAACGCCATTGCGCTTGCCGCCGTAAACGTTGTGCTCAACATCGTGATGATTCCAAGATGGGGAATAGCCGGTGCAGGACTCGCAAGTACGATCTCGGTCGTTGCCATAAACCTCGCGAGACTGATTCAGGTCAAGCGGATCTACGGTTTCACGCCGTTCAGACGAGACATCTATAAGCCCGCACTCGCCGCAGCCATCGCGGCGGCGGTTTTCTATTTCCTGAGACTCCAGCTGGGGTGGGAAGATATCGGTCGGACGCTGCTTCTCTCGGCAGCCTGCGTCGTCGTTTATGCCAGCCTCCTCTATGTCTTCGGACTGAGAGAAGAAAAAGAGATCCTTCTCGAAATCCTCAGACGCAGAAAGCGTGCGTAACCCGACATCCCCTTAATCGAACTTGACTTCAGGGACCTCCTGAGCCTCCGGTGCGGCCTCGAAATACGGCTTCGGCTCCGTGAGTCCCCTGCGCTTCGCAAAGAACTTCCCGAAAACTTCCCTTATATAGGTGTTGAAAGCGCGGACGGCTTCATTGTAGCGGCTCCGCTCGACGGCTATCCGGTTCTCCGAACCTTCAAGCTGGGCCTGAAGCGTCTGGAAGTTCTCGGTCGCCCTGAGCTGCGGATAGTTCTCAACAACGACCATGAGGCGCCCGAGTGCCGACTCCATCGCACGCGCGTTTTCGATCTTCTCGCCCACCGTTGCGGCTCCGGCCCACTGACTCCTCAGTCTCGTGATCTCGGAGTAGAGCTCTTCCTCATGACTCGCATAGCCCTTGACCGTATTCACGAGATTGGGAATGAGATCGTTACGGCGCTGGAGCATCGTCTCAACCTGTGCCCAGCTGCTGCCCACGCCCTCATGCATTCTCACCACCCGGTTGAGTCCATTAATGTACCATCCCACGACTCCAATGATCACAACGGCAATTACTACAATCGCTATCCAGCCACCTGCCTTCATTTGTCCACCTCCGTCGACTTGACACTCATCATGAAAAGCATCCAATCAGGCATAAACACACTCATCCCTATTGTGCAGTTTACCACCCGCCACCTGCCCCACCTCCACCCGCAGAACCGCCACCAAAGCCTCCGAAGCCGCCCCCGAAGCCACCCGACGAGCCGCCTGATCCCCCGATCCAGAAACCACCGTACCGGCCCCCGCGGCCTGCGCGCCCGGCTAAGATGCGAAGCAGCATGAAGAACCCGATCGGGAAGAAGAGAAAGAGGAGCCGCATCAAGGGCGCGGCCTGTGACGGCTCTCTCGGCGCCAGCAGATACTGGCCGGGAACAGAGTCGTTAAAGGCAAAACTCTGGCCGCTTTCGGCAAGTATGCGCTCGGCAAGCATCTTGGTGGCAGTTACCAGGGCCTGGTCATACTGTCCTGACTGGAACCCGGGCCTGAGTACCTGCCGGTAGATCATGCTGGCATCGGCATCGGGGATTGGCCCCTCGAGCCCATAGCCTGTCTTGATCCACATGCTCCGATCCTCTACGGCAACGAGAATGAGCACGCCATTGTCCTTACCCCTCTCCCCTATCCCCCACGCCATGAAGAGCCCGACGGAATAATCATGTATGTCGATCCCGCCGGTCGTCTTTATGATTGCAACTGCTATCTCGGCTCCCGTCTTCGCCTTTACCTCTCCGGCGATGCCACCGATCAGGGTCTCGGCCTGGTGTGATAACAGGCCGGCATAATCACTCACATAACCGATAGGCCTCGGATAGCCTGATTGTGCTGACACCGTTCCGATCCAAACGAGCAAGATCAGGACGACGTTCAGCGCAATCCCACATCGCGGTCTTCGCAGCACATCTCTAATATCCGGAATCATGCATATCCCCGGCATATGTATCTGCCTGCCTACAGTTTATCCACCCTGGCGGCGAGCTCTTCGACTCTCGTGACATAGTCTCCGAGAACTCCATGCGCTTCCTTGCCGCCTATCTTCTCATCCCCTGCCTTGTCCTTGAGAATTGCGACAAAAGGCTCGGTATCGACGCCGAAGACCTCACCTACCGATCTTACAACATCAAGCTTCGGGCGCGGTACCTCCACCCCCTTAAGCCTCAGCATCGCTCTGAAGACGGGAATCAGTGAGGTGAGCGAAGTGTGAAGCACTGACTCTGCTCCCTTCTTGGCCAGACCGACCTCGAGATAAGCCTGGCGCGTCCTCAAGACGGCGGACTTAAGCTGGGATTCGCATTCAAGCCGCAGGTGGGCCGGGACAACATCAATCGATGAAAAGTGATCCTCACCCATCAAGAGCACCTGGTCCGCCTTGATCTCTGCGAACTCTATTGCGAAGACGTCAAGCGAGGTCGCGATGTAGTCGGCCGTAAGAAGAAGGGGCGGGACTATTTTCCTCTTTGCACCCCACTTAACGACTTCCAGCAGACGTGTGAGCACGCTTTGGCTGAGATCGGCTGCAACGATAACCAGATTGACATTGGACTTGCCGCGGATGAAGTCCGGACCCGTGGCACTGCCATAGGCGGAGATCGATTTCACCCCCGGGCCGAGCGCCGAGATTACTTTGTGGCAATAAGCCTCTACATCCGACCGTACCGACTCATGAAGTCTGTCCAGGTTCTGAAGGATCGTCATCTGGTTCCTCGCTTGACTTGAAATCATGGATTGCGTGAAGTCTCGTCATGTCGATGGTGAGTTTAATGACCCGCACGCTGGCAAGTCAACACAAACAGGGGAAATCCTTCATTGCCGCTCCCCGAGGCAGACGAGATGAGGCCGGCAGCTAAACCGACTTACTGAGATCGAGTCTGCGGATGAACTCATCCATGACACGCCGGTATAGCTCATCGCCCAGAATCTTGTCTTCAACGCCGGAATCGATACTCGGATTGTCGTTGATCTCAATTACGACTACGCCTTTGGACGTGTCCTTCAGGTCGACCCCGTAGAAGCCATCTCCAATGAGATTCGCCGCCTGCACGGCAATATCCACAACCGCCTTCGGTGCGTCTTCAATGCGCCACGTCTTATGGGCGCCCTCGCTGTATTCACCGGATGGCCCATGCTTCATGATCTGCCAGTGACGGCGCGACATGAAGTATTGGCAAGCGAAAAGCGGCTGCCGGTTCAAGACGCCTATTCTCCAGTCGAATTCAGTATACATATACTCCTGTGCCAGAATCACATCGGAATCTGAGAACAACTCATCGGCGATCTTCTTGAGCTCCTCCTGCGTGGCGACCTTGTGTACCCCTCTTGAGAACGAGCTGTCCGGGATCTTCAAGACAACCGGGTAGGGGATCTCGGATTCCAGCGACTTGACATCCCCGATCTCGTCTTTCTTGAGTATCTCGGTCTTAGGGATGGGAATCTTGTGTGCCGCCAGCAGCTCCGCCAGGTAGATCTTATTGGTGCACTTCATTATTGAATCAGGATCGTCGATCACCACTATCCCCTCGTTCTCCGCTCTTCGGGAGAAGCGATATGTATAGTGTCCCACATCGGTGGTCTCGCGGATGAACAGCGCGTCGTACTCGCTAAGTTTCGAGAAGTCCTTCCTGGTTATGAGCTCAACCTCGACCCCGAGCTTCTTGCCGGCGTTTACGAACTTCTTGAGGGCCCGGGCATCCGAGGGAGGCAACTTCTCGTCGGGGTCATGCAGGATTGCCAGGTCGTACCGGCCGAAGCTCTTGGCCCTGGGTCTCCGCCACCGTCTGGTTGAGTAGGCATTCAGTGCCCGTATGAAGAACTTCTCATCTTGCTTGCTGATAGCGTGTATGTACCCCGGCTTTATCGCCGATATCTGCCATTTGCCGTTGAGCTTGAAATCCACTTTGAGGATCGGACACGGGAACAAATCGAAAACCTGGCGGGCGAAATCCTGGAAATCCTTGTCTGCGCATTGACCGAAGTAGATATCTATCGATATGGATGAGTCCGAAGGCATGTCCTTCTTGGCCTTGATGCTACGCTGGATTATCTCATGCAAATCCTCGATGCTCAGCCCATACAGAGACTTGCTCTGAAGGTCCGTGATCGTCCGCACGGAGGGCAGCACCCTGTGGCTTCTGGCCTCGGCCAGTAGCGAGCAGTAGTGCCCCAGCCTGAGATAGCGATAGCTCCTGCAGAGGTTGATGACCCGGACGTCTCTTAGTTTGAAATACTCCTGCCGGCTCACATAATCCTTCGCCAACACGACGACCGCATCTGGGACGCGGGCTTTCCAATCACCCGCTTGTTCGACAACGACTATTTGCGCAGCCATCTCAACCCTCAAGCTCCGATAATATAATGAGATCCGTACAAGCGCCAGGCCATAGATCCCGGGTTCGGCTCACTGCACATGAGCCCCCTCTTTTCCTCTTAGAATTATAACCGCTTTCTGCCCGGCTTTGCCATACCTGGACATGCGCTCGAAATCTTTCTTGAGAATGGGCATGTTGATGCTATCAGCTTCGGTTTTGCCCTCATCAGAATCGACGAATGAATCATGGACGTAAATGTACCTCTCGTCGAAACCGGTCACCACCACCCAGTGAGGGGTCTTCTCGTGGTAGATGCGGTAGGAACTGATCAGGACGATCGGGATGCTGCCCGCCGAGAACTGTCGCTGTATGTCCTCGACAGTCAGGACACCGTAATGGACCGTTATCGGCAGTCCCTGTATCTCCTCCATCTGGTCTTCCTGAACCAGACGGATGATTTCTTTCTTCTTCGGATCACGAACCGAATCTACAAAAAACGCCGCCGGGCCGTTTACGTAGATCTCCACGCCGAAGCCGCGTTTGAAGGCCGACAGCCCGAGACCGAAAGGGCCACACCCCCCGTGACCCGACATCATGAAGATGCTCGTAGACTCGCGCCAGATTCTAATCTCCAGCTTGCGGTCGATCTCGAGACCGGGTTCAAGCGCTTTCATGGCCATTATCAAGGCCGCCGGGCCGCAGGTGAATTCCAGCGTCTGCCTGTAAAAAGGTATTCGTACCATCTCGGGTGGAAGGTGAGGCACCAGGTACTTCTCGAAGCGGAGGGCTTCCATGTGGTCTTTGTAGTAGTCGGGCACCACATCGAAAGACTTGTAACCGTGCCGGCGGTACAGGTTGACGGCAGCCTCGTTGTCCTTTCGCACTTCAAGCCGCATGATTACACATTCGTTCTCGACGGCATCCTTCTCCGCCGCATCGAGGAGATTGAGGCCAAGCCCACGCCCCCGAAACGCAGCGTCCACGACAATGGAATAGAGCCGCGCCAGGGAAGTACCTCTGTTGTATAAGACCAGCACGTAGCCGCGGATTATGCCTTTCTCCTCATCGACGAGCGTGGTCGCGTTTCCCCTGGCGAGAAGATGTCGCATACTCCGGCGCGACAGCCTGTCGCTCTCGAAGGAATTGTTCTCAAGAAGTGTCAGCGCATGCAGGTCCGTACTTTGCGCCTTCCGTATCACTGCTCGCTCACCTGCCTCGAACTCGGGACCGCCCCTTTCGACACGCCGGACATGACTCTATCAGAGTCTCCACTTCGTCTCAATCCCCCCATCGCGACCGGAATCCCCTGACATCGACGTGGACAAACGGCCCGTGGAACCCGGTTTTCTTGTACCTTCCAAGACCACCCACAAACAATTGGTACCAGGGCTTGCCGTACATCTCATCAACGATGTCATAGAGGATGGCGGCATCCCGGTAGTCGTGTTTGCCGTCCTTGTTAAGGTCATCCATTATGCAATCTCGCGGTTCTTCATCGATGAAGATGTCAGCTGCGCCTCCCCAAACGTGCCGGCTGTATTTCACGTTCCCAATCATCTTGTTGTAATACGGAGTCCGGTAGCCACTCATCACCTCAAAAGTGCTGGCGGGATAACCCATCTCGTTCACTTTCTCCAGGACAAGTTCAAGCTTGAGAAGCAATTTCTCATTGAGTACAAGGTACTTGGGATAATCACTGTCCTGCTTGCATATGAACTGTTTCAGCCTGAAGTGGGAACCGACAAGTGTTTCTTCGTTTGCAGGTGTAACCTCTATGAATCCCCGGGGCGGCTTGTATATGGGAAGATCCTTGAGGGGAATCGTGGGATACCTTCCGATCCGGTAGCCGTTCAGATACTCACCCTTGAGATTCTCATACGGCACCATGACAAAAACGTTAAGAGTCACCGTGTCCGATGTTGACGATCGCCCAAGCACAAGGTGGTATGAGCCGGTCTTCCCCGGAGCCACCCATTGCCACTTGTTGGGAGCCAGACGAACGGTCTCTCCGGCCGAGGCGATGAATTCGTATTCGCCGCTATCAGCCAAAGGCAAGGCCTCAACCGGCAGGGTCTCACCCGGCAGTACGAACACACCGATCACGCGATATGGCGATGTCACGTCTTTGACCTTGACCTGAAAGCCCGCCCTCTCAGGCGCGAACGCATGGGATGGTGAAACCTCCGGACCAGCCAGGAGTATCGCCAATACCGCAATCAGCAGGCCCCCCGTGACTCGTGTGCCGGCAATTCCCGAGATCAGCCGATTCATTGCTTCCCCTCTTCACAATCATAGGACTACATGGGAGGCTTCTCGGCAAGAGCTTCCGCCAGTAGCTTATCCCGCCCGTAGATATCTTCACGAAAGTGGACTGTGCCGAAAGCGTCCACCCAGGCGGTCCAGTAAAGCACGTGAACAGGGATCGACTCTGGAAGCCGGACCGTCTGTTCGACGCGCCGGCCGATCACAGCAAGCACTGCATCGCGATTCCACTTCGGATCATCGCGCAACACGTATTCCGCGAGTTCGATCGGCTTCTCCACCCTTATGCAGCCGGAACTGAAGGCCCGGGCGGTCTTCGCAAAGAGATCCTGGGACGGAGTATCATGGAGATACACGTCAAACTTGTTCGGAAACATGAACTTCACACGACCCAGAGCATTGACGGGACCAGGTTCCTGACGGAACCTGTACTTGAAATCCTTGGCGGTCACCTTGGGCCAGTCCACGCTGTTCGGATCGATCTCTTTGGTGTCGCCTCCCCACCCCTGAAATATCTTGAATCCCTTCTCGGTCAGGTAGCCGGGATTCTTGCGCACCTGAGGCAGAATGTCCTTAACAGCAAGGCTGGGAGGAACGTGCCAATACGGATTCAGGACGATATAGGTCATCCTGCCGCTGAAGACCGGAGTCCGCCGGTAGTCCCTGCCCACAATGACCCGCATTGTCAACACTTCCTTCTCAGCCTCGACGACATCCAATTCAAAATTGGCAATGTTGACAATTATGTAGCGCGGGCCCAGATCCTGGGGAAGCCAGCGCCATCGCTCCATGTTTATTTCAATCCGGCGTACGCGGTCCTCGGCACTTCCGTTGAGAGCGGAGAGAGTCGCTGGCCCCACTATCCCATCGACATCCAGACCGTGCCGTTTCTGGAAGTGCTTCACAGCTGCTTCAAGGCCGTCATCGAACTCTTCCCGGTCAACGGCCTCACCCTCGCGCAGGTCGCCCGTAACTCGGAGCCGCTCGCGGAGGGATGTTATCCGGCTTCCGGAATCACCCTTCTCGAGTTTTGGCCCGGCAGGCACAACAGGCCAGCCGCCTTTCTGAGCGATGTCGCGATAGGCCGCCAGGGCTTCTCTAAGTCTGACGTAACCGGCCTGCGAAGGGCGCAGATTCTCAAGCGTTTCCTGAACCGCACTGCTGGATATCGCCGTCTCAAGCACCTCGGCCATATCCACGTCCCTTCGATTCGCGAACCACTCCGGGTCGAATGTCTCAGGGTTGACACGCCCCGCCACAAGATGGGAACCGTATATCAGAAACGCGTCGGTCAGCAGGAGCTCAAGATCGACCAGTCCTCTAGGGTTGGCCCGGCCTTGGTTGGACGACAGATCACCAAAGCGCTCGAGCATAGTCCCGATCCTGGCGAGGTCGTAATCACTCGACCTGAGACCCTCTGCATCGGCTCCCCGCAATGCCCTGAGCAGTTCACGTGACGCCGGCGATATCCCGGATTCATCGATCCAGATGGGCAGGTATGAACGTTTCTCGTAGAAACGGGGCAGTGCAATCGAGGCATACAAGTCCCGCCCGCAGACTATGAACTCAGGGGCAGTGCACCCGGTTTCGATGCGGTTCCGCAGCAGCTCCCGGACTTGTCCATAGAGATCTCTGTTATTCAGGCGCTCAGCTCTTGCTTCTGGCGGACCGCACAGCAATAGAGCAACCATGAGCAAACACAGCGCAGCTGTCGTGGTGGCGCAGACTGCTGCCCACCTCTTTGGGATTACATAAAACAGGACTGAGTTCCTTTCCATCGAAACCACCTTCCGTCTGTGAGCCGGACCTCTTCCCTGGGGCCACCTTCTTACTCTGAAGCAGGCAACCGGCTTATTTCAATTATGAGATCCATCGATCGCGAGTCTAATAAGCCAACGCCCGGCAAGTCAACCTAAACAGAAATGTGGACCTACTCAAGCTGCCACGCCTTGTTGAAGAAGGCGCGGTGAATGAAGAACGAGGATACGAGTACGGCTATCGTACTGCTTGCCGCAAGCATGTACATCACTATGAGCTGTATCTTCGCGGCCTCAACGGGAGGTGCGCCCGCAAGCAGCATACCGGTCATCGCACCCGGCAGGTGTACAAGGCCTATGACCTTCATCGTGTTCATAAGAGGTAGGAGCGAGGCTCGCACCGATCTCCTGGCGAGCGGCTCGATGGCCCTCCGCGGGGACGCCCCGAGACTCAAGGCGGTTTCGATCTCACCTCGTTTGTCCCTGACCTCGGATGAGATCCTGTCGAGGCCAAGCGATACGGCATTCATAGAGTTTCCGATCATCATTCCGCCAAGCGGGATAAGATACGTCGGTGACGTATCGATGATCCTCAAGGCCAGCATCAGCCCGACCGTACAGGTGACCCCGGCGAGGATCGAGACGAAAGCTATGGTAAAGGCACCCTGGACGGACTTCGCCCTCCCTCTTGCCGTGAAGGCGGCCACGACCACCATCGTGAGAAGGAGAAGTACCTGGTACTGGAGCCGATCAAGGTCGAATACGAACTGGATGACATAGCCCACCGCCATGAGCTGTACGAAGGTTCTCAAGGTACCGATCAAGAGTTCCTTGCCCACGCCCAGCCGTCGTATTTCGATAATGGCTATGGCAATCCCGATAAGGGCAGTGGAGGCGATCAACCGGCTCATTTGAGTTCACCTCTTATGAATTTCAAGGTCCGTGCATCCTGCGGATGGTCGAGAAAATCCGACATCGGTCCCTCCTCGACCTTTCTGCCGCTTATAAGCAGAATGGCGGCGTCTCCCATCCGCTTCGCCTGCTCGATATAGTGAGTCACGAATATGCAGGTGAGGCCAAGGGTCTTCACCAGACGCTTGACCAGCTCTTCGATCTGAAGACAGGCCGTTGGATCGAGCCCGGAGGTGGGCTCATCGAGAAGCAACACCTTGGGACCGACCGATATCGCCCGGCCGATTGAGACCTTCTGTGCTTCTCCTCCCGAGAGGCTCCTGGCATCCTGCTCTAGCATGCCGGCATCAAGACCGACAAGTGACATCACTTCTCCAATGTCGACGTGGATGTCGTGCAGGGCCGGACCGAAACGCAGGTTGGCTTCCACCGTACCTTCAAAGAGCTCCGGTCTCTGAAAGACCATACCGACCTCCCGCCTGAGGGCGCACACATCCCACGATGAAATCGGCTTGTCCTTGTAGAGAACCCGTCCTGACGCCGGATCATCGAGGCGGTTAAGAAGTCTCAGAACGGAGGTCTTGCCCGAACCGCTCGGACCGAGGATCGTAGATGTCCTGCCATCCGCAACGCACCAGTCCAGCGACTCAAGCACGGGCTTACCCGACTTGATCACTTGCACCTTTTCCAATCTGAAAACATCCATGGGTCGCCACGGTTTCCTGTATGTCTACCCTCCCATTCTATGCCCAAAGTCTACCCATGTCCACACTTCCTCACTTGATGTCGATCCTCAGCACAGGACGCTACTGATCTGGAAGTGTGCCGTATGGTGCGAGGTCCGAGGCACCGGCTCCAAGCCACGGTCGTTGATTTACCTGGCCGGGAAGCCAGAACAGGCTTGAATAAGCGGCTCGTCTATGGTATAATATGGACTGGAGTGGTGAGTTTTACTCCTTGACCGTATCGCGAACCAACAGGGTGTTGATGAGGGGACCACAATCTCGGTTTACACTGATTCCCGGACCCGATGGCGTTGGCGCATGTGTACGTCAACACCGGCATTGCGGGGCGAAGAAAAGGATTGTGCCGATTAGATAAAACAAGCGGGAGATCAGCCATTGAAAGGACTGGTTAGACCGATAGTCCGAGTAAAGATCCCGGTCCTGCCTTTGTGGCGGGCCGGGATCCCGCTTATGTAGCGTCGGGGTCCCGCAATAATGTCGTCGCGAGCTCCCGAAGGGAGCGTGGCGATCTGTAGAGATTGCCACGTCACTACGTTCCTCGCAACGACACGTCCTGTGTCGGATTGCCGCGGCTCCTTCGTCGCCTTGCAATGACGTGGGGATCGAACCTTCGTCGTCCCGCGATGGCACGGAGGGCGAATCTCTCTGTGTCACTTCAACAACAACGTGGTACAGATCGCACTCAGAATACTCTCGGACGGATTCATCCACAGCATCTTAACATCTTATCTCACAAAGTAATAGGAGCTCCATGAACCGTAATTGGTGGGTGCCGGCGAGTAGAGGGCATGGATTATGCTGTTGCTAGCCCATGAACGCCCCGGGGAAGGAGGTATACAATGCTTAAGCTACTGGCAACACTCGCGATTGTCGGCCTGCTGTTTAGCGCCGGTTGCTGCTGTGATCCCGATGACTGCTGTGATGACTGTCATGACGATTGCTGCTGTTGTGACTGCTGCGGCTAGTGACCAGGCAAGGCAATTGGAACTGAAAGCCATACATGGAGGGTATGCAATTATCCTATGAACCGCTGCCCGTGGATGAAGCAGCCGCCACCTGCCGGTACCGCAGACCTTTGAGCACGACGTCCCGGGCTGCGAAGTAGGCTTCCCTCAGATCTTCTCCGATGGGCTCGCCCCTGGGGTAGTCTATGGTGAGGGGGTTCACATATGAGCCGTACCTCTTGACCCTGAAATCGAGGTGGGGCCCTGTCGACAAGCCGGTGGAGCCGACATAGCCGACAACCTGCCCCTGCTTGACTCTGGTTCCCTTTCTTACGCCCTTGCCGTAACGGGACAGGTGACCATAGCAGGATGAATAAACATGGTTGTGCCTTATCTCAACGAAATTACCCATTCCACCGTTCCACCCGGCTGATACCACGCGGCCGTCACCGATCGAGACAACCGGGGTCCCCGTGGGCGCCGCATAATCTACTCCATGGTGTGCGCGGTATCTCTTGAGGATAGGGTGAAATCGCCGGTTTGTGAAGTAGCTTGAGATACGCCTGTAATTAAGCGGTGACTTCAGGAAGACACGCTTGACCGAGTTACCCTCGTAGTCATAATGCTGCATCCTGCCGTCCTCGTCGGGATATCCAAATGCGAGGTGTTCATCGTCCTCGTTGAGGTACCCGGCGCCTATTACATCGCCGATCCCGATCTTCCGGTCTTCGCAGTAAAGCTCCTCGAATATCATTATGAAGGTGTCCCCCACCCTCGGATCGGTGACAAAGTCGATCTCCCATCCCAGCACATCTGCAAGTTTGAGGGCGATCTGCGGATCTTCCCCGATCCCGGTGAAGGCTTCCCACAGTGAGGACTCAAGCACACCCTCGATACGTCTTGTGACCACAACGATCGGAATCTCATCCTTGGCCACGGTATACCCCGTTGAGTCCCGGTGGACCATGAAGAGCTGTGTCATTCCCTTCTTGTAGCAGAGCGATGCAATGAATCCATCCGAACCGAGGTCGGCGGTATACGAGTCGCCGGGCTTGCATGATCTCAGGTTGACTTCCTTGCCGAGAACATCGAGAACATCGACCACGTCAGAAGCTTCAAGCCCGCTCGAGACAAGTGAGGTATAAAGCGATTCACCGGATGATAGTGTGTCCGCGATGGCCGCCGGAGCTTGAGTGACTTCGGGAGTCTCTACGGAGCTTTCACTTCCGGAATCCGATGTCCCGCATCCCTGGACTGAAAACGAGGATATGACAAGTGCGGTGGTGACGCACCATGCGGCTACTGTTGTTGTAAGGCGTTCCGTCATCTAATGAACTGCCGTCCCCTCAGGAGATGCGTCAATCACACTGGGCGTGCAGTCAATTTAGTGCAGGACGTGTTGGAATTGCAAGCTCTATTCTGAATCGTCGGGGGTGGAACCCCGACGCTACCGGTAAACACAAGTAGGACGGTGCGGTGTCGGGCCTCTGTGCCCGACGATCCTCCACCCGGATTACTGCAGCAGAACCATCTTACGTGTCGCGGTTCCGGCTTCAGTCGTAACCACATAGTAATACACACCGCTGGCGACCCTTCGAGACCGCCGGTCGGTTCCATCCCACGGGATCTGGTGCGCTCCAGGAGAAGCAACACCCTCCCACAGGCGCGTTACCTGCCTGCCGTCGACAGAGACAACATCGAGCCTGAGCCATGTGGGTCTGGCCGCTTCAAATGCAATGCTCGTTGTCGCCTTGAACGGATTAGGGACATTCTGCAGAAGTCTGAGCTCGCCGGATCCATAATCACGGCTGGAGATTTCCTCATCCCGGTAGAGGCCATAGGTCCCGAAACGGACGGCATGGGCAATCACGGTCCCCTTGCCCTCATCGACGTATGACTCGAGAGGAATCACCTGCCCATCTTCGACTCTTGCAATACATAGATGACGGGGATCACACACGCTCTGATCGTAGGCCATCGATATCGTGACCGCACCGTCGAGCTCATGCGCGGGCGGCGAGACCTTATATGCGGATATGAGCCCCTCGGTCGAAACGGGATCATCCATTATCACCACGTACATATCACCCGACACCGTGCCCGCCGGCAAAGCCACTTCAAGACATCCGTCAACGCTCCGCGCAACGCCGCCCGAACGGGCGAGAACCAGAGACGCGCCGAACGCACGGGCCTCTTGAGCCCAGTTGGAATTCAGGTCCCTCCCACAGGCTTCGATCCTGAGCAGACCGCCGGACTGGAGAGTGTAGTCGCACCTGAACACGCTTGTTCCGGGAACGGCCTCGGGTACGAGATCCTCATCGGGTTCAGGTACGTCCAGGCCGACCCTCACAAAGAAACTGCTATCTACTATCGCTTCAGACAGAGTGATATAGATATCGAGATAACTCGTCAAGTACGGGTTCTGAAGAACTGAGATCGCCAGACCCGGAGGTACGAGATCCTGCGTGTACGCACTGTCACTGGCTATCGGGGAGTAATTGATCATCTCATCAAACGCGGTGATGCAGTAGTAATAAGTCGTCTCGTTAATGAGCCCCGTGTGCGTGAAGCTGTCGGGCCAGGCGGGGATAGCGTCAAACACACCATTATTACCGTTCTCAACGGGCTGGCCGCCTGCAGGTGATGACAGCGGCCCGTCGGTCGAATAGGAGATCAAGACCCCTGTGAGATCGAGATCACTCGGACCGGTCCAGCCCAGAGTGACCGACCGGTCGCTTCCGGTAGCCGTGAAGGCTGAAACAGCGCCGGGCGGTACCGAATCTTCCGCGGTGGCCGAGGCAGTGACGGCTACCGAGTAGTTGGGAACGATGTCGCCTGCAAACGCCGAGTAGTAGTAGGTCACATCATTTTCAAGACGCGTATGCACAAAGCCGTCTGAGCTTGAGGGTGAATTGTGGAACTTCCCGCCGGCACCGTTTTCAACCGGTGTCCCGGCCGACGGATTCGCCGGATAGTCCGTCTCAGAGTAGACTATCAGCGTGTGCTCGAAATCCTCATCACCCGGATTCACCCAGCTTAAGGTCACCGTTGTATCACTTCCAACGGCACCGAAGGTTGAAGGAGCTGCGGGGGCGGCGGCGTCCCACACAACCCGCGCTCTTATACCGAGATCACGACCCAGAACCTGGTACCAGGTGTTGCCGTTGGGACTCTTGTAGGACTTCCCGGCGGCCTGCGTGCTCTGGTCGTCGGCCGGCAGGGGTTCTGCAAAAGTGGCATATGTGATCTTGGCCATCACGTATATGTCGTCTCCCGCGCCGATGCCCACGGGCGTGGTCAGTTCTACGGAGTGATAGCCCGGGTGCTCGAAAGACACGTTGAGCCGGTTTCCGAGAAGGTTCGTAAGCGAACCTCCGGTGAAATCGTCATAGACGTAGACATCCACGTCCGTTATTTCATCGACCGCGAAGAACTCGACCCGTTCCACCGTACCGCTGCTGGCGGGTATGTACTTGCAGAAGCCCCACGCTGTGTTGCTGCCGGGATAGCCCTCCGCCATCGTGTAGCCGGCCTCGTCGTAGTGAAGCAGATCGCCGCTCGGATCATAGTCCTGCCACTCGTAGAGGAAAGAGGCCTCCTGCCCTATTTTCGCAGAACCATAGGCAATCGTGAAGTAGCCACCCTCGGTCCCATAGCCGCACGGGCCTCCCCATGACTTCCCCCAGCTGTTCTTGACGATCCAGGCACCCTGGCCCCCTGGATGGGTCAAGTCGTCATCCCACCCCACTATCACCACTGCATGATTGACCACATCGCCGCCCGGGTGGTAGAGCGTATAGGAACCGTCATAGTTCGCAAACTCGTTGGCCCAGGCGTTGCCGTCACCCACATATATCGCGGTAAAAATCGGGCCGTGATCGTATATATATGACTTGAGCACCTCCTCATCGGGTGTCACGCTGTACGAGATCACCCGCCAGTCAAGAAGCGTCTTGATATGGTCGCAGTAATCCCTGCAGTTGAACTGTACGTAGGAAGCATAGGGATCACACGATTCGAGCACGGTGCCTTGCTTGGAGAGGAAATTGGCAACTCTCCAGTAATTACCTCCCTGACAGGCGGAACCGTACCAATAACACTCCTTGACATTATTCTCGGAAAAGTCGTAGAGGCTTTCGCCGTCAATCAGGAGCTCGGATTCGAAATCGGCAAGGGCCGCAAAGGCAAAACATGTTCCGCATGACCCCTGGTCCTGAACCAGGGTCACAACGCCCAGATCGCGCCAGTCGTACCTTGTCGGAAGAGGCAGAGTCGTTCTGGGCATCCTCCCGGCAGCAACGTCGGGATGGTCGAACTCCGGCGGGACATAGCCTCGCCCGTAGACGGGGGCGTCTGAAACGGACACCTGAGCGCGCGAACCCGATGCGGCACCAAACAAGAGACCTGCAGCGAGTGCCAGGCCGATTGCAATGTGTATGTATCTACTTGATATATCCATCAGTCTGCTCCTTTAGACGAGACCACGGTGTTTCGGTCTCACACTACGAAGTAACTTCGGATCCTTTGGATTGCATGTATTTCCATCTAACTCTATCGACTACAGGCCTGGTTATCAAGAGGACATTCTGGGTGTGGGAGACCCGCGTTGCGCCAGTGTCTTACTCGATCAGCACCAGCTTGGCGGTGTGAACCTCGTTTGATGTCACAAGTCTCGCAAAATAGAGACCGGGAGAAAGCCTTGTGTCGGCACCCGCGCCCGGTTCCCATGTGGCCGAGTGCGGACCTCCGTCTGAGTAGCCCTCTTTGAGGATGGCGACTCGTCTGCCTGTAACATCAAAGACCTCAAGCCGTATCCAGTCGGGCCGAGCAAGCTCAAACCGTATCGCGAAGCCGTCACGTGCCGGATTCGGCTCAGGTATTTCAAGGAGCGTTTTGGGCGCACTTTCCGGAGCTGACTCACCGGCCTTTGCATGGTCCGTCGGACGCGTGCGCGGGAGCATTCCAAGGTCATCCACCGAGCAACCCCGGTCCACAGGTGAATCGAAATGCTCCCTGATATCCCCGGTATGTGCGGTAATGCAGTAGTAGGTCCAGCATGAGTCCGATCCCGTGGAGTCGCAGTGTGTCGCGGCGGTGAAGTCATAGCAGCAGTTGCCTGTGGCAGCCACCGTTGCCAGCAATTCCCACACAGGGCCTTCCTCACCATGCTCGTAGGGACCGCCTGTGACGTAGTTCGCGGCCAGAAGCGTCGGGAGTGTCTCTATCCGTTTTCTCCAGACCTTGTAGCGCACTACCTCCGGAACGGAACCCTCGCTGTCATAGAGGCTTCTCCTCCACTCCAGATCAACGTAACCTCCGTTATCGGCCGGCACATCGATGACGCTCACAATCGCAGGTGTCTCTATGATCACGCCGCAGGAGGCATCATCGGTCACGCGCAGACGTATGCCAAGGTCGCCACCAGCCCATGCGGAGTACGACGCACCTGTGGCACTTATGTGGCAGTAACCTGCGGCCGGGGGACCGGCATTGTCGAAGGCAAGCGGATACGTATAGGAGTTGTCCGTGATTTTGACCACTGCATATATGTCCTCCCCGGAAGCGACCTCAAGCGGCTCGGAGAGTTCGACCGAGTGGTAACCCGGAAGCGAGAAGGAACTGTTGAGTCTGCTCGCGAGCAGGTTCGAAGGAGAGACTCCGCTAAAGTCGTCGTAGATGAAGACATCTATATCCGTCGTTGTATCAAGCGTCCAGAACTCCACCCTCTCTACAAGGATATCCTCGGTCGCGATGAACTTGCAGAGACCCCATGCGGTGGTAAGACCGTAGCCCACGGCTGAGGTGTAGCCGCCATCATCATGATAAAGCAGCGAGCCGTCGGGATCGTAGTTCTGCCAGTCATATAGGAATGAAGAGTAGGATCCGATTTTGGCGGAACCGTATGCGATGTAGAAATAGCCGCCTTCGGCCCCGTAACCGCAGGTGCCGCCCCAGGAGGTTCCCCAGCTGTTCTTGACGATCCATGCCCCCGAGCCGCCAGGATGGGTCTGGCTGTCGTCCCAGCCGACTATGAGGACTGCATGGTTGGTCAGTTCCGACCCGGTATGGTAGAGCACGTAGGAGCCGTCGTAGGCGTTCATTTCTGAGTGCCATGCATCATAGAACCCCGCGTACATCGAAGTGTAGAGCGGGCCGTATGTCTGGAGATAGGACTTGATCACATTCGTCGCGGGTACATCACTGGACGATATAACCTGCCAGTCAAGCAGCGTCTTCGCATAGGCGCACGCACCGTTGCATGCGACGTCGCTTGCGACGTATGGGTCGCAGGCTTCAAGGACGGTGCCGTTGGCTGCAAGAAAGCTGGCAACCCGCCAGTAGTTACCTCCGCCGCAACTTGATTCGTGCCACTCACACTCTTTGGCGTTGTTCTCCGAGAAGTTGAATGTGCTTCCACCGTCAACGAGCATCTTCGATTCGAAGTTACCGATCGAAGCAAACGCGTAGCACGAACCGCACGTTCCCTGGTTCTTAACCGGCGTTACCTTGCCCGTAACTCGCCAGTCAAAGGTTGAAAGCAGAGGAGCCGGATGCTTGGCCATCGGCGCGCTTATATGCGATAGGTCCCCGGGCGGAGGGACAAAGCCGTTACTGTAGAACCCATCAGGCACGGTCTCGATTTTTTCAGGTGCGACCCGGGGAAGAGGATCACCCGCATACACGGGAATCGAGAAGCCCACTCCGATAGCTACGATGATCAACAGTATTAGCCCGATGGGGCAGTGGTTTCCATGTTTGCATTTCCGCATGTAATCCTCTCCTCAAGAACGGTAAAACGCCACTCATCTATGGTATCGGCGTTTCGTGGTGCCCACATTAGACCTGGGGTCAGGCTTGCATATTTGGTGTTCCGGATCACA
>JBDRNT010000122.1:0-39804 GCA_043810925.1 Candidatus Eiseniibacteriota bacterium
GCCCGCCAGTGGTGGGGCGCCTGTGTCACCCCCGCCGACTGGCGTGATATCTGGATCACCGAGAGTTTCGGCAGATATGGACAGCCGCTTTTCGAGGAAGCCCAATACGGTATCGAGGCGTATCACCGGTACATATATGAGGACCTGATGCTTCACACTTTCGCCGACGCGGACGAGGCATCCCCTGTCTATGCGCCCCTCCACCCCGGGGGTCATACCATATACGAAAAGGGAACCGTGGTGCTTCACATGTTACGATTCGTACTGGGTGACTCGGTCTTCTTCAACCTGCTTCGCTCCTTCAGCCAGGACTATGCCTACGGCTGTGCGACGACTGCCGATTTCCAGACTACCTCTGAACGCGTCTCCGGGCAGAACCTCGACTGGTTCTTCTCAGAGTGGGTTTACGGGTGTGGTTGGCCCGAGTTCGAATATGCCTGGAATGCCGTCTCCTCTGGCAGTGGCTGGGATGTCAGCCTGGTCATGGACCAGGTGCAGACAGTGGGTCCGGTCTTTACGATGCCTGTTGAGATAGGGCTCACGACCGCAGAAGGTGATACGCTCTTAGAGATATGGATAAACGAAGCCCACGAGGAGTATGAGTTCACCGTTTCGGGTATGCCGCTCAGTCTTGAACTTGACCCGGATCACTGGGTGCTTATGAAGGTCTGTGAGGTGCCTCACGCTGGGTTTGATGCCGGCCAAGTACGGACAGGCGGGATCTTCCTGAGAGCACGACCTACCCCAACCAGAGGGACTGCGCGACTACTCTATTCGGTACCGGCTCCTCAGCATCTGAGCATAAACATCTACGACACTGCCGGCAGGCTGGTCACCCGCCTCTTCGATGGGCCCGTCGCTGCCGGTTCGGGCGAACTCCTCTGGAACGGCTCGACCCGCTCAGGGGGGCGAGCTTCACCGGGAGTCTATTTCTGCCGCATGATCACCGAACACGGCACGCTATCGGAGCGACTAGTGCTCGTGGAATAAGCGGATCTTCTACTTGATATAGTACCCCGCGACCCGCCACTTGCCATCCTTATCGAGCATGGGCGCCACAGTCTCTATGGCGGACTTCTTGTATTCGAAAGAGGACTCAAACTGGATTACGACATACTCGCCGTCCGGAGCTCCAGGCATTGTGGTACTGTATTCTCTCGATTTGACCTCTCTTGAGAGATTCGCGCCGAGAGGTCTTCTTACGGCCTCCATGCTTCGCTGCCACCCGTCCTTGTGCACAGCACCCTTGAAGAACTCGGCCGTCTCGTTCCAGCTCTCCTCATACTTCCCGGAATCCACCAGTGACACCCAGGCCTGGGCTGCCTTGACGGCAGCATCCTCAGCAGGCGTGTCACTCTTTGAAGAACACCCGAAGAAACAAAGAACTCCGACTACTAGCAGAATGACCGCGACTCGTCTCATAGCATTGTCTTCCTTTCTACCCCGATTCACTAGATAGCATGATGCTCTCATCTCCTCTTACAGCAGATTGCGGGGCTTGTCAATGCGATTGCCGCCTGATGAAGGCCGGCCAAGGCAGTGCTCAAACGCCAGAATGACCGGACTACTTCTGCATGCTCCTGCTACTTGCCTGAGTATGCCTCACGGAAATCTGCGAGCAGCGTCTTGAGTTTCTCGACATTGGCAAGATCGGTGCTCTGCTTTGCCTTCATGGAGTAGACAAGTATCTCGTGGAGCAGGGTCAGCTTGGTCAGATATGCTTTGTGTGCGTCTGCGTCCCCAGAGGCAACAGGCTTCACGCGCTGCTGAAGGAAGTACCAGCTGACGATCTCAGCGATCCCGTCGGCGTGATCATCCTTGGCGTTGGTCCAGCGTATGATCTGATTGAAATTCGGGTGGTCATTGTCAGAGAGCGATTCGATCTGCGTGATCGCCTTCTCAATCGTGGTGATATGTTCCTCTACTGCATCAAGTCTCGCGTCATCGTCATAGATGCCGCAGGGAACCTGGCAGTGCGCGAACGCACTGGATGCGAGAATCAGTATTGCCGCACCGTATGTCGTTAAAGTCCTTCTCATACTGCTCCTCCTTTTCCCGTTACCTTCTCGGGCCGTTCGGACACACCGATCCATTTTCATGCTTCTCTCCTTAGATTCATAGATCCATTGTGGGTTTCGAAGGCAAGATTACCTGAGTATCTTCCCGATCTGCTCCCAGGCCGCGCCGCGGCCGGTAATGGAGCCACCTCACCACCACGGATCCTGACCGATCGCTCCTCCAATCCCTGCAAACACGCTGTAGTCCGGGTGGTCGATGCCTACCGGATGCTCGCAGTCTCTTACATCGATCGTTCCGAGATCAGGGTGTGGAATGACGGAGACTACGCCGTAATCAAAGATCCAGGCCCAGCCTGGGATTGCAGCAGAACTTGTTTGACAGGTATTCCAGGTGTGGGAAATCGCATCACCGGGCATTACTATCGCTCCGACTGTGATATCACTGCAACTTGTGAATACGCAGCTATATAAGCCAGGCCATGTGAGGGCATAATCGAAGCCTTGATACTCCTCGAGATAGTAGAACACCGGGAAGCAGTCAGCATCAGCACGTTGCTCAGTGGTTATGATGTCGCCCCAGCCGTCGATCGCCGGGAAATTCTTGGAGCAGGTTCTGGGCCGGTGAGGCAAGACGTGGACTGCAACCCTCACACTCGGGTTGGTCCCGTGGACGTCTGGCCCGGCATACGAGCCCACTCCAGGCAGTCTGCCGGGGTCATCAGCATCATCCCTGCAATAGAAGAAATATGAGTGCGCGTCACCGCGTTCCAGCGAGGTCGCGAAATAGTATGATCCACTGTCGGGTCTCCCGCTGGTTAGAGTCATATCGTTGGGGTTTCCATCTACATGGACTTGAATGACAGAGGGCTCGTCTCCGTCCAGATCGTAATAATCCACAGTGTACTCGAACTCTACGGCGATTGTCCCGGAGGCTGGGGAAACATCTCCCCCGGTCAGAGTCGGTGGGTAACTATCCTCTTGCCAGATGCGCGCCCTGCTGTCGTGATCCATGCCGAGTGTATCTGAGGGTGCCGTCGTGGGGTTTGCGGAGGGTCCGGGATCAAATCGCGGTGCGGTCGGGCTCTGATGTTTCTCACTGCAGTTTATGGACAGGCCAGTGAGAACAACCACGAGGAAGCAACACATCCTTTTCATGGGTCAGATCACCCCGGCTCGTTGGCTTCGGCCGAAACACACGAATTGGGTTATCCTCAGCGAAAGGTGTTGTTGCGTTTAGTCAGATGGTCGGGGCGACTGGATTTGAACCAGCGACCACTGGCCCCCCATGCCAGTGCGCTACCAGGCTGCGCCACGCCCCGACCGTTCATCTCTATTCTTACAGTAGTATGCTACAGTACCCTGACTGAGGTTGCAAGAGAAAGTCGGAGAGAAAAGGCCGTTGGGCGCAGAGGCCCGACGCCACAGCCAGATTGCCACGGCTCCTTCGGAGCCTCGCAATGGCTCTTGATTCGCTCTGTACGTAGTAATATAGTGGTGTTCTATGAGACTATGTTTTCTGGCTGATGCCACCGACACCCACACTCGAAAGTGGGTATCTTTCTTTGCCGGGCAGGGTCACGAAGTCCACCTGATATCTTTTCGGGATGCAGAGATTCCCGATGTGGCGGTCCACCCCGTCAAGATGGTCTATCCGGTCAAGATCGGTGCCGCGGCATCAATTACCGGAAAGATCGGATACTTCTTCTATCTCCGCGAGTTCAAGGGTCTCATCAGGGCCATTGCACCCGACATTCTCCATGCTCACCGGGCCACTCCCTACGGCTTGCTGGGAGCACACTCGGGGTATCACCCGTTCTTCTTATCGGTCTCGGGGAGTGATGTTCTGGTCTTTCCGCACAAGTCCCGATGGCATCGGGCGATCCTCAAGTCCATACTCAACAGAGCTGATCACCTCACCGCAACGAGCAGGATGTTGACCGGTGAAACCAGGAAGTACCTCAAGCAAGATAGGAAGGTGCACACGATCCCTTCCGGAGTGAACATAGAGAGGTTTAAGCCCAGAGCGGCGAAGCCGGCTAATGACCCACACTTGACAATCGGTGTTGTAAAGAGACTTGAGAAGACAGCCGGTATAGAGTACTTGATAAGGGCCTTTGCCCTGCTGCTTGAGTTTGACCCCTTCCTCTCCCTCGTCATAGTGGGTGAAGGTACCGAAGAGGAGGCCCTCAAGGAGCTCTGCCTATCACTCGATATCGGGGGCAGTGTCCGGTTTACGGGCTTCGTAGAGAACGAACGCATCCCGGCTCTCCTTAATCGCATGGATATGCTCGTCCTTCCCTCGATCAGTGAGGCTTTCGGGGTTACGGCCTTGGAAGCCGCGGCCTGTGGGCTCCCGGTTATTGCTTCAAATACCGGAGGGTTGCCGGAGGTCGTACTTGACGGTGAAACGGGGTTCCTGGTCGCTCCTAAGAAGCCGGAAGCCATCGTCCGGAAAGCCGTGCTCCTGATCAAGGACGCCGGAATGAGGCAGCGGATGGGAGAAGCCGGACGGAAGTTCGTTGAGGAGAACTACGTCTGGCGGAAGAATGCCGAGGAGATGGAGAAGTTGTACCGGAGGGTGGTCAAGAAGTGAGGAATGAGATTGCCACGGCTCCTTCAGAGCCCCGCAATGGCAGATAGAGGTTCGGGATCTCGCAATGACGAGGGCGGTTGTCTGCAGGCCCCCTGGCAGGAGCCGGACACCCGACGCTACTGGGCTTCAAGAATCTTCTGAAGCTCCATGAGTTCCCGTCTAAGCGACTCGATCACTTCGTCCCGCTTGTCCTTCTTGGATGGTTTTCGGCCGCTCGGGTTGGTCTTGCCCTGCAGAAGTCTCTTCTTGGCACCCGCAATCGTGAAGCCCTCCTCATAAAGCAGCTTCTTTATGGTCTGGATCACCTCTATGTCGCCCGCCCTGTACGTGCGGTTGCCCGCACGGTTCTTCTTGGGTCGCAGGGCTTTGAACTCGGTTTCCCAGTAACGCAGTACGTGCGGCTTCACGCTCGTAAGCTCCGCGACCTCCGTTATGGAGTAGTAGAGCTTTGTAGGTGTCTTCTTCCTCATTTCATCGCTCCTTGACTATTGCCAGACCTCTGGCTTCGGGGTTCTCAACATAAGGTCGTTAATCGCCTCCTCGGCGGATTTATCCTCAAAGAGAATCTTATAGACCTCTGATGCGATCGGCATCTCGACCTTGTATCTCTCGGCAAGCCCAACGGCACTCCGGGTCGTGCGTACCCCTTCTGCTACCATCACCATCCCCGACAGCACGTCATCCAGCGTCCGGCCCTTCCCTATTTCCTCACCGACATACCTGTTCCTGCTGTGCTTTGAAACACAAGTTGTGATGAGGTCACCGATGCCTGCAAGTCCGGAGAAGGTCTCAGGCCTGGCTCCCATCTTGATACCCAGCCGGGACATCTCGGCCAGCCCCCGTGTAAGCAGTGCGCCCTTGGTGTTATCTCCGTAACCGAGGCCGTCACACATTCCGGCCGCGATAGCTACGACATTCTTAAGCGCCACCCCTGCTTCCACCCCGACCACATCCGTATTGGTATAGACTCTGAACCTGGGCGTCATGAAGATGTCCCTCACCGTGTCTGCCGTATGCTCGCTCTTTGAGGCTGCGACAACGGTGGTGGGCACTCCCCTGCTGACCTCTTCTGCATGGCTCGGACCGACGAGTACTGCCACGCGGCCGGGTTCGACACCGGCAACCTGCTCGACGATCTCGGACATCCGCATGAGGGTGTTTTCCTCAATCCCCTTGGTTGCGATCACAACTGTCTGATGGCGCGTGAGCGAACGCGCCACTGTCTCCGCCGTCTTACGCATCCCGTGGGAAGGGATCACGAAGACGATGACGTCACTTCCGGCCAGGGCCCGATCGGCGTCCGGTGTTATCAGGATGTCGTCAGGAATATGTATACCGGGCAACATCTCCCTATTCTCCCGGTTGGCCATCATTGCGGCCGCCCGCTCGACAAAAAGCTCCCATATGCTCACCCTGTGCCCCGCATCATGAAGGAGTACCGAAAGCGCGGTGCCCCAGCTGCCACCGCCGAGGATGGTTATGGTTTGACCTTTTCCTTTCACTTGGTCCGTTCCTCCAACCTGCCGATACGGTTCTCCGTACCGCTGAGCAGGCGTTTTATGTTTGACCTGTGACGCACGACAACGAGCGCAGCAATGGCCACTGAAAGATAGAAGACCGGGTTAGAGGCCGTCCCCTCCCTGTCAAAGACGGCGACAAGGATGGGAAGTGCGATCGCGCCGCACAGGGATCCCAGGGAAACGTATTTAAAGACCCCAACAAGGACGATCCATAGGGCGAGGCAGATTGCCGTGGCGAGCGGCACAAGCCCCATAAAGACACCGACCGCCGTGGCGACACCCTTACCACCGCGAAATCTCATGAATACGCCCGCAACGCTTCCGAGTGTGACGGCGATGCCGCAGACGAGCCCCAGATGGACCGACGAACCCCGAGCACTCGCGAGCATCGGGAAGATGATCGTAGCTATAAGTCCCTTGCATGCATCAAGAGCAAAGACCAGGAGTGCAATCTTAAGACCCAGAGCACGATAGACATTGGTCGATCCTATGTTGCCGCTTCCTACCTGCCTTAAGTCGACCCCTCCGGCCCTTGCGATCATGAAACCGAAAGGAACTGAGCCCAGGACATAGGCCGCTACGACCAGACCGATGGTCTCTGTCATATCACTTGCTCTTCCTTATTCTGATTCTTACCGGGCAACCTTCGAATGAGAAGAGGCGCCTCACCTGCTTCTCGATGTATCTCCTGTAGTTGTCTGTGAAAAAAGACGTATCGTTTACGAACATGGTAAATGCAGGCGGCTTGCTTCCCGTCTGCGCGACGTAGTAGACCCTGCCAAAGCGTTTGCCACGTGAACCCGGCGGTTTCCTCTCCACGGCCGGAAGCAGCGCGCGGTTGAGCACTCCCGTTGGGATTCGCGTGTCGCGATTACCGCGAACACGGAAGCAGGTCTCCACGAGTGAGTCTATCCCCCGGCCCGTCAGGCAGGATGTGAACACGACGGGTATGTGCGGTAAATGCCGGAGTCTATTCTTAACCATCTCGATATAGGCTGTCTCATCCTCGGCGCCCTTAAGATCCCATTTGTTCCAGGCAATCACCATTCCCTTGCCCGACTTCTCCACATAGGCTGCTATCGTGAGGTCCTGCTTGGCGAGCCCGCTATCAGAGTCCAGCATAAGCACAACCACATCCGAACGGTCGATCGCACCCATGGACCGGATGTTTGCGTACTTCTCAAGATCGCTGTTCGTTCTTGATTTCCTTCTCAAGCCGGCGGTATCCACAAGTTTCACAGGGCCGTAGGCCGTATCGATTAAGGTATCGATCGAATCCCGCGTTGTTCCCGGCTGGTCATCGACAATGACCGTCTCGCTGCCGGCAAGCCTGTTTACAAGTGAGGACTTGCCCACATTGGGCTTCCCGACGACTGTGATCGCAGCCAGATCCTCAGCGTCACCGCCTATCGCAGGGAGTCTTTCGGTCACGGCATCGAGGAGATCTCCCAGGTTATAACCCTGCTCGGCTGAGATCTCTATGAAATCGCCAAGCCCGAGTTCGTAGAACTCCGGTGTCTGGGCGCGCCCCTTCCCGGTATCTACCTTGTTGGCGACGACCAGATATTTCTTCCGGGTCTTTCTTATGGTCTGTGCGATCTCCTTATCAAGCGGCGTCAGACCGCTGGCGGCATCCACCACGAAGACAACAAGCACCGCTTCCTCAATGGCCGTCTCCACCTGTTTCCTTACCAGGGTCTCGATGGTGTCTTCGGAGCTGGGCACAAGCCCGCCGGTATCGACAACGAAGAAGCGCTTGCCCGCCCAGTAAGTTTCCCTGTAGTTACGATCTCTCGTAACACCCGGCTGGTCATCGACAATCGCGATCCGGCCGCGGACAATCCGGTTGAATAGCGTGGATTTCCCCACATTGGGCCGTCCGACAATAGCGACAACGGGAAGGTCCCTGTAGCCCGGACGCGCTACTCCGTCCGGCCCCTCAGTGGGAATCTGCTCCGGCTTCTTGTCAGTCGTTGAACACACTATCGAGCCTCTTCATGGTTTCCTTCATGTCATAATCACCCACAACCACCGGCACGCCGAGAGCATCGCTCATACGGGATACCGTCATATCATCAAGTGTGATTCCGTCGCTGTTGACCATGCTGGGAGGAACAACGACTGCATCACAGGACGGCACCCTGAGGACACTCTCAAGAATGTCCCTACCCGGGAGTAACCCGCTCACGGTCACCGTGGGACCGAAGAGTGAATTCGCCACGGGGACCACCTCGACATCGACAAGTCCGGTCCTCAGGATGGATGCCATCTCTTCAATATGAGGCGCCGCAAGCTGCCCCGTCACAAAGACAAGACGCTTGCCCTCGAGTGCCCGCGGTACCTTGAGATTCCTGGTGCTCTCCACAAGCATACGCAAGAGTCCTACACCATTTTCGATCTGGGGATAATCATCGTAGTACGATGCCGCCGGAACAGGTGATCCGCTTAGAAGCAGGAGCTCATCCGACGCGTAGACGAGACCCCGGCCTGTGGTCTCCCTCATTCTCGTGTTTAAGACTCGTACGTACCGCACCATTTCCCGGGCCCGGGCGGGGCTCACGCCTTCAAGGGGCTTGAGTCCCTGTCTGTAGCAGGTTAGCCCGACCGGTACGATGCTTATCGAAAGAATGATCTCATGGCGGTCACACAGGCTGCTGAGCGTTCGTCTGAGCACATCGCCGTCATTGAAACCGGGGACGACAACCACCTGGGTGTGAAACTTGATACCTCCGCCACCGAGCCGGTCAAGGATTGAGAGTATGCTTTCCTTATGCTCCCTCCCGAGAAGTCGCGCCCTCACCCCCTCATCGGTGGCATGAACCGAAACGTAGAGAGGCGACAGATGCATCCGGAGGATCCTCTCCTCGTCCAGCGGCGAAAGGTTGGTAAGCGTAAGGTAGCTACCGTGGAGGAACGAGAGTCTGTAATCCTCATCCTTAAGATAGAGCGCGGCTCTCAGGCCAAGGGGCAACTGGTCGACAAAGCAGAAGACACACCTGTTGTTACAGCGGGCGGGAGGTCCGGTCTCTATCTCGACTCCGGTCTCCTCCATCGGTTTCCGCTTGAGCTTAAGCGCGACCTCGTCTTCCCCGCGCACCACAGTGAGACTGTAACCGGGGCTAAAGGAGGCGATGTAGAAATCGAGAAAGTCGTTGATGGGTTCGGAATCGATATGGGTCACGACATCACCGGCGCAAAGCCCGGCACGGTCTGCGGGGGAATCCACCGTGACACCGCGGACGATCACTCCGGTGTTGGACGCTTTAGCCCTCGTATGTGCATCTTCGGATTTGAGGGCTGTCATTGCCGTCTCCTCAGCGCGAAAAATGGAGCGGGCAACGGGATTCGAACCCGCGACCCTCAGCTTGGGAAGCTGATACTCTACCACTGAGTTATGCCCGCACCAATAGCCTCTTCCCTGCGTCATGCAGGGCGTTTCGCTAACTCTCGGAAACGTAACAGAATGCGGTAATCACGTCAAGGAAAATCTTACGTCAGACAGGTTTCTCGCGAAGCGCCCCGATCTCCCTGATTCTAACGGTCTTAACACCGAACCTCTCAGAGGTGGTCCCCGCCACGTGGTAGGCCTTCCCTATCTCGAGGGGGCGCGAAAGCAGATTTCTGGATACGATACACTCATGGAGACCCTCGGGATGGTCCAGGGTGAGGAAGTAGATGTCCGTGGCGCCGGACTTGTAGTGACGCATGGCCGCCAGCAGGCCGACGGGGCTTCGCCTGAGGCCGCGCCGGGCCTCTACCCGGGTTTGATGAGGGCTCCGGGCGGCCACGCTGCCGGAGTGGGTGGCGGTCGGCCCCTCGTCGGGCAGGATAAAGAACTCAAGTGGATGCACAAGGGGCGAGAACCCGAGTGCGCTGTATTCCATTCGCCGCTCCTGAAGCGGTCTGAAGCGCCGCGTGGGAAGCCTGGTCTCGCAATCCAGGAGGCCCAGCCGTGGCTGGGCATACGTCGCCGGGTTACCCTTAAGGCTCAAGTATCCGGCAAGGGCCCCGCATCTGTCCGACTCGATCTCATCAAATGCGCCGGAGGCGACAAGACCGGCCACTTCATCCTTGCCGGCGGGGACTCTGGCCAGGAAATCGGAGAGCGACCAGAAAGGCTCCAGAGCGCGTTCCTTAAGAATCCGGTCGATCGTGGTCTGTGACAGATGCCTCACGGAGCCAAAGCCGCTTCTTATAACATCTCCCTCAATTGAGAAATCCGCCCGGGATCTGTTGACGGCCGGCAGGAGAATCTTAACCCCCGCCCTTCGGGCTTCATTGACATGCGCCCAGGCGGGATACATCCCCGCGTGGTTCCTTAAGGTTGCAGCATAGAATTCGAGTGGATGGTTGGCTTTAAGATAAGCCGACGCATAGGAGATCATACCGAAGGATGCCGCATGGGCTTTGCAGAAAGTGTAGGCGGCAAACCTTCGTACATGCTCCCAGACCTTGATGGCGTGCGGGCGACTTGTGCCTGCCGTCTCGGCAAGGAACACGAACTTCTCCCTGAGATCGTCCTCGTCTGAGCCGCCATCCTTGAGTTTGCGCCGCAAGAGATCCGCCTCGGCAAGCCCCATACCGGTGGCCTCGCTTATCATTCGCATCACGTCCTCCTCATAGACGGGAAGCCGGCCTCGGGTTCGCCCGCCGTCCGGGAGAGACCGGCGCTCTATGAACTTCCCCTTCATCCCCCCTGCCGACGGGCCGGGCCGGACGAGTGCGACCGCCAGTATGGCGTCATCGCGATCCTTCGCTCCGAGCATGGCAAGCAGGTTCCGCATAGCCGGAGATTCAAGATGAAAGCAACTCATCGTGCGGCCGGCCTTAAGCATACGTGCCGTCGCCGGATCATCGGGATCCACCGCGGGTGAGTGTCCGGTTCGAGCCGTTACGTCGCGTGTGGCCTCCTCGATCACCGTAAGCGCCCGGTTACCCAGAAGGTCTATCTTGACAAGACCGATCTTTTCGATGGCATGCATATCAAACTGGGTTACCTGTATCCCCTTTGGAGCGAGCTCAAGTGGTGTGTAGTCCGTGATCGGACGGTCCGATATCACCACACCACCACAGTGCACGCTCGAGTGGTGTGGAAATCCCACGATCGACGCCGCCAACTCTGCAATGGCCCTCCGGGGGGCACCTGAGAGCTCGGGCTTGACTTCCCCCAGCACCCGCTCGAGGACCGCCTGTCTTTCCCTGGTCTCCCTCCAGGGCAAGCGGCTCGAAACGGCCTGGGCTTCGGCGGGTGTGAGACCGAACGTCTTGGCTACTTCTCTTGCGGCTGACCGCAATTCAAAACACGCATGCGCCAAGATCATGGCCACGTGCGAGGTGCCGAAATGGTCGTAGACATAATCGATCACCTCGTCGCGCCGCCGCCATGAGAGGTCTATGTCGAGATCAGGGTAGTCCGGCCGGTGCTCGTTTAAGAAGCGTTCGAAGACGAGATCGTGAGCGATCGGATCGACCTGGGTTATGTCGAGCAGATAGGCCACAAGCGAACCGGCGCCCGATCCCCTTCCGGATGCGGGTATCGAGTTTAACGCTGCAAAGGCGACGATGTCCCGGACGACGAGGAAGTAATCGGAAAGCCCCAGTGTCTTGATCACTCGAAGTTCCGCGTCAAGCCTCGTCCTGGCCTGGGCGCGATTGCCGTTGTACTTGCCCGGCAGCGCCTCACGGCACATCTCGTCAAGCGATGCAAAGGACTCGGCACGCGTGGGTCTTGCATAGGGAAAGTGCGGTGTGCCTATCTCAAGCGTGAGATCGACCATACCGGCGAGGTTCCAGGTTTCGCTTCGAAGCTCGGGTCGCTCTGCGAAGAGCCCTTTGAGCTCAAGCGAGTCGTCAAGTGATGCCCGTCGGGCTTCGAGCTGGACCTCGCTGAAGAGCCCGCCCTGGCCGATGGCGGCGAGCACTCGTGCGATCCGCTCATCCGGCGGCTCTTTAACGAGCACCTCCCACGAGCCAAGCGCCCGGAGTCCGGCCCCAGCCGCTGCCATCAGGAGTTCCCGCACGGCCGGCCGCGTCAGGCGGTTGGCAACAATCTCGACCCATACCCTCTCCTTACCCAGTATATCCGCAGCGGCGAGCACGTAGTCCATGTCACCGGAGAGCACCGCGATACCCTCGGGTGAGCGTTCGAGTGCCTCGATGAGTGATGTGCCCTCAAGCAAGTTAAGATCGGAGATTATACGGCATAAGCCCGCATAGCCCTCACGCGTAAGCGCAATCAGGCCGGCACGCTGCCCGCTCCTGGGGCACGTGAGTTCCGATCCCAGAATCGGCTTGATGCCTTCCTTAAGACATTGCTCGTGAAACTCGACGGCCCCATAGAGATTGCCCCTATCGACGAGCGCACCGGCCGCGAAGCCGAGGCGCTTCAGGTGTTGTGGGATATCGCCAACGGGAATCGTTCCCGCAAGGCGGCTGTGTCTACTTCGTAAGCGAAGGGGTACGAAGGATGAATCCATAGCTGTCACGCTCGAGACGGTTGATGAGGTTGATTGATCTGCCGGCTATAACCGATGAGTGGCCGAAACGCGCCCTGATGCCATCGAGTGTTTCATAGAAGTCACCGAGTCTCTCTGCGGCAGGTTCGTCGTAGAGTACCTGCTGGATATCCCGTGCCGGGAAAAGCCCGGTGAGCACCACGCCGACAAGGTGGAGCCTGTGGCGCCGGTACATCGCCGTGATGAGATCTCTGGCTATCTTAAAGACCGTGGCATCGAGTACGCCGGCCGCAGCGAGGGTACGGGATGCGGTCTCTGAAGCCCCGTCACCGTAGCGCAGTTTCACCCGGACTTGCCGGGGGATGAGCCCGAGACCGCGAGTGGAGCGGCAGGCGCGTTCGGTAAGGTAGTAAAGCACGCTCAGGATCTCGTCCATGTCCACCGTGTCCCTGGGGAAGCTCGTCTCCCTCGAGACCGACCGCGGCAGGAGCGCCGGGACATAGGGGTCACGCCCGCGGAGACGCTCATGGATGAGAAACGCGGTCTTCCCGAAGATCGGCTTCAGGTAGGTGATCGGGAAGCGCTTAAGATGGCTTACGCGTGTCACATTGATCTGCTTTAAGATCTCGGTCATCTTTCTCCCGATACCGGGCACGTCGCGTATGGCTCGCTTGCTCATGAAACTCTCTTCATCCCCGGCCCTGACGATGGCGATTCCATCGGGCTTCACGTCCTTGGCCGCCAGTTTGGCAAGCATCCTGTTGGGTGCGAAACCGACTGTCACGGTGAGCCCTGTATCGCGCGTGATGGCGGCCTTGAGATTTCGGCCGAGCACGCTGAGGTCGTGGTGTGAGGCGCTTGTGCCCGTAAGGTCACAGAATGCCTCATCAAGATACGCCTCAACGAGCGGGGTGAGCCTCCTGCAATGATCGAAGATGTGCTGGGCAAATGAGCTATAGGTGTGCTGATGACCCTTGAGCACAACCACATGAGGACACATCTTAAGAGCACGGCTTATGGGGGTGCCCGCCGAAATGCCATATCGTCTTGCTTCGTATGAGGAGCTTGCCACAACACCCGAACCCACTATCACGGGCTTTCCCCGGAGGCTGGGGAACTTGGATTGTTCGACGGATGGGAAGAAAGCGTCTATGTCGAGATACATCATGAGACGCCGGGTATCGGGATCGCTGGCGCCCTTCATGATTCCACCATCACAAGATCGAGATGCCAGGTCATGTCACCTGTGTTGAGATGTATCTGGTATACGTCTCCTGAATCCGACGTGACCGAGAAGTAATAGATCTTTGCGGTACCCTCGCGATCCATCCACCGGCAGTTCACCTTCACCACCCTGTGTATCTGGCGACGCCGCATAAAAACGAGAGGCTTGATGGTACCACCCCCGAAGTCAGCCCTTACCTTTATCTTCTCATCAAGCCTCTCGACCAGCATACCTGTCTCATCTCACTCTTCTCACAAGTCCGACCACCTTACCGGCGATACGCAACTGATCACGTTTGGGATTTACCTTTATGGACTTGTAGGATGCATTCCTCGGTTCAAGCTCTACTACCCTGCCTCGCTTTCGCATGATCTTGACGGTTGCCTCCTCATCTCCTATGTAAGCGACAACCATCTCCCCGCTCTGGGCATCTTCCTGCTGTCGTACGATCACATAGTCACCATCGAAAATACCCGCGTCCTTCATGCTGTCGCCAGTTACCTTCACAGCGAAGTGGGCTGCGTCATCGTAAAAGAGCGAGTCCACATTGAGATAACCTTCCAGGTTTTCGATTGCAGTTATCGGTAGCCCCGCTGCGACACTTCCCACGATGGGTACACCCCGGATGGGTCTGTTCTCGCGAGACAACATCAGTTTGTTTCCGATTTTTGTCAGAAAGCCCTTCCTGAGGAGGGCATCAAGATGCTGGCTTACGGTTGCAGACGAACTCAGGCGGAACCTTCTGCCGATGTCCCTGTATGATGGGAATCTGTCGGTGCTCTTTATCGAAGCGATTATGTAGTCGAGGATTTCCCTCTGTCTTTGAGTCAACGATCTCATTCTGTCACCCTATATCAAGATACCAAACAATTGTTCGGTAGTCAAGCTATTTTTATACTTGGGGTCAAAAATGGAGATTACTGCGAAAACAGCTCAGATCAGGCTAAAATCCGCCAGCGATTGCAAGGCTGCTTACTACCCAGCAGCACGCTATGACGAGCACTGAGGCCGTATAGTAGAATACGGGTCTTCTGATACGGAAAGCGGCTATACCGTCCCTCACGCGCTCACCCAGACGGTATCCGGCCGGGAAGAACAAGCTACCCAGGGCCGCCCAGATAAGACCCTCGGCAATCATGAAGGATACGAAGCCGCCGGCGCGATTGAAGGATAGAAGATACCGGCACGGCGCCACACGCATACCGATGAAGTAGAAACTGCTTGCGGCCAGGAGCCCTGCCGAGAAACCGGTCACGACACGCGGCAGAGTACCACGTTGGAGCCTCCGGCCTGCTATTGCCACGCATCCGGCAAGGGTGGTCCCTCCCAGCATGACGGCGAGGCAGGAGTTGGCTTTGCAGAAGGTCGATAGATGTAAGATCGGTATTGCAGTTTGTCTCACCGCAATGGCTATCGCCGCGATTCCAATGAGCATCAGGGGCTTTCTAAATGCGGCCACCGCCACGGCCATTATGCCGATCCCCAGACCGGTGAGAATGTCACCCTTGTATGGAATCGAAGCCGCCTTCATACCGCCACCCACAACGACCTCTAAGAAACCCCAGATCGAACCGAGTACGAGGAGTCCGATCAGAATATCTCGCTTTGTGTTCTTGCGCGTCATCTCTCCTGCCCTCCCTGACTGATTGGACCTTATGATACCGACTGATTCTACAAGATGCCGACTGCCCTGTCAATGGGGTCAGGCTTTGAAATCTGGAATTCCGACATCAAACCCGTCGGGCTCGGAAACCCAACCTCACATAACTTGCGACTGGCGGGGCCTTTCGGGACGCAGGCAAGTGCCTCATTCTGAGCAAGCGGACCGAAAAGCGTGCCGGTTGCGCGAACTCCCGTAACGCTTAATTTCAAGACCTGACCCCGAGGAATTCCTGGGTTATTTCTGAGGCGATATTGGCGGAGTCGCGGCGGCCGGTTATGTCAATCCAGGTGATGTCCTTGTCCTTCCTGAACCAGGTCCCCTGGCGTTTGGCGAAGTGCCGGGTGTTCCGTTTAATGAGCCGGACGGCCTCCGCAAGCGAGCGATCACCCTCAAGATGCTCGATAAGCTCCCTGTAGCCGAGACTGCTCCTCACAGCCGGAGAGTCACGGTACCCGTTGGCTATCAGGCCTTTGACCTCATCAAGAAACCCGAGTTCCATCATGCGGTCGACCCTGTCGTCGACGATCCGGTAAAGCTCAATAGTCGATCTTGTGAGCCCGAACCTGGTTGATGGAACCTCGAACGGCCTGGCACCCTTCTCCAGTTCACTCATGGGTCTTCCGGTGAGTTCATAAACCTCAAGAGCCCTCACCAGCCTGATCGTGTTGGACGGTCCGATCTGTCCGGCCTTCTCGGGGTCGACCGCGGTGAGTTTCTTCCAAAGAGCAGTGCTTCCCTTCTTTTCGGCCTCATCCATCAGCCGTTTCCTGAGCGCCGTGTCTCTTCCCGGACCGTCGAAGACTCCGTCGGTCAACGCCTTTACATAAAGCCCGGAACCACCCACCACTATAGGGGTTTTCCCACGCCGGAGAACGTCACGTACGGTCTCCCTTGCCTCCTCTTCAAAGCGTTTGCTCGTATACTCCTCGTCGGGATCGACGAGATCGATCATGTGGTGCGCAACGCCCTGTCTCGTCTCTCTGTCGGGCTTTGCGGTGCCGATATTCATCAAGCGGTAGACGAGACGTGAGTCCGCGGAGACGACCTCGCCGGACAGATTCCGGGCAAGGTGGATGCTGATATCGGTCTTTCCGACTCCGGTGGGTCCTGCGAGGATAAGCAGTCTCTTAGGCTCCTCGTTTTTCACCTTCTCAAGAACCTTCGCTCTATCTCGTCCCAGGAAAGCCGTATCATTGTGGGCCTGCCGTGGGGGCATGCAAACGGCATGCGGGATTTGAAAAGCCGCTCAAGCAGGGTCTCTATTTCTTCACCGGACATTTTGTCCCCGGCCTTGATCGCGGCCTTGCAGGCAAAGGCGGCCGCCAGCAGATGCTGGATATCGGCTGACTGCGATCTTGTCTCAATCACCTCATCGACCACGTCGGTGAGGATGGCCTTCCGCATCGCCTCTTTGATGTGCGCAGGCACGGCTTCGACGACAAATGTCCGTTTGCCGAATTTCCTCAAGTCGAAACCCATCTTCCGGAGCCGGTCAAGATGCTCTTCTATCACATCCTCTTCCTCGGGTGTGACCTCGATCTTCTCGGGAAACAGGAGTTTCTGGACCACCGGATCCGTACCCTCAAGATGGCTCCTTGCCTCTTCATAGAGCACACGCTCATGCGCGGCGTGCTGGTCGATCAGATAGAACTCGGCATCCGACTCGGCCAGTATGTAGGATCTCTTGATCTGGACAATCGGGTGAACGCCCGCTTCAGGCTCGGCAGTCGTGATCCTGTATGACGGGCTCGGTTCCGATACGAGTATGTCCTTCTTGCCGAGAAGCTGCATCGGTGGGGTTGCCGCAGGGAAATCCCGTCTCTCTCCCGCAGGCGGGCGCGCAATCAGCGGTGGGATCATCCTGCGCGTAGTCAGCGCGCTCTGCACGGCCCGCCAGACAAAGTTTCTGACATCCTTCTCACGCCGGAACCTTATCTGTCGCTTGGTCGGGTGCACGTTGAAATCGACCTCGGCGGGGCTTATATCGATAAGTATGACGCCTGTGGGGTAGCGGTTCCTGCGAAGCGTGTTACCATAGGCACCGCAGATGGCCCCGAGCATCAATTTGCTTTCAACCGGCCGCCCGTTTATGAAGATCGATATATACCCGCTGGAACTCCGGGCCTCCTCGGGTCTTGAAAGGAAGCCACAGAGCTGGATGTATTCATCCGACACGTTGACCGGTATGGAATTCTCACCGAAACTCCTGCCCAGGATACCGCCGATCCTGTCTTCGATGTTGTCGACACCGGGGAGACTCAGGATCACTCTCCGGTCACGTATGAGTTTCATGGTTATCCGGTACTGGCTTATGGAATGTGTCGCAAAGGTCTTGGTGATGTGACGGATCTCGGTCGCACGTGACTTGAGAAACTTGGCCCTTGCCGGTGCGTTGAAGAAGAGATTCATCACCTTTATCGTGGTACCCACAGGTGCCGATATCTTTTCCGTCTTCTGAATCTCGCCGCCTATCAGCACAAGCCGTGTCGCAAGCTCCTCCCCCTCCTGGCGTGTGACTATCTCGATTTCCGATACGCTGGCAATGCTTGCGAGCGCCTCACCTCTGAAGCCCATTGTCCTTATGCTATCGATGTCCTCCACCGTATCGATCTTGCTCGTGGCATGCCGCTCAAAAGCAATCGATGCATCCTCCTCGCCCATCCCCATCCCGTCATCCGTAACCTTTATGAGTTCGCGGCCGTCTCCCTTGGTCTCCACGGTGATCTGGGCGGCCCCCGCGTCCATTGAGTTTTCGATCAGTTCCTTGACAACCGATGACGGTCGATCGACGACCTCACCGGCAGCGATCATGTTGACGATCTTCTGGGATAGAATCTTAATCCTCGCCATCGTCCTCCCCGTCTTTTCCTGAAGCCAGTTTCCTGAGCGATGCAAGCTCCTCGAGCGCCTCAAGCGGCGTCAGGTTGTCCACATCAAGGGCCAGCAGTTTCTTGCTTATCTCCTTCTCACCCTCCCAGAGCGTGAGCTGAATATCACCCGAAACCGGGGAGTGCTCGCCCCTGGCTATTCTCGGGACATCACCGATCCCGAACTCGTCCTCCTCGAGATTCGACAGAATCTCTTTCGCTCTCGCGATCACGCTCGTGGGAAGGCCGGCCAGTCTTGCGACCTGTATACCATAGCTCCGATCGCAGCCGCCTTCAACGATCTTCCGCATGAAGATAACCCGGTCACCGTGCTCTTTGACAAGCACGTTGAAGTTCTTGATTCTCGGGAGAATCCCCGCAAGATCCGTTAGCTCGTGATAGTGCGTTGCAAAGAGAGTCATCGGCCGGACCGTCTCGTTGTCATGCAGGTATTCGACGGCCGCCCAGGCGATGCTGAGCCCATCGAACGTACTCGTGCCGCGTCCGATTTCATCAAGAAGCACGAGGCTCCGGTCGGTAGCATTATTGAGGATATTCGCCGTCTCGATCATCTCCACCAGAAACGTGCTCTGCCCTCTGGCGACCCTGTCTGTGGCGCCTATCCGTGTGAATACCTTATCCACGATGCCTATCGAGGCCCTCGTGGCGGGCACGAAGCTTCCGACCTGGGCCATTATCACGATCAGCGCCACCTGTCTCAGGAACGTCGACTTACCTGCCATGTTGGGTCCGGTGATCATGAGTATCTGGTGGTCCTGATCGAACACGGTATCGTTCGGGACGAACTGCTCGTCGGCAAGGAAGCGCTCGACTACGGGGTGACGCCCTTCGTGGATCGCGATTCCGCCTGCTTCTCTGATCTCGGGCTTCACGTAATCGTTGTCCCCGGCCGTCTCGGCAAACGCGGCAAGCACGTCAAGTTGTGCGATCATCCCAGCGGCATCCTGGATACGGGTCGTATCGGCCGCTATCTTGGATCTGATCTCTTTGAATATCTCCTCCTCAAGAGCGGCCGCACGTTCGTCCGCGCACAGTATCTCCGCCTCCTTGTTCGTGAGATCCTCGGTCACGAATCTCTCACCGCCAACAAGCGTCTGCTTTCTTATGTAGGTTGGTGGAACACTCTTGAGATTGGACTTGCTGACCTCGATATAGTAGCCAAAGACCTTGTTATAACCGATCTTGAGTGTCCCTATCCCGGTCTTCTCCCTTTCAGCCGCCTGAAGATCGAGTATCCACCGCTTGCCGCCGCGCGATGCTTTTCGGAGCTCGTCGAGTCTGGCATCGAAACCTTCATTTACAACCGCTCCCTGCCTGAACAGTATCGGCGCGTCATCCTTGATCGCATCCGAGATCGCCGTCTCGATATCCGTCACCTCGGGCAGGGTCTCGGAGATCCGAGACAGAACTCTTGAATTCGAACCCGACACGATCTTCCTGATCTCGGGGAAGAGCCCCAAGGACTTGCTGATCGCAACCAGGTCCCGCGGGCCCGCTTTCTCACAGCACACCCGCCCTATCAGACGCTCGAGATCGTTCACCTCTCTGAGGGTGCTTCTTAAGTCCTTACGTCTTATTTCGTCCGTGACAAGCTCACCCACGGCCTCGAGCCTCAAGGCGATCTCCTCCCGCGCCATCAGGGGGCTGCGTACCCACTTTCTGAGCGTTCTGCCACCCATGGAGGTCAGCGTGCGGTCGAGTATGGAAATCAGCGAGGCATCAGCGTCCTCAGGATGCAGTGGCCGGAGTATCTCAAGATTGGCAAGCGAGTCCTCGTCAATCTCCATGAACATGGCCTTACGATAAACCGAAAGCCGTGATATGTGTGGAAGCAATCGCTTCTGGGTCTGTCTGAGATATGAGATCACCGCCCCGGCCGCCCCCGTGGCCAGCAGCATGCTCTGGCAGCCGAAACCCTCGAGGGTTGCCACCTTGAAGTGATCACAGAGAATGGCGCACGCCGAGTCGTGGAGGAAGAGCCACTCATCCAGGTCGGTGAGCGTAACACCCGGCCGGACCTGCTTGATACGCGCAGTGAGTTGGTCGTCGATCGAGTCCCTCGGAATCAGTATTTCACTGGGGGATGTCTTTGCAATCTCCTCAAACAGATCGTGCGTAGAGAGCTCGGAGACCGCGAACTCCCCTGTCGAGAGATCGGCCCTTGCCATTCCCCACCTGTCGTCCTCACGTATTACCGCAACAAGGTAGTTGTTCTCCTTATCCTCCAGGAGAAGCGATGATGTCACCGTTCCGGGTGTTATCACCTCCACGACCCTGCGTTTTACGAGGCCTTTTGCCTCTTTGGGGTTCTCCACCTGGTCGCAGATCGCAACTTTGTGGCCTGCTCGGACGAGCCTGGCTATGTAGGTATCGACGGCATGGTGAGGCACGCCGGCCAGCGGGATCCTTTTATCCCCTTCCCTTGATCGCGAAGTGAGCGCGATGCCCAGCACCCTCGACGCCACGGCGGCGTCTTCGTAGAAAGTCTCGTAGAAATCCCCCATCCTGAAGAGGAGTATCGAGTCGGGATAGTCCTTCTTCATGCTGAAATACTGCGACATCATGGGCGTCAGCTGGGATTCATTTGCCATCGCACTAAACGGAGTTAGGGATTATGAGGCCCGCATCACGCGTATGTCTCAAATGAAGGTTTCCCATTCCCTGCACCTGGGACACCGCCACAAAACTTCATTCGATCTATGATCACACTTGACACATCTGTAGTCTTCTTCATCGGATGAAAAGCCGTTAAAGGCCTCCACCATTGCCTTAAGCGACTCCTCGGTATCACCCTTCTCGTAGTAGAGCTTGGCCAGGGCCTGCTTCACTTTTCTCGAACCCGGATCGAACTCGAGGGCCGTCTGGCAGAGCCTCAATGCATCGTCGAGATTGCCCTTCCTCCTGTGGATGCTCGCCAGCTTCATAAGCGTCTTGACATCACCGGGGTTCCGCTCAAGCACCCCCTCGTAGAGGTCGACAATCTTCTCGAACTTGCCCTTCTCGTAGAACGCTTTTTCAAGCCGTCTGAAGGTGATGTAGGCGATATCCGGAAACAGGGTCACAATCCGACGCCAGGATGATATCGCGTTATCGATGTTGCCATTGGCGTAGTAGACATCACCAAGATAGAGATACGCCGCTGCGCACTCCGAGTCGATCTTAAGCGATTCCTTGAGGCTGCTCTCGGCTCTCTTAAGGTCCCCGGCATCAAAATACGACTTGCCGACATAGGCCTTGTACAGAGCCAGGAAGCGTGTATCATCGATCCTCTTGGCCTTGGAGATGTTCCGTCTCAAGAGGTAGGCCTTGTCCCACTCGTGCATCTCCTCGAAGACCTCGAGCAGTTCATTCATCGCCTTATCGTTTCGGGCATCGATCTCAAGGACATGCTCGTACGATGCGACTGCCCGGTCGAGTCTCTTTGCCTTCATATAGTCTCTCGCCAGGCTCAGAAAGATCTTAGAAAGCGTCTTCTTCGGCATCGACGGCCTTACCGTAAGCTCGCGATGGATCTGGGTGGCCCGTTTGATCTCTCCCGTTTCCCTCAAGACGTCGCCGAGTCTCAGATAGGGGTCCACATCCTGCGGGCGCTCCCGTACGGCCTGCCTGAGGAAACTGAGCGCTGTGTTGTAGTCGCCGTCCAACAATGAGGACAGTCCTTCAATATACGGGCTCCTACCGGCATCCCTCCTGCGCTTCGCGGATAGGCTCACCCATACGCGATGGAAGATTACGGCGATGACACAGAGAATCAGGATGATCCAAATAGTCACGAAACCACTCCCTTTCCTGCCTCAGGGCCCAGGTCCTCGAGGGGTTCCTCAATTGGAAGGTTTCTTATGGCGACAAGTTCTTCTTCAAGTGCTCTGTTGCGCTTCTTAAGACGTCTCACGTTCAGCCCGAACTCGATGAAGTAGTAGAGGCTGTAAAGGAGCGTGAGGACTATTCCTATGACGAAAGCGATGAAGAGCGTGAGGATAAGAGGTACGTTCTGGTATATGCGCCAGCCAAGGTTGAGCATTACGCGTTCGCCGGGGTTCATAACTCCGAATGCTATGATTGCCACCGTGATGACAAGCAATGCGACAGCTGCGATAACCCTTGAAATATTCATTTCATGCTCCCGCCTTTCTCACAGAACCGTCACAGGATATCATCCAGCGTGTCACACCCGTGACCTCGGCAACAACCACTTCACCTTTACTTACACCTTTTTGGGGCAGCTTTGCAAGCCAGTTTTTTCGCGTACGCCCGACCAAAAAGCCGGTTTCCCGCCGGCTCTCGCCCTGGACGAGGATTTCCACATCCCCTCCGAGGAGGGCCTGTTTCTTCGTATCTACAATGGAGTTCTCCAGTTCTATCACATGCCTGAGCCTCTCCACCTTCTCGTCTTCTTTAACGTCATCGGTGAAACCGGCGGCATGCGTACCGGCTCGCAGTGAGTACTTGAACATGAAGGCTGAGTCAAATGCGATCTCTTCCATGGCGCGCAGCGTGGCCTCGTGATCGGACCTCGTCTCACCGGGAAAGCCTACCATAATGTCCGTGCTGATCACAATAGAAGGAATCGCCGATCTGGCGAGCTCGACGATGCGTGTATAGTCACTGTAGGTGTAGCCGCGGTTCATGAGCGCGAGTATTCTGTCAGATCCGCTCTGAAGCGGCAGGTGAAGATGCTCACAGACCCTCGGAAGATCGCGAATTCGTTCGATAACTCCCTGTGCCAGGTCTTTGGGATGCGATGTCGTGAAGCGTATCCTCCTTAGATCCTTAACGCCGTCCACGGCCTCGAGCAACGCGGCGAAATCGGTCTTTCCATCGCCATAGGAGTTGACATTCTGCCCCAGGAGCGTGACCTCTTTCACCCCGAGGGCGACAAGGTGCTCGATCTCCATGATGATGTCTCCGAGCGGTTTGCTTCTCTCCCTCCCCCTTACATAGGGTACGACACAATAGGAACAGAAATTGTCGCAACCGCGCATGATGGTCACGAAGGCCGATACGGACTTAAAGGTCCGTGGCCGGTGCGCGTACATGCATCCTGAATCCTGGGTGGTCTCAACTGCCGGGCCACGCTTTTCGGCCAGCCCCGCGACGATACCTCCAATCTTGCCATATGAATCGGGTCCCACGACAAGATCAATCCCCATCCTGTTTTCAGTCAGTTTCCGACCCAGCCGCTGCGCCATACAGCCTACGACACCGAGCAGAAGGTCGGGTCTCCCCTTCTTGGATGCCGAGAGTTCCGAGAGACGCGTGAGCACCTTCCGCTCCGCCCTGTCGCGGACGCTACAGGTGTTTATCAGGATGAGATCGGCCTCAGCGGCGCAGTCGACCGGCTCGTGCCCCTCGCCGGCGAGCATTTCAGAGATGACCCCTGAATCGTAGATATTCATCTGGCAGCCGAAAGTCTCGATAAAGAATCTTCGCTTGATCATTGGGTTAGGTCCGCAAGTACGCCCTCGCCTCTCACACCGGTTACCCGGCAGGGCACAATCTCATTGACCGGTGCCGACTCAGTAAGGAAGGCCTTTACATAGTTCCCGCTAAGACCCGTCAGATAAGAGGATTTGGTCGAGCCCAGGACCAGAGCATCGAGGGTCTTACCGGAAAGCGACTTTCTGAATTCAAGTGACTTCTCCCGGCCCATCCGTCTCAGGATAAAGCTTCGCTCCTTCTTCTCCTCAGGGGCGACCTGGCCACTCATCATAGAGGCCTCGGTCTTGTAGCGTGGTGAAAAGGAGAAGACATGGAGGTAGGTGACGGGCAGATCCATAAGGAGATCACGTGTATTTGAGAAAGCGTCCCTGTCCTCCCCGGGGAAGCCCACCATGACATCCGCACCGATTCCGCAAAGTGGTACGCGGTCGGCGATACAGTGTATCAGCGTGGAGTAAGATCGCCGGTCGTAGGGCCGACCCATCCTCTCGAGGACCCCGTCGTCGCCGCTCTGGAGCGGCACGTGGACATGAGCACATATCTTCATCGCCGGATCGGCCATGAGATCGATCAGTTCATCGGAGAAGTCCGTTGGCTCGATCGAACTCAATCTGACCCGTTCGGGCCCACACGCAGCCGCGATCCTCCTGAGCAGCGTAGCCAGCGAGTCCTGCGGCGACAGATCCCTGCCGTATGAGCCAAGATGTACCCCGGTAAGGACGATCTCCTTATAGCCCTCACCCGCAAGAACATCGATCTCCGCCGCAACATCCTCCCAGCGCTTGCTCCTGCTCCGCCCACGCGCCAGCGGGACCGCGCAGTAGGAACAGCGGTTGTCACAACCATCCTGGATCTTGACAAACGCACGTGTGTACTTACCGAAACCGTGGAGCCGTCTGTGACCGTCAATCCGGTCTTGAGCCCCACTGTCGCTCACATCTATTACGGGGTGCGTCTGCTTGTCCAGATCTACGTAGTCTCCGATCCTCTCCTTCTCAGCGTTACCGATGACGGCGTCGACTCCCGCAATTTCTGCGATTGCATCGGGCGCGAGTTGAGCGTAGCAACCCGTTACGACCACAGTCGCCTCAGGGTTGACCTTGACTGCTCGCCTTATCGCCTGGCGGGATCTGTAGTCGCTTTTGGAGGTTACGGTACAGGTATTGATAACGTAGACATCCGCTCTCTCGGTGGGAGGACAGGTACCGTGTCCCATCTCCTCGACTGCCTCCCGCATCTGTTCCGTTTCGAACTGATTGAGCTTGCAGCCTACGGTGACGAACGCGACCGATCTCATTCCTTATCGTCCCACTTCCCGCACCGGCTTCCCCATCTCGAAAGCAGCGTGGTGCCGTCGAATATCTCAAGGATCATGCAACTGTTCGGACAGTCGTCGCACGCAAGGCTCCGTGTGACCAGGTTTGCTGCTTCGATATCGAATCCCTTAAAACGTGTCTGCGCTCCTCCGGCCATCTGCCGCCCCGCAAGCACGGCCACACCAACCGCACCCATCACATCGTGATACTCCGGCACGGTTATCTCCATACCGAGTTCGCGCTCAAAGGCATCTCTAACGGCGGCATTGGAGGCGACCCCGCCCTGAAACATCACGGGCGGTGTGATCTCCTTACCACCCGCCACACCCGAAAGGAAGTTCCTTACCAGGGACTCACAGAGACCCCTCGCGATCGGCTCTTTACCCACCCCGCGTTGCTGCTTCTCGATCATGTCGGTCTCGGCGAAAACAGCGCATCTTCCTGATACCCGCACGCTGTGTTCTGAGGCCGCCGCCAGCTCTGCAAAACCCTCGATCGTGACCCCCATCCTCGTTGCCTGGTGATCGAGGAAACTGCCGGTTCCCGCCGCGCATACCGTGTTCATGGCGAAATCGGTAACCACCCCGTCTCTTATCACTATGATCTTTGAGTCCTGACCTCCGATCTCAATTATGGTCCGGGACTCGGGATAAAAATGCAGTGCTCCCACGGCATGGGCGGTGATCTCGTTCTTGACGATGTCGGCGCCCACGAGGGCCGCGGCGAGGTGGCGGCCGCTCCCGGTGGTGCCGCACCCGGCGACATCGATGTGACCAAGCGATTCGCGTGCGGCCGCCATTATCTGGATGATCGCTGAAATCGGACTGCCTTCCGTCCTCAGGTACCGGTGAGCGATAACACGCAGGTCACGATCCAGGACGGCGACGTTCGTACTGACCGCCCCGACGTCAAGGCCGATATAAGCTTCCATATTGAGAGTCTAATTGGGTTGGGAAGCGGTGTCAATCCACGGTGGTGCTGCCGTCAATGACTCTTGATCACAGATCCCATGCTTGCCATGTGCGCCGGAGTGGTGCCGCAGCATCCGCCGATCACCCTCGCACCGCATGCGAGGAGGCTTTCCGCGCCCGCGGCCATATCCTCAGGTGTCTCGGGATATACGGCACACCCATTCTTAAGCTCCGGAAGACCTGCGTTGGGCTGGGCTATGACGGCAAGAGGTGTTGACCCGGCCATCTCAATGATGATCTCTGCTGCGGCCTCAGGGCCGCTACAGCAGTTGGTACCCACTAGATCGGCCCCGGCTTCGACGAGACCGGTCCCGGCGTCCTCCGGGCTCGTCCCCATCATGGTCCGGTAGCCCTTCGCGCCTTTCGTGAACGCCATTGTCGCCGCCACGGGTTTCTTCGAAACGGCCTTGGCCGCGGCTATGGCCAGCGCGGCTTCGTTTAAGTCCGACATGGTCTCGATAAGGTAGAAATCCACGCCTGCCCGTTCCATCGCCTCGGTGGCCCGCCCGAAGGCTTCAGCCAGTTGGTCGCGCGAGTAATCACCGTAGGGTTCGAGGAGTCCTCCCGTAGGGCCCACAGAGGCAGCAATGAGACAGGTATCTCCAACTGCACGTCTTGCCAGATCGACACCTGCAGCAACGATATCATCGATCTTGGAGTCCAGACCGTACCTCGCGAGTTTGATGGTGCTGGCGCCGAAGGTGTTGGTCTCCACGTAGTCACAGCCGGCGTCGCGGTACGCCTTGTGGATACCGAGGATTACCTCGGGCCGCTCCAGGTTCCAGGCCTCGGGGCAGTCGCCGCTTCTGAATCCACCTTCCTGAAGGAGGCTCCCCATCGCACCGTCACCGAGAATGGGTCTTGATTTTATGAGCTCGAGTAGATCCACACTCAACCCTCCAGGAACTCCTTCGCCAGATCGACTGCGGTAGCGGCATCATCACCGTAACCGGCTGCACCGATCTCGTTTGCGAATGAGGCGGTCACGGGCGCGCCGCCGATCATTGTCTTCACCTTGTCCGCCAGACCCTTCTCGCCGAGCATGTCGACGGTCTCTTTCATGACATGCATTGTCGTTGTCAGGAGCGCCGACATACCGATCACACCGGCATCATGTTCCACGGCCGCCTCCACGAATTTCTCGGCGGGAACGTCATTTCCTAAGTCTATGATCTCAAAGCCCGCGCCTTCGAGCATCATCGCGACCAGGTTCTTGCCGATGTCGTGAAGATCACCCCGTACCGTTCCGACTACGATCCTGCCCCTGGGCTGGATCCCGCTATCGACAAGCCGTGGCTTAAGGACTTCCATCGCCTTCTGCATGCTCTTGGCAGCGAGCAGAACCTCGGGCACATAGATTTCATTGACCTTGAAGAGCGCACCCACCTTGTCCATTCCAGATATCAGCGCGTCGTTCAGGATGCTCGCCGGTTCGATTCCCGCTTCAAGTGCTTCTTCAGTTAAAGACCTGGTTCGAGCCATGTCACCGGCGATCACGGCTTCCTTAAGCTGGGCAAGTTCCATGCTGTCCTCCCTCATTACGGTCGCCAGAAATTAAAGCAGACCAACTTTTCTTCAGTCATCTCCTCTATCGCGTATCGCAGACCTTCCCGTCCCATCCCGCTGTCCTTCACACCACCGTACGGCATCTGATCCACGCGGTAGGTCGGCATGTCGTTTATTATAACACCGCCGACATCAAGCTTCTCCACCGATTTGAAGGCTTCCTCGAGTGAATTCGTAAAAACTCCCGCCTGAAGCCCGTAACGCGAGTCGTTCGCCGCATCTATCGCCTCATCGAAGGTCTCGTATGGATTCACACAAACTACGGGCCCGAACGCTTCCTCTTTCCAGATCCTGGCATCACTGGGGACATCCGTGATCACCGTCGGAGCGAAGAGGCTTCCCTGCCGCGTTCCACCCGTCCGCACCTTTGCGCCGGCCGCCACGGCTTCATCGATCCACTGTCCGACGCGCTCAGCGTCATCTTCAGATATCATGGGCCCCATTTCGGTCTTCTTGTCAAGCTGGTCACCCACCCTGAGCGCGGACGCCAGTTCCGTGACCGCCGCAACCACATCTTCGAAAATGTCCTTGTCGACCAGCACGCGCTGAACGGATATGCAGACCTGTCCTGCAAGTGCAAATGCGCCCTGGACAATCCGCTTCGTGGCGAACTCCATATCGGCGGAACCGGTCACAACCACGGCTGAGTTTGATCCAAGCTCCATCGCGATCTTCTTAAACCCTGCCTGTTTGGCTATGTCCTTGCCCACCTCGACACTCCCCGTAAAAGTCACCATCCTGGGGTGCTCATCACGGACAAGCCGCATGCCCACAGTGCTACCGGGACCCGGCAGTACGCTTACCGCCTCGGGCGGGAATCCCGCCTCTACTATAATCCTGCCGAGCATGACGTCACAGATCGGGGTCGCGCTTGCGGGTTTCAGGATGATCGGGTTACCCGCCGCCATGGCCGGCGCAATCTTATGCGCCGCAAGATTGAGCGGGAAGTTAAAAGGGGTGATCGCCAGTACCGTCCCGATAGGCTTTTTGAGACTGAAGCCCCGCCTTGAGATTCCACCCGCGACCGCATCGAAGGGGATCACGTCACCCACGAGGCGCTTGGCCTCTTCGGCGGCAAACGTGAAGGTGGTTGCGGCCCTCTCAACCTCCGCCCGAGCCTCTTTGAGGGTCTTTCCGACCTCTCGCGCCAGCACCAGTGTCAAGTCTTCCCTGTTCTTGATCAGGGCTTCGGAGACCTTCTTAAGAATTGCGGCGCGTTCGGCTCGCGTCAGTCCTGCAACCTTGGCCCGTGCCTTCTCGGCCAGGGAGATCGCCTCATCGACCTGCCGGGAGCCCGCAGATGCTATCTCCTCCACTACCGAAGCGTCGAAAGGATTCAGCACCTCGAATGATGATTCGCCTTCTGTTTCTTTGCCCCCGAGGATCATCTTGAGCATACGTTTTCATTCGTCTTTAGAAGTTCATGCTGACCGACACACGGTGAGTGTTGTCGATCTCAGTGTCTCTCCAGAACGCATAGTCCAGACTGAACTGGCCGACATTCAGACCGGCCCCCGCACTGAGTTTGCGACGGTCCATCCCGACCGCCAGCCTGAGGATCCGGTTGTATTCATAAAGAAGACCCAGTCTTACGTCCGCACTTATGTCGCCGGCCCAGAAGTCGGTCTCTTCAATGGCAAGACCCTCGAACTTGAAATCACAGTCGCCGGAGAAAACCAGCTTCCCTGAGATCGAGGCCACCGGCAACGTGTAGGAGGTCCCTAACTTGACGGTCGGATAGATGGTCTCCTTCGTACTGACATCGTGCTTGTCCAGTGCGCTCCCTTCACCATCGGTGTAGTACCACCCGTCCCAGTAAAGAGGCGTACCCGTGAAGTCCTGGATATTAAGCCCGAGCTTCCAGTTGGTCATCATCTCGTAGAGAAAACCGGCATCAAGACCGAAACCAAGCGAGGATATCTCCGCTATCTTCTTCCAGATCACCTTGGCATTGAGACCGGCCGAGAGTTTCGGACCGAACCGCTTCGAGTAGGACAGGTAACCTGCTATTTCGTTATCGCTTTCCCGCTTGACCATGTCGGGTCTTAAAAGTCTTCGCTCGCCGGGATCCCAGTTGCCGTTTCCGTTGGAATCGACGAAGTCCTTCCCGGCCTCATTCAGATGGGACGTCAGGAGGATATCGCTCACGCGGAGCCAGATTATGCTGATGGCGCCGACCGTCTCCTCACCGGGTTCCGTCGAAAGCGGGCGTGCTATACTGATGCAATCATAATCCACAAGATCACCGAAGCGTTCGGAGTGCATGAAGAGGACCTGGCTCTCTTCGAGCTGGGTCAGTCCCGCGGGATTCCAGTAGACCGCACTCGCGTCGTCCGCTATGGATACGAACGCACCTCCCATCCCCAGGGCTCTCGCCCCGAACCCGGTTGCCAGAAACTCACCGGCCAGCTTGGTGGCATCGGAGGTCGAAATCAACGCAAGACACAGGATGAGCGCAATCGACACCGATTTCATGAGTCTCGCAAACATGTTTCCCCCTTTCCCCCGGCCGATCCGATCCATCGGACCGGTATCAGCCTACAGCCTCTCCATGGTCCCGAATCTGACGCAGGTTCTAAGCAGATAGAGAGGTAGCGATCCGCACGACAGTACGTTATCGTGAAAGTCCCTCAGGGTGAATGAATCACCCATGGTTTTCCTGGCGTCATCTCTCAATGTTTCGATTTCCCTCTTACCTATTAGATAACTCATTGCCTGACCGGGTTCCACCGCGTATCTGCGGACTTCCTTCTCAACGAAATCTCTTCCCGCTCCAGTCTCGTTTACCATAAAGTCAACGGCTTCATCAAGCGAGAAATCACCCAGCTGCAGTTTTACATCAACGATCACCCTCGCCGCCCTGTAGATGATGCCTTCAAAAGCCCTGCTCATCGAGTGTTCACCGTAGTAACCCTGCTCTGCCATCAACTCCTCACAGTAAAAGGCCCATCCCTCAATCGTGAAGATGTCGTCCTGGAGTTTTCTTACAAATGAAGGATGAGCATTGGCCGAAGCAATCTGCAGGCAGTGACCGGGGAAGGTTTCGTGCACAATCGCACCGGCATAACCCCGTCTCTTCATGTATGACAGGTAACTGAGCTTCTCGCCGTAGTCCATCCCAGATGGAAGCGGAATATAGAATAGACCCGTCTCGTCAGGATCGAGTGGCCCTGGGGGCTCGTATGCACAGCCCGGAACAAGATTCCTTAAGAAAGCAGGAGTCTCCATGATCTCAAGCATCGTTACCGGGGGCAGCGTGACAAGGTCTTTTCTTTCGACGAATACGCGGGCCGATTCCGTCTCGGCCTCAATGTATCGCTTGATATCATCCGGCGTAAGGTCGCCCACTCCGGAGGTATCGACGAGCGCCCGCCGCTCGGCCCCATCTGCCTCTCTCCGGGCTTTCGTGTCGGTGAGGACACGTTGGGCGTACGCCGCCAGGTCTTCAGGGGTTTCGCGTATAAGATTGCGTGTGTCGAGCAGTTTGACGAAGCTCTCACGGCCCAGGGCGAAACTCTCATCCGCTGTAGGCGCGAGCGAATCCAGGAAAGCCGCGAATCCCGCCAATGTCTTGCGGGCCTGCTCAATCGTCTCGGCGTCGACACCGGGAATGCCGTCAAGGAACGGTAGGAAATCTTTTAGCCCCGTCGAGGCAACCTCACAGTGGAGTCTCACAGGATGGGTGAGATTCCTCCGGGCGTGTGCGACCACCTCGGGAATCCCCGCCAGTCTGGAGGTAAGGTTCGTGCTGCTTCTCGCATCGTCGGGACGTAACGCCAGATAGTAGATCGCCGAGATACACGCGTTGGAATAAAGCAGCGGCGACCTCCGCCATAACTCCAGATCCTCAAGCAAGAAAACCTGCGTGGCCATTTCGGATGAGAGCGCGTTAAGATCGATCCATGAATCCATGCTCAGGCTGTCCTGGTGAAAGCGCTCAAGGGTGAGTTGCATGCGGCTTATCTTCTTAAGGAAACCACCTACCCTCCTCGGGGCGAAGGTCGTCAGGCGGTCATCGAAATCGCTGAATCCCTTGGACGTTGCATATGCCGGGTCGAATTCGAATCTTGCCCGGTAGTACTCCTGTCCGATGGAGTCGACCACCGCATCGGCCTCAGCCTGGCTGAGCGCTATTTCCTCCTGACCCTTCCAACCTACTTGGGGCATACCGAGAAGTAACAGCACAATGAAGCAGCGCACGACATCTCCTTTGATAACACGTTGCCATCAGGTAGGATAGGCATTTCCCCACCTCCCGTCAACCCCCAAGGTCAGAGGCCGGCACGGGGATTGAGTGCCTTGCACCGTAAGCACTATCCTGGCAGGACACGGAATCGGGCGCGTGTGGCATCGGCTCGAAGCTCGTGCTACGAGCGTAGTGTGGGCAACAGCAACGCTCTGCCTGCACAGGATTCGGGCGAGTCGGTAAGTCAGGCCTCCCTGCCCCGCACTGCAACCTCGCACCGGCCATGTATATTCTACAGGCCTTGCGACGCTAAGTCAAGTCGAAAACGCTTGATGGAAATGGGTTACATGACAACGTTAAGAGTTTACTCTAGAGGGTTTCCGCCTCTCGCCGGAGCAGTTGGAGCCACTGCGGCAATTGGTGCCGAGGGTCGGAGTCGAACCGACACGGATCTTAAGATCCAGAGGATTTTAAGTCCCCTGCGTCTACCAAATTCCGCCACCCCGGCACCACGTGAATTCTATTAGGGAGTCTGATCATTATCAAGCATTAGTTGGGCTTCGTCTCAGAGACTGCCCTCGGGAAACGGCACACCCATCAGCGAACTCAGGGCGATTACGCTCGCCGCCCCCCTTGGCAAGGACTACGGGCAGAACTGAGAACTGCAGGCCTCCAGGTGGTGACCCCGCCAACACCTGTAACGCGGCCCCCAGCCGTAAGCTGCTCAGGCGGCGTGACTATCCGTTCATGTCTTCAAACGCCGCATCCCGCTTCTTCCGCAAGTGCACGGCTCCACCGAGTGCGACTTCGAAGCGGTCGTGCGCAAGAGCTTCGATTACACCACTGGCTGCTTCTTCCGCTGACATGCACCACGCCCCCGCCGCACGCCGGCCACGCCCCCCGCCCAGGTCGGTTGCCACCATCGGCGGAGCCACCTCGAATAGCCTGATAGAGGTGCCCTGAAGCTGGTGCCTCATGCTCATGCTGAGGGAGTGCAGAGCCGCCTTGGTCGCACAGTATACGGGAACAGCCGCCAGAGGAGCAAACGCAAGGCCCGACGTGATATTGACGATAGCTGATTCCTTTCGACGACGGAGATGCGGAATCAGCATCGCTGAGAGCTCGAGTGGACCCATGAGATTCGTAGCGACCTCCTTCGCGGCCTCCTCCAGGTCTCTTGGGCCCTTCGTGAAGTCCACACTGCACTGCACACCCGCGTTGTTGACGAGGATATTCAGAGATTTGAAACGCCCGGTCACCCAGCGGACAAGCGCTGTTCGTGAACTGCCTCTTGAGACGTCGCACATCTTTGTATGCAAACCGGGCACGTCAGACTTCGCCTCTTTCAGCATCTCCCGCCGACGGCCACAGATGATCACCTCGTTATCCAGATCCGCCAGGGCCCGGGCCAGGGCCAAACCAATCCCGGTTGCGCCGCCGGTGATGAGGACTGTGTTGCCTCTTACTCTCATGTTCGTGCTTCTCCTCATCTGTGCCGTGAATATTCGCAGGCCCTCTCCCCCGTGAAGCAGTCTCTAACGGAGTACAACCGCTACTGCCCGGCCTCCAGTCTATCCAGCGCGGCCCGAGCAGAAGAGAGCCGCGGGTTTAATTCAAGCGCCCTGCGGTAGCTGGTCTCGGCCTCTGCGTGACGACCGGCAGCGACCAGAGCCTCCCCAAGGCTATCGTGGGCGTTGGGCGAGTCCGGGAAGCGCTCCACGTTGAACTGAAGCGCCTCAACCGCTGCATCGACGAGTCCCTGCTCCAAGCAGTAATAGCCTACGTCGTTGATCACGTCCTCTGTCAGCACGCCGCCCTCAAGACCCAGTTCGAAAGCGTGGCGCAGGCCCTGGGCACCCTGCTCGCCCATTCCTTCGCCGTACCGGCCCACGGCCTTGAACAGATGTGCCTCGACATCGAGTGTCAAGGCGCGGTCCTCACTCTCGCGTACCATCCTCCGCTCCTCGGCTGCGAACTGAGCCAGGCCCAAGGCGACATCGAGCGCATCAGCAGCATCGGTGGCAACGTCAGACACCACTCCGACGCCTTCCCAGTTGCCGCCCGTCACTGGATGGACCGACCGTCCAATGGGCACGTAGACGTCGAATCCCGGTTCCACCCTGAAGCTGCGCGTGAGATGGGCACCACCCTTGGTCGTCGTCCCGACCACCGTGGCGCGCTTCTGTGCCTGCATGCCGTAGGTGAACGCCTCACCGACCGAGAAGACGTTCTCGCTCGTCAGGATGAAGAGCGGCACATCCGACAGGTCAGGCCCGCTCGTTCTCTCCAGGGTCCAGGTCTCATCGACACTCCCTGTTCGGGGAAAGACGATTCGTTGCAGCAGCGTGGGCTCATCGAAAAAGTAACCGGCGATGAATCCGACGGTCTCCGGGTATCCACCTCTGACGAGGCTGCGCAGGTCGATGATCACCGCATCCATGTCTGAGAGGAGAACCATCGCGCTCTCGATCTTGGGCCGAACACGGGGAAGGTCCAGGAACGCGCGCAGATCCAGGTAGCCGACGTTTTCTGAAAGCCACTTCACGTCAATGACTCCGAAGTTCCCCCGCTTCTCGAAGTGGTACGTGCCGAGACTCTCAAGCAGCGGGTGTGTCTCCGCCGTTTCCTCCTCGGCCTGATCGTCGCTATGTTCCGGTGCGGAGAACTCGGGTGGCACCGCCACCCGCATGTGCAGATCGTGACTCACGGCTTGAAGGTCCGCTGTGATGGCTTGCGCCAGCTCCTCCGGAGTCCTGGCACGTCCGTACACCCCGGCCGCGTTCTGCTCGCGAATCCGCTCAGCACACTGCTCCGCCACGGCAGCATCCAGATAATTGTCGTGGAGGAGACGTACCAGTTCCTCAACCAGTGCCGGCGTATCCACCCGCTCGCCGGTCGGGTCCGCTGCCGGACCTCTACGCGAAGACTGGCACACAGGAAGCATGATCACTACCAGAACCGGCAGTAGCACTGAGCAGACTCTCCTCGTAAAACGGGACTGCCGAGACGTTGTCAGCATATATCCTCCCATGATAGCCCTGTCTGTCCGTGTGAGATCGTTGAGCCCAGCGACAGCGCTGACGCACGGTTCCTACCGCGGCGCCGTGAAACGCCTTGTTGGGTGCTCCCGAGCATCATCGCCGTCTATTATTCTGGAGAATGGCTAAAAGGATCCTTCGCTAAAGGCTCCAGTGCTGGGTCTGGCTATTTCTTCTTCTCTTTTTCTTTCTTCAATTTGCGCTTCTCTTTTAGAGAAAGCTGGGCCTTTTTCTTCTGCTCTTTTCTGCTGTCTCGCTTCCCATGCTCACCCATGACCATTTCTCCTTCGTCTTCCTGTCATCCACCGGCCTGCAGCACTTCCCCACTCATGCTCCAAAACTGACATACTGTGCCAGATGATGTACTCGGAGTCAACCCTGATGGCCTCTTTTCATCAGTCCCTTTATCCGGAACCGAAGGGTCATTCGAGCGCCCGGACTGGCGCCCATGGATCAAAGGCGCCGGTCTGGTCTTTAGCGATCACAGGGAACGCCAGGACCAATGCCGCAAAAGCTAGTGCTCCGCTTTGTTTCACCGACACTGTTCCTCCAATACTCTTGCCGTCTGACGATTCCGCTCATAGCCGTGAGACTGTAATATCAGACCGTTGTCGATTTAATCCTGGAGTTGTTCAAGACGGCTACGCCGGGTCAGTGGATGAGAATTGTCTTCACCGGTTCCGAGGTGCCGCCCTCGCCGCGCAGGCGCATGTAATAGCAGCCTGATCCGACCGGGGTGCCGCTCTCGTCGCGTCCGTCCCAGTGGGTGCTGTGGCTGCCTGGCCCCAGTGATCCTAGATACAGGGTCCTGACGGGCTTTCCGCTAACGTCGTAGACCTCCAGTCTTATGGGTCCGGACATCCGGCTGGCAAAACGGACTTCGGTGGAGGCCTTTCCCGGATTGGGAGCCACGCCGAGAATCGAAATCCGCGTAGACGGAATGGAATCGCCCGAACGACCGGTTTCCTCGTCGTCCACGCCGCTTAAGTCCCTGTAGATCGAAATGTTGTCGATGCCGATCCTGTTGTTGTATACGGGATCATTATCATTCATGACGAATTTCACTACAAAGGTGGAAGAAAGATCCAGCCCGTGAAGCAGGCATATGGCATCCACGTCCAGTTCCACATCCTGCCAGACGGCATAAGCACCGGTCATCTCATAGACAAAGGTGAACGTCTCACCGCCGTCATCTGAGAAGTGCACGCCGTCGGGGTCAAGGTCCACCTCCGGACCGGGGGAGCCCGGCGCCATACTGGGGGCGCCTATGCACGGCTTGAAGGAGAACTCCAGTACGTTGCCGGCTTCGTTGTTCAGGTCTACGTACATGGCGGCCTCAGTCTGGGTCACCTGGCCGGGAGTGTTTAACAACTCGAGATAGCGGTTGACTTCGTTGCCCACCACCTGGATGTTGCCGTACTCGATGTCGTCGTCATGGGTATTCAGGTACCACGAGGAATTGATTGACTGGTCGTGGCTGTCCTCAAAATCGCACCAAGTATAGGGCAGTGTGTGGTACTGGGGGGCATCGAAGTTGTCATAGGTTATAACCCAGTCTCGTATGTCGAATTCGACCGCCTGCCCATTTGAGATGGAAATCGCTTGTGTCTCAAGACCGGTGTCGACTGCTTTCATGGTCGATACCGCATAGAACTCCGGGGTCTCGTTTACCCGGTAAACCAGCCCATGGGCACCGTCCGGATCAAGGTCCCCATAGCCCCGGTAGGCATACATGGCATAGGAATTGGCGAATATGAAGTTCTTGTAGCAATCCCATTCCTTCATTGCGATCAAGGCTCTTCGCAGACCCTCTTCGTGGTCGCCGGCCAACTTGATGTTGCAGACTATCCAGTGAAACAGCGCCTCGCTATCCACGAGTTCGTTATTCCCCTGATTCTCAGTCTTATAGGGGTAGGTGTCGGCCCAGGTCTCGCCGGGATTCCATGATGCCCAAAGGTCCTCGGTCATGTCCCTGAGTTTCTGCTTATCGGTGAGCGTTCCGTTGTGTTCGAGGGAGTAGGTGTAGGTCTCATCGGTGTTCTCACCCTGCGGCTCGTTGATGCCGTTCCAGGGATAGTCCCAGATGAAGGGATGCGGATCGTCGATGTCGTCGTTTCCACCGGAAGCCCAGCGGGTGTGGGCAAGGACCATATGAGCGTTGTGGTCCAGCCCGTCGAGGTCCCAAACCCGCTGCTGGGCCCAGTAGAAGGCGTCGTCTGTAGTGCTGGTGCTCTGGATATCGTACCTGAAGACCTGGTTATCCTCGTAATTCGCCCAGTCGGCTAAGGCGTGCCCAAGACTCGGCCACTCAAAGACCTTCTCCGCCCGACCGGTGTTCAACCCGTAGTAGACGACAGAGTAACCGCTTATGTTCCTGGGGACCTGGGTGATCTTAAACCAGTTCCAGAAGTCCGACGGCTCATCGAAAGGCTCGGGATACTGATTCCCCAACGTATCTATCTCGGTGATGGTATTCATGTTCGGCACCAGTATGCTGATCATATCGCAGTCGCTGTAGGCCGCGGTGGCGATCAGCGTCAGGCCCAGCGCAAGGCAAGCACAAAGGGTCTTGGCGGATCCGTGCATATCAACCTCCCAGGATGTTTGGCGATTTCCGCTTGCTTCTGCTACTCGCTACGTATTCTCTCATACCACCGTGCATAAGTCAAACGGTTTTGCCCAACGCGTTGGGAACACGAAGACGCAAGCCGATGTTGGCTGCGGCCACTCCTTTCCTCACTGCTGGCCACTGGACACTTCTGCCTCTATTCCCAGCAAGAACGATGTGGCCGTGCCATTGACAATCCGGGTCTGCGAGATCGTAAGATCATGGCTTGCATCCTGTATCACTTCGGTGACTATCGATGGGGCCACCGTCTTCAGACGATGCACAGCTTCATCTGCAGGATACACTACCTCGTTTTCTCCGACCAGGAAGAGCACCGGGACCTCAAGGTTGCGCAGCTCTTCATCTGTAAGAACTGTTGGCGTAATGGGCATTCTGAACGTGAAACACTTCATTGCCATCAAAGCGTCATTCATCCAATTCTCAAGCATTCGCTTGCTGAGTTCGTCCCCCCTCTTCACCAAGTCCTGACACAACCAATTGGTCAGAAAATGTGTCATGAAGAACCTGTGGGGTGGCAACGCCCCCATGATTCCTCGCCATGCCCATTGCCCTGGCAAGGGCAGGATTGTGGCGACGGGTGCGGCCATAACGACGCCGTGCAACCGATCTTGGTGGCGAAGCGCGTACTGGCCCGCAAGCCATCCTCCGAAAGAGAGCCCCATCAAGTTGATGTTGTCCGCAAGTTCTAATTCTGTGAATAGTTCATCCAGCCAATCTGTGAGATCGTCCGCATCCACAACCGGACGTGTGTTAACACTCAGGCCAACGTCATAAATGTTGTCGACTGCATATATCCTGAAGTTGGCCGCAAGCCCCTGAATATTCGGGATCCAAATCAACGACGAAGCAAAGCCTGATGGAAGCAGCACAAGCGGGGGAGCATTCTCCTGACCACATATTCGCACATGTGTCTTGCCGAAAGAGGTTTCGACGTACCGCGTTTCCGATAACGGCGGCCATTCCTTCGCCCGCTCATCATAGTATTCTTGGTATTGTTGTTCTGCCTCTTCTGTCTTAAAGGGATAGTGTTTGGGCAACGCGGAGTAATTCGGTCCTTTAAACAGCGAGGTCACGTGCCAGGCCACAAGACCCAGCCCGAACACCACACACAACGCGAGAGCAATAAGGATGGTCATTCTTGCCGGGATCTTACCAGTCATCCTATTCAGATCCTCCTTGCACATTGGCACGTTTCGCATGCGCCGCTTGCTTGCCGTCATCCAATTACATCCCACCAACGGCGCCGCTCACCTGTCGCGCCTGTAATATCTCCCTTCAAGACGGCGGCGCTTCTCGCGCTCAGGTGTGGCAGCACTGTCAGCCACATCCATCACTATTTCGCCTGTATATTATTTGCCCGCTCCATCATTCGCTGTGCCTCATGTTCTCTGCCAGTATTTCTATACAGCGACGCCATGTTCAAAAGTGTTGGTACCAGAAATGCATCATCCTGGCCATACTCCTTTTCCAGAATGGCCAGCGAGCGTTTGTACAGTGGTTCTGCTTCACCATATTCCTTCTGGGCCTCATAGAGCTCCGCCAGATTGCTGAGGCTCAAGGCCACATTGGGATGGTCGGGGCCATCATTTTGTTGAGCGACTTCCAGTGCGCGCTTGGCAACTTCCACCCCTTGAGCATAATCTCCAGTGCTATAGAGCTTCATCACTTCACTGGTTAAGGCCTGCCACTCGGTAACCCGACCTTGCCCAACACCACCGCCAGAAACATCCTCCGTGTCTCCTCCACTACCTCCATCATGACCCTTGCCTCCCTCACCTCCGCCCTCACCGCATGCTGTTAAGAATACTGCAAGCAAGACACTTGATACTAGGACTCCCGTAACTCTTAGACTCTTGTTCCTCATGTGGTCCTCCCCTGCCTGCCATTAATGGCGGGCCAGACGAACTGTCTCCGAACGGCAGATCAGCATCACAAGTGCTGCAGTCGTTATCCCCGATAGGGACCTAATCTGCAATACTCTTATCTTCATACGGCGCCTGTCCGTCCAACAGCGGATATACGGATCCAACCGACGACGTTTTCACCCATTGCATTTCCGTTAAGCGCTCAGGAACTCTTAACAGCGTCATGCTCGCACATGCGCGGTGTTTGTCAACCGATTATCCAGGAAAGAATGTGTTATACGGTTTCCACTTAACGAATAGGATTGTATCCGTAGTGCTCGTGGTGTCAGGTACAGGTTGTCTCGCAGAGTTGTTTTGGCGAGCATTACGGATACAATCGGTTGAACTTGACCGCTTCGCCTCACCTATGGGGATTGTATGGGTGGAGAGCCG
>JBDRNT010000123.1:0-2466 GCA_043810925.1 Candidatus Eiseniibacteriota bacterium
CATCAGTGAAGGAGTATATAGTTTGGTGATCGGTTCCTACTGGCTTGATGATATGACCCGACTTACCCTGCCCGATGGAAAGTCGGACTATTTCGCGTTAGCCGCAGTTAGGGTGCTTCCCACGAGCCCCGTCCGTGCCAAAGGGAGTAACATCGTTGGGAAGACCTTTGGCGGTGCGATTGAATTGATAGGCTATGACCTGTCGCTGAAAGCGGTCAAGGCGGGGGAGCAGTTAACCCTGGTTCTGTATTGGACGGCGGTTGCGCCCGTAGCAAAAGAGCTGACCGTGTTCAACCACGTGATTGATGGAGAAGGTAGGATCTGGGGGCAACACGATAGCCAGCCAATGCAGGGTAGATGCCCCACATCTGTATGGTCGCCGGGTGAAGTGATACAGGACAAACACACCATAATCCTGGACCCGCAGGCGCCACCGGGAATATATCGGGTATTCATTGGCTTATACGATTTGTCCAGTGGAGATCGCATCAGGGCCGAGGATGGGAGTGACAGCATAGCGCTCGCCGAAATCGAATTGCGAAGGTGATGCGTCTCAGGTGCCAAGCCCCTATTGCAGGCACATCAACGCCGGGATGCCCACGCATTGACAGAGCCCAAGCGCGATGTTATTCTATCTGTGGGAGGGGCTCGACCGGTGAGACTTGGAGCGCCAGAGCAGCTAACCGAAAGACAGCAGGCCATACTTAAGATGATGGTAAGCGAGTATATCGCCCAGGCCACTCCGGTAGGCTCGAAGACCCTTGCCCAGAAGTATGGGCTCGATGTGAGCGCCGCCACCGTCCGCAACGATATGGCTGTTCTCGAGCAAGCTGGATATATCTCCCATCCACACCCTTCGGCGGGCCGTATCCCCTCGGACAAGGGATACCGCTACTACGTTGAGGCCCTGGTGGATGAGGCCGAGCTCCCCGGAGACGCACAGGAGGCTATCCTCCGCCGATTTGATCAGGCTGATGTGGACCTGGGCTTATGGGTAGGGCTGGCAGCCGCGATGATACCACAGGTGGCCCAATATGCTGCCGTAGCCACTATGCCTTATACCCCCAAGTCGAGACTCAAGCATGTCGAGTTGGTGGCCCTGCAGGACAAGCTTGTGATGCTTATCCTCCTGCTTCATCAGGGGGTCCTCAAGCAACAGATCGTGACCCTCCCGCAGCCCGCTACCGAGGAAACTCTGAGACAAGTAGGACACCGCCTCACCGACCTTTTCCGGGAGCTCAGCGCCGACGAGATGGGCAATAAGCAGGCACTGCTCAGCGTGAATGAGGAGTACATACGGCAACAGGTACTCAAGATAATGCGCCACGTGGATGCTGGCAGCCATCTGGGCGTCCATCTGGAAGGTATACCCTATATTTTGAAGCTACCAGAGTTTGCGCGTAGCGAGAAGTTGCACATGGTCCTGCTGGCACTACAGGACAACGAAGTTCTAGAGAGTCTGATTCCAATCGCCCCGGCCAGTGGCGAAGTACGGGTCTTGATTGGCCAGGAGAACGAGTGGCCTCCCCTGCGTGAGTGCAGCTTGGTACTCTCCCGCTACGGGGTGCCCGACAAGGTCAGCGGTGTCCTGGGCGTGGTAGGCCCCACACGCATGTGGTACGGACGTGCTATCTCCACTGTCCGCTACCTGACTTACCTGCTTAACGACTTGGTCATTCACGCTTACTGCTAGTCACCCCCAGAAGAACCGGACTCAAGGAGCCTCACATGGTTGAGGAAGCAGAGACGAAAGATCCCTCTCCACCAGAAACGGCATCCGCGCCAGAGTTTGCCGATCTGGAGGGCCTCACAAAACAACTGGACGAGGAAAAGGCCAAAGCCGCCAGCTACCTCGACCGCTGGCAGCGGGCTCAGGCGGATTTCATCAACTACAAGCGCCGTGTCGAGGCCCAACGTGACGAGGAGTCGAAGTTGGTCAACGCCGCGCTGATTCTCCGACTCCTCCCGATCCTTGATGACCTTGAGCGGGCGATGACCTCTCTGCCTTCCGAACTACATTCGTTCACCTGGTTTCAAGGAATCTATTTCATTCAACGGAGGCTGCAGGTAGCACTGGAACAGCAGGGCCTGTCTCCCATAGAGGCGCTAGACCAGGACTTCGATCCAGTACAGCACGAGGCGGTGGCTGAGGAGGAAGCAGAGGAAAGCCGCACCGGTAAGGTGACCGGTGAGTTGCAGAAGGGGTACAAGTTTCACGGTCGCGTGCTGCGCCCCACGCTGGTCAAAGTCGGCAAGGCCCGTCAGTCCCTATGAGCCCTCGCCGTCACCCTGTTCTTCACGTTTCCTTCGCAGAAAGTCCTCTAGCTCGCGGACAATGATTTCAGGGCTGAGCATCTCCTCACCTTTGGCTGCGTCCTCGCTTTCCTGCTCCTCCATTCGCCGTACATACGTTTGTAGCTCTGGATCTTTGGCAATCGCCTTCTCGATCTGCTCCTGAATGGAATC
>JBDRNT010000124.1:0-21891 GCA_043810925.1 Candidatus Eiseniibacteriota bacterium
GTGCAGTGAAACACTGACACCAAAACCTGCGAAGTCCCGGCAATGGCTGGACGCTGATCACTCAGTTATAAGGGGTGAGATCACCCCACCCCGAGGGCGGCGTATGCCCTATTGACAGGTGCCTCTTAATGGGTGACCCCATTTTGACCCCCATTTATCTTGACGTGGGGGAGCGGGACTCGTATAAACGTATTCGTATAAGTGAATCGGAGGGAACGATGATTGAAGCAAGGCTATTCCAGGCACTTTCGGATGCTACGAGGCTTAAGATCCTCTCGCTGCTGGCCCGGGAGCCCCTGAATGTATCGCGTATGGTACGCGAGCTGGGTTATGCGCAACCTGCTGTATCCAGGCATCTTAGGGTCCTAAGGGAAGTCGACCTGATCCGTGATAAACGGCTCGGCAAAGAGGTCGAGTACTCACTCAATCACAGTCAGGTCAGCGGTGCCGCCGCGTATCTTAAGAGGCTTGCCGAGACGGTGTCGGTTGCGCCTGAGGAGGAGGCGGTGGGTCGAGGAGCGCCAGGCGGGGACATGGGTGGCAGCGATCAGAAGGCGAAGGGCCGGCGGGCACGAAGACCTGGGGCTACAGGGATTCCATCGGGCGCGGGGGCCCGAAGGAAGAACGGCGTCGGGCACAGGGCGGAGACGGCTAAGCCCGGACCGGAGGACGGCCCCGGGGAGCGCCCGGCACATGATGAGGCGGAATATGCTATCGAGCGCAGGGACGATGATGGGGTGGATGATTTCCTGCTTTGAGCTTTGACAAGCGACGCTCGTGTGATTTAATCCACGTGAACGCAAGAGGGGAGCTCTTGAGGAAACATAAAAAGCCACTGGTTCTAATCTCACTCACTGCGTTCTTACTCGTTTACTACTTCCTGTTTTCCTTCTCTTCATCCGAGGCCGGGCCCGAAGCAAGTTCAGTCAAGATGGAGCAGACTCATTGCTTCGATCAACTGAGAGTTGTCCTAAAGGGAACCGGGCAGGAGGGAAGAGCGGGCACGTGGCTCGGCGATCCATATGAGGTTGAAGTTTTTGACTCTGCGGGGAAACCGGTAAGCGGCGCAACTGTGGAGTTCTGGATCGAAGACGGGTCAGGTGCCAGCCTCAGCAATGCAACCGCAGCGACGGACACAAACGGTGTTGCCTTAACGGAGGTCAAACTGGGTAGTGAGATGAAGGAATACACGATCAATGCCTTCATCAAACACCCAACCCTCGGAAGTGGTGTGGTGAGCTTCGTTGCCCGGTCCTACGATGTTAAACGGATCATATTCTGGCTTATCGGTGGCCTTGGTCTTTTCCTCTACGGTCTTTCGACGATGTCTTCAAGTCTTCAGAAGGCCGCAGGCCGGGGGCTTAAGAACATCCTCAAGTTGCTTACAAGCAACCGGTTTGTCGCAGCCGGCATGGGAGCGCTGATCACAGCTCTCATTCAAAGCAGCAGTGCAACCACTGTGATGGTCATCGGTTTTGTGAACGCCGGGCTGCTCCAACTCCAGAAGGCGATAGGCGTCGTTATCGGAGCCAATATAGGTACGACCATAACAGGCCAGCTGATCGCCTTTAAGATCGACAAATTCGCGCTACCGATCATCGGCATTGGATTCGCTGTCATAGTGTTGTCCAAACGCAGGCAGACGCGACTCTGGGGAGAAGCGATTCTCGGTTTCGGGCTTCTGTTTCTTGGTCTCTATATAATGAAGCAGGTGCTCACCCCGCTTGGCGGAAGCAACCTCTTCCGGAGTTTCTTCATAACCTTCAGCGAGCGGCCGATCCTGGGCGTTCTTGCCGGCATGCTGGCGACGATGATGATCCAGAGCAGCAGCGCCACAGTCGGTCTTACGATGGCTCTTGCAGCGGCGGGGCTCATAGACTTGAGGGGTGCGATCTGTCTTGTCCTGGGTGAGAACATCGGTACGACCATAACCGCTCAGATAGCGAGCATTGGTTCAAACCGCGTGGCAAGGCGGGCGGCATGTGCCCACACGATGTTCAATGTGCTGGGAGTTGCGGGTATGGTGATCGTGATGTATTCAACTTCCTTCTATGTCCGGCTTGTCGAGTTGACCTCGGGAGACATAATGCGCCAGGTGGCGAACTCGCACACGCTCTTTAATGTCGCTAACGGCATCGTCTTCCTGCCGCTCACGGGCGTGCTTCGAAGAGTCGTTGAGAAGATCGTACCCGGTGGTGATGAAGATATGCCGATCGAGTGCAAATTCCTCGAGCGGCACTTGCTCGAGACTCCGCTTGTTGCCCTGGAGCAGGCCAAGAAGGAAATTGTGAGGATGGCTGAAGCCGCACGGCTTGCGGTCATGGCTGCGACGAGGTCGTTCTTCGATGATGATGACGCGGCACTGAAGCGAGTCCATATGCTCGAGGAGGGTATCGACAATCTCCAGCGTGAGATCACGCATTACCTCGTTGAGCTGGCAAAGCGGAATCTGACCGAGATTGAATCCGAACAGCTGCCCGTCTTGCTTCACACGATCAACGACATAGAACGAATAGGCGATCATGCCGAGAACATAGTCGAGATCGCAGAGAGAGGGAAATTCCGGCATGTAGAGCTCGACGGCAAGTCGGTCGAAGAGCTCAAGGCTATGGCGGGCGAGGTTGATCATATGGCGGAGCATGTGATCAAGGCTTTCGCCTCAGACGATACCGAGGAAGCCCGCAAAGCACTTGCAATCGAGGACAGGCTTAACCAACTTCATATTGAGATGCGCCAGGGCTATGCGATGCGCCTTGGTAGAGGCAAGGTGCCCGCGTCGGGAGGGCTCATCTATTTTGACATGGTTATGAACTATGAGAAGATGGGTGACCATTACACCAACGTGGCGCAGGCGGTGTTGGGGGAGCTCCAGTGGGATAAGGGTGTGAAGGCGAGGTAGGAGGGGCACCGCACGGGAGATCGCCGCGCTTCGCTCGCGATGACATGGACGGGAAGAGGCCGTCGGGCGCAGAGGCCAGACGCTACAGGGACACAAAGATGGTGGAAAAGTTGAAGGGCACGGTTCTCCTGGTGGACGATGACGCACCGGTCAGGGATTCGCTCCGGAAGGTGCTTGAATACGTAGGGTATACGATAAGCGAGGCTAGCGACGGCCGCCGGGCGCTTGAAACACTCAAGCATGAAACCCCGGATGTTGTGCTGCTTGACATCAAGATGCCGGGTATGGATGGGATGGAGGTCTTAAAAAGGATTGTCCAGAACGACTCGGCGCTTCCGGTCATTATGATCTCCGGTCACGCCACGATTCAAACAGCAGTCGAGGCCACCAAGACGGGTGCGTTCGACTTCCTTGAAAAACCACTCGACCGGGACCGCGTACTCCTCACCGTAAGAAACGCAATCGCCGGCCGGCGGCTCTTTTCTGAAAAGGCCCGGCTCGAAGAAGACCTTACCAAGGAATTCCGGATCATCGGTGAGAGTCCGGCGATAAAGGAACTGCTTAAGACCATCGAGAAGATCGGACCCACGCAGGCGCGTGTCCTCATAACAGGCGAGAACGGTGTGGGGAAGGGGATCATCGCCCGCGCGATCCACAAGGCATCAGCCAGAGCAGACGCACGGTTCGTCGAAGTCTGCTGCGCGGCGATACCGGATGATCTCATTGAGAGCGAACTTCTGGGTTACGAGAAGGGCGCGTTCACCGGGGCCATCGCGAGAAAGCCCGGCCGCTTTGAGATGGCCGACAGTGGCACCATATTTCTTGATGAAATCGGTGACATGAGCCCGAAGGTGCAGGCCAAGGTGCTCCGGGTGCTCGAGGAGAGCGAGTTCGAACGCGTCGGGGGCACTGAAACGATTACGGTCGATGTCAGGGTGGTCGCTGCAACAAATAAGGACCTGCGTGCGCTTATAGATGAAGGCAAGTTCCGTGAAGACCTCTTTTACAGGTTAAACGTTGTACCGATGGAGATCCCGCCCTTGAGACGGCGGAAGGAAGATATACCGGTCCTGGCCGAGTACTTCCTTCAGGTTTACTGCGAGATGTACGGTCTTAAGCCCAAGAAGCCCGATCGCGCGGTCATGGAAAGACTGGTCGGGTACTCGTGGCCCGGGAACGTACGTGAACTGAGAAACATCATCGAACGGATGGTCATAACCTCAGAGGCCGAGCATCTTAAGGTCGTGGACCTCCCGCCCCTGGCGGAGGGAGCGCTCCTGAAGTCATCGGATTACGGCGATGTTACGACCTATGAGGAATTCAAGGGCGTCTCGGAGAAGGCGTTCCTCGAGCGGAAACTGGGTGAGAACAACTGGAATATCTCCAAGACGGCCAAGATCCTCGGTATGCAGCGAAGCAATCTCTATAAGAAGATGCAGAAACTCGGCATCGATACCCCGCACAAAAACTGATCATGTTTGATATCAAAGGCTGGGTGCGTCTGGGCGAGGGTGAAGACAGCCGTATACGTGACGGTCACCTCTGGATCTACCGCAATGAGATCACCGACACGGGCGGCGACTTCAGTGACGGCGATATCGTCTGGGTTGAGGATTCCAAGCGACGCAAACTGGGCTCGGGTCTTGTAAATCTCCAATCACTTATCTCGGTACGGATGCTCTCGCGAGGTGCAAGCGATCCCTTCAGTCAGGCGGCTTTTTCCGAGCGCCTCGATCGGGCCGTCAAGCACAGAGAGCATCTCACCTGCGACGCCCGGCGGCTCGTAAATGCCGAGGGCGATCTGCTTCCCGGGCTCATCGTCGATCAATACCGTAATGTTGCAGTCCTGCAACTCCAGGTGCTTGCCTGGGAGATGCGGAAGGACTTCGTCATTGCTGAGATCGAGCGGGTAACCGGCGCGGAGACGGTTATCTTGAAAAACGAATCCCCGGCAAGGAAGGCCGAGGGACTCGACAGGTATACCGAGGTTGTGAAGGGCACTCTCGATGGTAATGTAGTGATTACCGAGCATGGACTCACAATCGAGGTTGATGTCCTGTCGGGCCAGAAGACGGGCTTTTATGTCGACCAGCGTGACAACAGGCGCCTTGTGCTCCCGTACGTAAGTAAAAGACGCGTACTTGATTGCTGCTGCTACACCGGCGCGTGGTCGCTTATGTGTAGAAAGGCCGGGGCAACGCATGTAAGGGGCGTCGATGCTTCTCAGGCGGCGGTGGATCTCGCCCGGAGAAATGCTCAGGCTAACGCCATGGGTGACGCAACGGAGTTCACCGTCGGCGATATCTTTGACGACCTCCAGCACCTGGCGGCAGACAGGGAGAAGTTCGGTGCGATCGTTCTTGACCCACCCTCCCTTGCCAGGACGCGGAAGGCGATTACCGGCGCAGAGCGCGGCTATACCCACCTGAACAAACTCGCGCTCGGGCTCTTAGAACCGGGCGGAGTACTTGTCACCTGCTCGTGCTCCCATCACATATCGGCCGACAGGTTCCGGGAGATCCTGATGAAAGCTGCCTCGCTCGCGCGAAAGCGTGTGGCCCATATAAAGACCGGCGGCCAGCCCGAGGATCATCCCTCACTCCTGGGTCTTCCCGAGACCAACTACCTCAAATGCATGGTCTTGCAGGTCCCTTAACTCCAAGCACCGGGCGGCTGCGGCAAACACTCTGACGCAGTTTCACCGGCGGCCTTGTCGCACCGGTAGATTACCTCGCCCTGAGAACCGGCCACGTCTTCAGAGACTGAAGCAGCTCCTGGGTGAATGTCTGAGCGCGTGGTCCTGTAGGGCACTGTCGTTACTGGCGAAAAGAGGAGGACGAGACAGAAAGACTTGACCTTCTCTTGAGACATAGTTAACATACATACATCTATGTATGTAACGAATCCCGTTTAGGCAGGTGACGTGATGAGACGAACCAAGGAAGAGGCTGAGCAAACGAGGCAGCATCTGATGGATGTGGCCCTTCGAGTCTTCAGCACAAGAGGCTACTCGGCCGCCCGCCTGTCGGACATAGCGGCTGACGCAGGGGTGACCCGGGGCGCCGTTTACTGGCACTTCGGCAGCAAGAAGGGCCTGTTGTTTGCCATCCTGAAGGAGATGGCCAACCCCCACATCCAAACGGCGATGGAGGTGCTTGAATCGGAGCTGGAGCCCGGACGGAAGATCCGCGAGATGGTCTGTCGTGTGATGGACGCCACCGACGAAAGCGAAGCGTTCCTTGCACACCGCCAGCTGGCCATGCGCTTCATGGTTGAGAGTCCCGGGGGTTTTGAAGAATTCCACAAGCACGTCTCCCGGGAGACCGGAAAACTGACCAGGCTGCTTCTGGGTGTGATCCGCGAAGGTCAGAGCAGGGGAGAGATCAGATCCGATGTAGATGCAAAGATCATAACCGGCACCATCGGGGCGGTCCTGCGCGGCTCGGCCATGATGAAGAGTGTTCGGCATCTGGATCTACTGCCCAGGGGCACATCCCGGAAGGTGGTGGACCTGGTGATGAAGGGGCTCGAACCACGATGAAAAACTCAACACAGTTTTCCACCGGATTGATGGAGCTTACAGATAAAGACTTCCTGGAAGGAGTGACATGATGACAGCTACGTGGACATCTGCACGCAGGCCCGGCAAGACCGGGATACGTGTCTCTGCGGTGTACTTGCTCCTGGGAATCGGCATCATGTCCATGCTGGCAGGATGTGGCGGTTCCGAAGGTGAATCCAAGAGCATGGAACAGATTCATGCGGAGGAGGGCGTGCCGGTAAGGGTAGAAGTTGTGACGCTGAGGCCCTTTATCATCGAGCATGCCTATAACGGAGTTCTCACCGGTGAGCTTGAATCAAGTGCGAAGTCAGAGATCAGCGGCACGGTGGAGCGCATCTACTTCAGGGTGGGAGACCGCGTGAGCGAGGGCGAGGTTGTCGTGACATTCCCCACAGACAATCCTGCGGCCCAGTACTTCCAGGCCAAGGTTTCCTATGAGAATTCGGCTGCATCCCTGGAGCGAATGGAGACTCTCTACCAGGATGGCGGCATATCCAAGCAGGACCTCGACAACGCCAGGACCCAGTATGAGGTCGCCAAGGCGAACTGGAATGTTGCGGAGCAGGCGGTCAAGGTTGAAGCGCCCTTAGGCGGCATCGTTACTCAGCTCAACGTCAGGGAAAGCGACAACGTTGAACCCGAAGAGATTCTCTTCACAGTGTCTCAGGCGCGACGGCTTAAGGCCCGCCTATGGGTGCCGGAAAGCCAGATTGCCGATATGGCCGTTGGCGCGGGTGCAACGGCGACCTGGGGACGCACCACCCTCGATGGGGAGGTTACCCAGGTGGATATGTCACTTAACTCCAAAACACAGGCCTTCGGGGTGTTCGTCGAATTCGATAACCCCGATCTCCTGGTCATGAGCGGGGTCAATGCCGAGATCAAGGTCTTGATACCGGCAGGCTCCGATGCCGTTGTGGTCAGCCGCCGTAGCTTGATGAGGGAAGATGGCGGGTACTTCGTGTATGTTGCTCAGGGTTCGGTGGCGCGAACGCGGGAGGTCGTACCGGGAAGGTCCCAAGGCCTCGACGTGGAGATTGTCTCGGGGCTTGAACCCGGAGATGTTCTCGTCACCGAAGGGCAGATGCTGCTCGAGGACGGCGCAAAGCTCAACATAGTAGAGCAGAAGTGAGGATGATGAGCGATGTTCTTATCAGATCTATCGATTAAGAGGCCGGTCCTGATCAGCATGGTGCTGGTGGTGTTCGTGCTTTTTGGAGCCCTCGCGTACTTCAGCCTGAACCTCAATCTGGTGCCTGAGGCTGAATTCCCATTTATCACGGTTCAGACCATATATCCCGGTGCCGGACCCCGGGAAATCGAGACCCAGGTGAGCAAGCGTATAGAAGATGCGGTCTCCACGATCAGCAAGATTCAGGAGATTGTGTCCTACTCGATGGAGGGAGTGTCGTACGTCACCATCATGTTCGACCTCGGCAAGGACATCGATATCGCCAACCAGGAGGTAAAGGATAAGGTCGACGGCATCTTGAGCTTCCTGCCGGATAACAGCGAGCCGCCCATCATCCAGAAATTCGATATCGGTGCCATGCCCATCCTGGATATCGTGCTGGCCGGAAACCTGGAGCCGACGGATCTCTATGATATTGCCGACAAGCGACTCCGGGACCGCTTCAGCCAGATCGAGGGTGTGGCCAGGGTGGATATCACGGGGGGCGAGGAGCGGGAAATCCGCATCGAGTTCGAGAACCGGATCGTCTTCCAGAACTCGATCTCACTGGTGCAGCTGGCCGGCCTGCTCCAGGCGCAGAACCTCGACATGCCCGGCGGCCACTTCGCACAGCGTGACCAGGAGTACTCAGTCCGTCTGAAGGGTGAAGTCGGGGATATTCGGACAATCGGCGCCCTCAAAGTCCCCACGGAGTATGGACCCAAGCGGGTGGCCGACATAGCGACCATATATGATACCGGTGCCGAGGTCAGGACACGCACTTCCTATTTCGACAACGTCTCACAGGAGAGGAAGGACAATGTGATTCTCCTCAGCCTGGTGAGAAGCTCCGACGGCAACACCGCACGCATAGCCCGGGCTGTGAAGCAAGCATTGCCGGAGATGGAAAGCGAGCTCCCGGCCGGCAGCAGTCTGGTACTTGTCGGCGACGCCTCCCGCGTGATCGAGGGATCCGTCAACGATACCCTGACCAACATCTTACTGGGTGTGGCCCTTACCGGGCTGGTCCTGCTGTTCTTCCTCCATGACGTGCGCTCGACAGTCATCGTGGCACTCTCGATGCCCATGTCGATCCTCTCGACTTTTCTTCTCATGCAGATCTCAGGCTTTACTCTGAATCTCTTTACCCTGATGGGAATCTCAACTGCGGTCGGTATCCTTGTCACCAACTCCGTCGTGGTGCTTGAGAACATCTTCAGGCACAAGCAGATGGGTCATGGCCGGGAGGAGTCCGCTTCAAAGGGGACGGCTGAGATCGCCGTGGCGGTGATTGCCTCCACAATGACCAATATAGTTGTTTTTCTTCCCATCGCCTTTATGACCAGCATGATAGGCATGTTCTTCAGGGAGTTCGCACTCACCGTGGTGTTTGCGACCCTCTTTTCCCTCCTCATGTCATTCACGCTCACACCCATGATGGCATCGCTCATCCTGAAGGAGGGCAGTGCAAAGAAGAACCGCATAGGAACCGTGCTCGAAGGCTTATTCAGCCGCCTCGAGGCGAGCTACCGGGACGCACTGTCATACGTGATCGGCAATAAGAAGCATAGCGCCCTGGTCGTCGGGGCTGCGGTCGCTATGTTCATCGCAAGTTTGGGGCTTGCCTCGAAGGTCAGTTTCGAGTTTGTCCCTACAATGGACGAGGGGGACATAAAGATCGAGGTGGAGATTCCACTCGGGGCCAGCCTGGATGAGACGGCCAAGCTCCTTGAGGAAGTAGAGAACCGGGTGCGTGAACACCCGGAGGTCAAGCATTTGATCACCACGGTCGGCAAGTTGTCCGACCTGGACATAGGAACGAACATGGCCCGTATGGACATCAAACTTGTGGATGCCGGCGAGCGGGATATCTCCACAGACGGAGTGGTCGGAATTGTCATACGGGACCTGTCAGACATTCCCAATGCGCTGATCAGGGTAGCTGCACTCAGCTCGATCGGTGGTGGAGGGGGTGCTCCTGTCACCTTCAATCTCATGGGCCAGAATGTCGACACCCTGGAGGTCTACCGGCAGGAGGTGTTGCGGCGAATCAGGGACGTTGACGGGCTGGTCAACATCAACACGAGCTCAAGGCCCGGCAAGCCCGAGATCACGCTTACGCCGGACTGTGAGAAGCTCGCTGCGGCCGGCCTCAGGGTTTACGACCTCGCCATGGCGTTAAGGGGTGCGATCGAAGGTCTGGTTGCGACCTCCTACAGGGATCAGGGCGAGGAATACGATATTCGGGTTGCTATGACCGATCAGTCGGTGGACACGCCGGGAGAGGTGGGGAACATCTCCGTGGTAGGGCCGGAAGGTACGTACCGGCTCTCCCAGCTGGCGGACATCGAGTTTACGGAAGGCTACAGCAGGATACTCCGTATGGACAAGTACAAACTGGTTGAATTCGGCGGCGACATCGCTCCCGGCTATGTGTTGGGCGACGTCACGGGCGAGATCGATCGCAGGCTCGAGGGCTTGACGATGCCGACCGGCTACAAGGTTGAATGGGGAGGGATGGCCGAGCATATGCAGGAGACCACGGCGGATATGCTGCGCACCTTCCTGCTTGCTCTTGTCCTGACCTACATGTTGCTGGCCGCCATTCTGGAAAGCCTGACCCAGCCGCTTCTGATTCTGGGGACCGTACCCCTCGCGCTGATAGGCGTTCTTGCAGCGGTCGTGATCACCGGCGTCTCGATGAGCGCGATCTCAATGATGGCCGTTGTGATGCTGCTGGGGATAGTGGTCAATAATGCGATTCTCATGCTGGACTATACCAATACGCTTGTGCGCAGGCGGGGGAAGAGCTTGAGGGAAGCTCTGCTCGAAGCCTGCCCCACGAAACTGAAGCCCATCATAATGGCATCCAGTGCGATCATACTGGGGATGCTCCCCATGGCGCTCGGAGTCGGTGACTGGGGACGTGAGATCAGGCAACCTATGGGTATCGTGAGCATTGGGGGCGTGGTCGTCTCGACGATCCTCACGCTCTTCGTGATTCCCGCCCTTCACTATCTGACGTCGAGGCGGAAGAGGTCGCAACATGACGTGGCCGGAGACTGACGACTTGAGTTATAGGAACATGCATCTGTAGGGCCAATACCGGAGGCTTGAGAATGAAGCGGATCATCCTAGTTACCGTCGGCATGCTGCTGGTCTTTGGTCAGGCCAGAGCGAAGGAAACCATCGATCTGGACCGATACTTGTCTCTTGTTGTCGCGAACAGCAGGGCCCTGAAGCTGGCCGGCAGGGAAAGAGCCATGGCCGAAGCCAAGAAGAAGGAAGCCACGTCGGGGGCGCTTCCCCACATCTTCGCCGAAGCCGGATACGTGCGCAACTTCACCGACACCTATATGTTTGTGGACCAAGGAGCTTTGAGTAGTGGAGAGAGTGGTGGGGGGGGCGATCTCCGGTTCAAGATCACCCGGTCCAATGAGTTCAGCGCAAGTGCGGTCCTGAACCAGGCGATCTTCAATCCTGCCGTTATATATGCCATCAAGGGTGCGAAGCAATATGAACAGATTACGGACTTTGTCTATGACTCGAGTCACCAGATGATCATAACGCAGGCCAAGTGTCTCTTCTACCAGGCGGCCCTGATGGAAAAGGTCTGTGAGGTCCGGATCTCCACTGAAGACAGTGCGCATGACAACTACCTCAACATGAAGAGTAAGTTCGACGCGGGAGTGGTCTCGGAGTTCCAGCTCCTGCAGGCAGAGGTGCGTTGGAAGAACGCCGTCCCCGACACGGCCAAGGCCAGACGGGATTATGATCTTGTCCTGAATAACCTGAAGACTTTGGCGGGCATACCGGTCCCGGACAAGATCAGCCTTGTTGTCTCGATGGACGAGTATCCTGAACTGCCGAACAGGCTGGATCTGGAGGCGGTGCTGGCACGCCGGCCCGACTACAATACGCTGATCATGGAGGAGAAGCTGAATGAGACCAACATCAAGGCTAATCGCTCCGCCTACTACCCCACCCTGAACGGCAGCCTGATCGGGGCGTTCAGCTCACAATCGGACGAGTGGCGGTTCGACCAGGAGAACACGATCTGGAGCGGCACCCTGAGCCTGTCCATTCCGATCTTCCTGGGCGGTTCCACTCGTGCCCGGGTGCAGCAGGCAAGGATCGGTCTGGAGAGGAGCCGGATAAGGATCGAACAGGCGCGAGATGATATCTATAATGAGCTTGCCAACATCCACCTGTGGCTTGAGGAAGCCCATGGGCGCATAGCGTCCGCCGAGGTCACCCTCGCCAGTGCCGAAAGGGCTTTCAGTATTGCCGAGACAACCGCGAGGAGCGGCCTCACAACCCAGCTCGAGCTCAAAGACACCCGGCTGGACCTTGATGAGGCAAGGCTGAACCGCAACCTGGCTATATTTGACTACCTCGTAGCCTACTTCGAATGGGAACGGGCCACCGGCGAGAGGGACCTCTGAAAACTGTAAAGGCAGAGCGAGGGGCCGATGATCTGTAGCTCATGAAGCCAGTGACGGGCGAGGCAAGTCTGGTGGCGCGGGAGGAGGCGACTCACGCCACCCGTGGATTCTTCATCACTCTGAGGTCGCCCAAGCCACGGCAGCCTTGCTCTTCGGGCTTCCCCCGGGACATTCCAATCTACAACTGCGGGTGTATTGTCCGAAGTTCCCTTAAGGATCCCCGAATCATATTTAGAACACTAATGTGTCGCTCGGACACACGAAACGGTTGGGCCGGGCAATACTGCTAGCATATTCCCTATATGAAGAAAGTTCGCATCCCGTCCTAACATCTTTATCTATAGCCGGTTAGCGCGGGATGCGGCCCGCCTCCGGACAAGCCTCCGTCGGGGTCTTCGATGGCACAGCCTATGCAAGTAAGGGTAGACGTGCATTAGATGGAGGTTGACCATGAAGCGAATGTGGATGACAGCAGCGGCGGCGGTGACGGTCGGCTCCATGGTACCTGTCATGGTTTTCGGGACGGTTCCTCACGAAGCCGGAGCCCAACCGCTTCTAATAGATGGTGAGCGACTCAAGTTTGAAATCCTCTACGGTTCCATTCCTGCCGGGCATGCTTGGCTCGAAGTCACGGGCGAGACCGGTGACGACGGCGAGGTCTTCCGCATTACATCGACTGCACTGTCCAACGATGTCATATCTATCTTCTTCAGGGTTGAGGACCGGATTGAATCGGTGGTTGATGCTGCTACGTTTGAGCCAAGGTATTTCGAGAAACGTCTTAAGGAGGGACCGTTCCGGAAGCATGAACAAGTCTACTATGGTGACGGCGTGGTGCGATCGGGTGACGGGGCGGTTGAGGTAGAGCCAGGCACGATGGACATTCTCTCGGCGCTTTACTATGTAAGGGGCCAGGACCTCCGTGTCGGTGAGGACGTAAGCGTAAGCACCTTCGACGGCGGGACGTGTTATAACGCCCGGGTCAAGGTGTTGAGGAAGGAGACGGTCCGGACCGGCAATCGCAGCTACGACTGCGTGGTCATAGAGCCCGAGCTCGTTGATGGGCCGTTTGCCAGGACGGGTAGGATCCTCATATGGCTGACCGATGACGCCTTGAGGCTCCCTGTATTGATGAAGAGCAAGGTCAAGATAGGCAGTTTCGTGGCGCGGCTGGTGGGCTCCACGCATACTGGAGGTGCATCATGAGAAAACTCTGGGTCTGTCTCGGGTTGCTGGCAATGGTGGTTTATGTGGGCGGTTGCGAGACGTGCGACACGTGCTATGACAACTGCCGTGATGAATGCTACGACGACCAGCCACCGGCCGTTCCGACGGGTGTGGCATCTATAACCGGTGACAACTATGTGGTCGTTTACTGGGATCCCGTCGTTGAGGATGACCTGGCCGGCTATGGTGTGTATCGCTCACGCTATGACCTCGGACCGTACCACAGGATCGGGGATGTGAGCTGGGATGAGGAGACCGAGTTCTGGGACTATGACGTGACCAACGGTCTTACCTATTTCTATGCAGTCGATACCTATGATTTTAACGGCAACGAAAGTGTCTTAAGTTACGAGATGGTGGACGATACGCCTAGACCCGAGGGCTGGGGCCTCCAGCTCTTTACGACGGCCTTCGATGCCGATGAATCGGCAATTGCGATAAAGCCCGAAGAGGGATATGACACGATCATCCTCCTCAACTACCAGGATGCGTGGGCCCAGTACTACCTCGCGGTCGACGGCGAGGGTCTCTTAAGATTCGTCCCCAAGAACGGCAACCAGATTCAGGACTACGGCTATACCGGCAATCCCGATGTGGTAGACGAGGCCCCCATCGACGGGTGGTCACATTCGGCCACGGGCGTCGAGGTGATCGAAGGCCACACCTATGTCTTGAGGACCACGTCGGGCTACTACGGCAAAATACATGTGGATACCGAGGGACCCAACTGGGTCATGGTTTACTGGGCTTTCCAGGGCAAGCGCTGGTCAACGGAGCTTGCGCCTCAAGGCCGAGGCGCGTGACTCTATTAGGGGGTGAAGACGATGGCTAGAAAGTGGCTGATGCTGGGGGTGGCGGTTGCGGTCATCATGTCCTGGTCAGGCGTCCGGGCGGGTATAACCGGAGGCTCTCCGAGTGTCAAGATCTGGACGGACAAGGGTGATGCCAGCGTCTACAGGCATGGTGAGGACGTGGAGGTGTTCGTGCGCGCGGACACCGACTGCTATGTGATCGTCTATGAGATCGATACCGACGGTTATCTGCGGGTTCTCTATCCGTATGACTGTGAGGATGACGGTTACATGAGCGGCGGCAGGATCTACAGAATCGGCCGAGGGGGTCACAGCCGCTACTATGTTACCGGTCCGAGCGGTGTCGAATACGTCCATGTGGTCTCATCATTTAAGCCCTTCAGGCAGCTCTACTGGCATGGCTGTAACGGCTATGAGAACTACGCGTACGATCTCACATGGCGCGGGTTCAGCGACTACTGGGGATGTGCGCTGCCCCCCAGGGTGTACGGCGATCCCTTTATGGCGATGCAGTCGATCGATGAGTTCATTTGTCTGGACGGACTCGAGACCGGTATGGTCTGGGCCGATTTCACATACTTCTACGTGGATGAGCGGGTTCAGTATCCGCGCTATGTATGCTATGACTGTCACGGGTTTCATCCGAGCTTACGACCGTACCATCATGTGTGCAGCGGATTTTCGATAACCTTCATCGACTGCGATCCGTGCTACAGGCCGTGTTCGTGGTGGTGGTGGTGCTCGCCGAAGCGGGTCTACTGCGGTCCGAGATATGTCTGCAATCGGAAGACCTCATGCGGCGGTGATTACCCGAGCCAGTACAAATGGAAGTCGCGGACCGAGACGGTTGACTCAAGAGAAACCTTAAGTTCACGCCAGCCCGTCAAGTTTAAGGACGGCGATGTCATTGACGGAGTGCGTGTGAAGGCGAGGGAGGCCAACCGGGACTTCGATCTTTACTCACGAGCCGGTGACAGGACTCCCGTGAGGTATAAGGGTGAGGTCGAGGATAACGAGGCCAGGGTGCGAAAGGCGATTACCGATAAGCCCGAAGGCCGAACCAAAGTCCACGAACGCGAGGGCGAGTCCGTCAAGGTGCGCAAGGTCGAGAAGAGCCTGCCCAAGGTGCGCAAGGTGGAGGCTAAGCCGGCCAGGGTGGAGAAGGTGGAAGAGCCGCGGCGTAAGCCTGAGAAGGCGCCGAAGACCGAGGCTAAGCAGGTCAAGATCAAGAACTCGAACAGATCGACGAAGAAACAGGTCGCACCCAAGGTGCAGACCAAGAACCAGGGGAGATCACCAGCAACAAGGAGGCGTATATCGAAGTGACGAATTAGACTTCAGGGGATTGGCGCTGCTTCATCCAGACGGGCGCTTTTGGTGGCCTGTCAAAAGCACCGGCTCGGGGCGACCGAACAGGGGCGGGACCCCCGAGCCCGGTGTCTTTTTTGTACACATGTGCAGTCCTTTGCGTATAATTGCGGATAGATGATACTCTATAAGGTGTCATTAATCCGTATATAGGTAGTTAGTTTCATTAATCTCGAATGCCTGCCTGATAATCCCGGATGGTGATCTGCTACAAACTTATTGATATATAGATTTACATAGGTATCATGACTTTATGGAATAGAAGGGTTCGATGTGTGCAACATTTTGCACACCGGCCCGTTTCACATCATAGCTGCCTCACAGTCGTCATGGATGTCACCACGCCGGGGTCAAGTGATCTCGGATCGGGGTGGGTCACTCTCCACGGTCTAAGATATGTCATTGCCAATCGCTAATAATAGTTGACAATTACGACCAGAAGGTATACACTTATCTGTCTGCACGATGTATGTGCAAGGCATTGCACACGGGAGCGTGGCGCACCATGAGTAGCATGCTGGATGATCTCTTTCGGTTTCCAGTCCACGAGTCTGCAGACCGCGAATTCGTAAGTCACGTTCTCGCGCGGTTTACGGTACCTGCCATGGTGGTTGACGCGCGACTGCATATACGTCTAAGCAACCTCCAGGGTCGGGAAATGCTCCTTAAGCTCCAACCCGGCAAGGAGGGCGCGCGTGGCCAGCGCAGTCTGACTGCTTTCCCTGCATCGATAAAGGATGATGTGAAATCGTGTCTTAAGAGTGGCAGAGCTGTGGTCCGTAGCGGATTCGAAATCCCTGTGTTGCATCGAAAGCCTGTTGACGTGCTCATGTGCCCGGCCCGCATCGAGGATACCGATCTGTGCATGATGATCATGCTTCGGCCGAGTCTTAGCCGGGACACAGGCGCGGAGGGCACGTTCGACCGGTTGCTGGCAAGTTTCGATGTTGCCGCAGTCTTCATCGACAAGGACATACGCGTACAGCGATTCAACCGACCCTATCTGGCTGCCTTCGCGCGTAAGCCCGAAGAGGTCACTGGGGTAAGAGTGTCACAGCTCTACATCGGTGAGCAGTCGGAGGTTCTTGAGAACCAGATTCGCCATCTCATGAAGGCGGGCGAGGCCAGGATAGCGACAGCCGAGATCCTTCCCACCGCCAAGATGGGTGTCGTCTCAACTCCACTGGCAGCCTGGCCGTTCTACGGCATAGACGGGAAGTGCCGGGGTTTGCTGGCCCTGATGGAGCCTACCCCCATGGCTCTTGCCGGTGTCGGAGCGGACGATGTGAAACAGAGGTTGTTCGGACAGGTCGTGGAGCTGATGCGCAATGCCGTTGTCGTCACGCATCTTGATGGCCGGATCCTGGTCATGAACAGGGGCGCACAGATGCTGGTCGGGCCCGACACCGAGATCGGCCGGACTGATTTTAAGTCGGCGGTCCCGTGGAGTCACCCTGAGATAGTCCAGGGTCTTTACGACGACGTCCGGAAAGGCTCGGGCTACTCGTCCGTCTTGACAGACATAGACACACCCGGAGGCAAGCGGCTCCTTCATGTCAGAGCCTACGGAATTACGGAGCTGGGGGACATTACCTCGGAGGTCGTATTTCTTCTTGAAGATGTCACGGAAGAAGAGCAAGTCAGGAACCTCCTCTCCGAAACCGCGAGGAGCCTTGCGGACGAGAAGGCGCTGATGGATAAAGCAGTTGAACACTCTGATGTCAATTTCATGGTCGTGGCAAGGGACCTGACCATTCTGAAAGTGAACGATCTGACTGCGAAGAAGTTCAGGATGCCGGCGGAAAGCCTGGTCGGCCAGAAACTGCACGAGTTCCACCCGAATGTCCAGAAGAGCGGGATAGCTGCCAGTCTCAAGGAGGCGATGGACACTAACCGTGAGATTCACCTGCCCGACTTCCGGCATATCACAAGGCACGGAACCGAGTTGCTTGTTGATTTTTGCGCAATACCGGTGAGATTCAATGGCGAAGAAGCGTGCATGTTGATCGTAAACGATGTTCCCGCCGGGAAGCGTGCCGATCTCCGAAGCCCATCCAGGGACCGGCTCTATGAGAAACTGCTCAACAATGTCGAAGAAGGAGTTATTGTTTACGATAAGGACCTCCGGGTCTTTGACTGTAATCACGTGGTCGTCGCGATGGCCCGCACCGCGGGGGAGAAGTACGCCCAACTCACCAAGGAGGATCTGGTCGGCAAGCACATCAGCGATGTGATGAATATCGAACAGGCCGACCTCATGCTTGATTGTCTCCGCCGGACAATTGACTCGGGGAAACCCGTCAGGACAGGCCGCGTGCGGCTTTCACGGAAGCACAATGATGACGAGTGGTATGCGGACATCAGTTTCATACCCCTGCTCCCCGGTGAAGGACCTCCCGGTGGAGTGATTGGAATGGCACGGTTCTCCACAAAAGAGAAACGTCTCGAACAGAAGCTCGAAGATTACACTGCCAATCTTGAAGAACTTGTCACAGACCGGACGCACGAGTTGACCTTGGCGAATACCCTGCTGGAGACCACGGTTGACAGAGTCGAGTCGGTGGCCAAGTCCGGAATGATCTTAAGTACACTTAAGAATATTGAATCCGTGATGACCTCGTTTCTTAAGGAAGCCAGAGAGGTGCTCGCTGCAGACTTTATCAGCGTTGCCCTTGTCGAGAGTGTTCCGGGAACATCGAAGACCACCTACTACTCCTCAGGTTCGGCACCACCATCCGGTACGATCCCCGCCGAGGTCATAGAAAGAGGCCTGTCGAGACTGGTGCTGGCGGCGAGTCCGCCCGGCGAGCCCCGGCTTCCCAGGCCCAATGTTCTAACCATGGATTTCGCTGTCGGGCGCAACCGCGCACTGCTTCTTGCATGGAAAGCCGAAGGGGAATTCACCTCGATCGATGGGAACCTGGGCGGGCTTCTGTGTACGCAGCTCAGCTTCTCTATGCCCATAACCACCTATTTGAGTGACTTAAGAAGAGAGCGGGATAGATCCCAGTGTTTGCGCCAGATCGCCTTCCGGGCAGCGGGGGTGGCATCCGTGTCCGGGGCGATACGGATTGTTGCTGAGGAGATCTCGAGAACCGTGCCGGCAGATCGTTTCTTCTGGCTGGTCTCCAATAACGATACTGATTTCTGGGTGAGTGAGATCTACTCCGGCGCCGGTACGGAAACCAGAGAAGCCAGACGGGTTGGCCAGGGTAAGCCTGAGTGTCTGGTCTCGGTGCTTGACGCATGTCATGACTCGCACAAGCTCTTCTGCGACAGGTTCCCGCGGTTCGGGACGAGTGATTTCAGTCCCAACATACCAGCGGAAGGTGTGAAGCCGTGCCCGTTTGTGGGGGATGGTGTCGGTGAGGACCTGGGCGTGTGCCTCAGGGGCCTGCTTCAGAACGCCGGTTTCCTGGGTGGGACTGAGGGAACGCTGGCTGTTGTGCCTGTTACCCTGTCATCGCAGTCCTGGGGAATACTCTGCGCATGCAGTGATGTGGGCTCCAGGTTCTCACGGGAGGACAGCTGTTTCATGTGTCTGGCGGCGGCCACAGTGGGACATATGCGGCAGGCGGCCGACGCGGCAAGCAACGCGCGTAGACTCGAGACCGCCGGTCAGACCGTGAGCGAGCTGGCGCACGATCTTAAGTACCCGCTTATGAAGCTCAAGGACTCTATTGCCAATATCACATGCTGCAATAAGAGCACGGTACAGAAAGATCCGGGGCTGGGGAGCATAGCGCGGGAGATTGACAACCTGAACCTCCTTGCTCAAGAGCTCATCGATATCTCGAATGTGGAGAGCCATAATTACAGGATTGTCGATGTGATCGAGGTGCTGGATCACTGCATCTCGCTCACCTCGACCGATCTGGCGGCAAGATCGGTCAAGATCGAGAGGCGGGGTGATGGTGCGGTACTTCCCGCGATCTTCGTGAATCCGAAGGACCTGAAGACGGTCTTCCTCAATGTGCTCACAAACTGCATTGATGCAGCCGGTGAGCAGGGTGATGTCACTATAGATGTAAGACAGGACGGAAGAAGGGCAGGTTCTGAGACTGTGTGCGTCACTTTCAACGATTCCGGCCCGGGTGTTTCTGAGGTCGAAATGGCGAGGATCTTTGATCCGTTTTACAGCAGAAAGGATGGCGGCAGCGGTCTGGGCCTCTTTTCTGCGAAGAAACGCGCGAACGCCAACGGTGGCGATGTGATCTGTGAGATGGGGGAAAACGGCAAGTCACGATTCGTGATCTGGTTCCCACTGGCTTCCGGATAGACTTGGAGGAGAGGAACTGCCTGAAATGCCTAGGAAGGTCCTGATAGTCGACGACAGACTTGAAAGCCTCTGGAAGTGCGCGGATCTCTTCCGCGAGCGCGGCTTTGAAATCGCAACCTGCAGGCAGTCGGACAAAGCGCTTGGAGTATTCGATGAGTACAGGCCGGATGTTGTACTGCTTGATATCAAGATGCCCGGAAAGAGCGGGTTCGAGATCTTAAAGGAGATAAGGGAGAAGGACAGAAGGGTCTGTGTCGTGATGCTTTCGGCCTTCGGTGACTCCGCGACCGTGGTCCGGGCCATGAAGCTCGGCGCCGACAACTTCGCCGAGAAGAGTTCTGATCCTGAGAAGATCCTGATTGTGGTCGAGAAGGAACTCAAGCAGAAAGAAATGGAAATGGAGATCGCGCTTCTCAAGGCCGAACAGGGCAAGGGACCCGTGGGTGTGGATCACATAATCGGCCGGAGTGAGGCGATCCGCAGGGTAAAGGAGAGCGTGCTCAAGTATGCCGACAGCGACCTGGCCGTTCTGCTTACGGGTGAAAGCGGGGTCGGCAAGGATCTGGTGGCGGGTGCGATCCATAGCGAGTCGAGACGCAGCGGTAAGCCGTTTCAGAATCTGTTGTGTCCGGGAATTGCCGCGACGCTCTTTGAAGCGGAGCTCTTCGGATCCGAGCGGGGTGCTTTCACCGATTCCTACAGGACCAGGAAGGGTATCATCGAAAGTGCAGGGGCCGGTACCATTCTTCTTAACGAGATAGTCGACATTCCGACATATGTCCAGGCCAAGCTCCTGCTGATTCTCCAGACAGGCGTATATATGCGCGTAGGCGGGGAAGGGAAGACCCTTCAGAGCAAGGCACGCTTCATCGCAGCAACCAACGCCGACGTGAGAGACGCTCTCAGGACCAAGAGACTGAGGGAGGATCTCTTCTTCAGGCTGAACGAGGCCCCGATGGAGATTCCACCTCTCAGGGAGAGGCGCGAAGACATATCGCTTCTTGCCCAGCACTTTATCAGGATGGAATCCCGAAAGCTGGGCAGGTCGGAGATAGAGCTCTCGGATAAGTCGATGGGGTTCCTTGCGGAGTACGACTGGCCCGGCAACGTGAGGGAGCTTGAAACCCTGATGAGGGCGGTTGTGGCCGGTGGAAGTGAAGACGTGATCATGGGCAGGGCGTTTATGACCAGGGACAGGGATTCCGATGAGGAAAACGGTTTGGGCTCCCGGCTTAAGGATGCTATCAGGAAAGAGACGGAATCCATCGAGAAACACAGGATCGCTCAGGCGCTTCACAGGTTCGGCGGGAGCCGGAAACGGGCTGCCGAGTACCTGGGCATCAGCTACCGGAGCCTCCTGTTTAAGATGAAGCACTACAGTCTGAGAGATGAGCTACCAAGTGTGCAATAGCATTCACAGAGGTGAAAAGGCTTGCAGACATTCGGGTGCTTTGGGCGCTCTTTGGAGGAACTCCTGATGACCTGTCTCTGCGGTTTTCAGGCTACCGGTGGAGATTTCAGCCGGTTGACGTTGCCGCATAACACATTGGTATATAAAAAAATAGATACAGATAGATTGTTTGTTGGTGTGGGACGCCTGGCTGATTCACGGCACGTGAGACTGCAAGACCTCGTCAGGCACAGAAGATGCAAGCCCTTGAGATCGACGATTCCTCACAGGACCAAGTGTGCGGTCTCAGGGGTGCCGTCACGCTCCATGTCCAGCGGGGCACGCCAGTGCCCCGGTTGGGCATGATTGACTCGTGGGACGCAATAGGTCATACGTCTGACCTAGGGAAGCTGCTGCGCTTCTATCCGGCGGGGGGCAGGCCACTGCCCCCTTTTCCCTTTGTATGGGGTCAAAGCTGGGGTCACCTGATGGGGTCAGGCTTTGAATTCTGGAATTAGGGTTCACACCGGGACTGGCGTGGAGTAGCCAGGTTCTGGCTCCGCCGCAGAATGGGGGAACCGCACGAGAGCCCAATTCCAGAATTCAAAGCCTGATAATCATAAAGAGGCACCTCCAGAGCATTCCAAGAGAGATTTCTCTCTGGTATGCTCTGGTTTACCACCAACCAAAGGAGGTGCCCTATGGAATTATACGGTGGATTGGATGTTCATTCAAGCA
>JBDRNT010000125.1:0-2166 GCA_043810925.1 Candidatus Eiseniibacteriota bacterium
AAATTGCTCTACCTTTTCCTTGCGGTCGCCAATACCAAAGAACCGGATAACCGAGATGGCCTCCTGGATATAGCGCGGTACGCGCTTAGCGTTTTCTTTCCTCAGTGTGGTCCAGTTGACAGAGGTTCTACTAAGCAGCCGTGCCAGTTGAATGGCGATTCGCTTCGTCGGGATCCCCGTCGAGACCAACAGACATAGAGGCCCTACGCTAATTGTCCAGTCCCCTTTCTCGGCCAATTCTATCTCACTATTTGGCCCTAGTGAGATGCTCCGATGAATAACAACCCCACTTTCAACCTCCTCTGCCGAAGCCTCGACATACGAATTCCGCGTGATCTTCTGGAGGACATCGCTGAGTGGGATACGAACTGATACAGTTTTCATCCCTTCATCTCCTCTGGTAGTGTTAGAGCCTGTGCCGTCTTCAGATCAGCACACATCTTAGCCAGGTCATTTTCGGCAGACCGGATGCGCCTCCGTAACCGCTCTACCAGAAACTCCTTGGCATCCTCCCAACTATCGAACCACCTGTGATCCTCCGTGGCCTTTGCTTCCCTTCTCTCGCGACGTACCCAGAGATAAAAGATGCTGGTCGGGGTTTCTCGGACGCACTCTCGTATCTCAATGCGCGTGGGATGCCAATCTGTGCGATATTTGATCACCTTCCCTCACCTCCCTCCCTATCAAAAATAGCAGAACTCATCAGTGCGCTTGTACATAAGCGCATAACGGAGGTGGCGTTCTCCGTTTTCGTTCTGCAGAAAAGTAGTCCTATCATGTCTTCACCTGCCGATCTTTTTGCGCTGGTCAGTCCGAATAAACGCCAACCGCGTTTCCCAAAATCTTCAATCGCACCTCCTATACTGTCGGGGTCAAATTGCTGATACCACTGGAAAAGCCACTCCGAGGGAACGCGGGGGCCTCCATCCCCCGCCGCACCGGTTTTGCACCGGCTCCTAATCCTTGGCCTCAAGCTGAATGATCTCGGTAATCATTCGCTGCACCGTCTGCCTATCTACATCTTGTGCATATGGATCAGCTGGATGGCGGTTCATGAGTTCTTGTGCCATCATGCAGATATGATACAGCGTATGCACCTCCTCCCCAGAGATCGTCACTTCAAACTGCGTTATGATTCTCACCGCGCTTCACCTCCCTTCGAGGATAGCTCACGTACCTACAGCCCTTTTGCCTGGATCCAGTCCTTCACGGTCTGTATCGGGATCTCGAAGGTGTCAGGCAAGTTCGCCACGACATCCCACTTGAAGTCCTGATGCACCCGGAGGGCCTGGTCTTCCGGTAGGAAATAGAGCATAACGCCAAGTGCGAACTGGGCAGCGCCCGATCCACCATAGCCCCAGTTGAACCCATCTGGGCTATGGTTGAACACCCTCTGGCTGGCTGTTGGCGTTAGCTCTTGATCGCCTATGTAGACAAGACGGTTCACGCGAGAACCCCGGATAACACCGAGCTTCATGGGATCTTTGGGGGGCGGTAACGCATCCGCGATCACCGCAAGAACACCAGGCTCAACCGCCAGAACATGGGGAGGCTCGACGGTGATCTGCTTATACTCCTTCACCTCACTCAAGGGACGGGGCCGCCAGTAGAGATCCCGCTCAACGTTCAGACCCATAGGCCCCGTGACTGTGCTGATCTCCTTAAACGAGAAATACCCCAACTCCGGCTCGAACCCAACGCACAGGCCGAAGAACCTGATGTCATCCACCACTAATAGGGGATTGCTCGCCTTCGCGAGCTCTGCCAAGGCACAGTACGTCTCCTCCCCATCTTCCCGAATCCGTACCCCTGAACCTTCCGTGGCATACCAGGTCCAGAAGCTGTCCGGAGTGAAGAACTTCACCCGAACGATGGGATCTGGGTTCTCGTCGTAGGTGTTGCCACCCTCCTGGCTATACAGGGGTGGTATCTCCCTCAGCAACTTCTTCGTCAGTAGCTTCATCTTCATGCGCCTCCGCGATGGTGGATAAACAGCCATGTGCCCGCTGGATCCAACGCTCCGAGCGAACGGCCTCTGCAAAAGTCGATAACTCGCTGTAGTCCCGTCCGGTGAGAGTAACGCTGATTAAGTCCTGGTTACGGCGAATGGTTTCCTGCATATCCTCGTCTTCCGGCTGAAAGTCAGACAGGCTGAATCGGTATTCA
>JBDRNT010000126.1:0-5001 GCA_043810925.1 Candidatus Eiseniibacteriota bacterium
GACAACCTGAAGGTCGATGTGCCTGGACCGGCCGGCCTCCACATCCGTCTCCAGAGGGCTTCTCTGCATGGTCACCTTGTCGAAGCCAATGCTGGCTCTGTCCAGCGTGAGGTGGTATGTGCCGACTGCCGCTACAGGAAACGAGAATTGACCGTTCCGATCCGTTACCGCCGTGTAACCGTTGAGCCTCACAATCACCTCTGAGAGCGCGGTACCCGTCTCATACTCGACGACGCGGCCTTTCACCTCTCCGACGGTTTCCTTCCGGCTCACCGGAAAGCCGATAGGGACCGTGTACTGGACCATGACGGCGCTCCTGTCTTCGGGTTGCACCCTGCTGAACAGGACATAGTGACCCTGAAGGCTTATGGCGTGCCCGTAGAACAGCTTCTGGCCAATGTGAGCGTCGAAAACGCCCCGGTCACGATCGCGGGAGAACTGGTAGGTCTCTGACCTGAAGCCCAGGTTCAGCGATGTGCCGGTCCTCAGGTCAAGATCTGCATCCGTACCCAGAATCAGATGGTCCTCCTTCATCCTTCCGGGGTTGCTATTTGCGTCAAAGTAGGCGTAAACGCTGTATGACTGGCCGGGTGTCGGCCTTATGTTCAATGACCCATTGTACCTCTGGACGTGGATTTTCCGATCATCAAGCAGATTGGTCTTGGTTCCAACCTCGCTATAGACATACAGGTTCCACTTGCCTGACCAGTGTCCAATGCTGGAGCTCAAGATGTCCTCATAGTAGTTGAATCTGCGCTTGGCAAAACGATCCTCTTCGGATCTTCTTCTAAAGCCTGCGGCAATCCTGGCGGTTTTCCTGATTCGGAATCCCACTCGGCCTTCCCACGTTGTGGTCTTGGGTGCGGCATAGAAAGTAGAATCCAGATCGAGATTATTCCTGTCGTGCTGGAAGGCTCCCGTCAGGCTCAGCCTTGATCCGAGTGCCAGGGAAAGACTGGTTGAGTACAGGTCCATATCGCGGTAGTAACCCGGGAAGTCCGGTTCCGCCCGGATGAATCTGAAGAGATAGGATAGCGGCCCCTTGGAGAAAAGCAGCCTCGCCCTGTAACCATCTGCGTCCTCCGGGATGTCAAGGCCGCGTGAGTATTCGAGTTCCAGATCAGCGCTGGACGTGGGAGCGAAGTTCGCCCCGACACCAAGAAGATTCTCCTCCACTTCAGTTTCCTTCGAGAGATAGCTGATTCCGAAGCTGTTGGCGGAATTGATCAGGTACATGAGGTGGCCCGACACCTGGCGCTGTTCGGGTTCATCCCATATGGTCTCCATGTAATGACCGCCCACACGCAATCCGTGGAGATCCAGCCGGCCCCTGACACCTCGGCCGTACCGGTAGTTCTCCATGAGCGGCGAGACGGCATATCCGCCGTCGCCAAGGAAGAGATCATAGGTCCCGGTCCAGTGCCTCAGGTAATACTGTTCCCGTTGGCCCAGGATCTTGGGAAATCTTATGTCCGGCCCTCTGAAGCGAAAATCGACATGTTTGTGCCCGCTTTCGTCCAGAGTGCCGGATCCGAAGATCTCGGCTTGAAACTGTGACTTCTCGGATGGGCTCTCCTCTCGCACATAGCTGACTCTTACCCCTGTAGGAAGCTTGTGGAACCGATCGCCTTCGCCAGAGATCCTCGGTATGATCTGTACAAAGGTCTTGGCCCGAGCCTCAGACTCCACATCGCCCGGACTTCGTGCGGTGACGATAAGCAGGTCTCTCAGGGATGAACGGATGTTCCTGTCGGTCCCGAGCGTCACCGTCACCATCCTCCTTTCACGGGGGGACAGATCCAGTCTCTCGATATCCAGTCGGAACGGCAGCTGCTGGCCGCTTTCCGCCCTTATGTGAACGGGTACGCGCGCGTTCCCCCGGTTCGTGACGGCGAAGACCGCCCTGTATTCTTCACCCGCTACTACATGCCCGGTAACCTCGATGAGCTCGATTCCCAGGTTTGCCAAGGGAGCAACCAACACGCCGAGCCTTGCATCGCCCCGGAGGGACGCATCGTCCATTGCCATGAATCCTATGGCGATCTCATACCTGCCCGCCGGCGTCCCTTCCGGAACCAGAAAGGTGGCCAGGCTCAGCATCTCCTTACCGGCGTCCAGGGTCAGATCCTGATCCGCCGTCAGCAGGGCCCATCCCGCCGGCAAATCGATCCGGGGTATGAGCCTGATCTCCCCGGACGTTTCGTTCACAATGCGAACGGATGCGCTGAAAGTCGTCCTCGGCAGGGTCTCGACCACTTCCTGACCTGACAGAATGACCTTCACCCCGCCCTCCCCGGCCGCCACGGCAGTGGCCAAAGCAAGGTGCACGAGTGCAATCAGTATGATTGTTCTCATCTCTCAACCCTCAAAGTGTATTTGGCGCCGAAGACGTTATCCCCGCCGCAGTCCGCCACAACCACTGCGTTATAGTGGGCCTTTGCGAGCTCACTAAGATCCACTTCGTATCTGACCGAGGTGCCGGGGTAGATTCGGAGTGTTCCTCCCTCGAATCTGCCGACGTGTTGGCCCTCCATATTGTATACCTCGGTCCACAGAACAGGGCGCAGCCATCTCTGGCCTTTGTTCTCCAGGTCTATCCGGAGCGTCCTTATGTCACCATCGCTGAGCAGCCTTGTGTCAAGGAATTCGAGATTGCGTTCGCCGCTCTCTCCGACGTGCGTTACGATCTGGACTCCGTATCGGAAGACCTGAGTTATACCCATGCTGACGTCTTGAGTCTGTGGCCCGTCCGCGGCACCCGATGCATCAGGAACTTCCTCGATCATGAGGAGGCTCCAGTAGGTTCCGCTCAGAGTGGAATCAGGAGGCACCTCGATGGTGTACCCAATGATCCCCTTGGCTCCGGGTAGGGTGGATACCTCCCGGGGGCCGAATGCCACCCAATCGGCATTGGAGCGTGGATCGCCGCCGGGCTCTCCGTAGACATGGGTGCCATCGCTGTAGAACATGTAATCGGTCTGGTAAACCCTTGCCATCTCGGGCCGGTCACCCGTGTTCTTCAAGGTGATTGAACCGGTGTATGACGTTCCCGGGCTGACGGAGTATTCATGCGTCAGACTCTCGTTAACCGACAGGCCGGCGGTGACTGCCCAGGGGCTGATGAGAACCAGCCCCACAGTCAACACAATAGCTGATCTTGCTTTTCTCATCATGATATCCTCCTCTCACATGTCGATTAGCGTGTAGTAGACAGTGGTGCTGTAAGTGTCCGAGTCAAGCTGGATAGAGACTCCGGTTATCTTCTGCTGGATGCCTACACCTGCCCTGTCTCCACTGCCGCTGAAGAAGGATTGATTGCCTGTGGTCACCTCCTTGTATGCCGTGCCCCCCGAAATGGAGCCCGTTCCACTCCCGTCCGAGGTTCGCATGGCATACAACTGGAGGTTGGCATGCCAATTGGTGTCGACCCGCTTGATTGATACGAGCCATTCGTCGGCATCGCCCTGGGTCTCAGTGATGTCAATCGAGATCTGATCCGACGCGCTCTCAAAGGTGCTGTTGAGATCGCTTCCGGGGGGACCTGCCAGATCACTCTCATCTACCGCCTCTGTCCAGCTTCCCGTAGCCGAGATGGAAATGGCCCACGAAACCGTGACCACAAGAAGAAGTGCGGAGAGATAGACCGCGAGACCTGGATTCAGTTTCCGTTTCAACATAGCCCTCCTTTCGTTAGATAAAGGAGGGTCGCGTAGCCATGCACCTACTGCTCACAAGCATCACTGGAAGAGCCTACGATGCATCCGTAAGAGTCAGCGTAATGGTCGCTGACTGGTCATCAGAGGCATCCAGCGATGTAGCAGTATCTACACTCAGTGTGTAGGCAAGTAATGCTCCGTCAGTAGCACCAGTCCCCGTGGCGCACGTGCCAATACTTGTCACGATGTTCTGCGCCGATGAGGATATGGTTACTCCTCCGGATACAGCAGAGCCACATCCGGCCGTCAGACTGGTAACTTCGAGTTTGAGCGAACATCCGGCCGGTGCGGCATCTAAAGCACCCCAAGCTGCCGTGAGGTTGCGGGTAGTGACGCCTCCAACCACCGACGTATACTGAGCATACGAAGAGTTGTCGGTATCGTCGGCTGGCGTTGCACCACCGGTACCCGGGGCGACGATCTCCAGCGTGATAGAGGCACTCGTCACATCCAGCACACAGATGTCAGCTATGTTCATAATGACGGTCTGCGTGGCTGTGTCAGCGGCGAATGCTGATCCCGCCAGAGCAAAGCAGATGACTGCAAATGTAATTATACTACGCTTCATGTTTTGGCCTCCTTTAGTGAACAGAAGCATAGCTACGACGACCTCCTATTTGCTCTCTTCGGCTTCCTGTCTTCAAAACTTTAGGATTTTGTTTGTATCTGCTGTTAAGTTTGGATATGAGGCCAGATTTGACGTTCTGGATGAATCCTGTGCTGATTCTGCTGAGTCTGCGCAATTACTTCTCCCTTTTGTCACAAAAAGGAGGAGGGTCGCGTAGCTATGGACTTACTGTCCACAGGCGTCGCTGGAAGAGCCTACGATGCATCCGTGAGCGTCAGCGTAATGGTCGCTGACTGATCATCAGAGGCGTCCAGCGATGTTGCGTCATCTACACTCAAGGTGTAGGCAAATCTTGCTCCGTCAGTAGCACCAGTCCCTGTGGCGCAACTGCCGATGCTTGCTACGATGTTCTGCGCCGATGAGGACATGGTGATTCCTCCTGATACAGCAGAGCCACATCCGGCCGTCAGACTGATAACTTCCAGTTTGAGCGAACATCCGGCCGGTGCGGCATCAGAGCCGCCCCAGGCTGCTGTAAGGTTGCGGGTAGTGCCGCTTCCAACAACCGATGTATACTGAGCATAGGAAGATATGTCAGAATCATCGCCTGGAGCTGCACCACCGCTACCCGGGGCAACGATATCCAGCGAGATGGAGGCACTCGTCACATCCAACACACAGATGTCAGGTATATTCATGTTGAGAGTCTGTGTCTCG
>JBDRNT010000127.1:0-5734 GCA_043810925.1 Candidatus Eiseniibacteriota bacterium
GGCGAGGCTGTCCCGGCCCAGACGATCACCGCCATGAGCACCACCGGTATCAGCGCACGAACAGATCTACTTATTCCCGATCTCATCAAGCATCACTCCTGCCTTTGCTGCAAACGTCCCTCCCCGGTCGAGCTCAATGACCTCATGCAGCAGCTCTCCCGCCCGGTCCCTCTCACCTTTGCCAAGATGGACGTGTGCAAGATGATATTTGGATTCAACCCTATCTCTTTCGATGCAAAGAGCCCGTTCAAGTGACGCCTGAGCAAGGTCCAGTTCGCCTCGCTTGAAATGGACCCAGCCGAGTGTGTCGAAGTAGCTAGCATCCCTGGCCCGGCTGGTCGCGAGCTCCGCAAGTTCAAGCGCTCTGTCGAGGTTAAACCCACCGGTGGCGTAAAGCCATGCCAGGTTGTTCGCGGCATCCACGTCATCCGGGACAAGCTCGATGGCCTTCTCATACTCTGCAACCGCCGCTACCGTGTCACCGAGCTCAATCTCCACCCATGCCAGATTTGCGAGGCCGTCGGCGTGGTAAGGATTGAGCGCGACGGACGCCCGGTAATTCTCCCGCGCCTCAGCATACTCGCCCTTCGATTGGTGCACGAAACCCAGCCCGTCATATGCTACCCATGCATCCGACAACCGGTGACCGACAAGTGCTTTTTCGTATTCTGCCCCCGCTCTTTCGAGATCGCCACTGACAAGGGCCGCATCACCAAAACGGCCATGGATCTCCGCGTATTTTGAGACGACATACTGGTCACCGGGAGCCGCAGCGTAGGCGGCATCATAAAGACCCACGGCCCGGTCGACCCGGCCATCAAGACGCTCGAGTGTTCCCTTGAGCGTGAGTTTCCTGGCCCGGACCCTGTCCGCGATCATTTTGTTCGTCTCATCGTCCAGACCGTCATACCGGTAGGGCTTGAGCGCCTCGAGGAACCTGGGCAGATGAATAACGTGTGTGGATTCGACGATTCGTCTCCCGGACTGGAACTCAAGCAACATGTTATCATCGGTGTGTATCCTATCGCCCTCATCGACAAAGGCCCGGAGCCCGGCGTCGCTAAGCAGCAACGCACCCAGAAGATCACCGACGTCATCGATCGAGACTCTGTCCAGATCCTCTCTCGTCCCGGGTGCCATCATCCTCTCCAGAAGGTGTTCGTCTATCCTGACAGGTTCAAGTGAACCAATCAGAATCACATCCGCTTCATTCGAAAACCACAGTGTTGCATGGGGGAATACAGATGCAAATGTCTTCAGGGTTGACCGCAGCTCAGGCCCACCCATATGGTAGATCTGGAACCAGGCGCACATTATCCCACCGGGTTTGAGCCGCTTTCGCGCCTCTGTGAAAAACTCGACCGTAAAGAGATCACCCACGCCCGAGATCCACGGGTTCGTGGGCTGCGAGATAATCACATCGTAAGACCTCTCCGAAAGCCGCACATGGTTCCTGCCGTCACCGACGATCATCTTCAGTCTGGGGTCGGAAAGAGTGTTGCGGGTGAGCGTGTCAAAGAAGTGGGCCGCCTCGATCACATTCTCAAGGAGCTCGACACACTCTATGTATTTGATTTCGTGTGTCTCCGCCGAGCCGAGGCTTACGCCGCTTCCCAGACCGATCATGAGCACCGTGTCGGGCTGAGGATGAAAGAACAGCGGAAGATGGGATATCAACTCCTGGGTTATCATGTCGTTTCCGCTTGAAGCATCGATTTTGCCATCGATCCTGATCGCGATGATATTCTGATTCCGTTCGACGGAGACTGTGGCTCCGGGTCCCTCATCATAGAAGAGCATGTGTCTCACTTTGAGGGCATCGTTGAGTCCTTCCGTGGTCTGGTAGAGGGGCGCGTAAACATAGACCGCGCTGGTCATAAGCTTCCGGTCCCACCCCGGCGAGAACACCATGAGCAGCACGATACCCACCCCCACAACGGCCACACCCACCGTCCGCCACTTCATCTTCACCTTTTCCGCTACGGTCAGGAACAGGACGAGCCCCACGGCCAGGTATATCACCGAAACGGCGATCATCCCCTTCTCGACACCCAGCAGTCTGAGCAACAGGAAGCTTCCGATGAAGGATCCCAGTATGGAACCGATCGTATTGAATGCATAAGCCGTTCCAATTCTTGCCCCGACCCTCGTCAGATCGGTCGCATAGATCCTCGCGACCAGCGGGAAGGTGCCTCCCATAAAGAAGGTAGGCAGGATCATCAGGCTGAGCGAGAGCATGAACTGGACGGACATCAGACTCTGCCAGGTCTTGCCGATCGATTGATAGAGATCCATATAGACGGCAGGGAGCTTCCCGAAGGCTACAGTGGTGGCAAAGACCAAGAATCCGATGACGAGGACAAGCAGTGCGAAGAGTGTTCTGGGTCTTGATGTTCGCTGCGCAACCCTGGCGAATACCGCACTGCCGACCGCCAGACCCAGCAGGAACGTGGTCAGCATTGTCGCAAAGGCGTAGACCGTCGTACCCACGACGAGCGTGAGCACCCTGGTCCAGATGACCTCCGCCGAAAGCGCGGCGAGACCCGTAAAGAGAAACGCTCCGAGCACGACCTTCTCATAGCCGTGAGCCCGAGCAGGCTTGGGAGCAGACTCCTCCCGGGCGGCTTGGGCGCCCATACCGGGAGCACGCTTTGCCGTTTTGGCAAGCATCAGGCTTACGACGAATATGGCAAGATTGGCGGCGACCGCAACATAGGTAGTCATCTTCATGCCCAGCGCCGGCAGGAGCAGGAAACCGGTACCGAAGGTGCCGGCCACAGCCCCGAAGGTGTTTATTGAATAGAGCCAGCCCACCCGAAACGTGAGGTTCTTAAGACTCCTCGTCACGTAGCGGCTCAGGACGGGGAGCGTACCCCCCATCAACGTGGCCGGTATGAGTAGCATCGAGAACGAAAGCAGAAACCTGATCAGGCTTATAAGATAGAACTTCTCATGAAGACCGGGATAGATGCTGCGATAGATGGGGGTAAGCGCCCCCAGCAGAAACGGGAAGACAAGTGCGAAAGCCCCGATCCCGAGCTCGAGCAGCCCGTAGACGAGGATGGGGTTACCGCGTTTGTCTATCAATCTTCCGAAGAGATAGCTTCCGAGGGCCAGACCCGCCATGAATGCGGCCAGCACGGTGCTTACGGCAAATGATGTCGCGCCGAAACTGCGGACCAAAAGCCGGGTCCACACGACCTCATAGGCAAGACTTGTGGCACCAGAGAACAGGAAAAGGGCGAGAACAGGGAAGACGTACGTGCGCTGCTTAGGTCTCATCTGGCCTCCATGGGCAAAAAGGTCACGGTTGAAGATATCAAGCAGGCCTAACCGCTGTCAACCCCGGTGACACGTGGTCTGTTCACCCCGGTGCCAGGGGTCCGTCCACCGCCGGAGGCGTGTGACTTGCACCCGTCGGTGAAATAGACCGTCGGGGATGGAACGCCGCTACGGCTCTTAAGGTGAAAAGGAAGATGTCCCCTTCATCACCAACATGCGTGCAGGTAGTGGCCGGCGAACTGGATGAAGTCACTCAGGTCGACGAGGCCGCTGCAGTCATAGTCACAGCACGGATTCGCGGTCAGGTAAGCACCCGCAAACCCAATGAAATCGTTGAGGTCGACCTGCAGATTACCGTCATTGTCATAGCTTGCGACATAGATCAGATCACTCGGACCGATGGGCACATAAAGACACTCGGCATAGAAACTGAGATCGCCGCAACCGCCGAAGCGAGCGAACGTGACCGTGGCCTGACCGTCGATGTTGGTTACCGTTGTCTTGAGATCCTCCAGCGGACAGTAGCGGAACCCGGTTGCATCGAGATCAGCCCAGATGTCAACGGGCTGATCGCCTACCGGCATGCCGTACTGATCGATGAGTTCGATGAATACCGTGATCACATCCCCGTCACCTTCCGGACACACCGTGGCGCCGGGGCTGCAGTCACCGTTTCCTGAAGCCTCGATCGTGCAGAGCGGCGGTAAGGGAATTCCGGCAAGGCAGACACCGGACGTAAGCACCGTGACGGCAACCGTCACAAACACAACACCAAATCGCTTCGTCATCATGACCTCCTCGGGCTCTGTACGGCTCAATTATAGCGACAAAGAGGGCATCTGTCCACCACATTTGGCGGGCCGAATCGTCGGGCGGGGCACAAAAAAAGCGGGTGGCACTTCACCACCCGCCATCCGGTACTCCCGGTATCTTATCTATACATGCCCTTGATCGCTCCCCACGTGGTCGGCTCCGTAGCCGTAGGTGCGCATGGGTCATCACCTGTCGTGTCACCGATACCCGCACAGAAACTGCCCACGGGTAGATCCCCGCCTGCATGGCAGTCACCGATCGTGGGACCGCCGGCTTCGGGATGCGGGACCACGCAGACCGCGCCGAAATCATAGATCCAGCACCAGCCAGGGATGGCCACGGCACTGGTCTGGCATTCCGTCCAGGCGTGCGAGACACCATCACCGGCATTCACGATGCCGCCTATGGTAAGATCGCTGCAGCTCGTAAAGACGGCGCTGTAAAGCCCAGGCCAGAGCATTCCGTAGTCGAAACCCTGATACTCAACCATATCGAAGAACACGGCGAAAGCATCGACGTCGGGACTTGACTCCGTGGTGGTTACATCGGCACAACCTGAGATCGTCGGGAAGTTCTTGACACAGCTTCTCGAATCATGCGGAAGCACATGAACCGCGACCTTCGCCACGCCGGCATTCAAGCCCGCGAGGGCATTCGCACTCAGAATCAGTATTAGGACAGGTACTGCCAGTAGGGATCGTCTCATCTCATCCTCTCCTCAACCATGATGGTTGTCTCTCGCGTCTCCTTTGTACAGTAGCAGGTAAGCTCGATTCCTTAATTGTGAGCGAACCACCGGATTCCAGTATGGCATCCCTCCTTTCAGACTCCGGGCCGGCCGGATGAGACCGCCGGCGTCAGGAAATCTGGGCCGCTGAACCCATAGAACCAGACGTACCACTAGTATCGGCAGGGGATTCGCCGGAGCTTAGTCCGGAACTCATTGCGGATTGGAGGTGTCACGATCAGCAGCTTATCATAGGCCCGTCGAGAGCCGCAGCAGCGCTGATGGGTCCCCGGCGAAGCGAGGAACTTCGGGCATGGAACCCCGACGCCACACGAAGTGGGTTATTCAGGGCCGGGAGTGGCTACTTGAACAGTCTCTTCATCCCGCCCAGGGTGGCCTTCTCAAGAGCCGTCGGATCGCAGGGCCTGCATGGATCATCGCCGATATAGCCGCTGGTGCCTGCGCAGTGAGGGCAGTGGGGCTCGTCGTTCCCCAAGTGGCAGTCACCTATCGTTATGAAGCCGGTACCGGGATGTGGGACTACGCATATCATGCCATCGGCATAGATCCACGCCCAGCCTGTTATGGCTACGCTCGCGTACTGGCATGCCGACCACGCATGCGATATGCCATCGCCCGGCCACATGATGTTACCGATCGTGAGGTCGCTACAGCTCGTAAACGAGCAGCTGTAAGCACCCGGCCAGGTCAGCGCATAGTCAAAACCCTGGTATTCGACCAGGTCGTAGAAGACGGGGAAGGCATCCACCTCGGGGCCTGACTCGGTCGTCATAATGTCCTCACAACCGTCCATCGCCGGGAAGCTCTTGATACAGCTCCTCGCTGCATGCGGGAGGACATGCACCGCGACCTTGGCGTTCCCGAGATTCACACCCGCCAGTGCAGCGACGC
>JBDRNT010000128.1:0-46626 GCA_043810925.1 Candidatus Eiseniibacteriota bacterium
GGATTCCGGACATAATCTTCTGCGGAGTGTCATGAATAGGCGGACAGGGCGAGCTCCTCGACATCCTGCTAAAAACAGCGCCCGATGACCTTCGCAATGGCGAAGTGCTTACCGTTGTCTTCATTCCCACCAGTCACCACCAGGATCAGATCTTTCTCGGGAAACCAGGCGATAAACTGGCTGCCGTGCCCGCTGGCGAAAACCACGGGCTGCGTGCTATCCCGGCCGGGGAACTCCCCCAGCCACCAAAGGTATCCGTACTTCTCGGGCCCGTCCGTGGCAATGTGAGGGGTCGTGGACTGCCGGATCCAATCGGCGGAAACCACCTCCTGGCCCTGCCAGCGCCCCTCGTCGCGTAGCAGCATGCCCAGCTTGGCCATGTCGCGGGGGCGCAGATGGAGGCTGCCGTCCATGAGGCGATACCCATCCTTCGCAAGGTAGGACCAGTCGTATTCGGTTATGCCCAAAGGGCGGAACAGGTGCTGCTCAGCGAAGACGTCGGCGTGTTGGCCCGTCGCCTCCTTGATGACCCCCGCCAAGAGGTTCACATTGGCGCTTTGGTAAGCCCAGTGAGTGCCTGGTTCATGAGCGACCTCCCGCTCCAGGACCTGCTGGAAGAATTCGGGGCCAGTGCCATGCGAATCGCCCCCGGAACCCCAGTCCAGACCCATGGACATGCTCAGCAGGTGATGCAGGGTCTGAACCCGCCAGCGGTTGTCGACCGGCTGCTCGAGGGCCGGAAAGAAACTCAGCACCGATGCGTCTACACCCGAAATCTTGCCCTGATCGATGGCCACTCCCACAAGCAACGACGACACGCTCTTGGTCACCGACGCGAGCCGATGCAAGTCATCACGCTCATAGCCGTGGAAATATTCCTCGACCACCAGATCTCCGCCGGCTACCAGCAAAAGCGAATGAATCACACCCGCATCACCCGCGCTGATGGCGTTTACCATGTCGGTCACGACTGAATCCGGTAGCCCGGCTTCCTTGCAGTAGGCGGTGGTCCAACCGTCGTCGGTGACTGGCGGCCGGGCGTAAACATAGGCCCCAGCGTCTGCAGGGCGCGCGCGGAGACCGGGGACCCGGTCAGGATCCGTCAGGCGTAGCTCCATCTCCGGTCCTTCCTTCTCGCCGTAGAAAAGCCGCCCGCTGATGATGCCCTTGCCGAAGTCCACCTTGCCCCGATACACGACCCCGGTGGCATCCATGTGCATTTCCAGCTCAGGATAGTGCCAGGTCACGCGGTCGACAGGGAGCTCGGTTTGTTTCTTGTTGTCTCTGACGGTGTGGACGACGACGCCAAAATCATCGCCGTCCCGCCACAACTCCCAGTAGAAGTCCTCCGGCCCGCCGGAAGCGACCCAGACACCGGCGGTGATGTCGCCTTCGGTTTCCGGGGACGAGCTGCTGCCACTGCAGAAGATCAGGGGCATCAAGACAACTAGGGCCGCGCCTACGAAGGCGGTTGGCCCAACTCGATTACATATGTGCATGTCCAACTCCTCTCAGCAGGACGAGAACCAACCTCGTATGCTTTCTCTGTACTGAATTCTCAGGTATTCGTCAAGAGACCTGCCATCTGTTTTTCGTCTTATGGAATTTCCACTCAGCGGCGCACTGCTTCGGGTCAAACTGAGCAATAGATCACACCCGTTGATATATTCCGCTCGGCTCTCCAAACTGCACCATAGGCAGAACTTTCAGGGTTGTGTTGCGGCTGTAATCTGACTCCTCCAGGCGAATGATCTTCACAGCCTTCTGATGAGTGAGGATTGTCTCGTGCTTGGGCAACTCGTTGCGAATACGTCATAGGGCAATAGTTGTCAGACTGAAAAACAATCGTGAGGAGAAGCGGCCGCGATGGTGCACGCAGACCATACACCAGGAATCACCGGATTACCGTGCGGACGATCTTCAGGAAGGATTCAGCCGTCATCAGCGCGTGCTCTGCCTCGATCTTGGAACATGGGATTTGCGGCTCGTAGAAGAAGGAGTGCCGCTTCCTTCGGATTTGATCGAAGTCGTTGACAAGGGATTCATGATCCTGGCCCAGAACGACGCCGGTGAACTGAACCACTGTCTTGTGCTTGTTCTTGATATCGGGCCGATACCCTTTGCTCAGCATCAGAGCTTGGCCTGAGCGCAGCATTGCCCTGTAAGCAAAGGTGTGAGCACATTCAGGGTCATCGTCCAGATTCCTTCTGGCCGTCTTGAGGTCTATCTCAGCGCGCCCCAAGAGGTTCTCTATTGCCTTTCGATCCACCGGACATCTCTTGATCAAGCCCTGTCTCTGCAGAACCTCCTCTGATTGTCTATAGATCATCTTCACTTCCGACCACGATCATCTTTGGACTCCTCAGAAGGTCCTCTATGAAACCGCTCTTATCTCGCTTTCTGGAACGATACTCATCAGGGGAATACACTGTATGGTTGATCTCGCGGCTGAGCTTGGTTTCGAGTCCTTGAATAGCCTTGTTCAGTGCAGACATGTTTGGACGACCAATGACCATTAGGTCTATGTCGCTCGCAGGCTTCTCGCGGTGTTTGGCGAAGGACCCATAAACAAAAGCGATCTTGATTCCATCTATGGATAATAGCGCCGCGCGCAGGCTGCCCTCAACACCCACCGTTTTGGAGATGATCGACTTGAGCTCGTTGTGAAGAGGGTGTTGGGTGTTCAGAGAATATTGGACGGTGTTCCCTACGCGATTCGTCTTGAGCAAACTATCTCCCAGAAACTTGAGAAGCTCTCGTCGTATGCTCGCGGCAGAGTAACCCAACATGCGCTCGAGCTGCCTCAGATAGTACGCCTCCGAAGGGTTGGTGAAGAAGAGGGCCAGAAGGTCTCGCCGGGTTCTTGATCTCGTTATGTAGAGGCTATCCAGCACGATGACTCCCCATTGAATTTGTAATCAATCCAGCTAACAATTGTAAGCGGACTAGCTTACAATGTCAAGCGGAATCCACATACAGTTTCACCTGGATAACCTCAGCGACAGCCTGCTGAGGGGCATTGACCGCTTTCACCGACATGTTCCGCACGCCTCCCCAAACAGGATTCGAACTCGGTTCAGAGCGGAAGACGTGCACAGCGCCCCAACTAACTCTTGAAGGAGTGGCACGAGATGTGCTATACTAGTCGCAGCTGCATTGGAATGGCGAGATGACATTGCCCAACCGCTGTAATCTGAGTATTGCACAAGGAGGATCTTCGATGATTCTCATTTGCTCCTGTCAGCGCGTATTTAGTCCAGTGATCCGCACTCTGCTTCTCTGCGCTGTGCTTATTGCGACACTCCCAATCACATCAGTTGTCATGGCGGATGAGTGCCCGGAGGAACCCCCGCTTCAGAACTACACAGGAAGCGGGACCACAGTGTGCCCATGTTTCGTACCGGGAGAACAGGGCGGAGCTGTGCTGGATGCACCATCTGAGCACTATCCCATTGAGATCCTGCGCGTCGGTATCGGCTGGGGATCCTTGTACGGGGGAACGCCGCAGTCGCTCGAGCAGGCCATACACGTTTACGATGCGGGTCTTCCCAACCCCGGGACACCGATAGCAAGTCTCGAAGGTCCTGCTCTCACGGACGGCTATATCAACGAATTCGATCTCGAACCTCTTCCCGGTGACATAATCGTCAATTCGGGACCGTTCACGGTGACACTCGAATTCCTGAACAGCAACGCCGGCGACCCATACGCGCCCAGCATGGTTCATGACGGCAACGGCTGTCAGGCAGGCAAGAACGTGGTTTTCGCGATACCCGGTGGCTGGTATAGTGCCTGTGCTCTTGGAGTTACCGGTGACTGGATCGTTTACGCCGTCTATCGTCAGGTTGAATGCGGCGCAGGTGTCGGTGAGGAGATGATTGCATCCAGCCATCCTGCCTTTCTCATGAGACCGGAGCCCAACCCGTTTACGCATGAGACACGGTTTGACTTCGTCGTGAGCGAACACCGGCACGTCGATCTATCCGTCTACGATGTCCATGGACAACTGGTTACCACCCTGGCAAGCGGCATGTTTCCGCAGGGACGCCACACGGCAGGGTGGACCGGTACGGAATCCGACGGAAGTCAGGTGGCTCCGGGAATCTATTTCGTCACAATGAAGGCAGGGTCTTTCCACACCACCCAAAGGGTGGTCTTCAGCAAGTGAGCATAATTCGGTACCAGCTTACAAATTATCACGGGCGGTGCCCCGACCCGGTAGTCGAGCTATTCAAGAACCAGTAATTTGTAAGCTGGTACCGAATTATGTTAGGGGATTATGTCACCCAGGGGGGTGAGTTTCATGGCCTCCTTCTTCTTCATCAACTCCTTGTACTCACCGGGTTCCACGAAAGCGACGATACGGCATATGCACGACTCGCCATTTACGAAGCGCCACGGATAGCAGCCGATGGTCACGCGCTGATTGAGCACAAGGTCGATATCGCCGCCGAGATTCTCCGCATGCACGATCGGAATACCGAAGAGTGCTATGTGCATGAGCTGGTAGTGCTCCGGCGGGAAGAGATCATCAAGGCCTTTCTTGTACTTCGACTTGAGATAGGCATCGGCCTTCTTGGCCTCCGCCGGCATCCAGTCACGTATCTTGGTGTTGAAGGGATGGTCCGCGGAGCCGCAGTCAACACCGAGCCACTTGAGGTTCTTCTTCTTGCACCAGTTGGCGAACTCCATCTGGGGTCCGGGGTGACGGATCATGTACCGGATCTCGTCGGCTTCCGGCTGTTCCCAGGCATACTTGTGATACCCGGTGTTTATGATGAGGATGTCGCCATCGCGGACCTCAACGCGGTCTTCGATGTCTTTGGATGAATAGATGTCGTAGTCCTCGGCCATGTCGCTTAAGTCCACGACGGCCCCGGGGCCGCAAAGATAATCGTTGAGAGGCAGGCTGGCGATATCACCCCCGTGCGTGCAGAAGTGAACCGGCCCATCGAGATGAGTACCCACGTGGTTACTGGTCGTTATCAGCTGGCCGTTGGCACCGTTGGGGGCGAGCCGCTTGAAGAACTTCAGCTGGAGCGGCTCATATGTCGGCCATGGAGGCGTCATCACGCTCAAGGGCTGGGTGAGATCGATCATTCCGAATTCAACCGGCTTCATGGTTGCTTCCTCCTTCGCGTAAGAGACTGATGAAATGCTCTGAATGCATCCTCAAAACATGCAAGGGGCGGCTCGACGAGGCCTGCTCCGATCTGTCCGATGCCGGGATCCTTATGTGCAATGCCCGTGTTTACTGCAGGCACAATGCCTTTTTCAACAATTTCCGTCACATCTATTCCGGTCGGCGTTCCCCGGAAACCGAGGGACGGGATCCTGAAGTTCGTGCTCTCACCCACCGTTATGTCATACATGGAAAGCGTGAAGTTGATCGCATCCTGAGGCGTGCCGCCCACAAACTCGACGATCGCGGGTGCGGCGGCCATGGCGAAGCCGCCTATACCATAAGTTTCGCAGATCGTACTGTCGCCGATATCTGGATTCGCATCCTTAGCACCGTAACCCGGGAAGTAAAGCCCTTCGACCTCTGGTGCGGGTGCGGTAAACCACGTATCGGGAAGCGAGCTTAGGCGGATTCCGAAGTCCGTCCCGTTTCGCGCCATGGCTACGATAACACTGCTGTTCGCGATACCACTGGCCGAATCGAGGCAGCTCTTCCCGGCCGGCATCGTAAGATTCAAGAAGAAGTGATCGTTCATGTGCATGAACTTAAGGACATCGCTCTTATCCTTGGCATCGGCCGGACCCTCGGCAATCGATGGGGCCAGCTCACGGATAAGAAGCGACGTACCCGCCTTGTTCCTGTTGTGGCCTTCATCCCCCATCTGGAGAGCCTGGGCAATGATCGTTCTGAGGTCGGTCTCTCCATGGATCTTAAGTGCCGCCTTAAGAACAGGCGCAAGCACGTCTTCCATCCACTTGAGCCGCTCAATTACCTCGGCGCTGAAGGCACCGTAACGAAGGACTTTGCCAAGTCCCTCGTTCAGCGTACAGAATGCTCTGTTGCCCGAGTGTCTGTTCTCGACAATCCAGACAGGCATAGAGGGTGATATGATTCCGGCCATGGGCCCCACGGCTGCATGGTGGTGACAGGGCTCGAACGTCACGTCGCCGGAGGCGGCCATCTTCCGCGCACTGCTCTCATCCCTGGCAAGTCCTTCGTAAATCAGCGCGCCGATCACGGCGCCCTGCATGGGTCCGCACATTCTATCCCACTCTACGGGCGGCCCTGCATGCAGGATGAGGCCCTCCCTCATCCCCGGGATTTCGTCTGCGGCCTTCCCGATCCCGACGATAAAGGGGTGTGACAGGTTTATTCGCTCGAGGGCCTCGGCGTTCGCGCGATCCACCAGGTCCTGGAGTGCAACCTTCTTCCCCCCGGCCTCAACCTCACCCGTACGGATCATCTTGAGAATTGAGATCAGCCCCTCATCGCCCGAGCACGGCACGGTCCAGCCAACCTGTATACCCCGTCTGCCCTGGAGATGGAGTGCGTCCGTAAAGATCCGGCTTCCGAGATTGGCCACAACGATATCGCTCGTAAAGAGCTCTGCGATCCTACTCACCGGACTCTCCTCCAAGGGCTTTACGTGCAAGTTCACATGCCTGCGCGTTGGTCTCCGCTACAAGAACACCCGCCGACAGGAGAGCCTGGCGCTGGCGATCGTAGCCCTGGGGATCCTGATGCGTCCCGCAGATGCTCGCGATCACAATCGGACCGCCCGGGCCCCGGCGGTTTTCACCGGACTCCCCGGCCAGGCAACCGGCGATCTCACCGGCAGGATCGGCACTGCAGCCATAGCCAAGCACCACATCGAGGAGGATGACCGCCGTCTCGCCGTCCGATACTTCCTTTGCAAGTCTCGTGAGCCGGTACGATTGATCGATCATGGGGTGGGCCCTGCCCCGGGTAAAGACATCATCACCCAAGTCCACAATCGTGTGAGCGGTACTTGTCCCGGGATCGTCAAGCATCACGAGTCCGGGCAACTTGAGATTTGTATGAATCGTATCCAGCGACCGGCCGAGTATGAACGCGGCCTCCTGGGCAAGCGTTCCACCGCTGAAGAGCCCCCTAAGATATTTCCGTGATGGATCGAGCGTGCATCTGAGCTCCAGGAGATTCTCATCCGTGCCGGTGTTGTCAGGCCGTGTGGACCCGGAGACTCGTCCACCGGCTGCGAGCGCGGCCTCGGCCGCCGTCTCAGCCAGAGTACGTGTGAAGACAAGGTTGGCGTCACGCCGGGATTCACTCTGGCCCGCGAAGTAGATAATGCAGGGCTTGCCGGTGCCGCGTGCCACTTTGAGAATCTTCTTGGCCACCTTCTCATCCGGGAGCTTCGATACGACAGCGATGACCTCGGTTTCCGGATCATCAATCAGGGCCTTAAGCCCCATTATGGTCGTCACTCCACCGATTGTCCCGGCGACATCCCGCCCGCCGGTCCCGATGAGTTGCGATATCCCAAGGCCGTTCCTCGCAAGGATCGCCGAGACTTCCTGCGCCCCCGTGCCGGAGGCGGCAACCATTCCGATCTTCCCCGCGGGCACGCTGTTGGCGAAACCGAGCCCGGCCCCGTTTATTATCGCGGTCCCGCAGTCGGGTCCCATGAGAAGCAGTCCCCGCTTGGACGCCACGGTCTTCAGTTCACGTTCGTCCTCAATGGACACGTTATCGCTGAAGATCATCACATGCTTGTTGCTGCGTAGCGCCTTCATAGCTTCGTAAGCTGCGAACTGACCGGGGACCGATATCAGGACGAGATTGATTTCAGGGTATTCCCTCATTGCACTTTCAAGACTTCCGGGTGCACGGGATTCTTCGGAGCCTGTTGGAGCACCGCCTTTAAGTTCTCCTCGTACCATCTCGAGCGCAGCTCCGAGCGTGGCTTCGTCTTCGGCGTCAAGTGCTATCATGAGATCATTGGCTGTTACATCCTGCACCTCTGATGCATCAAAGCCCACCTCGGCCATCAGGGCGAGATTGGTGTCGGTCGCCATCGCAACCATGGCATTCGCGACACCTGCGGCCTCACTCGCCTTCTTTGAGATCCGCATCAGCGATACGGAATCAAGATATGTCGATTTCTCAATGACAATGCGTTTCATGCGTAACTCCACATAAGCCGGCGGCCTCAAACCAGGCCAGGACACCGGCAAGCATATCATGGCCGGATGTCGCTCCGAGCCCACTGAGCCTGTTTACCGCCGATTTCACAACGTACGTATCGCTGTCACCCAGAGCATGAAGCAAATCCGCCAGGGACTCGGGATAGTGTCCGGCCAGTGCCGCCTTAAGCATGAAGAAGGCAGGCAGACTCGTACGACCGAGCGGTGAGGCGATGTTACAGAAAACCGCCTCCCTGAACTTATCATCATGTGCAAAGCAGTAGGACGCACCCAGGAATCCGGTAAGGAAATCATCCCCGCCTGGAGTAAGTCCCAGGCCCAGACCCATTATCAAGCCCATTGCCTCAAGCGTCCGGTCAAGTCCGCCCGAAATCCATGAGTCATGCAGCTGTGATACGGCCCCGGAGATCTTGGTGCGGATCAATGTGTCCAGCGGCTCGCGTAGCGGTCTTGATTGACCGTCCACTACTCCAAGAAACCATGACTCGGTCGATACCTCTCCCAGGAGACCTCTCAGGATACGTCCCATCCGTACAAGGCGCGCAGGTTCCAGGCCGTACACCGGGTCAAGCCTGGATTGCCAGACCTCGGTCTTCTCAAGGTCGATGCTTGCCTTGGCTTTGCCCAACATGATCCGGGTGTGATCCACGGATACGCTTTCCCCGACGCAAGCGCCGAGAAAGCCGTCGTCACCGGATGAGCTCCAACCTTCTATTGCAACACAATATGCATGAAGCGGGACGTCCGCCGGGTGGAGACTCACCCATGTCATATCGTCACAGAGGACATTGACTGTGCGCCGGTAAACAGAATGGACCCTCCCACGACGCTCGCGGCCATTCAGAGTCGAAAGGACCAGGGAACTTGCTTTCGTGGCTTTTAACGTCATGGCTTCTTCAGGTCTTCGTGGAGAGCGAGAAACACGTTTTCGGGACTCAGGGGGAGTGCCTTTATCCGCTTACCCGTTCCATTGAAGAGCGCGTTGGCAATCGCCGGGGGCACCGATATCATGGGATGCTCGGCAACACCCCGTGCGCCTAGCGGGCCTTTATCATGCGGGGTCTCAACGAAGATCTGTCTCATCTCCCGCGGGACGTCCCTTACGGTCGGGATCTTGTAGTCCGTCAGTGAGTCGTTAAGCAGGTGACCTTCGCTGTCGTACACATACTGTTCGATAAGAGCGGTCCCGACTCCCTGGACTCCCCCGCCAATCACCTGTCCCCTGCACAGTCCCTCGTTTATTATGCGACCGACATCAAAAGCGGATATGAGCTTCGTAACTTCAATCTCACCCGTCCGCGTGTCGACTTCGATCTCGACCGCATGGGCTCCGTAAGTCCAGCAAAGCGCGGGCAGACCCTGGCCGGTTTCGAGATCAAGGTTGGTGAGCCCCTCGGCCACGTAACTGCCTCTTCCTATGACCGGGCCGCCGATCGAGTTGCCGTTGGGGAACATGTAACCCATGACCACCTTCTTGTAGTCGAGCCCCCTGGCCGTGTCGCCCTTGACAAAGACACGCCCGTCTTCGACATCGAGATCGTCCTTATCCACACCAAGCGCCTTGGATGCAGTCGTCTTGATCTGATCGATCGCATCCTCGGCGGCTCTTAAGATACAGAGTCCTCCCATAACCGTAAGGCGGCTTGCCACCGTCTGCCAGTCATAGGGGTTGTAGTCGGTGTCCTTAGCCCAGATGAAGTGAATCTTCTCAAACGGGAGTTTGAGCGCGTGGGCCGCTATCTGGCTTAAGGAAGTCGCGGTACCCTGACCGTAGTCGACACCGCTTACGAGTAAATCGACAGTTGTATCCTCATTGAACTTCATGATCGCCGCTGAAGCCGTATTGGGGGGCATCGCCGGGGCCTTGTGTAGCACCGCAATCCCCTTTGCCCTCACCTTGCCGTCAGCCCTCTTTGCGGGAGCGGTCTCCTTGCTCCATCCTATCTCCCTCGTCACCTCCTCGAGACACTTCCGCACACTGCCCGTATGCTCAGTTATCTTCTCACCCGTTATGGTCGTTGATCCTATATCGAGAAGGTTCTTCATTCTGAAGTCGACGGGATCCATGTCGAGCTCCCTTGCAACAATGTCCATCTGGGATTCGATGGCCCAGAAGAGCTCGACATGACCGAAACCTCTGTAGGCGGTACCGAAGGGTTTGGAGGTGTAGACGGTGTATGAATCGAGTTTGACGTTATCTATATCATATGGACCTGCACCCGAATAACCCGACGCCCTGCCGATGTTGACCCCGTAGTCGGCATAGGCACCCGCATCCCAGATGTACTCGATCTCTTGCGCCACGATCCGCCCTTCGCGCGACACACCCGTCTTTATCTTCGCATGAAGTCCCTGGCGGCACGGAAGGGTGATAAACTCCTCCGTCCGTGTCGCGGTCACTTTGACCGGTTTAAAACCTGCGGCCTTGGAGAGAAGTGCAACAAGCGGCTCAAGATGGATACCGGCCTTGCCGCCGAATGCACCACCGAGATACGGCACCACCACGCGTATGCGGGCATGCGATATACCGAGCGCCACGCTCAGGAGGTTCCTCACAGCAAACGGTGACTGTGCGGATGTCCATATCTGGATATTTCCGGTCGGCTTCCAGTGGGCGATACTCGAATGGGTCTCGAGCGGGACATGCTGGACCTGGGGCGCGTAGAACTCGTTTTCTACAATCTTGTGGCTTTCCTTAAAACCGGCTTCGACATCGCCTTTTCGCAGTTGGAACCGGTTGGCTATGTTGGTGCCTCCCATGGGGCAGAACACACCCTTCACGCATTCGTAGGTGTGAAGCTGTTCGTGGACAAGTGGAGCATCGGGCTCAAGCGCCTTCTTCGCATCGAGCACCGGTTCGAGCATCTCGTACTCCACATCGATAAGACCCGCGGCCTCATGCGCGATCTCCTCACTCACAGCAGCAACGGCCGCCACAGGCTCTCCGAAGTAACGCACCTTCTCTGAAGCGAGGATGGGCTTATCGATCATGTAAAGACCGACACGATACGGGAGTTCCGCGCCGGTGAGCACCGCCTTGACACCCGGGAGGCTTCGTGCCCTGTCGACATTGATGCCGACGATCTTTGCATGGGCGTGGGGACTTAGGAGCATCCTTGCATAGAGCATACCCGGCAACTTCATGTCGGCCGTATAGACGGCACATCCCGTCACTTTCTCAAGCCCGTCTATTCTCGGTATCGACTTACCGATCAGATCATCTGCCACGTTGCTTCTCCCGGGAGGCGGCATCAAGGACCGCCGCCACTATGGGTTTGTAGCCCGTGCACCGGCACAGGTTGCCGCAAATCGCCTCGGTGACGTCCTCCTCGGTCGGGTCGGGGTTTCTCATGAGGAGCGCGCGGGCGGACATGAGCATACCGGCCGTACAGAACCCGCACTGGATCGCCCCATTGTCTAGGAAGGCCTGCTGAAGTGGGCTTAGCTCACCACCGGGTGCTTCACCCTCGATGGTCCTCACCTGCCGGCCGTCGATCTCGCGCGCAAGCACCAGACATGAATTTACCGGGATACCGTCTAGTAAGACCGTACAGGCGCCGCATTCACCCTTGCCGCAACCTTCCTTGGTCCCCGTGAGCGCAAGATCCTCACGGAGCACCTTAAGGAGCGACCAGTTATCCTCAACACTGACTGATATGCTCTCGCCGTTAACCTTGAACGTGATTACCTGCACTACGTACCACCCTGCTTGAGTCTTCGTTTCAAGAGATCAAGAATCTCGCCCGTCATAAACTCGGCCATACGTTTCCTGTAAAGACCCGAACCTCTTACATCATCTATGGGAGCTATTGCCCGGAGAACTGTATCGATCACCTGCTGCCTGTCATCGACACCTGCTCCCTTGAGGCCGTCTATAAGAAGCGGTGTTGTCCCGACGGCGCCTAAGGCCAGCCTCAGGCCCCCACCGTTTCCGATTGCCCCGGCAGCATTCACGACTGAAAGATCGTGACCGCGGATTCGGCCCTGCTTAAGAAACGCCGACACCGTACCGGACGAGGGTGGGATCACGACTTCGGTTACGACTTCACTCACTTCGCAGCAGGTCGTCTTGACCCCGCTGAAGAAGTCCTTGAGTGAGACAAGCCGCGCGCCCTGCTTCGACACGAGCCTGAGCTGAGCGTCAAGCACGAGGAGCGGTGGACCCAGATCGCAGGCAGGCGACGCATTACACAGGTTACCGCCCACCGTAGCCCGGTTTCGTATCTGGTAGGTCGCAAGCACCGATGCGGCCTCATGAATCGCCTGCATGGGGCCCGTCATTGTGTCGGATTCTGTGAGCTGGTTCACAGTAACACATGCACCAATAAGTAGAATGCCGTCTTCGGTAAATCCGATAGTGTGGAGCTGAGCGATGCCCTTGATATCTACCAGGCACTCGGGCGCATGCACACCTTCGTGCATACCGATCAGGAGATCCGTCCCTCCGGCAAGGATACGCGTGCTGTCATCGCAGTCCCTAAGAAGACCAAGCGCTTCATCGAGAGTCCCGGGCCTTAGATAGCGAAACTTGGGAAGCATGCCTCTCCACCGTATGCATGACCAATAACTTGCAAATGCGTTTCGAATAGCGTAAACTTTATTCCCTCAAGTTTCAAGGGATTTTACGATGGATAAGGGTTTGATAGCCAATAAGGAGACAGTGAAATGGACCCGAAAGAAGCCATGCTGAGACCCCCGGAGAAGGCGCTCCCGCCGTATCCGGCCAAGTTCGTGAACCTCAAGAACGGTGAGAAGATGGTGATCCGCCAGGCCTCGCGTGAAGAGGTACCGGCCCTGCTCAAGGCCGTCTCTCCGCTCATTAAGGTCGAGCGCGATTTCTACGACATCGTGGGGGCCCGGACCTACGCGGAGCTTCTCGGGTGGAAGCTCTACAGGGTGCGGGATGAGTACTGCCTGGTGGGTCTCATCGACGGTGTTATTGTCGGGCAGGTAAACGGCCGGACAATGAACGATGATATCGGGGTCAGCTATCATACGATCGCGATGAGACGGGGACTGCGTATCGGAAGCCTCCTCTTCGCCGCTAAGATGGAGTACCACCTGGAACACCTGGGGCAGAAAGAGGTCTACATCGTGGCCGAAAGCCCCATAGGTTTCCAGAGATGGATGACCGAGTACGGTCTTGAAGAACGCCCCGACGTCCAGCACGAACTCGGCGGGGTCATGTCCTGGTCGCTTACGAAGGAACTTTACTTGAAGGCCAAGGACCGGCTGGTTCTGGGCGAGCGCCCGGTTCCTGAGGAGTTGCTTGAAACTTCTAAGAAGATCACGGTGCCCGATGCTGATACACTTGTTATGCAGATAACCGGGAAGGTATAAGCATATGGTATCGATGATTTACGGTATGTCGCGGGTCGTAATGTGTTTTCTGCTTTCGATACTCGTCTCCACGATCGTGATCAGAGCGGGACTCAGCCGCATGGCAGAGATCAAACACAAACCGTTTCCGACAACGGGATTCTGGATAGGTTTCTTCGAGACCATACTCGTCTTCGCCTTCGTGCTTGAACGCGAGATGACGGGACTGGCAATCATTGTGGCTGCCAAGCAGTTCCTGGGACCCAGGACGGATACGACCGAGCAGGACCGCATACGCTATCGGCTGGGGTCGCTGATGAGCGTGGCGATTGCGGTGATCTTCGCCATCATCGCAAGGGCGTGGGTCTCCCACCTTTTGTGGGTCCTGATGGCCTAGAGGCTGGGGTAAAACCTGGGGTCAGGCTTTGAATTCTGGAATCAGACTTCTTCAGCACTGCTGATATGGGATTCCTGAATTCAAGACCCGGTCAGGCCAGCTGAGCATTCTCCCCACGACCTGATTCCAGAATTCAAAGCCTGACCCCATTACCGCAATACCAGCATTTTGCGCGTCGCGGTGAAGGTGCCGGCCTCTATCTTGTAAAAGTAAACGCCGCTACTTGCGCGTTCACCTGATGAGTTAAGGCCATCCCAATGGGCTGAGTGCAAACCGGGTCCCCTCGTCCCGTCTTCCAAAACCCGCACCATCTGCCCGAGGGCGTTATAGACCTTGAGATCGACGCGGCAGGCCCGTCCTACCTCATAGCTTATGCTTGTAGGTCCCAGGCAGGGATTGGGTACATTCTGGGCCAGCATCCACTTATAGATTTCATCCGGGCCCACAACATCGGCTGGACCACCCCCCGAAGATGGCAGACCGAAGATATCTTCGAGAATCACCCGCATCAACTCGACCCGGCCGTCATAAGTGCCTGCATCGAAATCAGGAGCCGCAGCCGGAGCATCACCACTACAGTAGGTCCGTTCATGGTTCGCAGTCGCGCAGAGATCGAAGTCGACAAACACACACTGACCCACGCCCTGAGACTCAACGTAGATCGCCGCATCCGAAGGATCATACGCCGGGGCCGGATTGAGTAAACGGAGCAGTGTCTGGGCCGTGTAGCCCGTCGGAGGCGAGCTATTCGCAACGACATAGGACATGTCCTTGAAATACGGGCACTCCCGGTAAAATAGAAGCGTGTCAAGATCGATCCCGACGGGACCGCCAAGCACCTGAAGCGTTTCGACACCGGCCGCATAAAGATGTGGCTTCTCGAATGCGCCTTCCATTTCCCCAAGATATGTGCAACCCATGATGCCGTCGAGGAACTCACCACCAAGCGAATCCTCACCGACGCCACCCTGTGCCGGATCGGCCATGTTATATGCTATCCTGTCCCCGCAAAGCACCACCTTACCGCCAACGGCCAGATAGTCCCTTATGGCCTCCTGCGCTTCCGCATCAAAGAGGTAATTCGAGAAGTACGGCCCGCAGAACCAGACAATCGCATCATAGTGAGCACCGAACTCGATCGGATGTACATGAACGTTGCTGCCCGCTCCGCTGATGTCATACTTATCATAACAGTAGCCGGCATCGGTAAGTGTCTCCTCATATATGTCCTCAAGCGGCTTCTTGTCGGACAGTTCGGTCACGCACGGTGCGTAATCGTAGTTCTTCCTGCCGTAGCCATCCACCAGAAGTACCCTCGGGCCGGTATAGGTCACAGGATACATCGGAAGGATCGAGAAATCGTGGTAGTCTCCTACCTTACCCGTGTGGTAGGGGCTCGATGGGTCCGCTGTTCCCGGGAAGTATCCTTCATTACTCAACTCATCCGTGGCCTTTACGTAGTACCACACCTCGGTACCCGCTACCCAGGTATCGAGACCGAAGTCATCCGGGCAGAGCGTACCGTAGTACTCGCCTCCAAGTTCGGGTCGGGTCGGGTAAAACGGTACATTCATTTCCATGCTCACGGATACCCAGCCGGCACCGCCATCGACGCTGCCGTAGAGCTCCACGCTTGTGAGGCTATCCTTGTCCGACACATCCAGGTAGAGTTGATCGGTCTTCCGGATTCGCACATCGTCATAAGGCGGACCCGAATAGTGATCGATCGTATCAGGATTATAAACATCAAAGGACGAGTTGTAGCCGCAGAGATTATCGCAGAACGTATCCTGGAGCATATCGATTGTGCGTGCGCTGAAGAGTGTCGCATGAGCGTCGTAGAATCCTATGGATACGTTGTCCACAATGAACTCCGTACTCGTATGTTTGCCGCGGCAGAAGTCAGTCGGCGCCGACACGTCCTGAAGGTCCCAGGCAAACTGCATCGAGTCGGGGGTCGAGGTGTACCAGTAGCTCACATCCTCGGTGCGATTGAAGTTCCAGAAGAAGCAGCCGCCACAGATCCAATAGTCATAGCTCTTCCAAGGGCACCATCTCGCGAAGTCGCTGTCATAGAAGCGGACCCTGACGGCGCTATAGTCGCAGGTGTATTCCAGGGTGCATCTATAATCATCATACTGAACGACACAGCCGCTGTTTGCCATGGGCATACTCGGGGACATCAGTCTGTAATACCATCCGTTCCTCCATGGTGCGCCGCCGGTATAGCCGCTCTCAGGTCGTCCTCGGAAGGTGGTTGATGAATCAAGCGTGCATGTTGTCCGATTGCCACCATCACCACCTTCGTATGGCGGGTCGGCATCATGTACCATATGCCACAGGTCTATCACGCCATCCGGATCGGGTAGGCTCCAGTAGGCCGGATCCAGGATGCCGGTTTCGAAATCCTCGGCATAACGTTCACTGTCACCCCATACCCAGACATTATCGATGAAGGCGCCACCGTCGGTGTTGCCTCTCCCGTCTTGATCACTCCAGGCCCCGTCCGACACAAACCTCCATCTGAACCTAGGTCCCGAATCCAGAACGAGCGTATCTGGAGTTACCACTCTGTAGAAGGCGGGCTCCGCGGGAATGGGCCGCTCCTGCCAATTCGCATTATTGGGCTGCCCCCCATCGGTGTTACCCCAGTAGTCGGGATTGCCACCCCCGGGAGCACCACACTCGCCGCCGGGGTTGTTGCTTGTAGCGTTAAACGTCGCAAGTGTTACCCACACCGAATCATTCCATATATCGAGATAGAAGTAGTCGTACTTGCACTCCATATCGTACCGGGGATCGAAAAGCAGCGTACAACCGTTGGCGACGTTAAAAGTGTCCGGAAGCGTGAGTTGGACAATACAGTTCCACTGATTGCCATAGCCGGGGGTCTTGCCGGGAGACCAGGTGCCGCACTCAACGGGATAGCCGTCCGTCCAGAGTGAATCGGATCCACACCAGAGCGCGCAATCCCCGCAGTAGGCACGCTGGTCGGCGCGATAGGTATCAAGATGCCAGAAGTTTATGTCCGTCGGGGATGACTGCGCCCTTACATCCGTGTGTGAGAAGCATCTCGAATCCCACGGCGGGTTGGTCCCGCAGGAGTCGCCTCCCTCGAAACACCAGGTCTCAAGCGGTCCCGGACCTCCGGTTGCCTCTCCACCGTGACCCCACCACGGATCACCGGGACAGTAAGTGGAACCTGTGTGCACCTGCACCCAGGCCGTATCACCACTCGAGGAGAGGACAAACGGGGCGGCGATTTGAGCGGATGCGAGTGGTTTTATCGGTGGATTGGTGTGCCACACGCACTCCGATCTTGCGAGAGCCACTGCGCAGGCTATAAGAATGCAAACCAAACTGATTCCAATTACCCTGATTGCTCCCATGGCGTGCCACCTCCTGACCATCCGGGCATAAGGCCTGTAGAAAACCCGCACATGTACCTACGATATTGATTATACCATATAGTCCGCAAAACGTAAACACAGCGATTTGCGCGAAGCGCAAATGCGTTGGGGTCAGAGCTAAAAAGGTGACATCTTGGGGTCTGACCCCAAGATGTCACCTTTTTAGCTCTGACCCCCTAGGGGGTGGTGTAGGAAGCGGTCCACGACGGCGGCGCGGGTGGATCGCTCTCGAGGAGCTCCCTCCAGGCCTCATCGGTCAGACGATTTCCCATCGGCTGCTTGAACTCATAGTAGGAGAGCTCAGGTCCCCCACCGACGTAGATATTGCCATCGGGTGACTTCCAGGCCGCCACCAGGAGATCGACATAGCCTACCGCTTCCTCAAGCACCATACCGCTATTCCCATCGGTATGAACGTCCGCGACAAGCGTCGTCTTCCTTGATTTATCCTCGAGGCCTCCGAAGAGGTCATCCAGGGTGCCCCCAAAGCCATGGATGTAGTTGAGGTCCTCCTCCCCGAGCGGCTGACCCTGGAGTTCAACCGTGCTTATCGATATGAGCCTCTCAAGAACGTTCTCAAGACCCGTGACGGTCCGAACATCCTGAGAACCGATCACACCCATTGCCGTAAGACCCTCACGCATCATTCTTGTTAGGCTTAAGAGCCTCGTATAAGTTTCGATCACAGGCTCGACATAGCCGGGCGGCGGTCCCACCGGCTCCTGGGGCGGCAAGTTGATGGCGGTAAGCATCGCGGTATAGCTCTGCTTTACATAGAGGATCGTATCGTGCCTGAGTTCCGACCATGATGCGAGGGCCTGCGTGATCACTCTGTCCCGCCAGGCATCACTCTGCATAAATGCGGGATAGCCCGCGTCTGCTTCTCCGACATAGGCCTTGAGCATCCATATCCAGTTCCAGTATAGATTCTGGTTCCACTCCGGGCCCTGGATCGCATCTATCTCCTGCTTGATGCTTGCAAACGCCCGGTCGTATCCTGAATAGTCCGCATCGCCTGTCTCATCAAGGATCTCCCTCGCACGCTCGGACCCGAGAACCGCCATCACATCCAGCCCTCGCGGGAACACGCGCTCTATACCCACTCCCGGAACCGGAAAGGCCGTAAACGGCATCTCGCCGCCTGTGAACTCACCGGTGTGTGGTGCCACAAGCTGGGAAAGCATGTGAGAATCCGGAACGTAGCGCTGGCCCATCAACCTGAAACCGCGGGTGACATCCAGGATCTCATCGGCCTGCTCAGGTGTGAAGGGCGGAAAGATGATCGGGTTACCTGTTCCACCGTAGATGCGCGGAGAATGGTATTCCGCCAGCCTGGCCTTGAGCTCCCCGTGATGCTCCGCTGTGAAGGTCCCGAGATCGGGCTCGCCCCCAAAAACGTCTTTCATGGCCTCGATGTACTCATAAGGCCCGAGGTCGTCAGAGAAGCCGACGAAGAAGGAAGTCACCCTGTACATGGTCTCCCACCGGGCCAGCAACTCCTGATCGGAGTCCATGGCTGAAGCTATCATGAGGGCCTCAAGGGTCTGAATCCGGGCGTCGTATTCTGAGATAAGGCCATCACGCGTGCGGCTCGACTCGCCCACATCTACCGTCCCGCTTCCCTTAAGTAGCATTGTCATCCGGCCGTACCACATCATCGCCTTGAAGTACTTCTTGAGTTTCTCCGAATAGGTGTAGTGCCCCCTCGGGACATACTGTGAGTAGTCTTCGTCGTATATAAAAAGCGGTGAGCCGAAAAAGCCCGCGTGTTTCGCTATGAGCTCGACTTCCTTCCCGACTTCTTCGGCAAGCTCAGCCGGCACCTCAAACCGGTACCCCGTCTCACCGGTCTCCCCGAGCGCCGACGGCCAACCGGATCTTCTCGTCTCTTCCTCTTCATGAGTGAGTAGTGTCAGACCAACGGCGAAGAAGACCGCATTCCGCCTTGCTGCCTCCGCCAGATCGCCGTCTGACTGGCGATACGTCTTAAGGTTGCTATTGTGAAGACTCAGACTCAGATTCCAGAGTTCATCATAAAGTCTCTCGCTTTCAATCCTTCGCAGGAGATCATCGAAGAGAACATGAAACACGTGAAGTAGTGAACCCGATGTCACGATCACAGGAACACCTGCACGCGTGACCACGTTATAGGCATCGACAACATCCTCGTACTTACTACTCCGGGGCAGATCCGTGACCACAAAGCCCAGATCGAGAAGCCGCTTCGTGGCTTCAGGGCCAAGTTCCAGACTGGATACGACAGGTTCGAAATCGGTGATCCGGCCCTTTTCAAGCGGGAGGCCGTACTGCGGAGCATTGGGTTTCACAACGGCAGGCTCGTATGAGAACCACTCGCTGAAATCGAATCTCTGTATCTGTCCGGCCCCAGCCGGATTGACCGCCGCCTTCGCGTTCGCCGATTTGGCACGCTGAGCCCCGCATCCCGAGACGCAAAGGGTGATGCCCAAAACCAGAACGAGAGTCAATCCAATAACGAACTTGCTCATCACGTCTGCCCCCATCGTCAGATTTGACCGGCCAGCTGGAAGCTGGTCTGCTCCATGGATTTGTTCGAAAGAACATTCCCAGCGTTCAGGAAGCCCTTAACCACTTAACCGACTCTTCTCGTTCCCAAAAGACTCTCAGCTGAGCCGCTCTATTTACGGCTGCATTTTCAAGATGTCCGCTTGCAGCGTCTTTCATATGTGGTGGAGCCAGCACTGCGATTTTAGTCCCTGGAGGAATTACTCGCGCAATATGCAGCGCCAAACGATGTTCACCGAATACATCTATTCTCCCCGAGATTTCACTGAAATCGAGAAGTGCATTTGGACACTTGGTTTCCCTATACGCTTTGAGGATGCGCAGTGTGTTTTCGATCATCTTGGCAAGGTTTCCAAACTCGCCCTCAAATCGACAATCCAAGTAATGACCTTCGAGTGATATCTTTTTCAGCTCTACGGCCATATTTCCCCCTGTACTCTTCTACCGTCAGGCTTTCTAACAGAGACGACAAACAAGGTTACTCAAGGATACCGCCGGTAGCTCCGGGACACAAGTAAAACCCCCAGGGGAATTCTCAAGAAAGAGCTTGCAATGGTTCCGTGATGTGGGGTATAGCCAAGATGGAAACCGTAGCGAAGTATGAAGTATGCGGTTGTCGCGGCGTACATATCGCCTCTGCCCAGAGGCTCACTATAACTCTGCTTCGTTGGATGGCCAACGAAAGGAGGTATGCCGTGAAGAGAGTCTCCTTGATCATGTTCCTCGTCTCCGTTTTGTTCGCAGCCGCCGGACCATGTCGGGCTGATTCCACGTACTATGACGCGACAAACAGCATCATCGACCTGTCTAATCCGGTTGGAACCCAGTGGCATGAGCTCTACCCCGTCTACTGTCAGGGACCATATGAGATCGTCGGTTGGCGGGATAACGGAGACAGCATTCTGAGCTTCTGTGACACCGTCGACATGCAGCCACCGGGAGGCGGGGAGCCTGAGCCCCAGCATATCCTGGTGGTCACCTACACCCTTGAATTGACACCGCTCCTTCCGCCGGACATCGTCAATTACTGGGACTTCACCTACCACCAGGACGGAGGCGATCCTCTTCTGGAACCGGTTTGTTCATGGTGGCACGAGGTGTATCCGGAGTACTGCACCGAAAGACACATAGGCGCGTGGGAGGATAACGGAAGCGGGGACCTCGACTCGTGTGACGTGATCGTCGACGATGTGTCGGGATTGTCCTATCACGTCGAGGGCGTACATACAGACATCATAACCGAACCCGTGCCGGGAACAGCAACGGATCAGTCGACATGGGGTAAGATAAAAGCCTTGTTCCGTTAGCGGACAGACTTATACGGTTCCTTGCATCCGGGCTGGCGATCCGGCCCGGAAAAACTCATTTCCTGCTCACCATCGTAATGCAGTCCTCAGGGCAAACGTCTGCACAGAGACCGCAGCCAAAGCACTTGTCACGGTCAACCTTCAACTCGCCGTCTGCCATCTCCCTTGCTCCGAAGCGGCAGACATCCGCACACAGTCCACAGTGTATACATGCGTCCGTATCCGTGCTTTCGATGAGACTGCCGGCATCACACGCGTTGTCCTCGGGATCGGTGAAGTAGCCGCAGCAGTCGTCGCAGCAGAAGCAGATCCCTTCGGTCTTTGTCTTCGTTGCCTCATCCCGGAACGGTCTTGTGACGAGATGCTTGTCCTGAGCTTCCTTAAGGATCTCCTCCACCACATCCCGCGTGACTCTCCTTATGCCCGAACCGTCCGCTGCCGTCGATTCGCAGAACTGCAGACATACGTCCATGCGCGAGCGGTCGCATTTCCCTCGCAATTCACGACAGCCGCAGTTGGATACCCAGAACTTGCTCTTGCTGTCTACGATCTTTCTGGCTTCCTCAAGTGTACACACGAAGTGTAGCGGTGGGGTCTCATCACTCACGTTGTCCTCCTCAATTGGGGTCTTCGGTCTCAATCAGTCTACACCGGCGCCACCGAGAACGCAACAGTCAGACAGTCAAGTAGTTAGTGTGCAGACAGTTACAGCAGGTTGGGCATCATGCAGGTGCTTCACTATGAAGACCCGCGGACCGGGACACGCGGGGAAAACCACGCGTTACCATGACATTCGCGTCATATGCGAAACTTATGGCTTGACTTTCCTGTTAGCGCATGATAAGCTGCCACCGCTAGGAGTTCAAGAACACCCGGTAAGCATGGCCACCAAGGCGTATTATTTCACAAGGAGAGCCAAAGCATGTCAAAGGTTATTGAGGTTCTGGCACTGACTGCTGTATGCGTAACGTTGCTTGCTATCCCGGCACTTGCCAGCCCTGATCTCTGGGGGACCAGCAGTGCCTGGGAGGCGACCGAGCCCGAATATGAAGGCTACTGGAAATACTGCCTTACCGTCAACTGGATCGACCTGCCGCACGGCGTAAGCCATGTCGATCTTCTTGTCATGCTCGAGTCATGTGCGTGTGCATGCACTCCGGGATACTTCGCTTTTGCCGACACGGTCGGTAGCGGCCCGGGGACCAATAGTGTGCCTTGCACAGTCTACTATTATGGCCTCTTTGAGTGCCACGGTGACCCGTCGATCGGCATTACCGATCCACTTGTCAAGTTCGAACCCTATGAAAACTGCTGTGAGCCGGATAAGGACGGGTATGCTACTGTGTGCTTCTACTCGGTTGCGTCGCCAACTGAGGCCGGTCTTTACGAGGATGTCATTGTCCTGAAGTATTCCACAGAGTACGCAACGGGTGATCTTGATGGGGTACTCCCGATATGTGACCCGGCATACAGTGCAACCGAACCGACGGCATGGGGGCAGATAAAGGCGCTCTATCGCTGAGGAGCACGAACGCCGGCCACCATCCTGAACAACACCTATGGTTCAAGGTGCTTCGCAATCTCCACGCTGAGCGAATCCATGTGATCCGTGTAGGACCCGGCAGCAAGGATTCGGGAGTCGTAGTCCCTTGCCCCGGCAAGGGCCGAGCTCGCCTCGTCCCACCGTTCCTCTCCGGCAAGGTGCTCGACATACCTGAGCATAGCCGCAGTGACATTTGTAGCGATCCGGTGAGTTCCCGATCTCCTTACAGGGCTCCTGTCAACGATGGTCGCAAATGCCCCTTCGAAGCTCGCCGCATCTATGGCTGCGAGGCTTTGCTCAAGCCTGGCCACATCGGTCTCAGCCTCAACCAGAGTGGGCATGATTTCATAGTATGACCCGCAGTAGACCGTACGCTCCCCGACGCCCGGCGCGAAATCAAGATCAGCGACGGTTATTGCCGCACACAAAGGTCGCGAGAGCTCTCCGCGCTGCTGCATCTCTATCCAGCCCCGTACGATCTGTCTGCCTACCGGTTCGATCGTACCCTTATCCCCTCTCCGTGGTGCCATTGACTCGAGTTGATCCGGCCCAACCGGAAGCGGAACGCCATACTTCTTTGCAGTTCGAGCCACGTAGGGGGCCACATTCAGCAGGCTGAGATTCGCTACGACAACATCCTGTCTTAAGCCTTCCTTCTCCTGGAGGGCGACGGAGGGATACGTGTCCATGTCCCCATTTGTCAGGAATATCGCATTCGGCGGAAGGTGTTCGAGCTGCCACCGGTTGTAGGCAAGGACGGGCGCAGAGAGAAAACCCGAATCGATCATGTTGACAGCAGCGGTGTGGGCCATCTCTTCGTCCTGCCTCTCGACCGCCTGGACCCATAGCGAGGACCATGCATTCCCGTCACCCGGGTCGTACCTGACGGCTTCCTGGAGATGGAACCATGTGCTCTCGGCATCCACCCTTTGCCAGGTGCTGTACTGAGGGTTGAAAACATCCGCAAGGACGGTGTGCGCGAAGGCATGCTCCGGATCGAGGTCGAGCGCCATGTAGGCGGCGTCGGCCGCATCGTCGAATTTCTTAAGACGCCTCAGGCACTCGGCGTACCAGGCATGCGCATCCGGGTTCTCAGCTGAGATCTTTGCCGAGGCATCGAGCACCTTAAGTGCCTCCTCCAGCTCGCCGGCCATAAAGAGATCGATCCCCCGCTCCAGCGCGGCTTCTTTGACCTTGCTACAGCTCGCAACAGCAACGATGACGAGCAGCCCGACCGCAATAGGCTTCAACAACTTCATGGTCCACCCTCCTCTGTTCGCCACATGAGCGCCGGACGTATGACACCGCCGGGCAATGTGGTCTTTGCTCGACCAGGTTGGTCTCCGAGTCCAGCCCATTAGACTGTTTCCGAAGCTGAGCAGTTCCCGTGTCTTCACTGTGACAGCACGGGCTATGATCCCTCAAGTCGCTTGAGTATGAGATCGGCCACCTTCTTACCGCTCAGCAGCATACCACCGAAAATCGGGCCCATGCGCGGCCCGCCGAAAACGGCATTGCAGGACATCCCGGATACATAGACGTGTGGATAGATCTCTTTGGTGTTCTCAACGGTAAGCGTCTCTGCCACCTCTGCCCACATCGGCTTCTCCCCGATCACACCACCGGTTGGAGTAAGAAGCTTTGTGCCCACCTTCCGCTCTATGATACGGGCGATCTCGGCGGCATGACCCGTGGCATCGACAACGAAATCCGCGTGCATCGTAACGGGGTCGACATGAAGCCCGGCGATCTCCACCGAACTCCAGTTGATCACAAGACCGTTCACCATTTCATCCCTGAAAAGCACATCTTCAACGCTGAAGAGGTTCATGACGGTTGCACCGGCATCACAGGCCGCAGCACTGAGTTTCGTCACCGCCTCAACGGAATCGCTCGTAAAGTAACCATCCCCGGCATCAACAGATCTTATGCCCAGTTCATCGAAGATCTTCCTGCCCTCTTCCTGTACGACGATCTGGTTGAACATGATCCCGCCGCCCCACATACCGCCACCAAGCGACAGCTTGCGCTCAAAGAGCACCACGTGCTTACCTGCTTTTGCCAGGTTGTAGGCCGCGCAGAGACCGGCTGGGCCCCCACCGACTATCGCGACATCGCTTGAGAGGATACCGAGCAGTTTCTCTGAAAAGGACTTGATTATGATTTCCGAGATCTTGACATCATCAAGTGCCATCTTTCCTCCTCCACCTCATACATGTCAGAAGGGCCGCTCGAGCCTGCGGCATCAGCGTAACATACGGATGATGTTAAATCCAGCAAGGAGGATCATGCAACATCGTTCTTGCTTGACCCGTATCCTCGCGGAATGTTTCACTGTGACTGGTCCACCCTGGAGGTTCGGGATGCTTAGAGTCTGCCTGCTGGTACTTCTGCTCACCCTCCCCGAATTTGGTGACAGTTTACAAATTACGGAGTGCCACGCCTCGGAATTCGGTACCAGCTTACAAATTACGGATTCGCAGCCCCCGGAATTCGGTGGCACGGAATTCGGTGACAGTCTGACAATTGCGGAGTGGCATTATCTAGGCCCCTTTTCGATAGGTCCCCGGGAAGGTGTCATTGGCATAACGGACGAACCTGGAGCGCTCGAGCCCTGCGACGGTGATCGCTACATCAGCACCCTCACTCAGGGGGGGATCGTCAGCTGGAAACAAGCGGCGCCGGACTCCACAGGCTGGGTTGAGATCGGATTCGAGAACGTCTTATGGGATACGCTGATGGATATCTACGGCTATGCCGGGATTGTAAACGGCGCGTACGCCTACAGCGAGTTCATGGTGCCTGCGGAGCGGCATGCCCTCGTGATCGCCGAACGCATCGGGTCGTTCTATCTCAATGGCGATCTTCACAATGGTGACCCTTACGGCCACGACTTCATGCGTATTCCTGTTGTCCTTCGGGAAGGTATCAATAGAGTGGTCTTAAATCTCAGCGGATACGCCGACCACCGCTTCCGGTTCGAAATCGTGCCTCCGCCGGCTCCCGTTATTACGCTTGAAGACTTCACGGTCCCCGACATCCGCGAGGGCGAAAAGGGCTTGTTCTGGATCGGGGTTCCGCTTCTGAATACAACCTCTGAGAGATTCCACGAGGTGGTCGTATCAATCGGTGATGGGAGATCGGTGGACCTGACACATCACACGGTCCGCAATCTCGCGCCGCTTTGTGTTAAGAAAGTGCCTCTGGAGATACAGGTAGCGGACGTGCCTTCCGCCACCGAGGAGATCACCATACCCGTTGAGGTGACCTGCCAGGGAACATGTTACACAGACTCCGTCACCTTAAGAATCAGAGGCAGCGACCAATCCTACAAGCGAACCTTCATATCATCAATTGACAGTTCGTGCCAGTACTACGCGGTCCTCCCGCCGGAGGATTATGATCCCGCGGAGACGTACGCCCTGATATTCACAACTCACGGTGCGGGTGTTAAGGCCGAAGGCCAGGTCGATGCGTACAAGCCCAAGTCCTGGGCTTTTGTCGTCGCCCCGACCAACAGGCGGCCCTTCGGGTTTGACTGGCAGGACTGGGGCCGGCTCGATGCTCTTGAGGTGCTCGAGATCGCCGAGGCCACTCTCCCCATCGAGCCCAACCGGATCTATCTTACGGGGCACTCTATGGGCGGCCACGGCGCCTGGCACATCGGCCTCACACACCCCGATCGCTTTGCCGCAATGGCCCCGGCTGCGGGCTGGACATCATTTGAGCTCTATGTGCCCTGGTTCCTGCAGAAAGCTCGCATCTTCGGCGAACCCGGGCAGTGTGCCATAAGGGATATGAGTCTAAGACAGGACCAGCCGCACAACTTCGTTGAGAACGCTTTGAACCTTCCTGTCTTCATCCTACAGGGAGGGGCAGACGATAACGTCCCACCCGTTCACGCCCGCCTCTTCGCACGCCGCCTCGATGAACTCGGTTACAGATACCGCTACAAGGAAGATCCGGGCAGGGGTCACTGGTATAGCATCGATAGTCTCGACGTATCTTGCGTCGACGATCCGGACCTCATGGGTTACTTCACCGGTAAGGCCCGGAATCCCTTTCCTCACCATGTCGTCTTTAAGACCACAAATGTCGGTCACAGTAACAGCGCCTACTGGCTCAAGATCAAGAGACAGGAGAAGTGCTACCACGAATCCAGAATCGAAGGACATGTGGCGGGTGATACCGTCACCGTCACAACGGCCAATGTCGATGAGTTCGAGGTCTCGCTGTCCGAGTATCTGCTTCCCACCGACCGGGTAACGCTATCCGTCGACGGGAAGTCCCGGCACTTGGATCTTAACGCCGGTCGAAGCATCACGCTTTCAAAGCGAGCAGGTGAGTTCAGGCTGGGAGGTTTGGCTCCGGGCGGTCTTGCCAAGCGGCCGGAGCTCCATGGACCTATAAAGCAAGCGTACTTCTCACCGTTTGTGCTCGTCTATGGCACACGGGGAGACAGCATCACCACCGATCTTCTCCTTCACCAGGCAAGACTTGAAGCCTTCGAGTGGTGGCGGCGCGGAAACGGGTTCGCAGAGGTGCTTCCCGATACCGAGGTCACAGCAGGCATCATAGACAAGTTCAATCTCATGCTCTTTGGCGGGCCAGGTGAAAACCACATCACTTCACGCATAGACCGCTTCCTTCCCATAAGGCTCGACGAGGGCTCGTTCTTCCTCGGAGGCAAGCGGCTTGAAGGTGAATGCCTTGCCGCCAAGTTCATCTATCCCAACCCGCTCAATGAGGAAAGACTCGTGGTCGTTCATGAAGGGCTGGGTGTGGACGGCTTAAGGCTTTCGACCTTTTTCCGGACGATCTACGCTGGTGCAGGCCTTCCCGATTTCATGATCTTCGATAAGAGCGTGACACGAAAAGGCTGGGGCGGCATGATCTCCACCGGGTTCTTCGACTCCTCCTGGCAGCTCGATCCGGGTCTCATGTACGAAAGGACGGGACATGAATAGAACACGCACTTTTCTGCTGATGCTTACGCTCACCGGGTTGTTTGTGCTGGTCGGTGGTCTTCTTGGTGGACGACAGGGTGCAGTGATTGCTTTTGGATTCGCCGCCATCATGAATTTCATAACTTACTGGTTCAGCGATAAAATCGTGCTTAAGCGTTACGGGGCTTCCGAGGTAGGCCCCGACGATAGGACGGGGTTGTATTCCACCGTGGCTCAACTCGCCCAGACCGGCAACCTGCCGATGCCGCGTGTCTTTCTGATTCCCCAGCGAAGCCCCAACGCGTTTGCCACGGGGCGCGATCCTCAGCACGCCGCAGTCGCAGCCACTCAGGGCTTGGTGGATATCCTCAACCGTGAGGAGCTTGCGGGTGTGATGGCCCACGAGCTTACTCATGTTAAGAATCGGGACATCCTCACGGGGACCATTGCAGCCACACTCGCTGGAGCAATAGCTGTCCTCGGACAGTTCGCCTACTTCGGGGCGGCAGGCCGTGGCCGCCGCGGAAACCAGCTCGGCCTTCTTCTTGTTGTAATAGGAGCACCACTCGCTGCCATGTTTATTAGAATGGCCGTCTCGCGTGTCAGGGAATACGCCGCGGATGAGGGAGGAGCAAAACTAAGTGGCAAACCCCTGGCGCTGGCCGCCGCGCTGGCGAAGTTACAGAGAGGTGCTAAGCAGGTACCTCTGGCCAACGGCAATCCCGCTCATTCACACATGTTCATTGTCAATCCATTCCTTGGGGGCGGACTTACAAGGCTCTTCGCAACCCACCCACCGATGGAAGAGCGGATCAAGCGGCTTCAAAGTCTGTCACAGGAGATAACCGGAGTTCATTCCCAGGTCTAACCCGCTATCCTTCTCGCACCGCGGATCGACCGGCGACCCAACCGGTAGAAAACGCGGCTTGTAGGTTATAGCCGCCAGTGTCCGCATCCACATCTAACACCTCCCCGGCGAAATAGCACGCCTCCACCAGGCGCGACTCCATCGTGCGTGGGTCAACTTCTCGTGTATCTACGCCACCGGCGGTGATAATCGCCTCTGCGAAAGACCGGTATCCAATCACCTCTATGCGGAAATTCTTCAACCACATCCGTAGCCGCTTACGCTCCTCAGCCGTTATCTGGTGCGCTTCCTTATCCGGAGAGATGCCTGTCAAGGTCGCGCACACCTGGATGAGTTTTCTGGGTAACAAGCCCTTGAGCAACGTGCGGAACTTCTGCTTGCCGCTCGCGGCCAGGTCGCGCAAAAGCCGTGTCTCCAGCTCACGCTCATCAATAGCAGGCTTGAGATCAATGGAGAGAATCACCCTATGCCCCAAGCGCAGCGCGTCCACCACCTGTCTGCTCAAGGAGAGGATGGTCGGCCCGGAAAGACCAAAGTGCGTGAAAAGCATTTCCCCAAAGGTCTTGGCCTGCCTCTTCCTACCGACCCACATCCGGACGGTCACATTGCGCAGACTCAGACCCTGCAACTTCGGAGCAATATCGCCGGCCGCCTCCAGAGGGACCAGTGCGGGTCGAATCGGCACAATGGTGTGGCCCACCGATTCGGCCAGCCGGTACCCGTCTCCCGTTGACCCGGTGGCAGGGTAAGACGCCCCACCGGTAGCGATGATCACTGCGCGGCCTCGATAGATCCGCCCGTGGGACAGCTGCACACCAACCACTCGTCCTCGCTCGACAACCAATTGCTCTACCGGCGATCGAGTCAGCAAGGTCACCCCACACTTTCCAGCCCACCGAACCAGGGCATCCACCACGTCCTGCGCCTCACCACTAGATGGAAACACCCGCCCCCCCCGCTCCGTCACAATGGGGACCTGCAGATCTTCAAAAAAACCTACCAGTTCGTCGGTGAAAAATCGCGAGAAGGCCTGACGAAGGAAACGTCCGTTGCGCCCGAAGTGTGCGATGAACTCAGGCAGGAGGGCTACGTTCGTGAGGTTGCAGCGTCCCTTGCCGGCTATACGCAGCTTGCGCCCCGGGCGACTCATCTTCTCGAGAAGCAGCGTCTCGGCCCCGAGCTGCGCAGCCTGCCCTGCCGCCATCAGACCGGCTGCCCCTCCTCCGACGACTATCACCCGACGCTCTGTCAAATGAGCCTCACTGCGCTGAATCACTTAGAGTCCGGTACGCAACTACGGTTCATGTACTTCATGTCGTTGCACCGAGAACAATGAGATGGTGATCCCCTCGCACCTTAAGTCCCATGACCTTCTTGACATGCCTCCTACGACGGTAACACACAGCCACACAGCTGTTCAATCACCGAGGCGCACCCATCTTGACGATCTTTCTCATAATTGGTGTGTGTAGCGGGCCCCCGCTACCAACCTACGACTCGCCGTAGCACGAGAGCGACTCCTCACGGCCCGGGTTCTCAGTTCGGCCGGATGTGGGTATAGTAAGTGACAGATGCTGGCCGGGGTGGGAAGTGAAGCCGCCAGGGCATTGACTCTGGCGATTTGCTGAAGGGAAAAACCTATGAGAATCGACATTCATCCGAGGTTACTCATCCTGGTCGGCACTATCATCCTCTTGATCGCCGCGCAGTCCATCTGTGCCACCAGGGACTACGCCGTGGAGGTGAGCGCCACGGTTCAGGAATCACCTCCGCAGATCGACTTCTCCTGGGTCGCCGATCTAACGGCCACCGAATACCGGATCTTTAAGAAGTCGATAGCCGATACTGTCTGGACCGGGCCCATCGCCGTCCTTGGCGGAGGCACGACAACCTTCACTGACACGGACGTCGCCGTCGGTGAGGCTTACGAATACAGCTTTCGAAAGACCAGGGGAACAATCATCGATACGGTTGAGATCGCAAGCGGTACTTCCGTCACCTTCACAATATATGATTCCTGGGGAGATGGTATCTGCTGCGACCAGGGCCTTGGCTTCTACGATGTTACAGGTTGTGATACGCTTTACGCCTCGGGCGGCTCATTCGGCTCGTACGAATCCACATCCTTCACGATAGGCAGCCCGGAAAGTCCATGCAGCGCACTGGTAGTCTCCATCACACTCGATACCTTCGGGGCGGAGACCTCATGGCAACTGACCGTTGATGAAACGGGAGACACGCTTGCCCAGGGTGGGCCGTACTCGGCTCCGAGGTTCGGACACATCCTCGCAGGCATCCGCTACACCCCACCCGAAGACGTGGGCACTGTTCTCCTCCTCGTGGATGAGCCCGTGGCCGATTCACTCGAAAACGAACTCACCCGGCTTGAGCTTGATATGATACGTGATGGCTACCGGGTCCGCCGCTGTGATGTGCCTGACGGCACTCCAGTTCCGACGGTGAAGAGCCTGATCATGGCCCGGTGCCAGAGCGATCCCACCATCTCAACGCTCTTCCTCTTCGGGAACATAGCCGTCCCCTACTCAGGCGATGTTCACGGAGCACACGCCAACCACCAGGGTGCATGGCCGGCCGACCTATACTACGGGGAACTGGACGGTGCGTGGACGGATTCGATTGTCAACAACACGAGCGCCTCACGGCCGGCGAACCACAATATCCCGGGGGACGGCAAGTTCGATCAGACATTCCTCCCCTCCGATGTCGACCTTCAGGTTGGACGGGTTGACCTCAGTCGCCTGCCCGCCTTCGCCGAGAGCGAGGTGGGCCTACTCAGGCGCTACCTCGATAAGGACCACGCCTTCAGGACCGGGGAGATAAGCCTGCCCCGCCGCGGGCTTATCGATGATAATGTTGGGGTAGGCGGTGGCACTGCTTATGCCTGCACAGGTTGGCGCAACTTCACAGCCATGTTTGGATCCCCCGCGACAAGGGCGAGGAGCTGGCTCCCCACCCTCGAGACCGACGGTTATCTTTGCGCTTATGGCTGCGGTCCGGGAAGTTACTCAAGCTGTGGTGGCGTGGCCACGACAGCTGATTTCGCCACGCTGACCATGCAGACCGTCTTCACCATGCTCATGGGAAGCTACTTCGGCGACTGGGACAATTCCAACAATGTGCTTCGCGCACCCCTGGGCTCGGCCAACTACCCGCTCGTCTGCTTCTGGGCGGGCCGCCCGGCCTGGCATCTTCACCACATGGCTATGGGTTACCCTATCGGGTACAGTGCCCGCATCACCCAGAACAACCACACGCTCTACATGATCGCTTATGGCGGGCGCCAGATTCACACCGCACTGATGGGGGATCCGACTCTGAGGCTCCATGCGGTCAAACCGCCGCCGGCCTTAAGCCTTGAGTGCGCTGAGGTCGGCGAGATACGGCTTACCTGGTCGGCGCCCGGCGATTCCGCTGTCGCCGGCTATCATGTGTACCGCTCCGAGAGTCTCCACGGAGGCTTCACGCGCTTGAGCCCGGCTCTTATCGAAGACACAACCTACGTTGACAGCGCACCTGTTTCGGGCCGGAACATCTACATGGTGAGGGCTGTTAAGACCGAAAGCACGGCCAGCGGAACCTACTTAAACCCGAGTCCCGGTATCATCGACTCGATAGAAGCAGTTGCGGGTGTAGAACCTCCCGGGCATGGCACTCTGCCGGAGGCCACCTTCTTAGGGAGTTCTCCCAATCCCTTCCTCGCGGGTACTAAAATCACCTTCCACCTGGCTGGCCCGGGCCGGGCAGACTTGAGGATTCATGACGTGACCGGCCGCCTGGTCCACGTGATCACTTCCGGGCCGCTCCCGGCGGGCAAGCACACCCTGAAGTGGGATGGGTGTGATCGTGACGGGCACCACGTCACAAGCGGGATCTACTTCGTCTCCCTCAAGACCGGCCGCTCAGTGATTTCGAGCAAAGTGGTGAAAGTCGAGTAGTACTCCCCAAGCCCCAATCCCGCGATGACATGCCTCATGACCGGACCTGCATTTTCTTATGCGTATGCCGATCCGATATTGTTAAGATTGAGGGAGATGGAACTATCGAACACGTTGGATTGTCTAAGGGACAAAGAGGCGGAATTACGTACATGAAGCGAAAACACATTGTATGGGCGGGGGGCGCTGTCTTCCTGGCCATACTGATCTGGCGGATTGCGGTACTGATCATAGGGGACGGCGGGGGCTCGCCGGGCGGCTTTGCCCGGCCTCCGGTCGCAGTTGAGGTCGACAGCGTACGCATTGAGCCGATTGAAGAAACGCGCCAGCTCACCGGCACGATTTATCCCTTGTACCAGTACATCCTCGCCCCCAAGGTCTCCGGCAGGATCATCAGACTCAACAAGAGGATCGGCGACTGGGTCAAGCGGGGTGAGGTCATTGCAAAGATCGATGATGGCGAGTACCAGCAGATGGTGCTCGAGTCCGATGCAAACCTCAGGATCTCTTATGCCAATATGGCGGAGACGCAGAGCGAGCTTGAACTGGCAAGACAGGAGCTAGAGCGCATTGAGTCGCTTGAAGAGAAGCGGATTGCCTCATTGGCCGACCTGGAAACCGCCAGGACCAGGTTCGACGCTCTCGAGTCACGGATAGAGCTGGCCAAAGCCCAGGTCGAGCAGCGTCAGGCGGCACTGAATTCGGCCAAGATCCGTTTGAGTTACACCACACTCCTTGCATCTGAACCCGGATTCATCGGTGAGCGCTTCGTGGATGAAGGCAGTATGCTGGCTCCCAGCTCGCCGGTCGTGTCGGTAATCGGTATCGATACGGTCATCGTCCGGACAACGGTGATTGAACGTGTGTACGGCCTGGTCCGGATAGATCAGTCTGCGGATATCGCAGTAGATGCTTATCCCGGCAGGATCTTTGCGGGCCGGGTATCCCGCATCGCACCCATGCTCGAGGAGGCATCACGGGTGGCGAAGATGGAAGTCGAGGTGGTCAACGATTCGCTGCTCTTAAAGCCCGGGATGTTCTGCAAGGTGACGCTTGTACTTGCAGAGAAAGCCTCCGCTCAGGTCGTCCCCACGCAGGCCGTCGTCACGCGCAACGGCACCAACGGCGTCTTTGTGATCGGAAGCGGCGAGACCGCTGCCCGTTTTGTCCCCGTTGAGCTGGGCATAACCACACCTGCCAGAACGGAAGTTCTCACACCAAGGATAGAGGGCCTGGTCATCTCGCTTGGACAGCACCTCCTGGAGGACGGGAGCACGGTGATTCTGCCCGACCGGCCCGGCGGGCAGGGCGGCCCGGAGGCTTCGAAGGAGATGGGTCAGCCTGCCGGGTAGGCAGGAAGGGAATCAAGCATATGAACACTGCCGGGGGACCGATCCGACGCCCCGTCTTAACTTCAGTCATGTTTGTCATCATAATCGTCCTTGGCCTGGTGTCGCTTTCGAGGCTCTCGATCGACCTCATGCCAGAGGTCACCTATCCCACCATCTCCGTCGTCACGAGCTACGGCAATGTAGGTCCGCAGGAGATGGAGGAGCTGGTTACGCGGCCCATTGAGGAGGCAGTGGCGGCAGTTCAGGGCGTGGAGGAAATCACATCGACATCGACCGAGGGGCGGAGCATGGTCAGGGTGGCATTCGGTTGGGGCACAGACCTCGATGTCGCTGCGAACGATATCCGCGACCGTATCGACCGGACATTAGGGCGACTGCCGGAAGACATCGAAAGACCGATGATCCGTAAGTTCGACCTCTCGGCCTTCCCAATTCTGATAATGGGTGTATCGGGCAGCATGAACCCGCTCGATCTGCGCCAGATTGTTGAAGACCAGGTCAAGTACCGACTGGAGCGCGTGCCCGGTGTGGCCGCCGTGGACATCTGGGGCGGTCTGATGCGGGAGATTCACGTCGATCTCCGGGCCGCACACCTTAAGGCCCTCGGTCTTTCCACGGACAATATCCTTGCAGCCCTGCAAAATGAAAACCGGAATATACCCGCGGGACTATTTGAGAAGGGCAACTCGGAGGTTCTGGTAAGGACACAGGGTGAATTCAGCTCGCTGGAGGAAATCGAGAATACGGTTGTCGCGATGCGCGAGGGAACACCCATCCAGGTCCGGGACATTGCCGACGTCGTAGATTCCTGGGAGGAAGTGCGACAGATCATACGCATCGACGGCGAGCCGGGAGTTCGGGTCTCGATCAACAAACAGTCGGGTGCAAATACGGTCAAGGTAGCTCAGGCCGTCAATGCCGAGATCGACCGGATCAACCGTGATCTGCCCCAACTCAGATTGATCCCGCTCATCGACACATCCAAATACATTAAACAGTCTATCAATAACGTGGGCAGGGCCCTGGTCTTAGGTGGCATACTGGCAATCATCGTTCTTTTCCTGTTCCTGCGAAGCGTCTCCAGTACGGCCATTATCGCCACTGCCATTCCCATTTGCCTGCTCGCAACTTTCGGGCTCATGTATTTCAGCGGTTTCACGCTGAATATCATGACCTTCGGGGGCTTGGCCCTCGGCATCGGTATGCTCTTAGACAGCGCTATCGTTGTGCTTGAAAACATCTATCGCCACAGGGAGCAGGGGACCTCGGCCGAGAAAAGCGCCCTCGATGGGACGGGCGAGGTATCCTCGGCGATTCTGGCAAGCGTGCTTACCACAATCGTCGTTTTCCTGCCGGTCGTCTTCATGCGCGGTATCGCCGGCATAATGTACCAGCAGCTGGCCTACGTGGTGAGTTTCGCGCTGCTCTGCTCGCTCGTCGTCGCGCTCACGTTGATCCCCATGCTTTCGTCAAGGTTCCTCCGCCACAGACCGTCAGGTCAGACGAATACCGGCGGGCCGCTGAGGAAACTCTATGCCACGAGCGAGAATGCACTTCGCACAATCGAGCAGAGGTATGCCGGTCTCCTTAAGTGGGCGCTCGGTCATCGAAGGAGCGTGGTCACGGTTTCTGCTCTCCTGTTTGGTGTTTCCGTCGTGTTGATCCGGTTGATCGGCGTCGAGCTGATACCAACCGCCGACGAGGGTGAGGTCCGCATCGACCTGGAAATGGCGGTCGGGACCCGCCTTGAGATCATCAATGAAACCACACGGGCTGTGGAGAATGTCGTACGAAGCGAGGTGCCCGAAATGGTTTCCATACTGACCCGGGCCGGTGGTGGGGGCTGGGGTTCAAGCGGCGGCCATACAGCCCAGGTTCGGGTGACTCTGGTGCCCAAGGGCGACCGCAGCCGGAGCAGTGAACAGGTGGCCAACGATCTCAGGAAATCGTTACAGGGCTTCCCCGGGCTGACGGCCCGGACGCGTGCCGGTCAGGGACTCTTTATGCTGCGGCTGGGATCATCGAGTGACGACAACGTAAGCGTGGACGTGCGCGGCTACGACCTCAGGGCCGCTCACGAACTCGCGGTAAGAGTGGAACAGGTGGTCCGTGATGTCCCCGGAATCACCGATACGAGGGTCAGCCGTGAGGAGGGTAACCCCGAGCAGGTTATCCAGATCGACCGGCAAAAAGCAGCTGACTTAGGCCTCACCGTGTCGCGTATCGGCGAGACGCTGGAGACCGCGGTCGGGGGGACCCACGCGTCATACTTCCGCGAGCGCGGCAAGCAGTATCGCATCCTTGTTCGACTCAGCGAGGAAGATCGTCGAGAGCTTGATGATCTTCTGGATCTTACGGTCGTCAACAACCGTGGGGAATCGGTTATCCTGAGGAACGTCGTCAATACCGTCCCAAGAGAGGGCCCGGTCAGGCTGGAACGAAAAGACCAGGAGCGAACGATCACGATAAGTGCCAACTTCACAGGCCGGGACATGGGCTCTGTGATCGCAGATATTCGAAATGGACTTCGATCCGTACCCGTGCCCAAGGATTTCGCAATCCTCTTCGGCGGCGATTATGAAGAGCAGCAGAAGGCGTTTCGCGAACTGATGCTCGGGCTGGTGCTTGCGATCCTGCTTGTCTATCTTGTGATGGCAGGCCAGTTCGAGTCCCTGAGGGATCCCTTCGTAGTTCTCTTCTCTATCCCGATGGCAATAACCGGGATCGTAGTGATAATGATTCTGACTAAAACGATCTTCAGCATGCAGGCTTTTATCGGGTGTATCATGCTCGCAGGCATAGTCGTGAACAATGCCATCCTTCTGGTGGATTATACCAACCGGTTGCGCAGAGAGGCAGGGATGGATCTCATGAGTGCCATCAGTCTGGCCGGTTCGCGCCGTCTGCGGCCCATCCTTATGACCGCATCAACCACCGTCCTGGGGCTGCTTCCGCTTTCCCTGGGCCTGGGCGAAGGCGGTGAGGCGCAGGCCCCCTTGGCCAGAGTCGTAATCGGAGGGCTCATAAGCTCCACACTGATAACCCTTGTGCTCATACCGGTCGTATATAGCATCTTCGAGCGGAAATCGAAAACCACCCGGCGAGGAGGTGACGAAAGTGCCCGAGCATCCACTTAAGGTCTTTGAGGACCTCGATCCGGAGCTCCTGAAGCTCGTTCGGGAGACCGGTGAGTTTGCGATGGCCGACGGGGCCCTGCCCAAGAAGTTCAAACTCCTTATCGCAATGGCCCTTGATGCGGCTCATGGTGCAGTCGGAGGAGTTGAAGCCCTGGCCCGGGAAGCAATGACAGCCGGTGCCACGAAGGCAGAGGTCGCAGAGGCGCTGAGAGTAGCCCAGTACGTATGCGGGGTTGGAAGCATCTACACTGCGGCCCATGCACTGAAGGGAATACTGAAATAGAGATCAAATGAGGGGGACAGCCACCGGAAACGGCGGCTGCCCCCTCGTTTCTATCCGCTGCCTGTCAGCTACCTCAGAAGCAACATCTTGTGCGTGATCTGGCGGTTACCCTTGGTCAGGCGGTAGAAGTAAACGCCTGCGGGTAGATCGCGACCTGCGCGATCCTGTCCCGACCACGTAGCGCTGTGCGTTCCTGCATGTTCCACCGCGTCAACCAGCGTGCTGACCGAGCGGCCCGTAACGTCGAAGATCTCAAGCGTCACATGGCCCTGCGTGGCCAGGTTAAACCGGATGTTCGTCGATGAGCTGAACGGATTCGGCACATTCTGGTGAAGTCCGAACGACTCGGGAGCAACATCTTCACTCCGCGTTCCGCTTGTCGGCTCGTTCATCAGCGCGAACGCCAGGTCGATCGAGTGCGGGTACAACCCATGATCCGGCGGGTATCTGAGCTCGAACCATGGACCGAAATAGGGCTCCGGTCCGTTTCCCCACACGGCGTCATCGTTCCAGTGCTCATCCGAGGTCTTCCAGCCGAAACTGGCTCCAGGATCATGCGGATATGCCTGGACATCCAGCCAGTAGGTTATCGGATTGGCCTCCGTCCCCTGCTGGAAGTACGCTTCCTCAACAGGCACATAGAACCTGTAGAGCCAGCATGTCCAGTCGGCCGGCCACCAGTATTCGTCCGGCGGATTCATCCAGCCCTCGAAGATGCTGTCGGCGTAGACCGACACGTCGAAGTCCCCGGCGGCAAAGTACCGAAACCACTCAAAGTCTCCGGGCATACTGTACCCGGTTGAGCTCTCGCTATCGGGAATGTCCTTGTGAATGCTCAGGACAAAATCCACGGCCGCAGGATCATCCCCGAATGGGTACCAGTCATCGACCCAGGATCCCCAGACCCAGATTTCGGTGATTCTCCCGGGCTCGGTGCAGCGGTAGTCGTCTGCGAGGATGTACGGACTAGTCGCATTGACATCTATACCGTAGTCCGAGAGATCGGGGCGCTGTATCCACTTAAACGCCTGCCACTCCTCGATGTAGACCTCGTGGTCCTCAACCTCGCCATCGCTGGCGGGTCCGACCGGCGGGAGGCCGCCTATGCTGCTGATACGGAAGCGTGCGAAGGTCTGGCCAATAACCGCAGTACCGGGGGTTGTTACATTAACCATATGCATACCGGCGGCGAACCAGCCGGCCACGATAAGCTCGGCGGCATCCCAGGTCCGGCTGCCGTCAAAATCGATCCAGGCCTCGACGACACCACCGGTACCGGCACCCCCATCGTTGACCTCGAACGTTATGGCCGAGGTTCCACCCTGCATGAGGATGGGAATCATAACGCCGTCTTCATCGTCGTTGAGATCGAAGACATCATCACCAAGACCGTTGGGATCGGGCTGGCCGTCAGGCTCCCCATCCGGAGAGTCGGCCGCGTCACCGAGCCACGGGCCGGAAATCACGTGCCTGGCGCCATTGTGGATCGCAAGCGTGGGATAGCCCGGAACCAACGGTGAATCGGGTGCATCACCCCAGTCCTCTTCCTGCGATTCCTCTCCGACAATCACGAATGCCAGATCGATCGTGTCCGGGTATAAGTCATGATCGGGCGGATAATAGAGCGGCCACCACGGGCCGGGATAGGGTTCCATTCCAAAACCATAAACTGCGGCATCGTTCCAGTGCTGGTATGAGGTCTTCCAGCCGAAGTGCGTCTGGTCATCAAATGGATGGGCCTGTACATCCAGCCAGTAGACGATCGGATCTTCCGGAGTGCCCTGCTGGTAGAACTGCTCGCCCGCAGGAATAGGGAAGTTGTATTGCCAGATGACCCAGTCCGCGGGAAACAGGTATTCTTCAGGCGGATTCAGCCAGCCTTCCCATGTTGTATCGCTATAGACCCTCCATGTAAACTCCCCCGGCCTAAAGGTGTGTACCCAGCGATCCGGGCCCGGCATACTGTATCCTTGGGGATTCAATGAGTCGGGAATGTCATCATGGATGCTCAGCGTAAAGATCACTGAATCGGGCACTCCCATCGGGAGATAGTCATTGAACCATGACCCCCAAATGTGGATATTGGTTATGTAACCACTCTCCGTACACTCGAAGTCGTCAGCAAGAATGTACATGGTCCCATTCCAATCCAACCCGGCACACACATCGATGCCAAGGTTGGTCCCATCCGGAAGCTGAACCCACTTGGCCGGCTGACTTGGATCCCAGTCGGCCGACACCACCCCGACACACGCCAACACCACAATTGCAGATATCACTGCTATCTTCCTTGCCATGCTCTCCCCCTTCCTGCGTCCTTCGACGACCTCGCATCCGGCCTGAGCCACCGTAGCTCCATATCCAACCGGAAACGCGGCTTGAATCCAGAGCATCAGATGAGAGCAATTGCGAACTCACCGACCCGCAAGGGCACCGAGGGTTTGTGTTCTGACCTGGTGGTGCTCCTCCCCAGGTCGGTATGGGTCGCGTCTTGCTCTAACTCCGCGGAGATTATACCACAGGAAACGCTCCAGTCAAGCCATAACAGGGCTATCCGGCGACTATCCTCTGGAAATTCACGCCATTCCTGCTATGATCTGGCGACAATCGGAACAGGCAACCGGGCGACGTGGAGGAATAACCCTGAAAACCGTCCTTGGGATCATCTCCGTTATAGGGTCCATCGCCTACGGTTTGACTGTGATCCTCATGTATCAGACCGGGATGTTTGAGATCCCCCACTTTAAGGCCGCATTCATCGGGTTTATCGCAGGTGCCGTGCTCTGGCTGGTACTGGGACGGCGACTCAACTTCTTCGGCGTCTTCGAACACGAGCTCACACATCTTGTCTTCAGCCTCCTCATGTTCCAAAAGCCGTCGAGCTTCTACGCATCAGAAAGACGCGGCCACGTAGCCTGCGACAGGGGCAATTTCATCGATGGGTTGGCCCCTTACTTCTTCCCGACGTTTTCATATGTCCTTCTTGCGCTCTATCCGCTCCTAAAGCCGTCGGCGCATGGAGTCTTCTTTCCGCTCCTGGGCTTCCTTACCGGTTACCACATCATCTCAAACATCGCCGAGTTTAAGCCGCGGGAATCCGACATAAGGAAATGCGGCACACTCTTTTCCTTTGTGTTCTGCCTGTTCGCCGGTATCGTAACGTTCGGTTTTCTGCTGGCGTTTGTGATTGGGGGCTTCGGTGGAGGGTTGAGGTTTCTCTTAACAGGAGTGATTCAAGTCGGTACCATGGTTCTCTTCGTCGCCGGATCCATTCAGAACCTGATCTCGGGTCCATCCACGCCTCCGTAGATAGGGCGTCGCTTAAGCCTTCACTTGATACTGCGGAGTTCCTGAGTTATTGTGGTTTCATTGAAAAAGGAGGATACGATGAAGGTACTCACCATCATGGGAAGCCCGAGAGAGGGCGGCAGCACCGCTACGATGCTCGGGTGGCTCGAAGAGGAACTGCACAAACTGGGTCACGAGGTTGATCATGTCAGTGTCATAGGCAAGAAGATCGGCGGTTGTGTCGAGTGCTATGCCTGCCAGGCTCCGGGAGCCGGTTTCGCCTGCGCCCAGAGGGATGACGCAAATGCCATTCTTGATAAGATGGAATCATCGGATGCGGTTGTGGTTGCCACGCCGCTTTTCTGCTGGGGCTTCTCGGGCCAGATCAAGCCCCTGATTGACCGGATGCTGAGCCAGGTAAACGGTTTTGGCACACCCGAGCAGACCTCTTCCGTTAAAGGCAAGCCGCTCGCACTTCTTTCAACCTGTGGAGGTCCCATTGAGGGAAATGCGGAGCTCTTGATTGAAACCTTCAAACGTATAGGGGCGTTCGTCAAGGGGAATACCGTCGGCACGCTTGTCATCCCGGGCTGTAACCCGGCTAACCCTCCCGGCGATGCCGCCAAACAGCAAGTCTGCGAGCTTGCCCGGGCAATCACAGGCGGCTCGGCATAGGGTGACTATCCTGGCACCGGAGGGCAGTTCCCATGTTTCCGGAAGACAACGACCGGCTGGACGAGACCAGGTCATTTAAGACCCTCTCCCCCGGCACCTTGATTTCTCACTACAAGATCATCGAGAAGATCGGTGCGGGCGGCATGGGCGTGGTCTACAAGGCCGAGGACACCAAACTCAGGCGAACCGTTGCGCTTAAGTTCCTGCCACCCCGGTTCCTGTCCGACAGCGAGGCCAGGGCGCGGTTCGAGCAGGAAGCCCAATCGGCATCGGCCTTGAACCATCCCAATATCACCACGATCTACGAGATTGATGAGGCCGGCGGACGGAGCTTTATAGCGATGGAGTGCGTGGATGGAAAGTCTATAAGAACCCTCATTACGGAAGGCGCCCTCTCGCTTGATGAGATTATGGACATATGCGTTCAGATCGGGAAGGGTATCGATGCAGCCCATGCGAAGGGCGTCGTCCACCGGGACATAAAGTCGGACAACATCAAGGTGGGCACCGATGGTGTTGTCAAGATCATGGATTTCGGTCTTGCGAAGCTTAAAGGTGTCACCAAGCTCACCCAGGAAGGTACAACCGTGGGCACACTCCAGTACATGTCACCTGAACAGGTACAGGCCAAGGAGGTCGACCGGAGAAGTGATATCTTCTCCTTCGGTGTGGTCTTGTACGAGATGATAACCGGACGGCTGCCTTTCAAGGGTGAGGATGAGGCTGCAGTTCTTAATTCGATCCTGAACGAAACTCCTGAACCGCTTGCGAGGTACAAGGCGGATGTCCCCGACGGTCTTCAGAGGATCGTCGATAAGGCCCTGGCAAAGGACAGGGAAGAGCGATACCAGCATGCCGACGAGCTGGTGGCCGATCTTAAGCGGGACCGGCGTGTTTCAGACCACACGGCTCCGCGAACCGCCACCCGCATGCAACCTGTTGCCAAGCCTAAGAAAAGGACTCTCCGGCTTGCAGCGCTTTTCGCAGTCATCGCCGCCATAATCATCCTCTATTTCGTATTCGAACCTTTCCGGATCGAGATGGGTCCCGACAGGGCCGCGATTGCACAAGAGAACTCACTTGCGATCATGTATTTCGAGAACATGACCGATCCCGAGGATACTGACCGAACCGGCCAGATGGTAACGGCACTCCTCATAACCGACCTCTCCGAATCTGAGTACATGCGCGTCGTAAGCCGCCAGCGGCTCTATGACATTCTGGTGCGACTCGGTAAAGAGGGCCAGAAAACCATAGACAAATCCGTTGCTTCCCGGGTCGCGACCGAGGCAGGTGTTAAGTGGATACTTACCGGGACGGTGCTCCAGCTCGAACCTCACATTATTCTGACTTCTGAGATTTCAGAGGCCGAGACGGGTGAGATCCTTGCAACCCAGCGCGTGACAGGTGACAGTGGCGAAGACCTGTTTGCCGTAATCGACAGGCTCACGGCGGAAGTCCGCAAAGACATGACGCTTCCCGAAGAGGCAAGAACGGAGGTGGACAGACCAATCGCTGAATTCACCACCCACTCCGAGGAAGCGTACCGCTACTTTCTCGAGGGTCGGGTTCTCCATGACAAGTATTACGTCAACGAAGCTAAAGTGAGTTACAGGAAGGCCGTCGAGCACGACTCCACTTTCGCCATGGCACTTTACTTCCTGTCGACACTTACCGTGGGCGAGGAGAGTCGTGATCTGGCCGATAGAGCTCTCAAGTACTCAGCCGATGCCAGTAGGATGGAACGTTTATACATAGAATCCTATCATACATTTCTGGCCCATGACTACGAGGAGACGATTCGAAAGCTCCAGCAGATAATCGACCGCTGGCCGGACGAGAAGATGACGCATTTCACAATGGCAGTGATTTACAACGGGATGCTCGGGAAGCCCGAGCTGGCCATAAAGCACTGCAAGCGAACACTTGAAATCGACCCGTTTTATAAGCGGGCGTATAACCAGATGGCATACGCTTATGACAGGATAGGTGATCGTGACAGCTCGCTCTGGGCCATCAACAACTACATCGACCTCGCACCCGATGAAGCCAACCCTTACGACACCCGGGGCGATCTCTATGGTTACTGCGGCCGGCTCGATGAGGCTCTGGCATCATACAAGAAAGCAGATGAGATCAAGCCCGGTTTCTCAACCTTGAAGATCGGGCACACCTACCTTTTCAAGCGCCAGTATGCCCAGGCCGAGAGCTGTTACAAGGTAGTCGCATCCGGAGACGACAAGTGGGACCGCAGTGAGGCCAGGACCTACCTTGCGGTTGTGCCGCTTTACCAGGGCAAGTTTGATGAGGCCATTAGAGTTCTGGATAACGGAATCGCTGCCGACCAGATGGAGCAAACGCTGAGAATTTCAAATGCCGACAAGCATCGTCTTGCAGCCACTATTTATGTAGAACGCGGGGATTATGCCAGGGCCATTGAGGAAGCTGAGCGCCGAAGACAGGTCTTGATGTCTGCTAATCCCGAGAACCCAGCCTACGTAGCAGATTTCTCCGCATACGTGCTGGCACAGGCCGGCAGAATAGAAGAAGCCGAGGAGGTGCTGGAAGCCCTCGAGAGCCGGCTCGAGAGAGATGGCATAAAGCCGTCACATTCCTTCTGGCTGGAACAGGGTAACGTTGCCAGGGCGAGGCAGGAACTGGGACAGGCAATTACTCACTTCGAGAAGGCTCTCGATCTGGCTATCGACCCATACTTCCACGTTCGCTCGATCCTCGGCGAAGCCTACCTCGAAGCCGGAGAACTTGACCAGGCGGTGGCTGTTCTCAGTCAAGCGCTCCTTAGATATGACGAAAGCCGTGCGTTGGTACCGATCCAGGCAGTGAAAACCCACTACATCCTCGGACTTGCCTACGAGAAATCGGGCTGGAAGAGCAAAGCCATAGAACAGTATGAGACCTTCCTCGACATTTGGAAGGACGCCGATCCGGGAATCCCTATCATCGAGGAGGCTCGTCAGAGAGTCGCTCGTCTTAAGAGCGGAGCGTAAGCCCCGGAGTCCGCTTTCCCGACCTGGTGCTCCCGTCCCGCCGTGCTTACCTCGTTTGCTCCTCGAATTCATCCAGCAGCGCCCTTATCATGGTCTTGATCCTGGCGTGATCGAACCAGACCTCGGGAAATCCGATAAAGGCCGCATATCCCCGGCGTTCGTTACCCGGCACGTAGACAGCGATGTAGTTGGGGTTTCCTCCCCGCCGTGAGTCGATCCACTCACCGGCGGTGTCCCTGACAGCAGTACTCAACAACGGCCTCACATCCATGTCTTCCCTGAGGGCAGTAATGTAACTCGCGCTTTCGAACACACCATAGATGTGGCTCGCCTGGGGACCGAGCTCGATCGTATCGCGAAACACCTCATGGCACTCCGGGCATGGCCAGACCGCGGTGAAGGGAACAGTCATCCCGCTTGAGAGCCGCATGTTCTTGATCCCGAAGACTTCCCACATGAAATTGGTCGTATCCCCGGGGGCCGATCCGGAAGCCGGATCGAAATTCCAGTTGCTTTGCCAGCCCCTCAAAGCCGGATCGGGGGTGCCGCCCGGCCAGTAACCGCAGGCGTAGACAGGATTTCTGCCCAGGATGATAAGATTGCCGCCCGCTCTGACGTAGGAGAAAAGGTAGTTCCCCAGCTTCGTACAACACTCGAGGAGTGCAGTTGGGGGTATGGTCGTATCATCCTGATCCACGAGCCAGATCACTGTGGTCGCATTGCCGATCGACCATACAGGCACCGTTTCTCGGTAGCCAGGTCCGGTGTCAAACTCTTCCCATGCGTAGCCGTCAAGAATATCAGCCCAGAGTGCGTCCTGAGTCTCACCAAAGTCCTTCCACCGCTCGTCCGGCCAGTACGCTTCGTTGTCGTCGACCAGCAGGATGCTCTCTTCCAGCAAGGCTTCCGGGCCCGGTAGAACCTCAACCCTGAACTCGCATTCGGTTTCAATGTTGTTTCGATCCTTGAGCCTCACTACCAGGGTATGCTGGCCGAGGGTTGGAATGAACGTACTCCCATCTATGGGGAAACTCACCGACCATTCGGGTGTCTCCGCCGGCTCTCTTATCGGTTCGGTGCTCGTCCAGTAATCCCAGGCGGAAGATGGAAGATTCGGACTGTCCCAGAAGTACTTGTACGCGTCGACAACCTCACCCCGCCACTTGTTCTCCTTACCCCAGAACTCGAAGGAAATCTCGGAACCTTCGAAGATGTTTGTAAACCTGGTCCGATTGTCTCCCGGGTTGTTACTCATGCGGGTGCCCAGATAGTCCCCATCGATGACACAGGTAACCCCGGTGGCCGTTCTCACGACCAGAAGCCGCAACCAGTTCATGCCGTTGTTGTACGATCCGTAGATCTGCTCAGGCAGGTACGCGTTGGCTTCGTCTTTGACCGTGACATATACCATGATCGGCTCACCGGTGGCCCTGTAGGCAGTCAGGTCGAGATCCCACACATAGGTGCAGTCAGCCGGTACCCATTCGCTCCAGTACCCGATCGGGGCGGCAGCGTGACTTCCAGCCGGCTCGTTGGGTTTCACTCTGTCAAGCGGAGGCAACCTTGGATATACCGGACTGAGATCTGCTTCGGGGAGGATCATGTACTTATACCGTAACTTGCTCTCATCACCATCCGGGTCCAGCCCCTCCCAGGCGACAAATGGGTGAGGAGGAACGGTCCGGAAGTCGGTAGGGAGCTTGACCGGCGTGACGATTCTTACACGGGGAATAATGTTGCTGGCCTGAAAGAAGACGGTCGCGGGCTCCTCTGATACTGCCCCCTCGTTGTCCACCGCCCTGACCATGATCCCCCAGGGCGAGAGCGCCGAGACCGCAGATCCGGAACCCACGCAGCAGGAATCAGCAAGAAGCGTGAAGGTGCTTTCCCTCGCTGTTGTTCTATTCCAGTCTCCAAGTGAGTCCCAATCCGTCCCACCGGGAAAATCGGCCCGCGCGGCATCCTTGATTGTCTTAAGCAGAAAGTGGTCGACATACCCATCATGGTCGGTGCCGTACCAGAACAAACTCACCCTGAAATCTGTCGGCGTGCCCTCCGCCGGCCCTGATGTTATGAACGTCTCGGGAGGCATATTGACGCTCCTGGAACCCGACCCCTTCTCACTGCAAGCAGAAAGGAGGATGATGCACAGCAACGGGATGATCCCTGCTGTCATATGCCGTCTATGGGGCGTCATAGCCGGTACCTCCACCATTGATTCTTATCAATGACATGAGGAGGGTCAACCCCTTTTAGCACAACCCGGTCTGCGCACTTTCAGAGTTCCGGCCCTCGCAGGCCCACCCTGTTGCGTCAAAATAAAAAGTATCTGAAATGGCATTCGTTGCCTCAGAAATAAATGTATCTGAAACGGGTGGTGGGGATTTGGGGTTGTCAGGAGTATCTGACGAGTGTGGAGACTTCTTTTAGAAGGTAGCGGCATAG
>JBDRNT010000129.1:0-13923 GCA_043810925.1 Candidatus Eiseniibacteriota bacterium
GTATGAGGGAAAACCTCACGTACGGTTCGATGAGGGGAAGTTGGAAACCGGGTATGGTAGTCGGGATTGAGGCCTTGCCCGAAAGGGACAAGGGAAAGCCACCCGAAACCTGAAGCCACGGCGCCAGTCTCCTACTCTACAACGACACATCGGGACCGGCCTCACCTCCCTCCCGCCTGCCCGCGGAGAACCCTCATGCTTGAGTAAGCATCTAAGATATGGTAGAATACATGTTAGGGTGTGATCAGAAGCTGAGCCGGAATGAGAGGTTTAAGGATGCAAGCGAAACGGACTTGTTATCACCATATGGTTATCGGGCTTCTTGCTTGTCTGACGCTGGCGGTGCTGAGCAACGCTACACTTGCTCAGTCTATGCGGAAAGGTCCTTATCTCATTTATCCGGGTACCAACACCGAAATGCAGGTCCTCTGGCAGCTGACGGCGGCGGAGACCTGTTCGCTTGAGTGGGGTACGGATCTCACCTATTCACTTGGAAGTGCAGAGACCGCCGAGTACGGCGGTGATCACCAGCATGCATACACCATCCCCGGTCTGTCGCCCGGCGCGTTATATTACTACCGTGTCAGCGTGGCAGCGGAGGAGTACACGGGGTCCTTCCGTGCGGCCCCCTCGACCGATGCGAGCCAGGTCAAGTTCATCGCATACGGAGATACCCGGAGTTATCCGGCGGATCACGACGGGGTGGCGGCATCGATGATATCTGAGTACCTTGCTGATCCCGCATTCCAGACCATGCTGATTTCTGTTGGAGATCTCATAAACAACGGCAACCTCGAGGCAGACTGGGACAATCAGTTCTTTGACCCCGCTTACACCAACATCCAGACTATGCTCGCCACAATGCCGTATCAGTCCTGTATGGGTAACCACGAGGGTACCGGAGTGCTGTTTACAAAGTACTTCCCGTATCCATTCGTAAGCGGCCGGTACTGGTCCTTTGACTATGGGCCGGCTCACTTTGTCTGTGTGGACCAATACACCAGTTATAGTTCCGGCTCACCGCAGCTCACCTGGATCGAAAACGACCTCGCGGCTTCGACCAAACTCTGGAACTTCATCTATCTTCATGAACCGGGATGGACGTCCGGGCACCATGAGAACAACACCACCGTCCAGACCTACATCCAACCCCTGTGTGAGCAGTACGGGGTGCCGATAGTCTTCGGCGGTCACAATCATTACTACTCGCGGGGTCTTGTAAACGGTGTGCACCACATTACTACCGGCGGAGGAGGCGCACCCCCCTACAGTCCAACGCCAGGTCAGCCTTACATAGTCTATGCAATCAGCGCTTATCACTACTGCATGGTTGAGATCGACGGTTATTCGCTCGACTTCACTGCGAGGACACGCAGCGGTACGGTTATCGATACGTTTTCGGTGGACCTGCCTCAAGCAGCTGTGGGGTACGAGGATCCAGACGTGCCGCCGCAGGCTTTAAGCCTAAGCCCGGCAGGCCCCAATCCATTTGCCCGAAGCACCGTGCTTTCCTTCTCGGTTCCTGAAGCCGCACATGTGGACCTCGGGATTTACGCCGTTGGCGGGCGCAGGATCAGGACCCTTGTAGATGGTATGCAGGGCGCCGGCTATCATAGCACCGAGTGGGACGGCAGGGACGAGTCGGGGAACGATGTCTCCTCGGGTATCTACTTCTGCAGGCTACAAACCAAGGACGCCTGGCTGACAAGGAAACTGATCCTGGCTGAGTAGCCCATAACGTCAGAGCGTCAGACTTGCCGGGCAATCACGCGGGCCTAGCCGGAAGACCCACTACGTGTGAGATCGGCCAGACTCCTGTCCAGGGCTGCCGCTATGGCGTCCATTCCGTCCTCGTCTATGACAATGGGTGGAGCTATCCTGAGATTGGTCTTATGGGTCTCCTTGGCATAGACTCCGTTTCTGAGCATCGCCATGCTCAGTTCATGACCGTTGTATCCCGGGCGTACCTCGATACCGATCAAGAGTCCCTTACCTCTGACTTGGAGTATCTTGTCAGTATGCTTCCGCGCAACCTCATCCAGTTTACCGCGCAAGTACTCCCCGGAGGTGGCCGCTCTTTCGGTCATCTTCCTGCGTCTAAGTTCTGAGATCGTAAGCATCCCCACGTAAGCGGCAAGCGGATAACCGCCGAAGGTGCTCCCCTCGCTGTGAGGTTCGAAGAGTTCCATGATTTCTTTCTTGCCACACAGGCAGCTTATCGGAAGGAATCCGGCACTCATCGCCTTCCCGATCGTCATCAGGTCGGGCATGTCGAGACCGAAGGCCTGCCAGGCGAAGTCGGCACCCGTTCTTCCATAACCGGTCTGGATCTCATCAAGTACGAGGAGCGCGTTGTTTGCTTTAAGGACTTTCTGAACGCCCTTGAGGTATTCCTTATCAGGAACGAAGATACCGGCTTCGGCCTGGATGGGTTCCAGGATAGCCCCGGCCACGGCGCCGTCATGTTCCTTCATCCTGGCCTCGAAAGCGGCAAGGTCGTTGAATGGGACGTGTTCGATCCCGGGTATAAGCGGTCCCACGTCTTTTCTTGAAAGCCTGTCCGTCATGAGCGAGGTCGATCCGAAACCCCGGCCATGGAAGGACTTTTCGGCGGAAATGATGATCGGGTTCTCATCCCTGATCCCGGTACCGTCCTTCCCCCCATACCTGCGTCCCCATTTTCTTACGGCCTTAATAGCCGCTTCGACGGCTTCCGTGCCGCTGCTCTTGGGCAGGAACATGTCCATCCCGGTATATTCCTGAAGTGCCACGAGCCATGGTCCCAGGTACTCGTGTGAGATTGATCGCGGGATTGTCGCCATTTTACCGATGAAGGCCTGAACGCCTTCGACCATGATCTTGTCCCTGTGCCCGAAGGGAACCGCTGAGTAGCACGCAAGTGCATCCACAACCTCGGTCACTTGCTCCCCCCCATCCTCCGTCACCATTCGGACTTTAAGCATCCACGGCTTGGATCCCGCACCCAGAACAAGGACCCCGTCAAGCGGTTCGTAGATATGCGCGCCCAGTTCGTTCAAAGCCTTGTTGTGATCTTCAATGGTCCACTCGCTGATAGGTTTGCCACCCACCACGGCATCATCAAGAGCTGACATGTCGTGTTACCTCCAAGAGACAGTCCCGATCTCTACCCATTTCGTTGTGTTTATACCTAGACATTAGTCATTGCGGACGTCCTAAACAAGGTGGATTTGGGTGTCAGGGATAACGCTGAAGCGTGGCGCCCCGCGTAACTAGAACGACCAGTTCACAAGTATGAGCGCCGGCCAGGTCTTCTTGCTCTGGATGATGTTCAAGAGACCGATCTGGAGACCGTGCATGGTCTCGGTGTAGTTCACGAAGCCCAGCTGGAAACCCCTCATGTTGTATGTCCTGTTAACGGCACCGAGTTGGAAACCCATTCCGTTACCGAATTCGTTATATAGACCGGTCTGGAGTCCTCTAAACTCGCCCTTCACGATAGAGACCATGTTATCCTGCCAGCCCCTGAAATCACCCTCGACGTATCCGACCAGGCCATGTTGCAGACCCAGAGTCTCGCCCCCCGTGCAGTGATTGACCAGACCCAGGTCAAGCCCCGTGACGTAGACATTCTTCCCATAGATGAGGTTGAGTCGCAGACCTACTATCCCCGCAGCTTCATCACGGATCTGAATCGGGTTAAAGAGTGCGAGTTGAAAAGGCTCCTCGGCGGCACCACAGTAACCGTTCTCACTGATCCCGACACAGAGAAATCCCACCGCAAGCAATGCCACCGAAAGTGGCTTCTTCATGACAGGCCTCCTTGGCTTCACAGGACACAGACTCTTAGAGAGAATAGTCCCACCGCTGTGCCGCGTCAACCCTGTTATGATGCCACCCGGATGTTTATCTGACCAGTACGATCTTCTGGCTGGCTGACTTTTCGCCGGCCTTGAAGCGGCAGAAGTAAATGCCGGCAGGCACTTGCCCGCCACGACCATCGGTGCCGTCCCAGGTGAACTCAAACTCACCTGCCTCAGAGTAACCATCGGCAAGCACGGTCACCCTGCGACCCCTGGCATCATAGATGGCAAGATCTATCTGACCGGACCTCGCCAGGGAGAAAGCGATACGAGTTGACTGGTTCGATGGATTCGGACGGCTCGCGTGAAGTCTGAAGGTCGCCTGCCCCTTGCTATCCCCACCCACAGCCGAAAGCCCACAGCCCTCGCCAAGAGCTCCGACCCGGCCACAACCCAGGGCATCGATACAGGGAGATCCCGATTCCAGATTGAAGTCGAGGATATCAGGTTCGCAGAACATAGGATCAGCAGTGAAGTTCGCGTTAAGAACGTCCTGACCCGCGATGCAGTCTATCCAGTCGCCACCCGCATTCCCATAAACATCACTGCAACTAAGGCTTATGCCGCAGCCCGCATACGGCTCACAGTAGACAGACCCTCCGCCTGTGCCAAAGGAGATTATGGTGTTTTCCGGCAAGAGATCGGAAGTCTGCATGGCCGCGATGCCGCTGCCAAGGCCTGCGGAGTTGCCGTAAAACGTGCAGTTGTAGATCTTAGCGTTGCTATTATCATAACAGAGCAATCCCCCGCCCTTGTCACTAGACGAGTTGTCGGCGAAAATACAGTAGTCGAACCTTGCGAAGGAGTAATTCCGGCAGTATACGCCCCCGGCATCATCTTCCGCAGTATTCCTCGCGAACATGCACTTGATGAAATGTGGCGAGGAGTAGTGGCACCTTACCCCACCACCATCATAGCCGGTGCCCACGGCGGAGTTCTCCTGGATGTTACACCGCCGTATTGTGGGCGAGGAGCAGGTCATATATATCCCGCCGGCGTGATCGTTCATCGCCACGCCTTCAGCAAGTGTGACGCCCTCGATCGTTGTCGTACTGTCAACGCTCTCACAGTAAATGACCCTTCCGAGCGCATCGGCTTCAATCGTCACGCAGTCGGGCTCACCTGTCTCGCTGATAAGTGCTATGCCTGATTTCATCACGATATCATGCTCGTGGTATGTACCGCACGCCACCATCACCGTGTCGCCAGCGGCAGCCGAGTCGACACCCGCCTGGATAGTAGCCGCATCACCGCCCCCGTCGGGCCGAATATGCCAGACGCGAGGGGGCACAATGACAGTGATGCCCGTGCTGACGGAATTATCGGTTTCATCATCTTCAGCCACAGCGTCTGCGTTGTCTGCGAGAATACCGATGTAGTATTCACCCGGAACGGTAGCGGGAGGAATCGTAAGTACGGCGGCGGAGAACAGCGTGTCGCCGTAAACGCCAAGACCGCCGACGGCGGCAGTGGAGGCCAGAAGGACATCGGCCGAAGTAATGACGGCGTCCGTTGATAGGTAATAGCCGTTGGTGAACGACGACACGGCTTCACATCCACCATTTCGCACCCTGAACCACGAAAAAGGGATTTGCTCGCCGGCAAATGTGGTGTCCGGCACAACATTCGAAGCCCAACCCCCAATCCTTAGGTCAGGTCCGGCGGACACTTCGCATGGTGGGTGGTTAACCCCCGACACGTAGACCTTGCCGCCATGGACTTCCATCGCATCGTATTCAGGGGAGCAGCCAAAGAGCCGGGGTGAGGGGTAACCACTTATCGGAGCCCCCACGACCTCGGCGACCAGCGAGTCACAGAATAGTATGGGGATTGCATTAAGGGAACCAAGATAATGCCAGCCGGTATCACACGGCGAACAGCAAACACTAAAACCTGTACTCAGATTCCCCACGGAAGTCGTTACGCTCGGATCCCAAACCGGTTCAGTCATGATTGTGCAGATATCATACGAGATCTTGAACTCCGCGCATTCGATGGACTCCGCCCCTGCGTAAATCCAGATCTAAATGGGAACAGGCATGCTTACGAAAAACGCATTGTCACACCCACTGCGACCGTAATCAGTGTAGAGGTAGACACCAGGGCATTGCCCGTTAGCAATATTCGCGGCAAGCAGAATGAGCACTGAAACCAGCACGATCGTTTTCATGTTTGTCTCCCTTGTGAGTTTCGTCGGCACCAAGCGTTGTCCTGTATGGATGGTTAAGTACTCAAATTGTATCAAAGAGATCAGGCTGAATCCACGCTGATCCAGTGTTCCGCGGGAGCGCAGCAGGTGGACGCGACCAAGGCAAGACCCTCCAATTAGGGGGCTCTCCTTCAGGAGCTGGGTGTAGAAGACGGTTTTGGGACTTTCTTGATTACTCAGGAGTGTGCCAAGATGGCTTGCCTGGTGGCCAATCTTGCGTAGCCTCTCCCCTACGAGCACGCTCTATCCTTGAACCATCATTCGCAATATGCTATAATCACCCCGGTTTTGGAGGCTGAGTTCCTTTATGAAACGTCTGAAGAGGCACGCTAACATCATTGAGATTCTTCGCACCACAGCAGTAGCTGTTCTCAGCAAGACCACAACATAGACAACCGACAGCAAGAATGGCATGCCTGTGCCTTTTCAGAGGAGGTGCAGTCACAATGTTTGCTTCCTGGTTGTCATCCCTGTTTCTAGCCTGCACTCTGGCAGCGTCGCTTTTGTGGTGCACCCCCGCCTGGGCACAAAAGGCCGGTTCGAGCATGCAGGGGCAGAAGGAATCCTCTGGTGTCACGAATTGCCGACTGCCCTTTCCATCTACTCAGTGTTATACCATTACTCAGGCAGCCGATGATGGAACCGAGGAGAATGATGCGACCTGGCACGAGAATGGGTATGCCGAGGGCCTTGATTACTTCGGCAAGACTGCTGATAACACTACCTACACTTTGGGATTACACTTCGATTTATTCGACCTGAACCCGGGTGAGACTATCACCTATGCGCGACTCAGGTTCTCTTCCCAGGGCGGTGAGGTCACATCATCTGCCAACCTGAAAATAACGGGCGAGGATGCCGATAATTCTCCTGCTCTCTCCGACAGCCGTCGCCCTTCACAGATCACTAAGACCGCTGCGGAGGTTGAGTGGGATATTAGCAGAACGTGGGTTGCACGATCAACGTGGGGCCATACACCCCTCAATTATTACAGCCCCAATGTTGCCGGTATAGTTAATGAGATTGTCGCAATACCTGACTGGGGAACAGGTCCGGATGGCAAGCACATCGTTCTTTGCGTTGAGGACGATAATTCTGCGCCTCTTAAGGCTAATTATCTGAAATGTGATGACCTAATTGCCACCCCGAGCGGACATGAGGATCCGGTCGTCTTAGAAATCTACTCTGCCTTAGCTGACGCGTTCATTGGCAAAGAGTTCCTAGGCCGACCTACCGACACCTCTGTTACAATCAATTTGATACACTTACTCAATATCGACGTCTATTCGGAGTACGGAACCGAGCCCAGTGATGCGGGATGTTATCGGTATTCCACAACACCTTTGCTGAATCGGGAGGCCGAAGAGCCGATTGAAATAGTCGTCGACGGTCTGCAGCAGAGCACCCGATATTACTACCGGATTCGCTACCGCCAGGCGGGCTCGGGGACTTATCTTGCAGGCGAAGAACGAAGTTTTCATACGCAGCGCCCACCGGGCTCCTCGTTTACCTTCACTGTTCAGTCTGACTCCCATCTCCTTCAAGCGATCCACCAGCAAGATACCGATGAACTCAACCTGTATGATCAGACCTTGAACCACATCGCTTCAGATGACCCCGAGTTTCACATCTCTCTGGGAGATTTCGCTTTTCCAGAAAGCTACGCATGCGGCCACGCGCTGACCCAAGATGACGCGATAGAAAGGTATCTCTATCAGCGACAGCGTCTCGATAGAATCATGCATTCAATTCCCTTCTATCTGGTTTTGGGCAACCATGAGGGAGAGCAGGGCTGGCGGTATTTGAATCCCGATGACAGCATCGCGGAATGGGGGACTAAGGCGCGCCTAAAAGTCATTCCGAATCCGGCCCCCGATGCCTTCTATTCCGGGGACCAGAATGTCACAGAGTGCTGTGGCCTGAGGGAGGACTACTGTGCCTGGGAGTGGGGCGATGCACTCTGCATAGCTCTGGATCCATTCTGGTATACCACTACCCAACCTTACTCGCGTGACCCGGAGGTAGGAAGCGAGGATGCCTGGGATTGGACCCTGGGTGAAAATCAATATGAGTGGTTGTATGACGTCCTCCATAATTCTAATGCCACATGGAAATTCGTCTTCTGCCATCATCTAACCGGCGGTGTTTATAGTGGCATTATAAAGACTCCTTATGGTCATGGAGGGATTGAGGCTGCCAAACACAAGGTTGATAGTCTGGGATCCTATGAATGGGGAGGCGAGAACGAAAGTGGAGTTGACAGATTCGCCGAGAGGCGGCCCGGCTGGAGCCACGGCTCAATTCATGACATGATGGTCGATGAAGAAGTGGATGTATTCTTCCATGGTCATGACCATGTCTTCGTGTGTCAAGAATTAGACAATGTTGTCTATCAGGAAGTTCCGAAGCCCAGTGACGCGGATTACTCCAACGGAGTGTACGCAGCTGGTCAATACAAATACGGGACGGCGTGTAATAACTCTGGCTACCTTCGAGTGAAAGTCAGTCCGGATTCGATTCGTGTTGATTATGTGCGATCGGTTCTACCTGAAGACGAACCACTATCAGAAAACGGAACATCTGTGTATGATGGGGATGTGTCATACTCATACACAATTCACACAGCGGGTGCGGGAAATGAGATCGTTTTCTTGAGACATCCGCATCTATTCGGCACCCACCCGAACCCTTTCCGATCGATCACCAACGTGCGTTTCTATCTCCCGGAGAGAGAGCACATAACAATTGCCGTGTATGACCTTCAAGGTCGGTTGCTCTGCAAAATCCTGGACGGGATTCTATGTGCGGGCACCCATCGGGTGAGCTGGGACGGCACTTCCGACGACACCGAGATGGTCGTTCCCGGCATCTATTTCTGTCGCCTCGAAACACCTGGCAGACACTCAGAGACACGGAAGATGGTTCTGCTGCAGTGAGATCGCGAGTGGACAGAGCCCTCCATTTGGAGGGCTATCCTTCAGGAGCTGGGGCGGGAGGATTTGAACCCCCACAGGCAGATCCAGAGTCTGCTGTCCTACCATTAGACGACGCCCCAACTACAGTTATTTGAGGTGATTTTAATATATGTGGCGAGGGAAGTGGTGTCAAGTATAAGGGGAGTTAAAGGGTTGGCACCGACGGGGGTCAGACACACCCTTCGGGGTGTCAGACCCCACTAGCCAAAGTCTTTCGGGCGGTTTCGAGGCGGTGTAGGGTTTTCTCTTTACCGAGGAGTGTCATCACGTCGAAGAGACCGGGGCTGTGGCGTGAGCCGGTAAGTGCGATCCTCACGGGCTGAAAGAGATCACGCGCCTTAAGACCCATCTCTGAGACGAGTCCTCTCATCACCGGGTCTATCGCCGTCTCGTCGAACTCCTTCAATGCACGAAGCCGCTCCTCGAGTATCTTAAAGGCAGGACCAACGTAATGTGGTTTGAGGAACTTCTCGGCTGCAGCAGGATCATACTCGATCTCATCCTTGAAGAAGAAGCCCGCGAGGTCGACGATTTGCTCACCAACCTTGAGCCTCTCCCCTACCACCTCAACTACCTTCCCGACATAGAATCGCGTGTCATCATCGAGTGGAGACTTGACCAGGCCCGCCTTCTCAAGATGGGGCACCACGAGACCGACCCTGTCACCAACCGATCGCAGCTTCATATACTCGCCGTTCATCCATTGCAGCTTGGGATAGTCAAAAACGGCAGGTGTGGAGCTAACCTTATCAAGTGAGAACTTCTTCTTCAGATCTTCAACCGTAAAGAGATCAGTCGCACCATCGTAGGCCCAGCCAAGGAGTGCCAGGTAGTTGATCAGGGCCTCGGGCAGGTAGCCGTCCTGTCTGAACTGACCAATCGATGTGGCTCCGTGCCGTTTGCTGAGCCTCCCCTTATCCGGGCCCATTATCATGGGCACGTGCGCGAACGACGGCAGGTCCACACCAAGGGCCTCATAGAGTACGATCTGCTTGGGTGTGTTCGAGAGGTGATCATCGCCTCGTATCACGTGGGTGATCTTCATCAGCGCATCATCCACGACCGCAGCAAAGTTATAGGTCGGAAAGCCGTCGGACTTCATGATCACGAAATCATCAAGGGTTGTATTGCTGAAGGTCACATCCCCTTTGACGAGATCGTGAACACCGGTCTCGCCGCCAAGCGGAGTCTTGAATCTCATGACATGGGGCTTGCCCTCAGCACGGAGCCGCTCGACCTCCTCGGGTGAAAGATCCCTGCAGCGTCTATCATACTTGATGTCTTTGCCCTGGTTCTTAAGCTCCTCTCGCCTCTGAGCAAGCTCCTCAGGCGAACAGAAACAGACATAGGCTTTGCCTTCGGAGCGAAGCCGTTCCGACCATTCCCTGTATAGGTCCTTCCGTTCCGACTGGAGGTAAGGACCATAATCGCCACCGATAGCCGGACCCTCATCCCAGTCAAGCCCGAGCCATTTCATTGCATCGAGGACGCTCTCATAAGATTCCTCTGTCGATCTCTCGACATCGGTATCTTCAATTCGAAGCACAAACGTGCCGCCCTTGTTCCGGGCAAAGAGCCAGTTAAAGAGCGCCGTCCTTGCCCCCCCAACATGGAGATGTCCCGTCGGACTCGGTGCAAATCTAACCCTAACCTGAGAGATCATGGCGAACTTACCTTCCCAGCGGCCGGGTCCGTTTTCGCCTGAGCGAACTCGTGACCTTCTTTGTCTTCTGGGGCCTTCTTCTCCCCGGACTTCCCCGTCGTCTTCCGGGTGACTGGGCTCGCCTGGCCGCTTCCTGGATCGCACCATAGAGCCTTCGTTTTCCGGCACGCCCTTCAGGTCCGACATCACCGGCCCGCCGCTCGTCGCTCTCGTCCCTTGAGATAATGACGAAGTCCACTTCCCTGCGCTCCCTGTCCACCCGCGCCACACTGACCAGCACCTTATCCCCGATTCGATAGTAGCGACCAGTACGGGAGCCTATCAGCATTGTACCTGTTGAATCGGGCGTGTAGTAGTCGTTCTGGAGTGTCGACACGTGGACGAGGCCCTCAACGAGGTTCTTCTCGAGCATAACAAACAAGCCGAAATCCTTAACCCCTGATATGATCCCCCAGTGCTCTTCCCCGACCTTCTGCTCCATGAACTCGGCCATGCGGGCCTTGATCGAAGCACGTTCGGCATTGTCACCTTCCATCTCCCGCATCGATGAGATCTCAGCAGCCTGCCGGATGAACTTGAGGAGTCTGGTCTTGTCCCTGGGTGACGATCCGTGGAGACCGAAGATCTTGAGCAACCTGTGCACAACAAGGTCGGGATATCGTCTTATCGGTGATGTGAAATGTGTGTAGCACTGGCTGGCAAGTCCGAAGTGACCGACGTTGCGCTCTGAGTAAATTGCTTTCCTGAGACTACGCAGAATGAACATTGAGATTATGTACTCTTCGGGTCTACCTGTTGCCTTATTGAGAAGTGCCTGCAATGCCTTGGGCGAAGTTCCCTTGGTCCACCTGAACCTGTAGCCAAGTGTGGCCGAGAACACCGCAAGGTCCTTCATGTCCTTCTCATCAGGCACTTCGTGGATACGATACATGAACAGCCGTCCAAGGTAGGACATGTGTTTTGCGATGGTTTCGTTGGCGAGAATCATCAGCTCTTCGATAAGATTGTGGGAGTCCAAGTGCACTGCGGGTTTGACATCAACGGCGCTACCGTGCTTATCAAGGACGATATTGACTTCGGGGGTCTCGAGCTCCATTGCCCCGCGTTTGACCCTCCGGCCTTTGAGGATCTTACGGAGCTCGTCAGCCTTCCTAAGAGATTCGGTTATCTGCTTGGCCTGCTTTCTGGCCCTCCAACCGGCACCTTTATCGATAAGCTTCTGAGCTTCAGCATAGGTGAGTCTCGCCCGGCTCCGTATCACGCTCTCCTTTATGACGTAGGAGCTGACATCGCCCCGCCGGCTCACATCCATCATCACGCTCACAGTAAGTCTCGGAACATCGGGCTTGAGTGAGGCAAGCTCACCGGAGAGTTTTGCCGGGAGCATCGGGATCACACGGTCCACCAGATATACACTCCGGCCCCTGGCCATTGCCTCATGATCCAGATGAGAACCCTGCCTGACATAGTGACTCACATCAGCGATATGCACACCGACCCGGAGCCGTCCCTTTCCAAGATCCTCGACAGAGATGGCATCGTCGAAGTCCTTGGCATCCTCAGGATCGATCGTGAAAGTGAGAAGCTCCGTGAAATCCGTCCGGCGCTTTATCTCGGTCTCGGGGATGGTATCGGGGATACGGTCGACCTCGCGCACGACTTCCTTCGGAAAACCCAGCGGAAGATTGAATTCCTTAACGATGCTCGCAAAGGCCTCACCCGGAGTAAATCTGCCGCCGAAGACCTCGGTAATCCTCCCTCTTGTGCACTCATGGGGTTCACCCCATTTCTTTACGCTCACCAAGACGTAGTCGCCAGGCTTTACTGAGGAGTGCCCTTCAACCGCTACGCTCTTATGCCGGTGACTCTGGTCGACGTTGACGAGCCTGCCTTGCCTGCGGGCCGAGATCTGACCGATGACGTCGGAGGGCGCGCGCTCGAGAATCTTAACGACCTGGGCTTCTCGGTCACCTGTGCGTCCGCGTATCGTGCGGGCAAGTACCCCATCACCGTGGTGCGCACCGTTAAGGCTATCACTGGCTACTCTCAAGCGTGGAGATCCATCCGAGGGAACGAGCACGCCGACGTTCTTGCCATAGCCGAAGAGTGTGCCCTTAAGGTAACCCGCTTCATCGGGCAGTTGATAACGCCTGCGCCTGCCGCATATGATACGGCCTTCGGATTCGAGCTCGGTGAGGAGTGATCTTAGGGATTCGAGTTCCCTGGAGCCGGCCCTCAGACTATCAGCGATGTCTTTGGTCTTGAGACCCTGGGAGCCAGCCTTCTTCAATGTGGATAGGATGGACTCTCTATTGATTTCCACTTAATCAGATCATCTCTTCTTCTTTTTGTGCCGGTCTCTGCGCAGTCGCTTCTTACGCTTGTGCGTTTTGATCTTGCTTTTCTTTTTCTTCTTCCCGCAAGGCACCTATTCTACCCCCAATCAAGTGCTATGGGATGTATATACTACAAGTGTCAGGCGGAATCAACCAGTTTGATCAACTCCCGTGAAGCTTTGAAGAACGGAACGACCTTCTCGGGAACATCAACCCGTTCTCCCGTCCTCGGATTCCTGGCAATTCGCGCCTTTCTCGTCTTGACCTTGAAACTGCCAAAGCCTCTCATCTCTATATGTTCTTTGTCGGTGAGAGCCTTTGAAATCGTATCCAGCAGGAGGTCCACTACGACTCCCACATCCCTTTTGGTGAGCCCGGTCGCCTCCGCCACTTGCTCGACCAGATCAGCCTTGGTCATCGTTGTCCCCCTTTCCTATTGCTTTCCTAGCCGCAGGTGCTGCAATTCTTGGTTGAACAGGTGGTACAGACACCTGATGTCGCACCGGCCCGGTTACCCCCGGAGCCCGACGACCCCACACTAAAGCAGGAAAGCAACTTCGTGACCTTCCTGGATGAGCAGGAAGGACACTTGATTGTCTCTCTCCTACCACTCAGAACCAGAAGCTCAAAGGTCTTATTGCACTTACAACATTCATATTCAAATATGGGCAAGGTAATACCTCCTACCGCTTTGCCCACAATAAGTTAGCAAAACGGCCGGAGGCTTGTCAAAGGAAATCTTTGGAGTGGTGCTAGTTAGTTCCCATCCCAAAACCCCCGATTTTCGCCAGCGTGATCGCGTGACAATGTAAACCATCCACCAACAGTGGGAGATTCCCGAGGCTCATCTCGTGATTGGGGGTCCATTGCGATGTTACGCGGCACTACAGGGAGGTCT
>JBDRNT010000130.1:0-3305 GCA_043810925.1 Candidatus Eiseniibacteriota bacterium
GAGCCGGACATCGGCTTTCCCGGCTTCCCCAGCGGAGTCGGGCAGGGCCACAGCCGTGCTGTCCGGACCTTGAACAATCTCGGCAGAGTCAGCCCTTGCGGCGACCAGAGAATCTCTCAGCGCAACCGCGGTGCTGTCAACTCCCTGAGAGAACCCGCTGCCGCATGACCAGAGGAGTATGGCAATGAGCACTGTGATCGATGCAAATCCGGTCCGGTGCATCATGCCTCCCTTCCATCAGTCCCAATCTTGTACTTCCGCACGGCAAAGAGGCTGACACCAAAAAAGATGACGGCATTTGAAATGATGTGTACGGTGGAGAAAGGAATCCCCGCAATGATGACCGGCCACGGGTCCTTCCACCTGCCCATGGATACGGCAAAACCGTAATCGGCGAGCACACCATAGACCACGGTCAGCAATGCCCCGAGTCCGGCCGCCAGGATCTCCGGCCGTGGCACGAATGCGGCCAGCCGTCTCCAGAGATCACCGGAGACTCCGACAAGCGACATTCCCGCGACCTGAGCCGCCAGAACATGAGGAAGCGCAGGGCCCAAGGGGTTAAGGACCGAAAACAGGGCGATCGAAACCGCCCCCACCAACGCGCCCGCTCCGGCTCCCAGGAGGCATCCGGCGAGGAAGGTTACCGCCGACATGCCCTCGACATTCGGCACGCCGCTAAGGAGATATCCGAGGGCGATCGCAGCCGCTATCAGAACAGCGGCGGCGCTGAATCGGGTTAGCATAGGGCCACCGTCCTAAGACAGGTGCTGGTAGACGCGCTGCGCTATTATGAGCTCTTCGTTGTGAGGTATCGTGTAGACCTTGACCTTCGAGTCCTTGGCGCTGATCTCTCCCTCCGCGTATTCCACCGAGGAATTGGCTTCCTCATCCAGCTTGATGCCCAGGAACTCCAGGCCTTCGCAGACCATCTGCCTCACGATGGGATAGCCCTCAGCCATGAAGGCAGTGAAGACTATGATGTCGGTCCCACCCAGCTCGAGGACATAGGCGCCAAGGTACTTGCGGATGCTGTGCACGAAGAGTCCCAGGGCGTTCACGGCTCTCTCGTCTCCGCACTTGGCCTTGTCAATGACCTCCCCGAAATCGCCCATTCCGGAGAGCCCGAGAACGCCGGACCTTCGGTTAAGAACATCACTCAGGGTACGTAACGTCAACTCCTCCTTGGCCATGATGTACATCACGGCTTCCGGGTCGATATCCCCGCACCTGGTCTCCATCACAAGGCCTTCCAGCGGTGAGAACCCCATCGATGTCTCAACGCACTTGCCGGCTCTGGTGGCGGTCACGCTGGAACCCCTGCCCAAATGCATGCTCACCACCCGGGCCTCGGAGAAGGGTATCCCTGAGAGAAAACAGGCCCGCTCGGCGGCGTATCTGTGCGAAGGACCGTGGAAGCCGTACTTCCGGACACCGTGCTGTGAGTAGTACTTGTAAGGAAGCCCGTAGAGATAGGCCTTGGGCTCAAGCGTCTGATAGTAGGACGTGTCGAACACGGCCACGTGCGGTATGCCGGGAAGAAGGGCACGCGCCGCCCTGATGCCGTCAAGATTGTAAGGGTTATGCTTCGGGGCGAACTCGGCGAAGTCGGCAATATCATCCATGACCTCGCTTGTGATGAGGACAGGCTTGGTGTACTTGCATGCGCCATGAGTGACCCGGTATCCCACCGCACCGATCTCGCTTTCATCACCCAGGGCGCCGATCTTGGGGTCGGTCAGTGTCGATATCACCCACTTGATCGCGTCCCGGCAGGTCGCCTTCTCGGCGAACAGCTGTTGCGGAGACTGGGCTCCCAGCCGGTGCTTAAGAATCGCCGAGCGGGTCCCGACTCCCGTAACCGCGCCGCGCGCAAGCACCATGTCATCGCTCGCACGCCAAAGAATATAATCGATACCGTATGCTTCACAATCAAACACCAGGATGTTCATCCGGCTACCTCTTGGTCGGAATAATGATAAGAAACCATCGACCGATGTTAAGGGCTCAAGCCCCGACTGTCAAGCGGAATAGAAAACCAGGAGTTACCCCGAAAATATCAAGGGTCAAAGAGGTTGGTTTGCACCGGCGGCTGTCTCGACACCTGTCGGGCAACAAACGGCTTGCTGAAACCCTCCAGGAGCGCCTTTATGCCATCGGCCAGGGCGTAGTACCTGAAGTCGGGTATCCCGAACAGCCTCTTAGCAGCTGTGAGCGCTCGATACATGAGTACTTTCAGCCTGATCCCGTCTCCCAGATGTACCGCAGAAAAATACATAGCACAAAGTGCCAACACCATCATGTTCTGTAAGCGCCCATAACTGAGCAGGCGCACGTTCTCTAATTCATAACTCTGCTTACTACACCTTATCGTATCCTCTATCTGCCACCGCCTCAGATAACTGTGAACTATGAAACTCACCGACTTGCGACTTCGCCTCACCTTTACATTTGTAAGCAACATCAGCGGCTCCTGACCAAAACCCCACACAACTACAAGCGTCAACTGCTCAGGCCTACCTGGCAGCCGCACCCGCATGTAACCATACTCAATCGTGCATACCTTCTCCTTGCCGTCCGTCTCCCGAACCAACCGCTCAGCATACAAGATAGGACAAAGACTCGCTAACTCCCGCACCAACACTCGCCTGCCGCGCCATAGTAGATCCCGATCTCCCCTCTGCCGTATCAAGAAGCGTAAATCATCTTCAAGAAGTGGTCGGTATAATCTATGACGATCTCCTCCCCGATCCATTACCCATATACCCCTACCATGCATATGGCTCGAAACCAATGTAATCGCCTGCATGATCTCATCGTTCTCACTCACAAAACCCGGTGCCCTCTGTGAATAGAGATGCTCATAAAGAGGTGTCACCTTCACCTCGTCCAACTCCGATCCGATCACCTTAACCGTCCAGTAACCATTCGTCAGCTCTCCCGTGCTGCCATCTCGCACCCGAGCCAGATACTCCATACTCCGCGCATACTGCTTCGTGATATCTGACAGGTCTATCACAAGAAGTGTATCTTCTCCTATCCGGGGCGAGGGTGACCCATAGTTAGTGGGGAATTGAAAGCGGCCCCCTGGATCTGGTAAAAGGTTAAGGTACTAACCGAGACCTTTGGCCAAGGTCCAGATGAAAGGAGGCCGCTGATGTCGAGAGTACTACGGGTGGTTGGGCAGCGCAAGAAGAGAAAGGTGATGGGCAAGCGAGAGGTGATGCGTCGAGAGGACTACGAGGCATTGGAGTTGGATGCGCGGGTGGAGTTGATTCGGGAGTTGGTGTCACTGGGATTGATGG
>JBDRNT010000131.1:0-2270 GCA_043810925.1 Candidatus Eiseniibacteriota bacterium
GGACGGCGTCGATATCCATGGGTGTTTGATTGAGCAACTGCCATAGCAAAGTGTCCTGCATTTCCACCCCTACGCTGTCTGTTTTCAGCGTTGACACAGTATGGCAGAAATCATCCGGAGAGAAAACAACAGGACTGAACCATAATCCACCGCCTACTTCCGGCATATAGGTCTTGACTTGCCGATTTCAGGCCAAATGGCTCGATTTTGTTTTCCGTGACGGTTCTTCCGGTCCCGCCGCGAGCAGAACCGCAGTTTCGAGCCCGAATCCGTCGATTCCGGGCACACCTCCGGCACATACAACGTACTGGGGGCTCGTATTCGGCAGGCTATGCTGGTTACGTGGCAGGAGCCGGCAGCAGAGCCGCAATTCCTTGCCGGATTTTGGTCAGCAGGTCGAAGCTGTTGCCGCGCCTTGTCAGCTTGATTATCAGATACCCGGCGTGATGAACCACACGCCCGGGTACATTGATGATGTCGAATCGAATGGCCTTCATGCGCTTGGGTACCCAGGCCTCCTTGAGGACAAGCTGCTTCATTGCCATGAGGAGATTGAAGGACAGCACGGCTATCCACCACCAGGCTGCGTTGGAGCCAAAGTAGCCGGACGGCATGATGCCCCCAGCCAGATCGTTCTTCAAGATGTCATGCACCTCTTCGCTCTTGCCGCAGCGCTCGCGCTGCCACCAGAAGAGGCGCTCACCCTGCCAGTCCATGTTGGTCACAACCCCGAAAAGCTTGTAGCGCTTCTTGTCGAGGTCGATGGTCGGAAAGGGCAGTTCCGGGTCGTTCTTCTCAAGGCCCGGCAGTTCTGGGTCGCTCAAGGTTTCGCGGATCGCCAGATAGCGGTACGTCGGGCTGTCCTTCTTCTTTGCCGTTTCGTTGGGAACGAAGCAGACTTCGGCCCATTCCTGATTCGTTTTCCAAACCGTTCCATCTTCGTCCTGTCGATGGAGGCGCTGCCATTCCGCCTTTCTGACCTCACTGACCGCCTTCTTGAATTCCGCTGTGACATCACAGCAGATGGCAAACTGGATGACCCCGAATCGCTCGTTCTTGCCATCAGCGCAATAGCGCAACAGGTCATGTTGATAGGCTGCGGTGTCTGAGCGCAGAAACACCTCCTCCACGCCCGGGGGCAAGCAAGCCAGAGACTCCTTGAGACAGCGCAACTGCTGATGCCCCGCAGGCACGTTTCCATCCCGCTGCTCGGTGTGGACCATCAGTTGTTGCTCAGCCCACCAGGTATTGAAGGGCTGGTACGCTTTGGGACCCTTGTAGGAGTATTTTGCCTCTTGCTTGTTGGAGAACACCAATGTCGCGTCCTGGTCCAGGGTCGCGGTCTTCACGGAGCGATAACGTTGCACCTGTGCGAGAAGGTCCGCATTGACCAACGGAAGGGCTTGCAGATGCTCGTTCGGAGTTGGGATGAACGCGCGAGTCCCGGCCTCGTAGGCGGCCTCTCGCTTCTTCTCCTCTCCCTCATCGTGGAACTCCTTGAGATATCGATGGCCTGCCGAACGAGAAGGAAAGGTACGCTCCTTTCCCTTGCGCCACCGTACCTGCATCTTGCGCCGCTGCTTGCGGCTCATCCGGTGCGTTCGTATCTTGCGCATCACCTCACACGCACCTTCGTCGGCTTCCATCCGGTCCAGGTCCTCGACATGGTCCCCCCCGGCAAGGCTCAGGAGCACAAACCCCATAATCATCTCGACGTCCAGCCATCCCTGCATGCCTCGAATCTTGATGTGCTTCTCAATCGACGCGACCATCCCCAGCACAAAGGCCAACTCGAAGAACGTCGGCAAACCGGCCATTGCCGTCAGTCCGTTGTCTTTTTCTGAAATCTGATACTTGAAAGGCAGAATCCCTTGCGCCATACTTGAACCTCACCTCGTTGGTGTCAAACTTGCTTTCGACAAAACGAGTTTAACACCCCAAGATCATTGGAGCAACGGGGTGTGTTCAATTATTTTGATGATCGATCAGGGAAACCGGTCCCGATCCGGTGCGATCTGATCACCGATGTTCCCCGGCCCGCCAGGGGCTCTGCCTGGTTCGCCTCATCTCCTCACTTTTCACCAACCTCCAAGTAAATAGTTGTCATCGTTCTATGCACACTGGATCCGGATCCAACAGAAAGGTATGTATTTGCGGCAGGTCTCTTGACGGGCCGAAGCCTGTCCGATCTTCCTTACTGCGCATCGCGGACGGCAGGCCGTCCCGCCACCCCCTCACGCCTGGCACCTCTCTACACGTCTCGTAATGAC
>JBDRNT010000132.1:0-2356 GCA_043810925.1 Candidatus Eiseniibacteriota bacterium
ATGGTCGAGTAGCGCAGCCATTCGGCTTTTGCCCTCACAGATCCGGACGTGCGGCTTTCCCGCATCCGGCTCCTCCTGAGAGTAACCCGAGAACAGCTTACATGCAGCACGGTCAGTGATGAGTGATGCGCGGGGTCGGTAACGGAAATAGCTTCAAGAGCTCGTTGTAACGCTGCCAAGTCAATCCGCTGTTCTGACTGCGGCGCCGAAGCGTCCTCTGCCAGAGCTTATTGACCTCATATGCAAACGACGTCAAGGCCCGTGAATTACCGGTTATGCCGTAATAGGCGTAATGTCCACGCAGGACTGAACTCATCCAGCCCTGCTGCTGACTTACCGGCTCATGCATCCTCTTTCGGGCCTTGATACGTAACTCCTTTAACCTGCGGATAAGACGCTTGCGCTGCGTCTTACGCTTCACCACAAACCTACCATCGCGTGATTCACTACAATAGTGCGTGAATCCAAGGAAGTCGAATGTTTGAGGACGCCCCACACCACGTTCCGCCCGGTTGCTCTTAGCGAATCGACCGAACTCAATCAGTCGAGTCTTGTCTTCATGAAGCCTCAGACCAAACTTGGCCAGCCGCTCCTTCAGACAGGACAGCAAACGTCGCCCGTCTTCCTTGTGCTGGAAGCCGATAACGAAGTCATCGCAGTATCGAACCACAATAACCTGGCCTTTTGCCTCCGTTCGCCGCCATTTCTGCAACCATAGGTCAAGAACGTAGTGGAGAAAGATGTTCGCCAGGAGCGGACTGATGCCCGATCCTTGTGGTGTCCCTTCCTTCATCTCCTTCCACTCACCGCTCTCCAGTATCCCTGCCCGGAGCCATTGGCGAATTAACCGCACGATTCTCCGATCAGCGATCCGGTGCAAGATCATCCGCAACAACCACTCGTGGTCAACCGAGTCGAAGAAGCTGCGAATATCCGCATCGAGCACCCAGTTCACCTTCTGCGTCATCATCGCCGTCTGAAGCGCATCTATCGCTTGATGCGCGCTACGACCAGGTCGAAAGCCATATGAGAATCCGAGGAAATCGACTTCGTATATGGCACACAGTACCTCCGCTACCGCACTCTGGACAATCTTGTCTTCAAGCGCAGGTACTCCAAGAGGGCGCTGTCCACCATCCGGCTTCGGTATGTACACCCGTTGTACCGGCAATGGCCGATATCGTCCACTGTGTACACGATCACAGAGATCCCGAAGGTTCACCTCCAGATCCCTACCGTATTCCTCCACCGTGATTCCATCAACTCCCGGACTGGCTCTCTTACGCTGCCGCGCATACGCACGCCTCAGCGCTTCGACATCCACATGATGCAGTAAGGCTGTAAACTGAGTATGGCGCGACTGCCGCGCCGCCTCGTTCACCCTGCCGAGATGAGCTGGCCAGGCTGCCCGGCCCTGCGTCCGGACCTGCGCTCTCTCGGCAGGAATCCTCTCAGGCCGAGGACTTCCCTCCACTCGTCTCGTTTCCTTCGACGGCTTCATCAGTACTACTCCTCGGTCCGCCACCCCATCTCAGCTCGGATTGCTGCTCCGGTCTTCCCTTGCAGCACTCCCCCTCCAGTGACCAACCGAAGGACCCGACGGGGCTTCCTGGGTTCCAACGTCATCCTTCTGTACGTGATGTGGTCATCGACCCCGTCGGAGCGGCGGTGTCTTGCCATATCGACACCACTCATTCTGTCTTCGACTACCGACACAGTCTCGACCTCCGCGATGTGGCAATTACGTGGCTCATTTCCACACCCCGCACAGCCGCTGTCTACGCTTCGGACGCCTCGTTACCAAGGTCGCCCGCAAGACTCGCTCCCAGCCTGCCGGCTAAGCTCTGGCTGGACGGGACTTTCACCCGCAAGATGGCGCTGACTTCGCCCAGCGCACGCCGGTTTTGACGTGACCCTAAGTGGCTGGTTTTGCCCGGCCAATGACAGTAGTCGGCTACCGACCACCAGCCCCGGAAGCCCTTTAACCTCTAGTCAACTTGACAAGAAGGACTATCAGACTGGCTTAGTGAGTGGAACAATAGCTGGGGCAGGACAGTTATTTCGTCTTGCTTCTTGGTAGTGTTGCAAGTAAATTAAAGGTGGCTCGGGCCTAGGCTCACTCAATCGACGTAGGTGGGAAATTCAAGCAAGAGGTGTGGAATCATGCAGGAAAACTACTATATCAGGGCAGCACTTGCTGAGAAGTCCGACGCGGAGATTCTCCTTGCTGTCAGCCTCTATTGGACCGACTACACTCCTGAAGGGCAGGAGATACTCATGGATGTCTTTGTGTCTAAGGGTCTCGATGAACAAGAAGTTGCTGAGATTAGGAAACGGTTCGCTTCCAACGCTTTTC
>JBDRNT010000133.1:0-2940 GCA_043810925.1 Candidatus Eiseniibacteriota bacterium
CTCATCCTCTGCCTGCTTGATGATGGTCTTGGCCCCGAAGTTCCCCATGGGCCGCATCCTCAAGACATACTTGGTGAGGAGCAGGAGCAGCAACCAGCGCTTCACCCCCTCGACCTTCCGGGCGACAGCAAAGGCATTGTCCAGGAACCGGGCATGCTTGGTGGTCACCACCGATCTGGCGAAGTTGGCTTCTATGAGCCCGGTGTTGTCTGGGTCCTCCACGAAGAGCCGCGTCACATCCTCTGGCTCCAGGGTTACATGATCGCTCTCTATCAGGGCCTTACCCACGATGTGGCTCCTGAGGGCGATGTCGTTAGCAACTACTCGGCAGCCTCGTGCCTTCCCGAAGAGTGCGACTGAGCCTCCTCCCATGAAGGCATCTACCAGGACAGGCGTGTCTCTGGGTCTGGGGATCTGCTTGAAGATCCTGCCAAGCAGTTTCCTCTTACCGCCGAAGTAGGGGGGAAGGGCCTTCAGTCTTCGCCACATACGGAATCACCGCCTCTCCATGCTGAATGGCAATGGATTTCTTAGTGATGGAAGCCAGGAATGTTGAGGGCTGGGGTCTTTTACTAAGCTCTCTTAGTATACTTATCTTAGTCGGTATCATTCCTTGATACCCTACGGTGTCATCCCTTGATACTGCCTCCATATGAACACACCGATCTAAGTACATCCGGAGTTCTCCTTTGCTATTCCTCCAGACTTCCGCCAACTAACGTGCCTGACGCGCTCCTTGTCCCAGGCAAGGGGCATGTTGAGCCTGTATTTGTATCCGTGGAGCTTACGGATGGGGTTGCCATCAAAGTCCGTACCTCCTGCCGGCCCTCGCTGAACCACCTTGCATTCGATGAGCAGGCGCATATCTCTTTTCAGGGTGTTCTCACAGACTCCGGTCTTCATGACCAGCGTGTCTTGAGAGACCCAGGTCTGCATGTCGGTCTTGGCATATCGGAATAGAGCCCAGACTATCAGTCCAGCGCTGGGGGGCAGGAATCTCGCAAAGTGGTCGATATAGTCATCCGGTAGAGGAGCGAAGTAGTAGGGTACGCGGCCCTCGGGATGATCCACGGGTTCGCCACGTCGCTTTGCACTGACTCTAAGGTCTGCTTTGTGGCCTTGCTTCTGGCAGAAGTCCTGAACGAGAGCCAAGCCCGGGGAGCACCTGGATCTCGACTTTGGAGGGACTCGCTTTGACTGGGACGGCTCCGGCGGATGGACGTTGTTCCCCTGCAACAGCGTCCCTAGCCGTGACTGGATGGCTTGCTCTGAAGGATTCTCGAATCCGGCCTCAGTGAGATCTCGTATTGCGAGCCCTCGAAGATCCTCCATCTGCGTGTCGGTCGCCTCAGCAGGTCGACTTGGTGTACTTCCCATCTCCCAGCACCACCCATCCTCACACCTGATGTTCAGCAGCTACGAGCCATAGGCCTCCTGGGCAGGATTCGCATTGGCTGCTCACCCTCCGACGCTTGCCCGCCACAGATATAGCCTTGGATAGCTTCGGTCCTACTGGTAGGTATCAGCGACAGCTTGATCTGCCCTCGCGCGATTCTCTTTGTGGCGACAGCCGCCAAATCCCACAGAATCACGCCTTCAGACATTTGTCCGGGGAACCATTTCAATGTCCAAGAGCGTGGCGCTGCCACCTCTCAGGATCAACCGTCCGTGGTAGGCAGCCAGGGCTGGATCCCGCACGCCCTATTGAATGACGACCGGCAATTCTGAGTCCCAACTGACTTGATTCGGTAGTCTGCTTATCAAGCCATAGCCCGAGAATCGCCGGCATAAGTACCTCACCCACCAGCGAATTGAGACTTTGAATCTAAAGGGGTCCATGAGCTTCTTCAGTTTAGTTTGAGGAAGTTGTCGGACGGGAGTCTTCCATGCATCTTCCAAAATGCATGAGCGTTCGGAAAGCCATATACGCACAGGCTCCTCCATGATATAATAGAGATCTCAGGATATCTGTCGTGGCTGCTGCGAGGAGAGGAGGCACAAGTGTCGAGACAGTTTCTGATGGTTCTGGTGCCATTGCTCATGGCGTGTTCGGCGGCTCAGGCCGCAGATTCGGTGTCCATATACGATGTCCAGTACACACTGGACCCCAGCGGAGATTCTCCTTACAATGGACAAGCGGTTACCATCACGGGTACGGTATCAGCAGTCTTCCTTGACGGCTACGCGGTGGCTGACTCATCCGGCCCATGGCGCTCCGTATTGGTCCGTTCCAGACGAAACGGCCCTGATATCGGCGACGAAGTCGTCGTCACGGGCACCGTGCGTGAGAACATGGGCATGACGGAGATCTACGATGTGATAGACTATGATCTCCTTTCAACAGAGAACGCCATCCTGCCCTGCAGCCTGGATACGGGTAATGCCCCTCAGGAAATGTATGAATCAGTTCTGATCACTGTCGCTGACGTGACCGTGACTGAGGTCGTCCGGACAACCAGGGAATGGACCGTTACCGACGCAACCGGCGACATACCGTGCGATGACCTGAATGACTACATGTATTTCCCACAAGTGGGTGACAGCCTGACCTCGGTCACCGGGATCCTGTTCTACAGCGGCTCGGTGTTCAAGATGGAGCCGCGTCACACGGCGGATATCAGCGGTGGGGCCATCCCCCACTATGCACTCAAGGGGGACATAGTTACAATGAACACCACCCTGGATATCCACGAGGACGCTTATGTTGAAGTTCAGGGTGACCTGATACTGGGAATCACATCGAGTCCTCCCTCGGGTCTCCCGGTGGTGGAAACCGGCGGCCTGATCTTCCCGGGGCTTATCGACGGCCACAATCACGCATGGTACAATGTGCTTGACCATATACCTTTCGGTCAGACCTTCGAGGACCGTTACGAATGGCGCTTCACGCCTATTTACTCGGACTTCCGTGACCAGATAGATGGCATTGCAGCCTACGGC
>JBDRNT010000134.1:0-13499 GCA_043810925.1 Candidatus Eiseniibacteriota bacterium
GCTATACAGCCGGTCTGAGGACTCGCTTGCAGAGCGCATGCGTGCTATCCAGTTGGCTGACATAGAGAGGCTTCGTTCTCGGGGCTTGAGCGACCACCCGTATCGCTGGGCCGGGTTCATAGCGCTGGGGGATTGGAGGTAGGCAGCCGGGGATGCTCCTCGGCGGACGCTGCGGATCACGCAGGCGACTCCCCGAATTCGGAGCAATCGCACACAGGGCTTCATCTGCAACCCACCGGCCGCCCGAGTAGCGCATCACGGCTTCTCGGGCAACCGCGGTGGACCGGTGTTGCCTTCCCAGATTTATAGAAGTCAGTCTTCCGTCGATGCTGCACCCCTCTATGAGGCTACCAGAGTGAAGCCCAATTCAGCACCTTTTCGAGTCCGCTTTTGTCTGACGGCGAGAACGGAGCGCGGTACGGCCTCACTTCCGTACAACACGCTTGCCGAGGCTGTAGCAACTGCCGACCGAGGCGACCATATTGCAGTCGAAAGCGGCAGTTCGGGTGAGACGCTAACGATTTCCAAGAACGTCATCGTGCATGCGCGTTAGGGCTGGCTGTGGTGGGGCAGTAGGTGGTTCAGGTGGCCGTATCGTGAAGGGAGACAAGCACAATGAAGAGCAGACCATCAGGACTACGACTCTCCTGCGACCTCATAGCTGCCTCCTTACGGGACCGGGCAGCCCCTCGAAGTGCAGCTTGGAGTATAACCCCTACGAATCCGGATTTCTCTGACGACGAACACTCTGGCTCGGGATCGGCTATAATGAGGTGAAAGCCGCGATCGAAGACGCCGCCGCAGCGTCTTAGGTAGCGCACGCACGGGCGGTTGACCACCCGAAGCTTCTCCCGGACAACGGGCCCGCCTTTTCCGTCCGAATTTCCCGGTCTCTCACCGTTATATAGCTGGCCGCAGGAAAGAGAAAGGAGAACGGTCATGTGGTTCCTGGAAGCAATGTGGCATGCTGGACTGCTGTACAGTGTCTTGCTGCAAGCAGCTCTCCCTGCGGGTCCGGCCAATAGACACTTCAATCAGGCGAAACGAAGGTTTTGGACTGAGTGAAATCAAGGAGCGATTCATGTGAGCGGGTGATCCTGGGGGAACCAGGTACATCGGAGGTGACCCATGAAACTCAGATTGAATGTCATCTGCTGACAATCCTGGTGCAGTGTCGCCTGAAAGGAGGCTGAGATGAAAACCAGCAGCGTCACCCTGTGCTCGTTCGCGGCGGTTTTGCTGCTTACTGTCTTGCTGCCAAGACATTGCCGTGCGGATGGATGGGCGGTGGGGCCCACCGGTCTCCGGATGCATTCAGCAGATGCTGGCTCCACCTGGGCGAAGGATTTTCCAACCACCAGCAATTTCAATAATGTGTTCTTCCTGAACGACGACAGAGGCTGGATCGTCGGAAATCAGGTGGTATACCGTACAACGACTGGCGGGGATACCTGGATATCAGCCTCAAATCCGTACATCCTGAACTCGGTCTTCTTCGTCAACAGCACGACTGGCTGGGCGGTAGGTAACCAGGCTATTCTCAAGTCCACCGATGGTGGTGCGACCTGGGTGCAACAGGTCTCGACACCGAACAACTTCTACTCGGTGCATGCAGTGGATACCAACCATGCTTGGGCCGTGGGCTGCAATGTGAGATATAGAACCACAGATGGAGGCAATACCTGGGACGGTGATTTCGTAATCGATGAGCTGCAATCCGTCTTCTTTATCAACAGCAATAAGGGCTGGATCGTCGGGAACCAGGTGATAGAGAGGTCGACCGATGGTGGCGTGACTTGGGAAGTCGATCATCCCACACCATACAACTTCATGTCGGTGTATTTTGTTAGCGAGGATGATGGGGTCGCCGCAGGCGACCATCTTCTTTGGATTACGCACGATAGCGGTGACACCTGGGAAAGGAACTACCCGAGCTATTCGCTACATTCGGTCTGGTGTTTGGGAGACGACTATGGGTGGGCGATGGGGACTTCTGGTGTCCAGTTGAGAACGCACGACTTCTGGGATACTTGGGATGTCACGTTTCCTGGTGGACCGTATACGGTCAAATCGGTCTGCTTCACAAGCATCCCGGTCGCTGTCACCGTTGGAACGGTCCCGAGCGGGCGTTCATTCTCGGCGGACGGAGCACCCTATTCAAGCCAACACACCTTCAGGTGGAATTCGAGCAGCTCGCACACGGTCGGCACCACGTCACCCCAGTCTGGTGGTTCCAATACGCGGTATGTGTGGGAAAGCTGGAGCGATGGCGGAGCCATTATCCATGCAGTCAGCGTGCCCATATCCGACAATACATATACGGCCCATTTCGACACCCAGTACTACTTGACCATGAATGCAGGGACTGGTGGGAGTGTGTCCCCATCCAGCGGGTGGCGCGACGCAGGTGATGAAGTGACCATTGAGGCCTATCCAGCGGGTGGCTATATCTTCGATTATTGGCAGGGCACCGGAAGCGGATCGTACGGCGGTCACAATAACCCCGCAAGCATAACGATGAGTGGACCCATCACGGAGACTGCTCGTTTCGATCGGGTTGTTTCAGTCGTTGTGAACACGAATCCTGACAGCCTCTCCTTTACGGTCGACGGAGTTGCTTACATGAGCGAGCAGACCTTCACTTGGGGTTCCGGAGACTCACACACTATCGGAACGTCATCCCCTCAATCCGGAGGTTCAGGGACACGGTATTTATGGACGAGCTGGAGTGACGGTGGGGCCATCACACATACGGTCTCACCGACGAGCAATCAGACCTTCACAGCCCACCTCGACACTCAATACTATCTGACGATGGTTGCCGCTGCTGGCGGCAGCGTAACGCCCTCCAGTGATTGGCATGATGCGGGTGATTCGGTGACTATCTCGGCATCCGCTGACTCCGGATTCAGATTTGAAGCGTGGGCAGGCGTTGGAAATGGCTCCTACAGCGGGTCCGACAACCCTGCGACGATCACGCTGAATGGGCCCATAAGCGAGACGGCTGCCTTCTCAGGATACCAGATAGCCCTGATGGGCTACAGAGCCCACGAGGGGGCTGGCGAGGTGATTGAAGCACACTGGGCTACAGGCAACTTGGGGAACACCTGGGACGAGGGTGAATGGATACCGTACCAGGTCGTCATCGAAGACATCGCACCTGGTCTCGCAGGCCTCGACTCGATTGTGGTCTCATTCGATTTCACGTGCAACTCATCTGGTGAAATCTATCGATTCATAGACCTTGTACGGAGTATGCAGGTGAGAAGCGCTCCTCTCGATGACACCCAGGGCTGGCCTGAGCCTGACGGGACGCCCTTCCCAGTGAACACTAGATCTGAGATTGAGGCTGCTCAGAGCCATGGTCCTGAGAATACATGGGCGGGGTTCGTAATGCTCGACCTACCTGATGACCAGCTGAACCGTCAGCTGGATGGTGGCCTGGACTTACCTCCGGGTGAACCGCGCCACATCTTCAAAATCTACAGAGATGACCTTATAGCAGCTGGTGTCGACATAAACTCCACGACGATAGCCGTATATTTCCAGCTGCATGAATCGAGAAGCTTCGTATGGATGAACCAGCTGCAGGCGGAATATGATACCTTGCCAGCCGTCGGCTGGGGCGGCTACCTGTACGGAGCGGATGGCTGGCCAACTGCCGCTTCATTATCCGGATCGGGATATGTACCAGGCTTATCCGGACACGTACATGTCGAAGTCCCGGAAGGCAGCCCTGACGTGCCTATCCCGATTCCGGACTGGCCTGCGGGCGTGGTCAGCGGTTTCAAGTGGGGCGATAGTGACAGTGACGCAGTGTGGGATGTGGGTGAGGCCGCCCTGGCCGGCTGGGCGATCCATGTTTTCGGGAACCTCGAGCAAACAGACTTCAACACAAGCATGCTGACAAACCTGTCCGGATACTATTCGTTCGAAAACCTTACGTGCTCGACAGCATGGATTCTCAAGGAGGACGCCCAGCCGGATGCTTCTCCCGGGTCCACTCATGTCCAGACATACCCGCGGGTGAATACGGTAAAGGGGCTGGGCACCGGCATCGCCGTTACCCCTCCGCCAGCAGGTGTCGCCGACGTTGGGTGGGAGGTTCTGCTCACACTCGACACGATGGTTCAGGACAGTCTCAATTTCGGCAACAGCCAGTCGGTATCGGGAATCACCCTTGCCGATGCAGACATCGGTTTGGGAGTTCCTTTCCCGAACCCGTGCGCTCATGTTGCATTGCTAAGTTACAGCATACCAGTCGCGTCGAGGGTGGTAATGAGAATCTACAACGTTCAAGGACAGCCGGTAAGGACGCTAGTTGATTGTATAACCCAGCCGGGCCATCACAACACCATGTGGAACGGCCGAGATGATTCGGGCGTGAGAGTGGCTCCGGGGATCTATGTCTGTCGAATGGTAGCAAGTGGGTATGAAGGGAGACGCAAGGTTATACTGCTGGATTAGTGGTGGCGTCCGGCACCTTGCGGGAATGAGAAGTAACATGCCTTTTCAGCCTGGGTGAGAGACAGAACAGGCATAAGGCATCGGGAGCAGCTCAATCTAGGTTGTCCTGAAGGGGCTGCTAAGGCTCATCACATCCGCAAAGGAGGTAGGTTGCTATGGGATCGAGAGGGTGGTTGTGCATTGTCTGGAGTTTTGTCTTTCTCTTTTGGAACGGCAGCGTTCGCGGAGTCGAAGTCGGTGATAGGGCAACTCCGAGAGAGTACGGGCAACAGAAACCGGTTCTGACAGGAATGGCCTCAAGCTCGCTCAGTCACTACGATATCCTGCGACCACCACAAAGCTGTGAAATGCGGCCCGTGGGTGAGGCAGCGACGTTGTCCTATCAGCTGGCGGTTTACTATGTTCTACCGACCGACATTCCATATGAGAATGACGTCCACGATCAGCTTATAGAGTCGACCCACCATTTGCAGGCCTGGTACCAGGTCGCATCTGGGGGCGTTACGTGGAAGCTTGCTTATCCGGAGATAGTAAGGGTGTACTATGCTGATCATCCGAGATCATTTTATACGAGCGACTGGTGGGGGCTCCTCCTCACAGAGATGCAATCCAATGGTTATCCGATATGGTCTGCTGGCACGATAACGGCACTCTGGGTAAGGGGGGCAGGTGGGTTTGCCGGAGGAGCACAGTGGTGCGATGGAGATTGTGGGGTAGCTCTACTCGGCGTTGAAATCTATCCTCAGTTCAACAACCCGGAATGGTCTGGGCATGTCTGTCCCGGTGGTCAGGGTGTGGGTGCATTTCCCTGCACCCCGGAAGGCGCCTATGTTCACGAACTCGGGCACACATTGGGCTTGCAACATCCAATAGATGTGCCGGAGCTCGCACCGTATGCCTACCACAGCGTCATGCAAACGCACTGGAACTTCCCCGATTTTGCGCCGCCCAGTGAGAGCCCGTGGGGGTTTCTGAGGCCTGAGCGCGTGGCCATTCGCGCCAACCCGTTTATGCACTCGGGCGTAAGCCTCTACCAATACTATCCTGCCGCGGATGTGGTGAATCTGCCCCCATCCGGATCTGCACCGACAGCCGGCTTTTCGGTAGACCGCTTGTCAGACCTGGAAATACAGTGCCTCAACAGTTCATCGGGAGCAACGCATCACTACTGGACGTTCGGCGACGGCAGCGTGAGCACGGAATCATCACCCGTACACGCCTATCAGGGTGAGGGAACATATGAGATCATTCTTCGTGCGAGCAACGATGCTTCGATGATAGGAACGGACAGGTGCTCATTCAATACCAAGAGCATCGATCTCGGGCCTGTGGCTGTCGGGAGCTCTTGCGACACCACGCTCACTATCATGAACAGCGGCACAGAAACGGTCACGGGGTGGGTCGGCGAGAGCTGTGACGGCTTTGCCGTAGTGTCGGGCGGAGGTAATTACTCACTCGCGCCCGGCGAGTCTCTTGTCATTGAGGTGCGGTTCGAGCCCGCTACAGCCGGCCTACACGTATGCCACGTCGAAATGGGAGCACTTAGTTGTACTGGTCGGGAATTCAGAGGCGACGCCGTGCTAGTGGGCGCTGCTTCATGGCAGAAGATATCTGATACCGAAGGTGGTTTCACGGGCACACTCGATGATCTTGACTACCTGGGGTGCTCTCTGTGCAGGGTCGGGGATCTGGACGGTGATGAAGTGGAGGATCTCGCCGTGGGGGCGGACTGCGATGACGACGGGGGTACCGATCGGGGAGCAGTCTGGGTGCTTTTCTTGAACGTCGACGGCACGGTCAAGGCATGCCAGAAGATATCTGATACCGAAGGTGGTTTTGCCGGCGTATTGGACAACGATGACGAGATGGGTATCTCCGTATGCTCTGTGGGGGACCTGGACGGTGACGGAATTCCCGATCTGGCTGCCGGAGCTTACAGGGATGATGACGGGGGCACCAACCGGGGAGCAGTCTGGGTGCTTTTCATGAATGCCAATGGCACAGTCAAGGCGTTTCAGAAGATATCTGACACGCAGGGCGGTTTCACGGGCACACTTGATGACTACGACTTCTTCGGCTGCTCAGTTTGCTCGCTGGGCGACTTGAACGGTGATGGGGTCGAGGATCTTGCTGTCGGGGCCTTGCATGATGACGACGGTGGCGACGCCCGGGGAGCAGTCTGGGTGCTCTTCTTGAACACCAACGGCACAGTCAAGGCTTATCAGAAGATATCAGGCACCGAGGGCGGATTCATGGGCATCCTGGATAACAGCGATTTCTTCGGTTCCTCTCTATGCGGGCTGGAAGATCTCGACGGTGATGGTATCCACGACCTTGCGGCAGGGGCTTTGTATGATGACGACGGGGGCACCGATCGAGGGGCAGTTTGGGTGCTGTTCATGAACACGGACGGCACGGTCAAGGCGCACCAGAAGGTATCTGACACTCAGGGCGGCTCGACAGGTGTGCTGGATAACGGTGACTGTTTCGGCACGTCGGTTGACCTGCTCGGGGATCTTGACGGAGACGGGATCCAGGATCTCGCCGTGGGAGCGCAATACGATGATGATGGAGGCACCGATCGGGGGGCAGTGTGGCTGCTCTTCATGAATGCCAATGGGACGGTCAAGGAACACCAGAAGATATCTGATACGCGCGGTGGCCTCAGAGGGACATTGGAGGACTCCGACTGCTTTGCTGTGTCCGTGTGTTCGCTGGGCGACCTTAATAGCGACGGGTTCGAGGATCTCGTCGTTGGAGCCTACGGGGATGACGATGGAGGGCACAACCGTGGCGCGGTTTGGGTGGTGTTTCTCGATGCGTATACACCGTCAGGTATTCCTGATGAGCAGCCAGCGAGCCCCGCCTACATTCAAATCTTCCCGAATCCCCTGACCGACGTCACGCACATCCGGTTCAGTCTTGATCATGAAGCGACGGTTGCTCTCGCCATTTACGATGTGGGAGGCAGGCTCGTGCGTATTCTGTTGAATCAGCACCTCGGGCCAGGCACCTACTGTCAGGTCTGGGATGGTTGCAACCACACCCACGAGCAGGTCTCAGCCGGTGTCTACTTCTGCCGACTAGATGTTGCAGGTGAGGCTCGTACCACCAAGATTATACTGTCGAGGTAATATCAAATGACCCTACGAGGCTTCCGGTATCGTTCCAGGGGGGCATGTCGGTCCACGCCGCACAGGAGGTTTTTCCTGTGCGGTTCTCTTTTGTTGGAATCGTGCACTATGGGCAGAAGCCGGAGCTCCTGGTGCGGTTGTTCATTGAAATGGCTGCCGCACATGTGATACACTCTTTGGACGCAGCAGAGTAAGGAGAGATATACCATGAAGCCAGTTAGAGGTTTGTGCGTTCCTTCGATAGTCCTCCTGTTGCTAGTGGCAATATCGCTGGAGGTGCGAGCTACCGAGTGTGTCGGCGACTTCACCGATGACTTCGGGGATGGGGATTTCGCACCAGTATGGATTGGTTCCGGTTCGAGCTGCTCCAGCGCACAAGAGACAGGGGGTAGGGTTGTACTGATAAAGGGCTATGGGTGCGGTACGGGTCCGCGAGCGTATATGGATATGGCTAATTACGTTGTGTGCGGGGATTTTGATGTGCGAGTAGACTTTGAGCTGATTGACTTCGCCACAGACCCTGGAACTTCGTGGTCAGATATTGCTGCGAGATTGATCATTTTCAACTCGTCTGGTTGGAAAGCCTGTGTGGAGCGATACAACCGCACCGAGCGGCAGTGTTACATGCCTTCAGCCTCTACATACAAAGCGTGGACTACCGTTTCTAATAACTGCAGTCCTGAAGTCGGGTGGGCAGGGACCAGCGATCAAACTGGAACATTCCGCATTACTCGAACAGGTTCGACGGTGAATCTGTTCTACTGGGACAAGATTATCGGCAGTTGGGGGCTTCTGAAGTCAGACACCATTACCGCGGACGATGTGGGCGTGCTGATATACATGGGTCCAGCAGCTGGTGGCTGCAACCACCGGCTTGAAGTTCAGTATGACAACATGTCTATAGAGTCCTATGATCCTGCCGGGGTTGCTGAGACTAACGCAATGCCGGCTACGACCGTATCCCCAAACCCGTTCAGGATAAGAACATCTGTATGCTACGATCTTCCCGAGCCTGGGAAGGTAAGAATCGGGGTCTACGACATCAACGGGCGCTTGATCCGACTGCTTGTGGATTCGCCATTGGAGGAATCTGGACACCATACGGTAGAATGGGACGGACAGAATCAACGTGGAGCCAGAGTGACTGCAGGAACCTACTTCTTTTGCATTAGGACTGATGGGGCGATCGAGACTCGGCCTCTGGTGATCGTTAGATAGTATCAAATGCCGTGGTGGGGCAGGTCAACTTCAACGACGATCGGGACTTCCCCGGTGATTATGTGCCAGTCGTGCCTGAGTAGTCATGATAGCAAAGTGAGTCTGAGTGATTTCGGAACCTGTCGATGAGAATGAGGCTCTTTCTTGCCGGAGTTTAGTGAGTAACACCGGCGATTTCCTCCTTGGTCTCTGAAACGACTTCCACAGATGCCCCAGGACAGACAATCTCGATCTCACGAGTGATTATCGGTCAGACCTTCTGCGATCTTTCTGACCGGTTTGTTGATCCACACCTCCCGGGGTAACTCAGCCGGCTTGGGCACCCCGCGCACGAACCGCTCGGGATGTCGACGATAGGCCTCGGTCAATACCTCGGCCCGACGAGATCGCCTCGCCTCCTATGAGGCTATCGGAGTGCAGCCTAATTCAGCACCTTTTCGAGTCCCCTTTCATCTGATGCCGAGCACTGAGCAATTCCGAAGACAATCAGAGAGCTTAATACAGCCCCGCTTTGCCCACCACGCGTCCACAAACCCGCACATAAGCTTCGGGGCCTGATGCGGCTGGTATCGGTCCCTCACAACCGACTTTACAACACCCAGTCTCACCTGTACTATTGAACCCACGGCCTACATGGATCAGCTGATAAGATCCGCTCAGGTGCTGCGATGACGAGTAGTGAGTCAAGGAAAACAAGATTGTCTCCGGCCACCCGCAAGGGTAGTTTGGCTTTCGTTTGCGGGCCGGTTCTGGCTCTTATCGTGTTCTTGCTCACTGCCCCGTGTGGCTTCGGGGCGGAACCCTGGGAGACTCTTGTCGGCAGGGCCGATTCGCTCTTCAAGCGGAATGCTACAGACTCGGCACTCACTCAGGGTTGCGAAGCTCTCGAAAGAGTCGAAGCCGATTCGGGTTTGAAGCATGTGGCGGTGGCGAAGGTAGTCGATCGCCTGGCGGTGTACAGCGAGACTGCTCACTACTACGAAGATGCTGTTTCCTATCAATTACGCGCCCTCAGGATAAGGGAGACAGCTCTTGGTTCTGACCATCTGGATGTAGCCAAGAGCCTGGACACACTTGCCAGGCTCTATCACCATCTTGGCAGATACTCCGAGGCTGAGCCTCTCCATCTGCGTTCAATGGAGATCAAGAAGAAGCAACTGCCCGCAGACCATAACTTTATCGCGGATACCATGTCCGATCTGGCAATTGTCTTCGTCTTCCAGGGAAAATACTCGGAGGCTGAACCTCTTCTCGAGCATGCACTGACCATCCGGCAGAGTAACTTGGGATCCGACCATCCTGTTGTCGTGCAAAGCCTCATTAACCTTGGAAGCGCTCTGTACAAACAGGGCAAGTATCGCAGAGCTGAGCAGCTCTACCTCCAAAGCCTTGACACTCTTAACAAGAGCGTCCCGGCCGACGATCCGCTTCAAGTGCTATGTCGGGTTAACCTCGCAAACACCTATAGAGACCAGGGGCGCTATGCCGAGGCATACCCGTTGTATGAGTACGCACTACATGTACATGAGAGGACCGGGACAACTAGGAGCCGCGAGGTTTCTGAGATCTATCTACATATGGGGATCCTCTATTACTACCTCGGTCTGTACTCAGAAGCTGTTGCGGCCGTCCGCAATGCCCTCGACACTGCCGAGGACCTTTTTGGGCCCGATAACCTGCTTGTGGGCTGGCTAGCCAACAACCTTGCGGTGGTGCACGCAGAGCAGGGTGATTATGTCCAGGCGGGCCTCCTCTGGGAGCGGGCTCTATCTATCAAGCGGAAGCTTCTGCCACAGGCGCATCCGGAAACGGCAACCACCATCTTCAATCTGGCTGTCATCAGGAGGAACGAGGGCAGGTATGCTGAATCTGAGGCCATGCATGCCGAAGCCCTGACGATGAGGAAGGCAACGCTTCCGCCAACGCACCCCGACATTGCCCAGAGTCTCTTACACCTCGCCCAGCTGTGTCTTGATATGGGTGACCTGGTCCGCGCTGACTCACTCCTTGAAGTCGCTTTTGCAATACAGGAGGAGTCGGTCGGTGGGGATCACCCTGATGCGCTTGACACCCGTTTGCTGATGTGTGAACTCCGGCTACTTGAGGGGAAACCCGACGAGGCGTTCGAGCTCGCGTCATACGCCGAGAACACGGCCCAAAGACTGTTTAAGGATAACGCAGTAGTCCTCACTGAGGATCAGACGTTCAAGAACTCCCGCTACTTGCATCGATCTATGGATCTTCTCATGACCAGCTTTGAGGAATGCATGTCCGATGATGAGCTCACACTTCGGCGGGTCGCTGATGCCGTGATTAACTGCAAGGGGCGGGCTTCCGACGAGGTCATGACACGGTGGAGATCGGTCGTCGAGGAAAGCGATTCTGCAAGTCTGGCTTTGTTCGACCAACTCATCCGATCACGATCAGCTTTGTCCGATCTCTTGTTTGAACGTTCTGGGGACGCCGACGCCGATCTCACCAGGGCGAGAATAGATTCAATTCAGGCAGTCCTACAGGATTACGAAAGCGCACTCACTCAGAGCAGTGTCGACTTCAGGTTGAGGCGGGATTGGCAGGACGTTACTGTGGAAAGAGTCATGTCTTTGCTTCCAGAGGACGCAGTCCTCATAGAGTATTTCGGCTATGATCGTCTCGACTTCATCTCAGGTGTGACTGCGCCTCACTACGCAACTGTCGTGTTAGGTAGCCGCGGCCAGCCTTTCATTGGTGACATCGGGCCGGCGTCGGTCGTTGACTCCCTCGTTGAGGAATATCGGAAACATATGGCAGCGGTTTCCCGCGCGGACCACATGCCGGTGAGCCGGGACATGGAAGCATTTCGCCGGATCGGACGGGGGCTCTGTGACGCGATCATAGGCCCGCTTGAGGACAGGTTTCGAAGCGGTGATAGACTCTTCATAGCTGCGGACGGTAATCTGAATCTTGTGTCTTTCGCCAGCTTGGTGGATGACCACGGGAGGTTCCTCATCGAGAGTCACGCGATTCACTACGTCTCTGCAGCCAGGGACATCATCCGGTTGCGGTCAGATGAGGCTCCGGGAGTGGGGCTCCTCGCAGTTGGTGACCCGGACTTCTATGGTTCAGGTCCGGCGCTGACTCTCCGGTCAGGAGTAGACGCAGGTCCGGGCGGAGCATGGAACCTCCGCTCGGCGTTCGGTGATTTCCGGGCGTTGAAGGCATCGCGTCTGGAGAAGACCGCAGAGGAAATTCGGAATATTGCGCAGCTCTGGGAGAATCAAGGAGACGAGCCCATCGATATTCTGACCTGGTCGACGGCTACGGAGGAAAACGTGAAGAGATTGGCGGCCGGCAAGAGATGTGTGCACCTGGCAACACACGGTTTCTATCTGAAGCCGAGCGGACGCGGCCAGCAAGTCAGCCGAGATCGGCTTCTGCCGGAACCCATGACAATTAACCCTTTACTGGCTTCGGGAGTCCTTCTTGCAGGTTCGAATCGAGATGTGGGAAGAACGGTCAATAACGCGGAGGACGACGGGATTCTCACCGCATATGAGATAGCCGGTATAGACCTGAGGGGAGCTGATCTGGTAGTCCTGTCGGCTTGTGAGACCGGCCTCGGTGCGATATTGCATGGTGAGGGGGTCTATGGGCTTCGGCGAGCTTTCGAGTTGGCGGGTGCGCGCACTGTCGTGAGCTCTTTGTGGCCGGTTCCTGATGCAGCGGCAGCAGACATGATGAGTGCAATGTACGCCGTTTCAGAAGAGTCCATCGTGGATCGGCTGAGGCGCGCTCAACTGGATCAGATAAGTCGGCTAAGGCGCGAAGGTCGCAACGCACATCCTTATGTGTGGGCGGCCTTCATCGCCACAGGCGACTGGAAGTAGGCGCGGTTCGGATCGGTGATCGCGTTTCGGAGGATAGTGGTGAAAGAGGCGCCGGTAAAGGCGCCTCCATCTACCCGGGATCAGAGATCGTTGCTGCAAGAAAACTCCAGACGCTGGCACATCGCCAGATTGGGATGTCCTTCATAACATGCTGCTTCTCCGGTGTTGGAGAAGAGGAACTGAAAGGAATGCTGTCCGGCGGCCACAGTGCGACTTATTGAATGACCCGGAGAAATCGAGCCGATTCTCGATCCATCGAGGATAACGTCATACGTCGAGTGGCTGGATTTGTTAACGAAAGTCATCTCTGCCGTCCCGTAGTGCTCACATGCGCGGATCTCATCCTTATCTTTCTCCAGACCTGTGACATCTTCCTCACAGCCGATGACAGTCACGGCAGCAAGAGCCAAAGCAAGAAGGAAGCAAAGCGACTTGCCGCCCGTCAGAATCGACGGTGATCTCATCAGGACCACCTCCTCTCTCTCGCCCGGTGGCGAGGTTCTTATCAACGCTGTCTTAACTTGTTCTATCGTTCTAACGTTCGCGGGCGATTGATTTCGGAATCGCAGGCGTGTCTCTGATCTGCCCCAAGAATCCGGCCAGTTTGCTTTTCGGTTTTTCGAGAATCGTGCTTGCCCGAGGTCAGTGCTGGGACCGCAGAGTGTCTCGATCGGACGGTGTTCGGCTCTTAAGAGGATTGTTGGAAGTGCTGGAGTGCCCCGCCCCGTACTCGAAAGAAAAAGCCCCTGAACCTGTTACAGTTCAAGGGCTTAGTTTGGTAGCGGGGGCTGGATTTGAACCAGCGACCTTTGGG
>JBDRNT010000135.1:0-2537 GCA_043810925.1 Candidatus Eiseniibacteriota bacterium
AGACCTGGAACCGGACGATACCATCAGTGAGACTTCTGGCCGCAGCAGCTGCGGCCGCAATCTTGCTGCCGTCGGTTGCTCATGCCTACATTGGTCCAGGTGCGGGTTTTGCGTTTCTGACCTCGTTTCTGGTGCTCTTCGCGACCTTCTTTCTTGCTTTCATATTCTTCCTCACCTGGCCCATACGTTTTGCGATCAAGAAGATCAAGCACAGGGGCAAGGGCATCAAGGGAGATGTGGACAGGGTGATAGTCGTTGGTTTTGACGGCCTCGACCCGGATATCCTTGAAGATCTGATGTCCAAGCAGAAACTGCCCAACATTGCCGGGCTTATCGGGAGGGGGAGTTTCAGACGAATGAGGAGTACGTGCCCTCCCATATCTCCCGTTGCCTGGTCGTCGTTCTCAACAGGTGTCAATCCGGGCAAGCACAACATATTCGACTTCCTGGCTCCCGAGCGAACGACCTATCTTTCGAAACTCTCGTCTGCCGACATAAGGCCGCCGACCAAGTGGCTTCCGTTGGGGAAGTACAGGCTGCCGCTTAATAAACCGTCCTACCGGACTCTCAGGAAGAGCAAGCCTTTCTGGACGGTGCTCTCTGAGAATGAAATCTTCTCATCTGTGATTCGGGTGCCCATAACCTTTCCTCCGGATGAATTCGGAGGCGTGCAGCTATCGTCACTATGTGTCCCCGATCTCAGAGGTACTCAGGGCAGTTTCTCATACTTCACGACCGACGAGGGGGCGATCAGCAATTTCACGGGCGGCTTCGCATACGGTCTTAAGGGCCGAAATGGCGCCTTCGTGGGCGAACTCACGGGCCCTGAGAACATAATGGTCAAAGGTTCGCCGACACTCAAGTTGGGCTTTGAGCTCATGCCGGATGAGGACGGCAAGGGTGCCGGCCTCACGATAGGCAAGGAGACCTTCAGGCTCGAACCCGGTAAGCATTCACCATGGGTGACGCTTGAGTTCTCACCGGGCCTGGGGATCAAGGTCCGGGGCATCTGCCGCTTCATACTAAAATCGCTTGCGCCCCATGTGGAGCTCTACGCGACACCGATCAATATCGATCCGGAAAAACCGGCGATGCCGATTGCGCACCCGTTCTATTACTCGGTCTATCTGTCCAAACTGATCGGGCCGTTTGCGACCCTGGGTCTCGCCGAAGACACCTGGGCGCTCAATGAACGGATAATCGATGAGAGCCAGTTCCTCGAACAGGCCTTCCTCATAAATGAAGAGCGTGAGCGGATGCTCTTTAACGAGCTCGGCAAGGTGAAAAAGGGCGCTGTTGTCTGTGTCTTTGATATCACCGACAGGGTCCAGCACATGCTCTGGCGCTACATCGATCCTGAGCATCCTGCCAACAGGGATAAGGAAACCGAACTTCACAAGAACGCGATAGAAGAGCTTTATCAGAAAGCCGATGACATCGTGGGACGGGTTCTCCCGTATGTCAACGATCGTACCGCACTCGTGGTCATGTCCGATCACGGATTCAAGTCCTTCAGACGCGGTGTCAATCTCAACTCCTGGCTTAAGAAGGAAGGCTATCTCTTCTTAGAAAACGGCGATGAGAGCGGGGAGTGGTTCGAGGGAGTGGACTGGACGCGAACCAAGGCGTACGCGCTCGGACTGGGTGGTGTCTTTGTCAATGTGAAGGGTAGAGAAAGCAAGGGCATTGTCGCACCCGAGGACGTGCCCAATCTTGTGATGGAGCTTAAGGACCTCTTGAACGGGCTTAAGGATGATAAGACCGGCGAGATCGCGATAAAGACTGCATATGATGCGAGAGATGTATACTCCGGGCCCTACGTGGTGGAAGGGCCGGATCTTATTATAGGCTATAACGCGGGTCATCGCGCCTCATGGGACGGTGTGACGGGGAAGGTTACGGGCGAAGTGTTTACCGACAACACGCGTGCCTGGAGTGGGGATCACTGCATCGACCCGGAGTGCGTTCCGGCAGTTCTCATATCGAACAGGAAAATCACGGCAGACAGCCCGTCAATACAGGACGTGGCCCCGTCGATACTAAGTCTCTTCGGGGTCGGAGTACCTCCCTATATGGACGGCAAGGCTGTGATTGAATAGAAACCACAGGGTGGATTGGGTCAGGTGGATGACAAGAATGAGGTAGACCGGATGATGAGAAGACTTGGTTGTACGCTACTACTGATACTCATAAGCGTCTTCATGGCGGGTTCGCCCTGGTGTGCGGAAAAACCCAAGGTCCTGGTCTTAGGATTTGACGGGATGGACCCCAGGATTGCAGAGGAAATGATGAAGGACGGCCGGCTTCCCAATTTCCAGAGACTCAGGGAGCGAGGAAGTTTCTCCCGGCTCGAGACAAGCATTCCGCCCCAGAGCCCTGTGGCCTGGTCGAATTTCATTACGGGTAAGAACCCGGGCGGTCACGGGATCTATGACTTTATCGCAAGGGAACCCGACACGTATCTTCCGTATCTTTCGACCACCGTTACCAAGGATGCGGGCAGGACCATCAAGGTGGGCAAGTGGATAATTCCGCTC
>JBDRNT010000136.1:0-3331 GCA_043810925.1 Candidatus Eiseniibacteriota bacterium
CATCGAATGGCGGAAAGACAAGAGGGGCTGCACCTTCAGCACGGAAGTATCCATAAACCTGGCTGACGATGAGCAGCTGATGCAGATGATGGCTGAGGCAGGCTTCGGTACGGTCTTTATAGGGATCGAGACACCGGACGAGGACAGCCTGGCCGAATGCAGCAAGAAACAGAACATGAACCGCAACCTGGTAGAAGACGTGAAACGTATGCAGCGGGCCGGGTTCCTGGTGGACGGGGGTTTCATCGTGGGTTTCGATAACGATAATCCCGGGGTCTTTCAGCGGCAAATTGATTTCATTCAGAAAAGCGGGATAGTAAATGCGATGGTTGGCCTGCTTCAAGCCCCACCGGGCACGCGGCTTCACGAGCGCCTGAAGCAAGCGGGGCGGCTGCTCGATCAGATGTCGGGTGACAATGTAGACGGTACGACCAACATTATCCCCGTCATGAACCTTGATGCACTGAGGGACGGCTACAAGCACATACTGAGCCGCATATACGCTCCCAAGCCCTATTATCAGCGTGTCAAGACCTTCTTGCGAGAGTATCAGCCACCCGATCTGAAAGCCTCATGGGACTTCGAACATGTACTGGGGTTCATTCGTTCTATCTGCCGCCTGGGCATTGTCGGCAAGGAGCGGGCTCACTATTGGCACCTCCTCTGGTGGACGCTTTTCCGCTGCCCCGGGTCTTTTCGCCTTGCCATGGCACTGGCGGTCTACGGGTACCATCTTCGCAGAATCTGTGAACTCCATGTCCTTTAAGAGCCGTATGGCGGCATTGCTGCTCCGTGGGTGAGGCCCCGGGGATGATACGATAAATATCTGGCGCAGCTACAAAGAAAGAACTTATTTTCGCTTGCTTTAGGCCGATAAACTGATTAAATTAACTTAATACAGCCGCACGGTGTATTGACTGCCAGGTTTGGAAGGCGCGGAGGTGATCAAGCGCGAGCCTGGTTGCTCTGGAAGCACCAAGGAGTGCGAAGTAGGAGAGATCTGTTAGAACGACTAATGTGAACAGCTCTACGCTCGGAAAAACTGAAGGTCCGCTGGATTCGATAAGTGCGGCTGATGTAATCCACACGGTTAATCCCAAGTCCAAATCCGACATAACTGTTCAAGACAAAATAGGAGACTAGAATGAATATCTATGTAGGCAATCTGTCACATGACATTACCGAGGATGAGCTGCGCCAGGCTTTTGCAGATAAGGGTGAGGTTGCAACCGCAAGCGTCATCTCGGACAAGTTCACGGGACGATCACGTGGTTTCGGTTTCGTTGAGATGCCGAAGGACGAAGAGGCTCGTGCTGCGATCGAGGCGCTGAACGGCACCGATCTTAAGGGCCGGACGCTTAACGTTAACGAGGCAAAGCCTCGGAACGACAAACCACGTGGCGGCGGCGGTGGCGGCCGTGGCGGCCGTGACGACCGTTCCTGGTAAGATTCGCCTCAACTTGATCGCGTGGCAGTGAACCTGTTACGTGAGTCAGACACGAAAGGGCTCTTTCGGGGGCCCTTTCTTCGTTCCATTCTCTGGGCAATGTAGGCGCCCCGCCCCATTTCGCTGACATGTTCCGCATGCCTCCCCAATCGGGATGACTTTCGCAACTTCCTGAAGACGAAAAGGGCTTGACAGCCTCATTGACCCGGATTTAGTCTTAATTACAAGTCATTCTTATGTGGGAAGGACACCCATGAAGGTCGATCACGACGAGTATGAGTCCAGGATGCATCGCTTCAGGGAAGCATTCAAGCGCTCCGGTGCGAAGATGACGCACCAACGCATCGAGATCTTCCGTGAAGTAGCTCAGACCGGTGAACATCCAGACGCCGCGACCATCTATCAACGGGTGCGCGAGCGCATGCCAACAATCTCATTGGATACAGTCTACCGCACATTATGGATGCTCATGGACATGGGGCTGATATCCACCCTGGAAATTCATCGCGAGCGAGTTCACTTCGATGGGAACACTGCGATTCACCACCATTTCATCTGTACCGGGTGCGGTATTACCAGAGACATCCATAGTGAGGATCTCAATAACCTCGAAGCTCCTGAGGAGGTGAAGAGCATGGGCGGGGTCGAGACAACTCATGTCGAGTTCAGGGGATTATGCTCCGAGTGCTCGAAGAAGGATGAGCGCGGGCAGGGTGCGACACAGTAGGGTCACAAGGTCTCAAGCGTAAGGAGGTGCTTATATGGCGCAGCAAAAGAAAGAGGGAAAGAAGGAGAAGGGGAAGAAGCTAACAACAGCATTTGGGATCCCCGTGGCCGACGACCAGAACAGTCTCACGGCAGGTGAGCGGGGGCCGGTACTGATGCAGGATGCCCACCTGCTTGAGAAACTGGGACACTTTGATCGGGAGCGTATTCCGGAGCGGGTCGTACATGCCAAGGGAACCGGGGCACACGGTTACTTTGAGGTTACGGCGGATGTGAGCAAGTACACTAGAGCAGGGTTCCTTTCTGAGGTCGGCAAAAGCACCGAGGTCTTCGCACGCTTCTCAACCGTCGGTGGGGAGCGCGGTTCGGCGGATGCCGCACGGGACCCCCGTGGCTTCGCCGTGAAATTCTACACCGAGGAGGGTAATTACGATTTCGTAGGAAACAACACCCCGGTATTCTTTATCAGGGATCCGCTTAAGTTCCCCGACTTCATCCACACCCAGAAACGAAACCCCGCAACCAATTTGCCTGATCCGGACATGTTCTGGGACTTCCTGTCTCTTACACCGGAGTCCATCCATCAGGTTACGATCCTCTTCTCTGACAGAGGAACACCGGCCACCTTACGGCATATGAACGGCTATAGCAGCCATACCTACAAGTGGTACAACAAGAAGGGCGAGTATTTCTGGGTGCAGTATCATTTCAAGACCGATCAGGGTATCAAGAACCTGACCAGACAGGAATCGAAACACCTTTGCGGCGAAGACCCGGACCATGCGACCCGCGATCTGCATAAGTCCATCGAACGGGGCGAGTGTCCATCATGGACGCTCGAGATGCAGATTCTGACCCCGGAGAAGGCCAAGAACTTCCCCTGGGATATCTTCGACATCACCAAGGTCTGGCCCCACGGAGAGGTCCCTCCCATCAAGATCGGGAAGCTGGTCTTGAACCGCAATCCGGCCAATTACTTCGCCGAAGTGGAGCAGGCAGCTTTCGGTCCCGGGAATGTAGTCCCCGGCATAGCCGTCTCACCCGATAAGATGCTGCAGGCAAGGGTATTTTCATATCATGATACCCACCTGCACAGGCTAGGGCCCAACTACCACCTGATCCCGATAAACGCCCCCAGGCATGCACCGGAGACCAGTT
>JBDRNT010000137.1:0-2211 GCA_043810925.1 Candidatus Eiseniibacteriota bacterium
CACATCTCAGGCCGATACGGCTCATAGACCAGCCATCCGAGGGCGAAGCCTACCACGGCGAAACCTGCGACATTGGCCACCAGGTCAAGCACGGGCCGGGCCTTGAGCCGCAGTGGCGGCACGGAATACGCCAGGCCCAACACCAACCCCACCCATATGAGATAGCGGACGCTCACCTGACTGAACACGCTTATGAGAACTAACGCCGCGCATACGGCGATGAGGAGAGTCACGGCCGTTCTTCTTGATACGACACCGGACGGGAGAAGATAGGCCTTCCTGTTGATGGAATCGCTTTCAATATCGAATACCTGGTTGACTACAAATGCCGCGGCGACGCCCAGGACATATATCAGGAAGTTAGGAAGGGCTTCAGGCATCATCGCAAAGCTAAACGCTCTGCCTGACGCCAGACGGGCGGACACGGCCCCGATAAAGAAGAAAGTGCTCGAAGCACAGAGAAGCGGCGGTCTGACGAGGAAGATCAGATCGACGAGCCTGAAACCTAGACTTGAGAGCTTCAAGATGCTGCCGCCTGCCTTTCGATCAGCTACCTTCTGAGGCGTTACCTCTTGACCAGAGTGGTACCAAGAGACAACCTGGCAATCACCGTGTTCTTGAGACACTCCAGCCTGTAACCCGGCCGCAGTCGGAGCTTTCTTTCAAGCGATGACCGGCTGTCTATGGGGTACACGCTGAGACGGCCCATCGCCATCCTGTCGGAACCATCATTAGGAGAGCTGGTGAATCCACACGTATACCCAGCGGCAATCCCCTCATCCACCACCTTCCGGGAAAAACTGCCGAAGGGGTAAGATATCGAGGTCACTGGCTTATTCAGATGGTCCTCAATAATGCGCTTTGAGTCCCTGAGCTCCTGCCTGAGTGACTCTTCGCCCAGCCGGGTGAGATCCCGATGCGAGAGCGTGTGAGACCCGATCTCGAAACCGGCCCCTGAGAGACCTTCGATCTGGGCCCACGAGAGATGCTTGAAACGCCTGGGTGAGAGCCTTACGTCCCAGGAGTTACTTCCACCCACCGAGCCCACCACTATAAAAACGGTCCCGGTCCAGCTCCTGGCCGCCATCTCGGGGAAAGCCTCAGTCCAGACCGACTCATAGCCATCATCGAACGTGATGGCAAGGCCCCTGTCGTCAGGGGTCCGCTCCGGGATCTCGCTCGCCAGAACGGCCTTAAGCCCCAGCTCGGCATAGAGATTCAGGTGCCCCGCGAACCTCCGCCTGCTTACCGTGGTGATGCCTAGCTCGAGCTGGCTGCCGATCTTATGGTAGGTGAGAATCATCTGAAGTCTGTCCTACATTCCAGTGTGGCCGAAACCGCCATCTCCCCTCGTGGTATCCCCCAGCTCTTCGGATTCCTCAAGCACCGCGTCACAGACCGCAGAGAAGACGAGCTGGGCTATCCGGTCGCCGCGCTTGACGGTGAAGGTCTCCTTACCGTGATTTATGAGGATCACGCCGACCTCTCCCCGGTAATCCGAGTCGATGGTCCCGGGCGTGTTAAGCACCGTTATGCCGTGCTTAAGCGCCAGACCTGAGCGTGGCCTGACCTGGGCCTCGTGGCCTTCGGGCACTTCCACGGAGATGCCCGTGGGGACGAGCGCGGTCGTGCCTGACGCTATGTCGAGACTGCCATCAACGGCGGCCAGGAGATCCAGTCCCGACGATCCACGGCTTGCCGCCCTGGGAAGTGGCAGGTCTCTCCCATGCGGATGCCTTCGAATCCTGACCTTGAGTGTCTTTGCGCTCATCGTATCACCCGAGGGGGTGCTTATCTCGAACCCGGAAGCCTCAGCCGGTACTCAGGAACATAGCCGCTCCTGTACAAGTACCTGACGGGCTCGGTCTCCTGCATGTCGGCAAAGTCCGGGCAGCCAACAACTGGTATGAAGTACGCATCGGTGGGAGAGCAATTGGCCCGGCACCTGGTACAGACGTGCTGACACGAACAGCACTTGCACTGCTCGCACGGGTGCATATGCTGGTTGAGCCCGGCCAGCTCCAGCAGCTGGTCATCAACTTTCTTTTCTCCCTGCGTCTTAGCGTCCATAACAGCCTCAAGATACTTGAGCTCCTCCCCCCTGTCAAACGAATTCACAAAGGTGGGGTCAGGTACCCAATTGTGGATTAAACAAAAGGGAACTGACCCCGCGGTGGTGAATTGACCGAGTGGCTACATGTGGTTGTATTA
>JBDRNT010000138.1:0-2254 GCA_043810925.1 Candidatus Eiseniibacteriota bacterium
GGCTGCTCCAGTTGTGTGCCTTCACCGACACACTGATTCTTGACCAGGACGGTCTGTACGATCCGAGCGCTTTCAATGACCGTTTGTTGCTGGGGTTGAAAGGTGCGATGAGCGAGGCCGAATTACATGTCCTTAAAAGCCGTTTACAGCAGGGCATTCTGAACAAAGCGCTGCGAGGGGAGCTGAAGATCCCCCTGCCGGTCGGACTGGCCTACGATGAGCTTGATCGGGTTGTCCTGAGTGCCGATACCCAAGTGCGCGAGACGTTGAAAAAGTTTTTTATGACCTTCAGACGCTTACGTTCCGCATCGGCGGTCGTAAAGGAGTTTCGCCGCGAAAATATTCAGATGCCTCACTACAGCCGCACGGGCCCAAAATCCAGCCGCATTATTTGGGGCGACCTTACTCACAGCCAAGCGTTGCGTATCCTCCACAATCCCCGCTATGCCGGAGCGTTCGCCTATGGTCGTACGCGAACCCGCCGTGGCCCAGATGGTACCGTGCGTTATTATAAACAACCCGAGGAGAAATGGACTTGTCTGATTCAAGATGTGCATAAAGGCTACATCAGTTGGGAGGAGTACCGATCCAACCAGCGGATCCTGACAGGGAATGCTCAAGCCTACAGCAGTGATCGACAGTCCCCGCCCCGTGAGGGACCCGCTCTGGTTCAGGGAATCATTCTGTGTGGGCGATGCGGCAAACCCATGACGTTACGTTATCATCAGCGTCGCGGGCAGCTGGCACCGCAGTATGTATGTCAACGCGACAAGATAGAGCACGGCCGGTCCAATGACTGTCAACGAGTACCCGGTACCGCTATCGATCAGGCGATCGGCTTGCTGCTTGTGGGCATGGTGAACAGCGAGAATGTAGATGTCGCCGTAGCTGTTCAGCGAGAACTACAGACCCGTATTGACGAAGCCGACCGCTTGCGCTACAGACAGGTTGAACGGTGTCGTTACGAAGCGGATCTGGCCCGTCGACGATATTCGAAAGTCGATCCCGACAAACGGTATGTCGCCCAAGTTCTTGAAGCTGAATGGAACGACAAACTCCGTGCTCTTGATGAAGCTCAGAGTGTCTATGAAGCAGCCAGACAACGCGATGTCGCAATACTAAACCAAGAGCATACCACGGCACTGAAGGCACTGGTCAGTGACTTCGCCGCCATCTGGCAAAACGACTCATTGCCCAACCGCGAGCGCAAGAGGATCGTGCGTCTGCTGATCGAAGATGTGACCATCCTCAAAGGTAAACAACTGACCTGCCATATCCGCTTCAAGGGCGGAACCTGCAGGACGTTGAACTTGCCGTTGCCTCAGCCCGCATGTGAGCAAAGACGAACCCCACCGGAGGTTGTCAAAGCCATTGATGAACTCCTTGACGATCATCCGGAGTTTAAAATTGCCGACATCCTGGCAGGACGTGGTATGAAGAGTGGAACCGGTCAGTCATTCACACCGGAACACGTTACGCGCATCCGCATCGCCTATCGCTTACCGAATCGCTGGATGCGACTTCGGAAGCAGAGAAAGCTCTTGGCTCGTGAACTTTCTGAAAGGCTTGGGACCAGTTGTGGGAAGATCCGTCGGTGCCACGAACTCGGTCTACTCACAGCTTATGAATACAAGAAAGGAAAATACCTCTACGACGATCCTGGTCTTGGATTAGCAGATCGTATCCCCCAGTTGAAAATGAACGCCCACTTTACAGCTTCTCACACTACAAAAGAGGTGCAGTATGCAACATAGCCCTTTCCCTCGGGGGTATAGGGCTTGGCGTGGATCAGGCTGATGGCCAATGAAGCGCTGATGTATTCAAGGTGATGGCTTCTAAAGGCTGCGCCGTTATCCACATACAGTTTTCGGGGAAGCCCGCGTGCGGCAATCGCATTTTCAAAGGCATCCAGATACGCGGCCAGGTTTTCGGTCAGGTAAAAGCGGGCATAAACAATCAGGCGGCTGTGATCATCGATGATGGCGATCAGATACGTTTTCCGCATCCTGCCGTCTGCATCGACTTTAGGGCCGTGCATGACATCGCTTTGCCATAGATCGTTTGGAAGCTCTGCTTCAAACTTGCGCCGGTCCACAGGATTTTTCAGCTGCGGACTCATCAGATTTTGCTCATGCAAAAACCGGTAAACCGTCGAGTTGTTCAGCACGATGCCCGGGGTCACCCGGTTTTGCCGATTCATCTGTTGGATCAGCTGGGGCACGGTCAGTGCCGGCATATCCGATCGCAATCTGAT
>JBDRNT010000139.1:0-3019 GCA_043810925.1 Candidatus Eiseniibacteriota bacterium
AAACGGGCGAGCATCCGGCGCACCTGCCCCAGCACCTGCGTGCCATTGCCGCGCGTTAGGATCACCACGTCATCGGCGTACCTGACCAGCGTCCCCGGGATCTGCGCCCGAGCAAACATCACATCGAACGAGTGCAGGTAGATGTTCGCCAACAGAGGCGAGATCACCCCGCCCTGCGGCGTCCCCAGCCCGTCGGGCTTCGTCAACTCGCCGTCCTCCATCACTCCCGCTCTGAGCCAACTGCCGATCAGCTTCACGACCCGTGGGTCGCTGATCCGGCGTTGGACCAGCCGCAAGAGGATGTCCTGACGGATATTGTCGAAGTAGCCGCGGATGTCTGCGTCGATCACGGCCGTCTGGCCCTCAAAGGTGATCGAGCGCCGGATCCGGTCGATCGCCATATGGGCGCTACGACCAGGGCGAAAGCCGTACGAGCACGGCAGGAAGTTCGCCTCGAAGATCGGCTCGATCACCAGCTTGGTGGCCATCTGACAGACGCGATCGCGGATCACAGGGATCCCCAGCGGGCGCTTCTCGCCGGGCTTCCCGGGTTTGTCGATCCAGCAGCGGCGTACGGGCAGGGGACGATAGCGCTGCTTGCGCAGCTCTTCGCCCAACTCCGTCAGGAACACTCCTACGCCGATCTCACGCTCGATGTGTCGGATGCTCTGCCGGTCAACACCCGGGGCCCCACGGTTGGCTTTCACCCGCCGCCAGGCCGTCCACAGTACGTCCTCCCGATAGATCTTATCGTAGAGGGCGCCGAACCTCCTATCCAGCGACTGTTTCGCTGCACAGGAGAGCTTGCCCTGCAGAGTTCGGACCTTTTCTGCATGTTCATAGCCCACAGGCACTCATGCATCCCCCTCTGCATCACAAGCGCGATCGAAGCAGGGCCCTACGCTCGGGATGAGTTCTGTTGTCTCATCCGTCATCACTTCAGGACCCCTCCGACACCCCTCCGCTCCTCACGCCTCCCTCACCGGGTTCATCCGGCTTGGCAGGCGCTTACCACCGCCGAAGTACGATGGAAACGGTGGGGCTTCAGGTCCGGTAGCCATCATCTGTCTCCGCATGCCATCGGCCTTACCCCGGGTCCCCGGCAGATGCCCATGCCCCTTGCTTCTCTGCCGGCATCGGCCTTCCCCATTAACGTAGAAGGTCGGCGAGTATCCCGCCCGCGGCGGGTTTGTCCCTGAACCGGACTCTCCCAGCGATCTCCGTCCGGTCTCATTTCACGAGGCTGCACCGTTCGCTTCATGCTACGGCCTGCGGATTCGGCTGACACCCCTGACTGGGTCTCGACTCGACCTTTTCAGCCAAGCCTTTCGCGGTGCCATGTCGGGGCAAGTGCAACCGGCCTGTTACCAGACCGACCCGCCCTCTGCCTACACACCCAAAAGGGCAACTGGTGTGACGACCTCCTTTCATGTCGTTAGATGATGGTTCCGTTACCTCGTACACGCATGGATGAGCGGCGGGCCGCTGCGCCACTCGGGGACGCCAGTCCCCGTCCGCTCAATCCAATGGTTAGGTTCTGCTATTGGATTCCATAGTGATGACGACATTCCCCCGTTTGTGCCCTCTTTCAACATACCTGTGGGCCTCAGCCGTCTCCGCCAATGGATAGCATCGATCAATGACTGTCCGTATCCTGCCCGCCTCTACGAGTTCCTTGAGAAAAGCCAGATCTTCGATTCTTTTTGCGATCCCAAATGCTACCCGCCTGCTACCTGCTATCGAGGCCCAGAGTGCCTCCAGAAGGGGATAATCAACCGTAACATATACTCCCCCTCGCCTCAGGGAGCCTTTGCACTGGGAAAAGGGAATCTTCATCACCGCGTCGAAGATCACGTCGTAGGTCTGAGTGCTCTTGGTAAAATCCTCGGTCGTGTAATCAATGACCCTATCCGCACCAAGGGATTTGACCATTCCCGTATTCGCGGTACTGCATACTCCGGTAACTTCTGCACCAAAGTACTTGGCAAGCTGTACCGCAAAAGTGCCGACACTGCCAGAAGCTCCAAAGATGAGGACTTGCTGTCCGCTCTGGATATCTCCTTTTCTGAGTAGAACCAAAGCAGTCAGCCCACCGATCGGAACGGCGGCGGCTTCTTCATACGTCATATTGGCCGGCTTGACTGCCACCTCGCTCTCGGGAAGACAGATGTACTCCGCATTAGCGCCACCGAAGCTAGTACTCCAGATGATGCCAAAGACCTGGTCACCCTTCCTGAATCGTGTGACGTCTCTGCCTGCGGCTTCGATTTCTCCGGCCAGCTCATTCCCTGGTATTGTCCTTCTTGGTTCTCTGAAACCATACATGATTCGTCCGGGGAGCCGGAACCAAGGAGCCCAGGAGAAACTCCGAAGTCGCACGTCGCCGGATGTCACGGTGCTTGCGTGCACTCTTACTAGGACTTCGTCGTCCCTCGGTACTGGAGTCTCGATCTCTCTGAGTTGAAGGACCTCCGGCGGTCCATATTTCGTGCAGATGATCGCTTTCATGAGTCTCATCGCAATTCGGTACGATCCATCCTATGGGTTGCAGAACCTAACGGGGCAATCACCTGCGCGCGCAGCGCGGCAGGTGCATTGCATGTTATGCCCGTCATCATTCGCACAGCCCCTAAGCGCATGTCGCATCAGTGAGTGGGAACTCAGCGTGGTGGTCTTTGCTCAAGCCCGATTTGGACGTCGGGCCCTTCCAGGCCTCGCTGACTGGCTACTTGTGTCCCATAACCACACGCGCCGTGTCCTTGATCCAAACCCGCTTCACGCGGGAGAAGCCAGCTGCTGTGACGTTCTCAACTGCCTCCCGGATGGTCTCATGATCGGGGTAGACCATGGTGAGCTTCCGCGTCAACAGATTCACTGACCGCTCAGCTCTGTCCCCGAAACAGCCACCGACCAGCAGCATCCCGCCCTCGGGTAAAGCCCGATAGGCCAGTTTGAACGACCTGGGTGGAATGACCCCAATGTCCCAGTACATGATAACGTCGTATCCTGGTGCTATCTC
>JBDRNT010000140.1:0-18852 GCA_043810925.1 Candidatus Eiseniibacteriota bacterium
GTCTTGAAATGTAGCGTCGGGGTTCCGCCCCCGACGGCTCTTCATACGCCGGGCACGGAGACCCGACGCTACATTTCAAGACCTGACCCCCAGATTTTGCTTGCCAGAATCGCCTAATCCTGCCTAGACTGTCCCTCGATAACAAGGAGCATGTCATGAAACCTAGGCGTGTGTGGCTGTGGATGTTCAGTGCTACCATTTTGGTGATATGCAGTTGTGCTCCGAGGTACACCACTACACCCGAGCAACCACCTGTTGAACCGGTGCCGGACGGTAGGGTGGAAGTGCTTCTCGATGAAGCGGAGTCAGCTTATCAAGAGGGTGTGGATCTGTTTGTCAGAGAAGAATTCGACTCGGCATCGGCACATCTTGAATACGCTATAACGCTGTTAAGCAGAGATGTCGCCTGGTCTTCGGATGGCAGTGCACTGAGTGAGAGAAGGATTCTCCTTTACAAGTGCAGGTATTTTCTTGAACGCGTCCCCGTCGCGGTGAGTGACGTGATCGTGGAGCCCGAGATTGACGAGATCGAACCACGCAAACCGCCCTTGCCGTCTGTGGAACTCCTGGAGAACGACAAGGTCCGTGGGTGGATTCGCTACTTCACCGGGGATGGCAAAGCCAGTTTCGCAAAGTGGCTGAAGAGGTCGGGTCTGTACCGCCCGCTCATGCTGCGGATTTTCAAGGAAGAGGGACTTCCCCCGAGGATGGTCAATCTGGCCATGATCGAAAGCGGGTATAATCCCAACGCCTATTCCAAGGCGCACGCTGTGGGCATGTGGCAGTTCATAAAGAGCACGGGCCGGATATACGGACTGAGAGTCGACTGGTGGGTCGATGAGAGGCGTGACCCTGTGCAGTCCGGACGGGCGGCCGCACGGCATCTCAGGGACCTCTACCAGGCACTGGATTCCTGGCCGCTGGCACTTGCCGCCTATAACTCGGGGCAAAGATGTGTCGAACGTGCCATAAGACGGGGGCACACGAGAGACTACTGGAGACTCAGGTTGCCCAGCGAAACGCGCGACTTCGTTCCCAAGTTCATGGCCGCGTGTCTTATCATGGAGAACCCCCAGAAGTATGGATTCGATTCGGGTGTTGACGGCCCGGTCTCATTTGATGAGATCGAGGTCGGACCCAAGACCGATCTTAAGATCATTGCAGAAGCGTGCCAGGTGCCCGCGTCGGTGATAAGTGAACTCAACCCCCATCTGATAAGGGGTTGTGCGCCGGACGGCAAGTCGTCGTATGCGGTGAGAATCCCCGGAGGTAAACTCGAGCTGTGCCGGAGTAATCTTGCGAGTGTACCGCCCGATAAGCTTATCGCCAAGGTCTATGCCTCTCCCGAGATCGGACACACCGTAAAACGCGGTGAGACACTGTCCCGGATAGCCAATAAGTACGGCACGACGATTGCGGCAATAGGCAAGGCGAACCGGCTCAAGAGCTACCACAGGATCGGTGTCGGTCAGGTTCTCAAGATTCCCGGCGACGGCTATGTGAGCTATCCCGACAATCCCGGCGTGCATTCCGTACGTCGCGGCGAGACACTCAGCAGTATTGCCGGCAGGTACGGGGTCCAGGTTCGCGACCTTATGGAATGGAACAACCTGCCGTCGGCCCATCTGATATACAGCGGTCAAAGACTGATCGTCGCGCTTGATAAGCTTCCTGAGAACAGACAGATTGTCCATCGAGTTAAGAAAGGTGAGACCGTATCGACTATAGCGAGACTCTACCGGGCATCCACACAGGCCGTGCTTCTCGCAAACGAGCTCGGATCCCGTGACAGGATCTATCCCGGCCAGGACATCAAAGTCCCGGTAACGGACGGCTGGATGCCCCGGGGTCAGCAAGTAGTACACGTGGTGAGAAGAGGGGAGACGGTCACAAGCATATCAAAGCACTACGGGGTTTCGATCGAGCATGTGCTCAGTGCGAACGGGTTACGCTCGAGCGATAAGATCTATCCCGGCCAGAAGATCAAGATCGGTGGCTACGATGCTCCCCAGGCCAAACCAATCGTGCACAGCGTCGCCCGGGGCGAAACCGTATCCGGTATCGCAGAAAGATACGGCGTTCCCACCCAGGACATTCTCGCGGCAAACGGGCTTGGCTCCAGCGACAGGATCTACCCCGGTCAGAAGCTGGAAGTGCGTCGCTCCAACGGTGGCGCATCCCAGGATCGGGTAGAGGTCCACACCGTCTGCAGGGGCGAGACGGTATCGTCGATCGCCAAGCGATACGGAACGTCTGTCACGGAGGTCTTGAACGCGAACGGACTCGGATCCCGCGACAAGATCTACCCGGGTCAGAGTCTGGTGATTTTCGAGGGCAAGGTCCCGCGGGACGTATTGGTCTACCATGAGGTGACCCGCGGCGAGACGATATCGAGCATAGCAGGCAAGTACGGCGCTACAGTCAATAAGGTCCTGGAAGCAAACGAGATGAAAGCCAGAGACAGGATCTATCCCGGCCAGAAGATAAAGGTGCCCGTCAGGCGCTGACCGGTTCGGCGACAGTCTTGCCGCTCGCGATTTTCAAGGGCCCGGCGTCTTTCGTTGTGCGAACAAGACAATTCCTGCCTATGGTGGAGCCCGGCGGTATGTAACTGCCCTTTCCCACCAGCGTGATTCCCTTGTCAAGTATGTCGGGGTGTTCCTCGTTCGGGGTGAAGTCGATTCCCATGCCGATCTTGGCACTCTCGCCGACCAATGTGTCTCTGTCGATTATCGTGAGGTTGAGTCTTGACCCGGATGAGATCCTGCAACCCGGCAGCACAATCGAGTTTCGCACTACTGCGTCCTCCTCAACGATGACACCCGGCGAGACTATCGAGCTCTCAACCGTGCCGGCGATCGTACAACCATCACATATCATCGAACCGCTCACAACACTCGGTCTCAGAATCCTGGCCGGCGGCAGGTCTTCGAACTTCGTGAGGACCGGCCAGCCGGGATCCGACAGATCGACGGGCGGGTCGGGCTGAAGCAGTGCCATATTGGACTCGAAATACGTTCCGACCGTTCCCACATCCTGCCAGTACCCCTGGAACTCGTAGCCATACACCCTTGTGCGTCTAATCAGACTGGGCACGATATCATGCCCGAAGTCATGCGGTGACTCGGAGTTGCGAGAGTCGGGCAACAGGCTCTCGAAGAGAGTCTGCCTGTTGAAGACATATATGCCCATGGACGCCAGATCGCTCCTGGGGTTCTTCGATTTCTCCTCGAAGTGGACAACCCGCTTGTCATCGGCAAGCACGCATGTACCGAATTGATCCGTGTCCTCCGATCTGACTTGCTTGACGGCGACTGTAAGATCGGCGTTGCGTTCCTTGTGGAAATCGAGCAGGGGTCTATAGTCCATTTTATACACGTGATCGCCGGCAAGAATCAACACGGCCTCCGGTGATCTCTCTTCAATAAAATGAAGATTCTGGCGCACGGCATCCGCGTTGCCCTGGTACCAGCTGGATCCGACGCTGCCGACGAAAGGCTGGCGCATCACCATCCCGCCGTCAAGCCTGTTGAGATGCCAGGGATTTCCGAAGTCCAGATGCTTCATGAGTGACCACGGTCTGTACTGGGTCAGCACGAGGATCTGGTAGAGACCCGAGTTCACGCAGTTGGAGAGGGCGAAGTCCACTATTCTATAGATGCCGCCGAAGGGAACAGCGGGTTTGGCCCTGTGTTCCGACAGAAGAAGCAGTCTGCTGCCCGCTCCTCCGGCAAGCAGTATTACGAGGTCTTTTGCCACTTCACATCCCTCGATAGAGTTTCGCCGCAGACTATGTCCCTGCTCGGTATGATCTCCGGCGACAGATCACTCCCGACCAGGCAGTTGCGGCCTACCCTGATCCCATCCGGTATCCGGGTTTGAGCGCCGACAACTGTTATACCTGAACTGACCACCTCAGGGTAACGCGCATTAGGACAGGTGGGGTTACCGTAGCCGAGCACGGCCTCGCGCCCGACGGTCACCCGCTTGTCGATCACACACGTCTTTACGGTGGCCCCCCTTTCTATGACCGTATCGGAGAACACGATGGAATCCTCGATCCTGGCTCCCTGCCCGACCCTTACACCGGGAAAGAGGATGGACCCGCGGACCTCACCCTCGATGAAGCACCCGTTGGCAATCAGCGATGATTCCACATGCGATCCTGTTCTTACAAGCGACGGGGATCTCGTCTCCGGCTTCGAAAAGACCGGCCACTCAGGATCGTTTAGCGCCATCGGCGGTTCTTTTCGCAGAAGCACCATCGATGACTCGTAGTACTGCTGGAGCCATCCGACATCCGCCCAGTAGTCATGAAAGACATATGCCCCGACCTTTGACTCACCGATCATGGGCATCAGGACGTCGAATACGATGTCATAGTGCCCTTCACCCACGGCGGCAAGCCGCTCGAGCAGGCCTTGCTTCTCGAAAACGTAGATCCCAAGCGAGAAGAACTCCAGTGTTTGATCTTCAGGTTTCTCCACGAAAGTCCTGACCACATTGTCCTCATCGACCTCAAGACCGCCGAAACTCCTGGTCGTGCACTCGGAACAGGGTTTGGCCGCTACGGTAGCGGTGGCCGAGGTGCTCCTGTGGAAGTCGATCAGCGCGCCGTAGTCCATCTTGTAGACTTGATCGGCCGACAGCACGAGAACGTTCCGGGAAGGGTGATCCCTTATCAGCTCAGCGTGTTGCGAGAGAGCGTCGGCCGTGCCCCTGAACCAGTTCGACTCGGTCCTGGCGGCGAAGGGCTGGAGGATTGCGAGCTCGCCGCGGCGGCTGTTCAGATCCCACGGCTTCCCGTTGCCGATGTGGGCTATCAGTGAAGCCGGGTTGTACTGGGCGAGAATGGCCACGTTGTAGATGCCGGAGTTGGTGCAGTTGGAAAGACAGAAATCGATTACACGAAATTTGCCCCCATAGGGGAGGGCCGCCTTTGATCTGTGAGCGGTCAGGACCGGAAGCTCGCCGCTTGCTCCGCCGGCCAGGACCACAGCCAGTGTATTATTCATGCCCCTCTCTGGCCGTTCTGAGGTTTTCCTTCGCCATCTGGTTATCAGGGTCGAGCGCAAGAGCTCTTTGCCACATCTCAACAGCCCTGTCAAGGCTATCCATCTCGGCGTATACCGTCCCGATGTTGAGCACGACATCGGAGTTTCCGGGATCGAACTTGTTCAGCTCCTTGAAATGCTTCAAGGCGTCATCCATGCTGCCTGCGCGGTAGCAGCAGTTTGCCAGTTTGAATCGCAGAGGTATGTTTCCCGGATCGACGCCCAGGACTCTTGAGAGAACATCACATGCCTTGTAGTGCTGGCCGAGCCCCGTATAGGAGTCTGCCAGCTCCATGGCAACATTGGTGCTATAGGGATTGAGTCCGAGTGCCTGCTCCAGGTAGTCGCCCGCTTCAACGTAATTGCCGAGGTCGAGGTTCGCCCTGCCCAGGGCCGAGTACGTTATGAACCCGCCGCCGACATAATCGATCTCACTCTTGAGCTCGCTGATGGCGCTTTCAATCTCTCCGCGGGCAAGCAGGTCGAGACCCTTGAGCTGGTGCAGTCGCGGCTCGTAGGGATGCGAGTTCTCGAGCCCTTCGAGCTCGCTCAGCGCCTCATCCGGTCTGGCGGCCATAGTCAGGAGCGAAGCCTTCTCGATGCGTAGTCTGGGGTCATCAAGACCGCTGTTGATCGCAGCGGTAAGCATCTCTATTCCCTGTTCGGCCCGCCCCGAGTTGCCATAGAGTCCGGCCAGGGAGACGTATGCACGGGTCATACCGGGTGAGAGCCTGATGGCTTCCTTATAAGATTCCTCGGCCTTTTCAAAGATCGCTTCCTCGCCGTATACATCACCAAGGACCACGAGTTGACGTGCCTCGTCCATTTCATGCCGGGGAAGCTGGTAAAGCAGCAGCCCTGCAATGACCACGACGATAATGTACGCGGCGGCTTTGACGATTCTGGGTTTCTTCAGAGCGGCCACTACGGCACCGACGAGCCCCCCGGCCGGGATCGACAGCAGCGGGACAATCATCAACTTCTCCGCATCACTGATAAGACAGGTAGCAACCACGACCGCGAAAAGCGGGATCGCAACGGCAGCAAAGATGGCCTGTCTCCGGGCACACACGGCAAGACCTATAAGCCCGAGGGGTGCGATCACCGCGAATGAGAATATGCGCCACCGCAGCAAGAATGAGTACCGCGACACGAAACGCAGGTCCATGTTTGCCGGAGGCTCTGAAGGACCGAAGAAGATGCCCAGCTTGCGCACGTAGGTCGTTAGATAGCGCCCCGGGTCCGAAAGGAAATCCTCCACTGCCCTCCGGCGCCAGTGCTTGTGGGCCTCCACCTGCGAGACGTCGATTCCGGTTTCTATCTTGGCGAACCGTTGTGAGTCACGCTGTCCTTCTATCCGGTCGCTCGCGACAAAAGCGTTGAAGGCACCCTGCGCTCCACCCAGCGTGATCTCGTATTCCGGCAACTTGGCGGTGCCCCCCGTGACACCCGACCCGAGAAACGCCTGCCAGCCGATCCTTGTCGGGAGAAGCGTCCGCTCGGTTCCTCTTACGAGGAAAACCTGGTAACACACAAGCGGCAGCGCCAGGCCTATCGCAAGACCCAGTGTGGCCCGCTTCAACTTCCTGTCCCTGGAGAAAAGCAGGTGAAGCACCCAGGCGGCAACCGCTCCAATTACGGAGAACCTCGTGAGGAACGCCATTCCAAGGAACAGGCCGGAAAGACCGGTATTGATAAACGGCTTGGTGCTTGCGGCCTTTACGAGCAGATAGGCGCTGACTGCAAGCAGGAACACCGCAAGGGTCGTCTCGTTGATTTCAGATGAGAAAAACAGCGCCGGTCCATACAATGCGAATATAACTCCTGCCGACACGGCGGCAGTAAGACCATAGATTCTCCTGGCGGTCGCGTAAATCAGAAGTGCCGTAAAGGCTCCCATAAGGCACTGAACCAATCTTGCGATTGTCTGGCTCTCCCGGAATACCGAGTAAATCAACCCGAGGACATAAGTGTAGAACGGTTCCCTGAACGGCGCTGATGCGTCCAGCCAGCCGGCCTGCTGTTTGAAGCCGGCCCATCCATGGAAGAAGTCCGAGTCCAGGATAGGATTGTAGTAGAAGGGCAGGTTCCTGATCTGCAGCAGGAAGACCAGTCTGACGACAAAAGCACCCACCAGAATACCGATGGGTATCAGCTTGCTTGTTCGAGAACTCATCGCTTTCTCCTCAGCAATCCGTGGTAAATCTCGTTGCTGGATGCCTTGCCGCTGAACCACACGGCATGCAGCCGATCGTCCTCATTCGCCAGCGAGGGGTACCTGCCGGCGACACCTTCGCTGTATATGTCTATCGGCGTACTCCAGTCGGTACCGTTATAGCATCTGAGCTCGATCGTGTACTCTTCGCCGCCGCCGATGTTGTTCTCCCATACGACCGCGAGATTCCCCCCGCCGAGCGCGATCAGGCTGGGATAGTAAGCTGTCTGAGCACTGTTGATCGTTGTCTCCCCGTACCACTCTTTTCCATCGAAGAACTTGACCCGTACATCGGAACCGGTCTTTGTCTTGTCGAACCATGCCAGCGCCCACTTCCCGTCACCAAGACCTGCGACCGAAAGTCTCCACGGCCTGCTCTCATTTGTGGTGACAAGCATCTCTTCGCCCCACGCCGCACCATCCCATAGCTTCGACTTGATCAGGAGTCCCTCGAACCATGTAAGCAAGATGTTACCCTGTGAATCACGGGCAATGTCAGGTCGAAAAGCTTCAGGATGCTCGGTGCATATGGGTTGCCTGACCAGGAGGCTGTCGTCGACAATTATGCCGTAGTAGATGGCTGTCTGTTTAAGAGGGCCCTCGTGCCAGGCGATATGGAGGACTCCGTTGGGACCGGCAACGGATACGGGCCGGGTTGCGTTGATAAGGCTCCTGGTGATCTGCTTACGTGCAGCGACGATGCCCCCGGTAAGGCGCACATAGTGAATATCGGTGACGGTCCCGGTGGTTTCGTTCCACAGCACATACACGTTCTGGGAATCACAAGCCACACAGGGGTGGGTTGACTCACCCATCGTCTGTGTGATTCTGACAGCCGGTAAGACGCTGTCTCCGACCATCGATGCGTAGTAGATCTCGAAGTTGCCGTGTCGTTCATCCTCCCACACCATGTGGGTGGTCCCCCCGGGATCGATGCATATGCAGCGTGCGTTGTCTCTGGCGGTCTGAGACCTGCCGCTGGTACAGGTCACCCTCGTGGTCACTTCGAGTGAGTACGGGCAGTCATATGAAAAGGCCCCACCGGATGGAATGAGCGGCACGGCCAGAGCCAATACGGCAATCAGACAGAACGATCGCATGGAACCTCCTTTCGCTCGGGCGCCATTATATATTAAGCCCTTGGAGGAGGGCAAGCAAGTTGTGTGATTCCCGGAACTTATGTGACTTCCCCTGCGGCATGCCGGCTGCCCCGGTGTATCCTGCCCGTAGCCGCGCCTTGCAAGCGGAACCGCAGGCTCCCAGCAGGCATCCCATATGGTGGGACCCTCTGTTACGGTGTCCTGGCCGGCCTCGGATCTACCGAGAGCGGGGCGGGCCCGTTTGGGTTGCTATGGGTGAGAGTCTCTGTTATAATTGACTGAGAAGACGATCAGGGAGGAGTGTATCCATGTGGCGAAGGATGATGCTGTTGACCTTCGCTGTAGTCGGGTGCGTGTGGTTCGGCTGCAGTAGCGAGAAACAGGTTGCGAAGTCCATTGAGGCAAGGGATCCCGCCGGCAGGGTGATTGTGCTCGGTTTCGATGGTCTGGAACCGACTCTGGTTCGCAAGTGGGTGAGCCAGGGTAAGTTGCCTACGTTCGCACGCCTGATGAAGGAAGGCAGTTTCACGGACCTTGTGACGGTACTGCCGCCGTCATCGGCATCAGCATGGACGTCTGCCATGACCGGTGTCAATCCGGGTAAGCATGGGATCTATGGTTTCTTAAAGACCACCGATTCCGACGTATCGGCCGCACCTGTATTTAACACATCACTGGACCGCGGCTTTCTTCCGGTGTGGGCCGTGCTCGGGGAATACGGCAGGAGGTCGTGTATCATAAACATCCCGTTATCCTCACCCGCCGACAGCCTGAACGGAATCATGATCGCAGGCTTCCCGCATGCGTCGGAAGACACCCGGTCTCACTACTGGCCCGACTCGCTTGCGAAGATGCTCGGCGACTATGATTTCGATGCCTTCAGGGTCACCTGTGCCAAGAACAGGGAAGACCGCTTTCTTGAGAAGATGCAGGGTATCGCCTCCAAGCGACTCAACCTGGGGCTCGAACTGTTCCAGGCGGGGGGATGGGATCTCTACTGGCTGGTCTTCACTTTCCCCGACAGGTACCAGCATTACCTGTGGAAGTACATGGATAAGGACCATCCGATGTACGATCCCATACGAGGTCCGGTCTACGGCGACAGAATCGAAGCCGCATACGTGATGGCCGATAACTACCTCGCCGAGTTCATGAACAGGATGGAAGAGGGGGACCTGCTGATCCTGATGTCGGATCACGGCTTCGGACACCTTTACTACACCGTAAACTCACGCAACTTCCTTCAGCGCACGCTGGGCAGCACCGACAACGTGGAGCCTACCGATTTCTTCGGGGCGAAGTTCAAGATCAATGTTTCCGGCCCCGACGCAGAGGACAGGTATCTCAGCATAAGAAACCGTCTCGTCGAGGGTCTGCGGACACTGGAGGACCCGGTAAGGGGCGGAGCCATAATAGACTCGATCTATACCAAAGAGGATATCTACAGCGGTCCGTATGTCGGCAGTGCTCCCGATATTATCTGTCTTGAAAAGCCCGGCTATCTGTTCTTCTCACTTCAGAAGACACCGGACCTCAGGTTGCTGGATAGCGGGCCGGCTCCCGACAAAGCCTTCTCAGGATTCCATAGAAGAAGGGGTTCGATCGGGCTTTACGGTGATCGCGTAAGGGCGGGCCAGCTGACTGAGGCGAGAATAATCGATATCGCCGCCATTATACTGAGTTACCTTGGCGTCCCGGCTCCCCGTGAGATCGACGGGAAAGTGCCTGCCGGTATTTTCACGGATGATGCGGCGAGACCGATACGGTTCGTCAAGTCGGATGTTCCCGGGTACGTTAGACCGACCGGGCTGACAAGCCAGGACTCGGACAAGATAGAGAAGCAACTTCGTGCTGTGGGCTATATCCAGTGAGGCCATGAGAACCGAGAGAATAGGGCTGCGCAAGCTCCTCAGGCAGATTGCAGGTCGTGACGGCATCGGTATAGAACTCAGGAGAGATATTGCCGATGCGGTCTCGGAGGGGGATCCGCTGGTTGCATGGGAGAAGACCCTTCAGATAATGCAGGGGCTCAATCGTGCGGGGGAGCTGGTGTGGTTGGGAATATCCGAAAGGGACGGCGAGAAACACATCAAGTTCAGGGATCCCGTGTCCGGAAACGTGTATTCCCTGAAGGAACCGCCCACACTCAAGGCGGAAGTGCTGCCGAGTCTGCCGCGCGGCTTCGTACGCAAACGTGATGCCGCCAAGATCGAATCAATGTTCACTTCCATAGCTACGTGCAGGTCGGAAGATGAACTCGGCGGGGTGCTCACAAGGATGCTGGCCACCATAAGGGATATGGTCTCGGCGGATTACAGCGTCGTGTACTTCACGGATGAGTCTCTTAAGAATGTCCTGGAGAAGACCGGTGACGGGCAGCCGCAGGCCGAATCGAGGTTCGCCCCATCGCTGACCGACCGGTGGGTCATAGATGAAGGCTTCTGCGTGCATGTTCCCGACCTGAGACGGGCGGCAGAGCTCAGCCGTTTCTCAAACGGCGGGCTGTTCTCCTCGGTCGTAGTCGTACCGCTTAAGTCGAGAGGCAAGACCTATGGCCTGCTTGAGGTATGGAGCAGGATGGAATCCCATTTCACGGCCGACGATCTTGGTTTCCTCTCGCTTCTTGCCATGCTCGCTGCGGGCATGATACGTAATGCAGAACACCTGGAGACCCTGATTTTCAGGGACCCTCTGACACACGTCTATAACCGCGGCTTTCTCGAAGACCAGCTTGAACGGGAAATAGAACGTTACAAGCGGACCAACGAACCGGTGGGTTTCCTTATGGTCGATGTGGACAATTTCAAGAATGTCAACACCGACTTTGGTCACCCGGTCGGTGACCTCGTACTGGCGGCGATCGGCCACGTGCTGGAGGACAAGGTCCGGCAGATAGATATTGTGTCCCGGTACGGTGGTGATGAGTTCGGCATAATACTGCCCGATACGATCGGTGAGCATGCCTACCTGACCGCCGAGCGACTCCGAGAAGTTGTCGAAACTCACGACTTCGCGGCGGACTGCCCGGCACTGGGAAACAGGAACATCACGATCAGCATCGGGGGCGCGATCTGTCCCGACGATGCGGTTACACGAGAGGGTCTGATCGAGAAAGCCGACCGCGCTCTTGCGGAAGCGGAGCGGACGGGCAAGAACCGCGCCGTTTTTCATGGATTGGCCCCGGAAGAGGGGAGCCCGTAGCGGGATGCCCTATGAAATCTCGACCGAGGTGGTTTTCTCAGCGGCCCACTACATAGCCGGCTACGAGGGTGACTGCGCGAACCTTCACGGGCACAACTGGACCGTGAGAGCCGCGCTTCGGGCCGGGAAGAACAGACCCACCGGGATGACCTATGATTTCAGAAAACTCAAAGCTCTTATGGCCGAGGTAATAAGCCCCCTTGATCACACCGTCCTCAATGACCTTCCCTTTTTTGCGGATAAGAACCCGACTGCCGAGACCATCGCCGAGTGGATCTACTGTGAGATAAGCGGGCGGATCAAGGATGATGCCGTCGGCCTCGCCCGGGTGGAGGTGTGGGAGTCAGCGTCCAACTGTGCCACCTACTCTGAGGATTAGGCGTTGAAGAACGTGGTGCTGCTCTCCGGCGGGCTTGACTCGGTAGTCAATTTAAAGTGTGCGATCGACGAGTGTGAGGTCGGCCTGGCTCTCACGTTCGACTACGGTCAGGCCGCGTTTGCCAACGAGAAACATGCTGCGGCAGGCTGTGCGGAGCGCTACGGCATACCCCATCAGGTTGTCGATCTCAGGTGGTATGAGCATCTCCTGCCGGGTGCGATCTCGGGTCTTGGCGAAGCGCTGTCCTTCGGCGAGAGGTTGCCGGAGGACGGTGAGGGTCTTCTAAACGAGGCGTGGGTCCCCAACCGGAACTGCGTATTCTTAAGTATCGGCGGAGCTTTCGCCGAGGCATCGGGTGCGGATGGTGTCGTGATCGGTATCAACCGGGAGGAGGCCGAGGTCTTTCCGGATAACACCGAAGCGTTCAGAGACGCCATGAATTCCGTCCTGAGTATCTCGACACGGTCCGGTGTGCGTGTGGTCACCTACACGTCCGGGATGTCGAAGAAGGAGATAGTCGAGTTGGGAAGGAGGATCGGGGCTCCGCTGGATCTCATTTACTCATGCTATAGACGATCCGATGATCAGCGAATGTGTGGATCGTGTCAGTCGTGTATGAGGCTTAAGACCGCCTTGCGTAAGAATCAGATCCTCGATGAGTTCAAAGGGAGGTTTGCCTCGTGAAGACGAAGTTTGTCGAGGAGCGGGTGGATTATTCCGGAAGGGAACTCAGGTCACACTGGCTTAAGGAGTGCTTCGGCTTGGAGGGCGATGCGGTGGCGGGGTTTGCGGGCTCATGCAGGGTTGTCGGTGAGGACCTGGTTGATCTGGAAGACTTCGAGCTCGGGCTTACGGTCGAGGGTGACCGGATGCTTCACTTTATTGTGGAGATCTTCGGTGTGGGTCTCCCGGGCATCGTATTCGCCCAGCGCCTCCTGTGCGCAACTGCTCGGGAGCTGATCAACTCCGGTTGCGGAAAGGCGCTCGTGGACCGGAGGGGTGACGATCTCTTCGTGGGCGACCGCAAACTCTCGGTTTCGGTTGCTACCGTATCGGGGGTCTCGGGCCTCATACATCTGGGACTCAATATCACCCGGGAAGGCGTCCCGGTGAAAGCGGCAAGCCTTGATGATATGGGAGTGGATTACGCATCGCTTGCAGAGAAGGTACTGTCGAAGTTTGCAGACGAGATCGACTCGTGCATCGATGCGTCAAAGAAGGTCAGGCCGGTAAGTTGAACACGCAGACCGTCAATCTCAGTGAGATATTCGCCTCAGTTGAGGGCGAGGGTGTTAACCTGGGGAGACCCGCTGTCTTTGTCAGACTTGCCGGGTGCAACCTGGCGTGCTCCTTCTGCGATACGGGGTATGCGAGGGAGGAATCCGACTTTGCGTCGGTGCACGTGTCCGGCGATACGACCCTCGTGCCGAACCCCGTCGACTGTGAAACCGTCCTGTCGGTCATCACCACCGGTTTTCCGGACGAGCGGACTGTTGTCCTGACCGGCGGGGAGCCTCTCGTGCAGGTCGATGCGGTCCGTCATCTTGCGCGAAGATTGCGCCTCAGGGGCTACACCGTGCATCTTGAAACCAACGGCACGCTTGGCGGTGCTCTTGAGGGAATCAGAGACCTGATCGACTTTGTATGTATGGATATCAAACTCCCTTCTTCGCAGCAGGGTGTGAACCACAAACGGGAGCACAGGATCTTTCTCGAGATGCTCGGACACACGGACTGCGCAGTCAAGATCGTCGTTACCCCCGAAGCGACAGCGAGTGAGTTTGAAGAGGCCGTTGGTTTGATTGAGGACGTAAATCCGCATCTGCCGGTTCTCATCCAGCCCGCGTTCACTGATTCCCGGCCCGCCGTCGGTGCCCGGAAGATATTGGATTTTCGGGAAGCGGCGGCATCCAGGCTGCGTGATGTCAGGATCTCGATTCAGCTTCACAAGATACTCGGTGTACGATGATGAGTGGGCAGAGCGCTGGCATAACTTCGACCGTACCCATCGAGGTACTCTACGGGTCGAAGTGCTCGGTCATAGATCTCAACAACGTCTTTATCGCGGATCGCTCCAATCTCTCTCTCGTGGAACGCGCGGAGCGCAAGGGCTTTCCCGAAGCAAGTTGCGCCTGGATCAAGGGCATCTACTCCGCGGTCCACGATAGCGGTGTGGACAGCGTGATAGCCGTCACGCAGGGTGACTGCAGCAATACGCACGCGCTGATGGAGACGCTTGAGTTCGAAGACATCAAGACCATTCCATTCATGTATCCCTATGATAGGGACAGGGACTTCCTGGTGCGTCAGATCACCAAGCTCTCCAGGGCGTTCGGAGTCGGCGAAGATGACGTTCTGGAAACCAAGCGTCGACTCGACTCGATCAGGGAGAAAGTGAAAGAGATTGACAGGCTGACGTGGCAGGAGGGAGTAGTAAGCGGGTTTGAGAATCACTGCTACCACCTGTCCTGTAGCGACATGAAAGGCGACCCCGCCGGTTTTGCCCGTGAGGTCGAGACCTTTATCGACACCCTCAGGGATCGAAGTCCGCTGGCGCACGATCTCCGCCTGGGCTATGTCGGGATTCCACCCATCATGAGTGGCATACACGAGTTCGTCGAGAGCAACGGCGGCCTGATCGTCTTCAATGAACTCCAGCGACAATTCGCTATGCCGCACATGTGTGACGATATCATCGACCAGTACCTTCGCTACACCTATCCCTATCACATCCGCTACCGGCTCGATGACATCAAGACCGAGATCAAACGGAGAGGAATCGACGGCGTCATTCACTACGTCCAGGCGTTCTGTTTCAGGCAAGTGGAGGACATCATCTTAAGAAAAGAGATCGACGTCCCCGTCCTGACCGTCGAGGGCAACCGGCCCGGCAGAATCGATCTCAGAACCCGGGTACGGATCGAAGCCTTCCTCGACCTGCTCCGCTCCCGATAGCCCGACGCCGTGCCCCCCCACGCTCAGGCTGACCGCGCGAGAACTCTCTACTCGAGGGTCCTGACGATGTGAATCAGCGGCGAGCAAGGTGGCGAGGCTCTTGCCCTGCCAGAGCCGTGACACCGCAGCGCGGCCGCTGGATGCGCTGGTTACGCTGCCGACCTCCTCAACCTCCGACTTATCTGCCTGTTGCGTCAAAATAAAAAGTATCTGAAATGGCATTCGTTGCCTCAGAAATAAATGTATCTGAATCGGGTGGTGGAGAATTGGGGTTGTCACGAGTATGTGAGCAGTGTGAAGGCTTCTTTTAGAAGGTAGCGACATGGGCCATCTTCTCCTCGCTTTTGCTGCTGGTGATCTGATGTCTTCTCTTGGAGGCTACCAACTTGTGGAGGCTTTGCTGTAGTTTAAGCATATCTCGACGCAACTTGGCGGGATTGAGCGTCGCATATTGCTTCCTCAGTCGGGCTTTGACCGTCTTGGAGACCTGTCTGGAGGCGAGGATACGAGCGTATGGGGTCTGAGGTCGATCATGTCGCTTCCTGACCTTGCTTCCTTCCCTGATCTTGTCGACCAACTTCATCTGGGGCAGGAAGAAGTTGGCGTATAGCCGCCAGATGGAGTATATGCGCTTAAGCAGATCCAACTCCTTGTCGGTATCGTAGCGGAAGTAGCCCACGGTCTGCCTCACGGCCGTGTAGTTCTTCTGCTCGACATAGCAGTTGTCATTCTTGCGCCCCGCTCGGCACCGGGTGAAGGTGATCTTCTCAGCCTTGCAGTAACGAAACAGATGATCGTTGATGAACTCGCCACCGGTGTCGGAGTTGATGCCGAGAAGGGGGAAGGGCAGGTGCGCTCTTACATCCTTCAGGGCCTCGAATGTCCACACCTGCGCCTTGTTGCGAAGACCCCTTATCTCTGTCCAGCCAGTGGCAACATCGGTTGCGCTGAGGCTCTGGCAGAAGTCGCCCCGTGAGTTGCCACCCTCATGGCCAACCAGATCTACCTGGAGAAACCCGACGTCGGCATCGTCCCAGTCGGCGAAAGTACAGATCGGGATCTTGTGCTTCAAGAGGCTCCCTGGCTTGGTGCCACTGCGACCCTTCAACTCCAGATGCCCTCGATCGCCGGCAAGCAGACGGTCGGCTGTAGAGGCACTAATGGAGAGGAGCAGATGACGAACCTCATCTGAGACATCCAACTCCTTGAACCGGGTCAGCACACAGATCATCTCATCCATGTTGGCCACCATGCGCTTACCGCAGGCAAAGTCTAAGATACCCCAGATCTTGCGTAAGTGACCCAGGACCTCAGGACCATATTTCCTCTTCCTGCCTCGCTTGCCAAGTCGATGGCACCGCCGGACCGTCGGCTGGTATCGGCTCCTCTCACCACCCCTCAAGACACGAGCGCCATAGCAGCGGTTGTAACCGGTCAGAGCAACGAACTCGTCAAGAAGTCGACCCTTGTCCTTCTTCCTGGCCCTCCTGTAGCGCTTCGCTGCCTCTTTGACAACCGTCTTACGTGTCCTCATGTCCATCCCCATCTGCACTACCTCCTGAGATCCGATCACACCGATTCCAGGAGGTTATCGCAGGTATATTTCGAATACTTTTTACTTTTGAGGCAACGAACCCCGTTCGAATACATTTATTATGAGTCAATTCGCCTGCTTGACAAATCGCCGCAGGCTGTTATCCTTGCTGTGTCTTCAAATGCCGTGCCCGGGGTGGCTATCCGTACTACTGGTGTAGTGACCTTAAAGGCGGATGGTGCGTGTTGTGAAGCAATGCTGCGAGTCGAGAATTGAAGCTACCGAACAACCGACAGCGATCATCTCCAGAACATCCGGGGCACCGCTCTGCCGGAGCGTGCCCGGCCGGTAGGCCAACAGATTGTGCTGGCGAGCATAGTTGATTCTGGAGGAGAAAAGTGATGGCGAAACAGAAGACCAGGAAGCAGTTGGTGGAGGATCTGGCCGAGACCCAGGGGAGGGTCTCGCAGCTGGAAGCCCTTGTAGCGAGCATTCGGGACTACATCGTCCAACTGGACCTCGACGGCCGGATTCTCTTTGCCAACCGGGCACTTGGGCGTGGGGCTCCGGATGATGTCGTTGGAACTTCGATCTTCGACTGGATGCTCGACGACTCCGAGGCGACTCTCAGGTCGGCGCTTGAACGAGTGGTTGAGACGGGGGTGGGAGAGGTAGTTGATTGTATGATAAGGGATCCTCGGGGGAACCACCTGTCGCACTCGGCCAGCATCGTCGCCATCAAGGATAATGGTGAAGTGCGGAGCACGGCGATGGTGATCCGGGACGTCACCGGCTTGACTATGTCACGGGATCAACTGAAGGCAGAGACGGACAATCTGCGGAAGTACTTCGAGTGCCTGCCTATAATGGCCTATAAAATAGACCCGAATGGAACAATCACCGACTGTAATGAGGCGGTACTCCAGACTCTCGGCTATGAAAGCCGGGACGATCTGGCAGGAAAGTCGCTGATCGACACGATTTATGCCCCATCCTCAAGGGAGAAGGCTGGCGCGCTTTTCGCCAGGTGGAAGCGAGAGGGAAGGCTGAGGAATGAGGAATTGCAGGTCATAACCAGAGAGGGCGAGGTTCTCGACGTTCTTCTCAATGTGGTGACTATTCTGGACCGCAATGGTGATCCGGTTCACAGCCTTTCAACACAGATGGAAGCTACCGAGCGAAAGCGTTCTCATATGGCCGTTAGGATGGAACGCGACAACCTGCTCATTGTGCTTGGGGCCATGGGCGCCGGCGTCGTAATTGTTGATGAGGGCTACAACATCGTATATGTTAACTCTTTTATTGACAGGATCTACGGGCCCTGGAAAGGCAGGAAGTGCCACGATTACTTCGACAATGCCGGCGGTGTATGCACGAATTGTCCCGGCCCCGGGGTGTTTAAGGGCGAGGTCCCCAGGCGGGATTGGAAGTGCCCCAGGAACGGACGGTACTATGAACTCGTAGACACCGAGATCAGTAGCCTCGATGAGAACCGGCACAGGATTGAGGTTTTCTGGGACATCACAGAGCGCAAGCATACCGAAGAGGAACTCGCGCGAAGTGAAGAGAAGTACCGGAATGTCGTGGCCGCCAGCACGGACGCTATCGTGGTATACAATGTCAGCACCGGGCGAGTCCTTGAGACTAACCCCGCAGCCGAGACGCTTTATGGCTACAGCAAGGAGGAGTTTCAGAACCTGACCCTCAATGATTTGACTGCCGAACCTGATGCCACCAATGCGACTATCAGGGACGGCATCGAGAATGAGATCGTCAGGATTCCCCGCCGGTATCACAGGCGAAAGGACGGCAGCGTCTTCGCGGTGGAGATCTCAGCCGGCGCGTTCGTTCAGGAGGGTAGGTCAATTCTGGTGGAGATCGTCAGAGACATAACCGACAGGCTGGCGGCTGACCACGTGCTGAAGGAGGAACGGGATCGAGCGGAGATGTATCTGGATATTGCAAACGTCATACTCCTTGCGCTGGATGAGGACGGCAGGGTGATCATGATTAATAGAAAAGGCAGAGAGGTGTTGGGCTGTGAGCAGGACGACATAATCGGTAAGGTCTGGTTTGATCACTTCCTGCCGGAGCGTCTGCGTAGCGAAGTCAAAGACGTCTTTCACAAGGTACTGGCGTGTGAACTTGGAGATACGGAGTATCATGAGAACGCTATAGTTACTTCTGGAGGCGAGGAGAGGATTGTCGCTTGGCGCGGAAGGGTCATCAAGGACAATAGTGGCCGGGCAATAGGGATATTGAGTTCCGGGGAAGACATCACCGACCGGCAGGAATCGGATAGGGAGATCATGCGTTTGTCAACGGCGATGCGCGTGTCCAGCGAGAGCATCGTGCTTTCGGATCTCGATGGGACAATTACCGACGCCAACAACGCGGCGATGACCATGTGCGGC
>JBDRNT010000141.1:0-2496 GCA_043810925.1 Candidatus Eiseniibacteriota bacterium
GAAATGTATATCGGATTGCTCGGCTATCAGGAAGCGATTACCGATGCACACACGGTGCCGTTGGAGTTCACGGGAGGAGAGCAGCAGGGCATCTTCAAATTCCACGGCTCTGCCATATTCACCAAGTCCGGAAGATACGGATTCTCGGTGAGAGTAATACCATTCCACCGGAGCCTCGTAAAGCATTTCGAGCTCGGCATAGTTACCTGGGCCGATAGTATTTAGACTAATAGATGTCTTACGATATGCGCCTGCAGCCAGCTTGACTGCGGAGATTTCAGCGAGCTGCCGGGTCATGAGCCTTCTGCCTGGTGTTTTCTCTTATTATCCGGTATTCAGGCTTCTTCTGTTAGAAAAATACTAGCCCATGTTTGACGTTTCAGGCCTCTAAGTTATTGTCTTTCAACAGAGGGCACCCTCAGTTTGTCACTACATTGCTCGCCTCTCAACGACCGTTGGCGGTTGCAGAGTTCCAAGACCAAGTGCTTTGAGAACCGCCCGCGCCTGGTAATTTGGTCGGGTTATCAGCCAGCGTGATTTACCCCCAGACTCGAGTTCCACCAACCGTACGCTCTTGAGCGCCTGAAGAGCCTGACGGACACTCAACGCCACGCCAGCCTTTGCCAAACCGTTCTCCAATGCCCGGTAGAGTAGAAAAGATAACGCAACCACAAAGATGTGTGCCCGCACCCGTGACTCGCTACGATGATAGATCGGTCGCAACTGAAGGAAGTCCTTGCTCTCCCGAAATGCCCGCTCCACTCCCGCCAGTTCCTTATATGCCTGTACAACCTCAAGCGGCAAGAGATGCTTATGGTCAGTCGCGATAACATAGGTGCCCTCCAGCCGCATCTCCCGGCGTAGCTTCTCGCGATCCACCCTCACCGAAAGTTGACCCCCATCGCCGATGCTCCAACTGAAGTACCGATGACTGTGACTCTCCGAGACTATCCGCTGAGCCGCCGCACCGATCTTCCCACGATCTCGCAGCCGACCACTATGAACTCGCTCTTGCAAAGCCTTAAGCTTCGGCCAGACTCGTTTCATCACCTTCCGACGCATACCACGCTCGTAATCGAGCCGCTCTGAACTCCTCACGATCACAACACGTTCCCCATCCTCACCGTCAACCTCATACACCTCAAGATCGCCCGCGCATGTCGGCTCCATTGACTTGGTTGCTTTCAGATACTCATCAACACGCCGGTTCCGACGACGACGCAATCCAACGATGTACGGAACTCCCTCCTCCTTCAGCCAGTCTATCGTGTCGCGGCTCACCATACCGCGATCCCCAACGAACACAATCCTGCCAATATCAAAGCGATCACGAAGATCCCTTACCACTTGCGCGACAGTTTGGTGATCCTTGATCCTGCCATCAAATACATGGTGCGCAATCGGCCAGCCACCTGCCATCACAACACCAACCTGAACCTGACGATCTCGTGGTCTATGATCTCGCGAGTAACCATGACAGGCCAAAGGCTCTGGACCGTGACCCTCAAAGTAAGTCGACGTCAGATCGTAAAAGACCAGATCGACCTTCAACGAGAACAGATCACGAAGAAGAAGATACACCTCCCGCTCTATCTGATCCTTGCCGGCAATCAGCGCATCGAGTGTCCGGTACCACCGAGCCAACTGCCGGGAATCAACCTGAACACGACCCGATTTCTTCCAAACCGGCGCATATCGCCGACCGAGACTGTCGGTAACATACGATTCATCCAACCACCAGGCCAAACCATGCTCGCTTGAGGGGGAGCAGAAACGAGATGCTGTCAGAACGAAGACCCGATCAGCAAGCTCACGGCCGTTGCGGCTGGGGCAGCAACGTCGTACGATAGTGCCAAGTCCCAACTGATCCCAGAGATGACGAGCTACAATTACAGGTCCCCAGGTCAGGGCGCTGCGTGCAGTCAGGTCGTCCATCGCCTGCCGATCTTTCAGACGTTCGGGTGCGAGCAGTTTGATCAGAGTATCGAGCTGAGGGATCAACTGATCCTTGCGTCCGAGGGTTTGAATGACACGTTGTTTGATCTTCCCACCCTCGCGGTAGGTCTCAACAAGGCGCAGGTATTCGCGTGTTTCACCGCCTGAGGTTGCCTTAACAGTACGCAAAAACATCGACACCTCCTGTCATTGCGGAAGGTATCCTGAATATATGCTGATGTCAACAAAAAACGTTCAGCAACACCCTCTGTCTCTGTCACTACGTTTTCCCGCACGGAAACATTCCCCCTATTGATAGACAACAACTTACAATCTCGAATCCCGAAAATTAGACCTCAAAATGTCAAACATGGGCTAGTCAAGGAGGAAGTACCTTGAGAGATGCACCGTGCGTTATGACTCTTGGGGTAGTAGCTTATCGCCGAGCGGCGTTACAGCGCTCTTGTCGACAGTGGACTCGGAATCACGTGGCTTGAGCTGCAACATTCCCGCTATTTGCCGCGGATCGTACCCTACCGATATCATACTTCCGGAGACAAC
>JBDRNT010000142.1:0-5549 GCA_043810925.1 Candidatus Eiseniibacteriota bacterium
GATAAGGAGAAGCCCCTCACGCTCAAGTCAAGCCTCGCTCCCTGGCCCGATGGTTCCAGGGTAAAGGGCACGACGCCACTCAAGACCCCGTGGCGGACCATCCAGGTGGCTACGCGTCCGGGCGGGCTTGTCGAGTCCAGCCTCATTCTTAATCTCCATGAGCCGAGCGTGATCGAGGACACCTCCTGGATCAAGCCCATGAAGTACCTCGGGATCTGGTGGTCACTTCATATAGGTAAGGAGACCTGGCACGAGGGTCCGAGGCATGGGGCGACAACTGAGAATGCCAAGCGTCACATCGACTTCGCGAGCAAGCACGGTATTCCAGGCCTCCTGATAGAAGGCTGGAACACGGGCTGGGACAGGTGGGGCCAGGAAGGCGCCTACGATCATGTAACCCCCTATCCCGATTTCGATCTCGAGGAAGTCGTCCGCTACGGCAGGGAGAAGGGGGTCAGCATCATCGGCCATCACGAGACCGGCGGGGATGTCACGACCTATGACAAGCAGATCGAGTTCGCCTTCAGGCTATACAGGGAAGTCGGGATCGATGCGGTCAAGACCGGCTATGCCGGCAAGATCTTTCCCCGCGGGCAGTATCATCACGGCCAGTGGATGGTCAACCACTACCGCATGGTGGTGGAGAAGGCGGCGCACTACGGCATCATGATAGACGCGCACGAGCCCATCAAGCCGACCGGGATAAGCCGCACCTATCCCAACATGATGACCCGCGAAGGGGCCAGGGGAACCGAGTACAATGCCTGGAGTGAGGGGAATCCTCCCGAGCATGTCACCATCCTCCCCTTTACGAGAATGCTTGCCGGACCGCTCGATTACACCCCGGGGATCTTCGACCTTACCTTTAACGGATACAAACCCAACAATCGCGTGCGCTCGACCATCGCCAACCAGCTGGCCCTTTACGTGATTCTCTACAGTCCGCTACAGATGGCCGCCGACTTAATCGAGAACTATGATGGCCATCCGGCCTTTGAGTTCATCAAGCAGGTGCCGGTGGACTGGGATGAAACTCTCGTCCTGGATGCCGAGATCGGTGACTATGTTGCCATCGCCCGGCGCAACGGCCGCAGCTGGTATGTCGGGTGCGTAACGGATGAGAACGCGCGCACTCTCGACCTTGCGCTTTCCTTCCTCGATCGGGATACGAGATACCGGGCCATCATATATGCCGACGGCCCCGGGAGCGACTTCGAAGAGAATCCCACGGCGTATGATATCCGCGAGCGGCAGGTCGGATGCGAGACCACCCTCAAAGTGGAGCTCGCAAGGGGCGGCGGCCAGGCGATCATACTTGAGCCGCTGGAATAAACTGCCCGATCATCAAGGCTGAATCCAGCAGGAATCCATCGACCTTTGTAGGGAAGTGCCTGAAGAAGTTCAAGAAAGTCAACCTTCCCGCTGGAGGCATGTTCGCGATCGACAGCAGTGTCATCCGAAATCAGTTGATTCACGATTCATGCTATGCTACACTCTTAGACAGATCGACGACGGGGCTAGCGGGTCAGAATTGAAGGAGGCCGTAAGAGTGATGTTGAAATCTATCCTCTTTGCAGTTTCTGTTCTGCTGGTATTCGCGCATATGGGCCTTTGCTCGGACAGCGCAACTCAGGCCGTGCGCATGCGCGTCAGAGAAGCCTGCGTCGTCGATACGGAGCAGGACCATATCTTCCTGAACGCGGCCGAGCAGTCTCATACTGGCGAATTCGAACTTCGTGCGCCTGAGGCGGTCGTGTATTCCAGATTCAGTGTGCTGGCCTCTGCGGGGGATGCACACATCGTAACGGCCGCGTTTGATATGGCCGGCGCACAGCCTGCTGGGTGCTCGGTGGTATTGGAGGCCACAGGCCTAGCCTCTGAACAAGGGCTGGTAATCGGTGAGAGAATAACTCTATCCCCTGACGCGAAGCGGATTCTCTCTACGGTCGGAAGCTGCGCGACCGGTACGGGTGCCGCCCAGGGCGTTAAGCTCGAATACAGGTTGGGGTCCGGCGACGAGGGCGTGTATGCTCCCGAGAGCGGATTCTCAAGGGTCCTAATGACTATTACAGACGCTTCATGATTCGCAGCGCCTCCTTGTAGTGTATGCGAGTCTTGTGAGAGGGGCAGGGCCGGGTTTCGACCCGGGTACTGCCCCTCTCTGTTTGCCGGCAGCCTCACACTGGCTTGCGGTTCTCCCGTCCCACCCTGCTTGACAAACGGCCATGGAGTGATATCCTTCTCATGTCATGTAGATGCCGTGCCAGACACGGCCGTCTGTTTCACCTGTATGGTAACCTTCAGCTCGGGTGGTTGTGTTGTGAAGGGATGCTTCGAGTCAAGCAGTCAACCGGCGGACCGACTTCCAATCGGGGAGCCTCGCCGCCGGCCATGCGCCCATACATAGATCACTCTGGAGGACGGACATGGGGGCGAAACAGAAGACCAAGAAACAATTGATGGAGGAACTGGCCGAGACGCGAAGAAGGGTCTCGGAGCTGGAAGCGAATGTCACTAGCCTAAGCAACACCAAGAGATCCTCCCGCCCGGATCACGGCGTAGGCATCACCATTGATGCACTTCCAACGCCCTACCAGTCTCTGGATAATGATGGTCAACTCATTGATGTCAACCAGGCCTGGGTTGACATGCTCGGGTATTCACGCGAGGAGGTACTCGGCAGGCGGTTCAGTGATCTCCTTGGGCCTCAGAGCAAAGACCACTTCTGGCCGAGGTTTCAGCGTTTCAAGGCGGATGGGGAGATCCACGGCTCTGAGTTCTGGATCTTGAAGAAGAATGGATCACTGGTACGCGCGGCATATGACGGCGTCGTGGCGTATGACGACGCGGGTAGATTCGTGCGGTCTCACTGTATTATGAGTGACCTAACTGACAGGGTGCGAATGGAACAGGAGTTGCGCGAATCGGACGTGAGATTCCGATTCCTTGTTGAGAACAGCCCGGACCGTATCCTTCAGGTTGACCGCGATGGCAAGATTCTTATCACCAGCCGGGCATATGAAGGTGTGACGCAGAGCGAGGTTGTAGGGACCTCGGTCTTCGACTGGATGGCAGACGACTTCAGGAAGACTCTAAAGTCGGCTCTTGAGAGAGTGTGGGAGTCGGGGGTGGCAGAGGTCATTGAGTTCGAGGCAACAGATCCTCAGGGACGTGAACTTTCATGCTCGGCAAACATCGGCGCTATCAGTGATAACGGTGAGGTCGAAAGCGCAGTGGTGGTGATCCGGGACATCACCCCGCTGGTGCAGGCTCGGGGCCGGCTGAAAGCGGAGACGGACAAACTGAGCCAGTACTTCGAGAGTCTGCCACTTTTCGCGTATAACGTGGATTTCGACGGGAGGATCGCTGACTGCAATAGCATGGTGCTGAGTCTTCTGGGTTATGCCAGCAAGGACGAACTGCTCGGAAAGCTGGTGACTGATACGATCTACGCCCCGTCCTCAAGAGAAAAGGCGAAGGAGCTCCTGAGCAAGTGGAAGCGAGAGGGCAAACTCAGAAATGAGGAGATGCAGATCATAACCAAGCAGGGCAAGGTCCTGGATGTTCTTCTCAACGTGGAGACGATTGTCGATCAGAACGGGAAGCCGGTTCATAGCCTGTCAACACAGATGGATATCACCGAGCACAAACGTACTCAGGCAGCCGTTAGGAATGAGCGCAATAACCTTCTCAATGTACTGGGAGCCATGGAGGATGGCATCCTTATTGTAGATGAGGACTACGAGATCATCTATGTGAATGCCAGGATTGAGTCGAGTTATGGGACCTGGCAAGGCAGAAAGTGCTACGAGTATTTTAACCAGAGGACCGGTATCTGCCCACACTGTCCTGGACTAACGGTGTTTCAAGGCGAGACCGCCCGACGGGAATGGAAGTGTCCCAGGACCGGACGGGTCTATGACCTCGTGGACACCCTGATCAAAAACCCTGATGGCAGCCGACACAGGATTGAAGTATTTCGCGACATCACAGAGCGCAGGGAGGCCGAGGAGTATCTCCGAAGGAGTGAAGAGAAATACCGAAAGGTTGTCTCCACGACGACCGACGCGATCATGGTATTTGACGCTGAGTCCAGACGATTCATCGAGACCAACCCCGCATGCGAGACCATGTATGGCTATAGCAGAGCGGAATTCCTGGACCTGACGGTGGATGACGTAACGGCCGAATTGGAGGACACAAAGGCCGCTATCCAAGAGGCTCTTACGGGTGAGCTCACGAGAATCCCACTGCGATGGCATAGGCGAAGGGACGGCAGCGTCTTCGCGGTGGAGATCTCAGCCGGCGTCTTCGTTCAGGAGGGTAGGTCGGTTCTGGTGGCGGTCGTCAGAGACATAACCGACAGGCTGGCGGCTCACCGCACGCTGCAGGAGGAGCGGGATCGCGCGCAGATGTATCTGGATATGGCGGACGTTGTGCTCCTAGCGCTGGATGAAAACGGCAGGGTGACCCTGGTCAATAGAAAGGGCAGGGAGATACTGGGCTGTGAACAAGAGGACATAATCGGTGAGATCTGGTTTGATCGCTTCCTTCCTGAGAGCGCACGGGACGAGGTCAAAGGTGTCTTCCGCGAGCTGATGTCGGGTGAGGGTAGAAAAGTGGAGCATTTCGAGAACCGTTTACTCACCACTGGAGGTGAGGAGAGGATTGTCGCATGGCGCACCAGGATCCTCAGGGATGAGAAAGGGCGGTTTGCAGGGACGTTTAGTTCCGGGGAGGACATCACGGAACGGAAGCGGGCAGAAGAGAAGTTGATGCGGAGCGAGAGGCGCCTGAGCACAATATTCAAGGCTAATCCGGACCCCACCTGCGTGACTGATTCTGAGAGACGCATCCAGGCTGCTAACCCGGCCTTCCTCAGGCTGGTCGATAAGACGCTGGATCAGATAAGGGAGATGGACGCGCTGGAGTTCTTTGCCGGTGAGACTCGTGAGACCATTGAGACGGCAATCCGGATAATGAGGGCAGGGAAGGAGGTGAGGGGACTGGAGGTGAAGGCCCGTGTCGGTGGTGCGGAAACACGGTACTTCGAGGTCAATGCCATTCCGCTTCCGGGTGAGGGAGATCCCGGGTCGGTGCTGTGTGTCACCCGTGATATTACACAGCGCAAGCTGGCTGAACGCGCACTTGCCGAAAGTGAAGAGGAATACCGTTTGGTGAGCCAAAACATCCCTGTGGCCGTCTATTTCGTTCTTCCGGATGAACACAGCACCACTTTCTTTGTATCGGACCGGATCGAGCAGCTGACCGGCTATGAGGGCAAGGAGTTTCTGAAAGATCCCGGGCTGTTCACAAGCATTCTCCATCCGGACGACCGGAATCATGTCTGGGAGAAGATATCCGAGCTCCGAAGGGGAAAGGCCCCCGGGGATATCGAGTATCGCGTGATCACGAAGGACGGAACGGTCAAATGGATTGCAGACAAGGCCGCTCCCCTTTTCGATGAGAATGGAGAGATAGATCGCATTCACGGATTCATGGAAGACATAACCCAACGGGTTACAGGGGAGCAGGCACTCCTGAAGCGG
>JBDRNT010000143.1:0-6746 GCA_043810925.1 Candidatus Eiseniibacteriota bacterium
AGAGGAACCAGAAACCGTACCTATCACCAAGGATGTCCCTGAGTATTACGACAAGGCAGTCGCCAAACGCGAGGCAAGCATACGGAACCGAATACCGGGCTGCCTTGCAGTTGACCTCGACCTTGATGGTTGCACGCTATCAATTACCACGCGGGACGAGTTCAAGGACTGGCAGCGAGTGTTTGATGAGGAGGCAAGATGGAGTGGGACGCTTCCGTATTGGGAGGAGTTGCTTGCCAGAGACCTCAAGTCCCCGCACTTCTCTGCATCGCTCTTCTCTCTTCGTGGGGTCATAGATGTGCCCAAGCGTAGCGATGGCCTGCTGTCCTATGGAGAGCCAGGAGACCCCCAGCACACTGTGACCTTCTACTCATTTGTCGGGGGCGAAGGACGTACCGCAGGCATACAGCGGTTCAGCCTGGAATCCACAGACGGGACGTACACTCTTACCGCGCTTGCCTCGCCAGAAAGAGTGCCTTGGGAGGAGATGGAGTCTCTTCGGAAGAAACCGTCTTCTGAAGTCACGGTCCGTCTTCCCGACGGTGTGCTGGGCAAGGCCCGGCTCAATAGATTGACAGCCTACTGTATGTGCCATGATCGACTGGCTCTCAGGATCTACGACGGGTCCGGGCAATGCGTCTGGGAGGATACCAGCAGTCTGCACGGCTACTGCCTGGCATGGAGTGCGGACTTCAGGAAGGACGGTGTAGATGAGATCGTCGTCTTCCAAGACGATCATGGATCTGCCTCGCTTCTGGTGTTCGGCCCACCATCCCCGGAAGCCCCCAACAAGCCTCTGGAGGGGACGCCGGCAAGCGCAGGAAGTCCGACTGGAACTGAGTAGTGCCGGGGTGTACCGGGATGCAAGAGTGGCATTGCGTATGTCGGCGCCGCTCAGGTGCAACGTTGGCCCCAGCGTCTCAAGAACTCCCGAGCAGCATCCTCAGGCCAGATTAACCATCATCTCTGCCATCTTGGCGCACTCCTCGCTCATCAGAGAAGTTCGAAAGTCTTCCTGTTTGGGGAGGCACTCGGAACATATTGGTGAAAATTGAATCGCCACATGCATCATGCGAGCCGTCGTCTTGACAAGTGTTTGGGCTTGTGATAATCAGAGAGTGCGAAGCACTGAGTTTCATGCGGATGCGGCAGTCAGATAAGGCGTGGTTATCAGTGCCTGTATGAGAGGCAGTCCGGTGAAGCCGGTGCCAAAGGAGGACGCGATGAAGACCAAAGTGGGTCTGTGGATTGACCATAGGAAAGCTATCGTTGTGACCGTTACGGACAAAGGGGAGGAGATAACAATCACAATGTCGGGGGTTGAAAGACAGCTCCGCCGTTCTGGCGATTCACCACTCAAGGGACCCTATGAGACACAGCAGGTACCTGCAGATAATAGACGGCAGAGAGGGTTCACGGGGCATCTCAACCCCTATTACGATGCGGTCATTGCGTCCATTGGTGACGCGGAATCCATTCTGATATTTGGTCCTGGTGAGGCAAAGAGCGAACTGAAGAAACATCTTGAGACGAGTAAGTTGGGTGGACGCATTGCAGGTCTTGAAACAGCTGACAAGATGACGAATCACCAGATTGCGGCGAAGGTTCGGCAGTACTTTGCTGAATAGTGTTTGGTAGCAGGATCGAAACAGAACCACCCAGCACGCTCTTGGGCGGACACGGAAGACCACGCCGCTGATAGGCGGTTGGCCTCAGCAGATCATGGAATCCCGTGCTTGATCCTCACGTCAAGTTAGCCACCATCTGTGCTATTTCGGCACACGCCTGACTCATCAGGAAGTTGCGAAAGTCGTTCTGTGTGGGGAGCCGTGCGAAACGCGCTGATCCCCATAAAGTGGTTGTAGGCACCATGATGTTGTGATATTCATGGTTCGGTCTTATCCGGATAACGGAGGGGCTAAAGGCAGCTACGCAGAGACCAAATAACCCCCGAGGTCCGGAGGCAGTCCTGAAAGGAGCAGTTCATGATTCTTGAAAAGGGCGAGAAGGTTCACATCATGGTGCGGCGCCTGTTTGAGAACGATCTAAGGCGCCACTTCGTTGGAGAAGTAATCGAAGTCAGCGGAGATCTGGCTCGCATGGAAGGCTATGTCTATGTTCTGGACAGCATGGCAAGCGAGTACATTCGACGGCGCACCAAGCGCATCCGGCTCATCGGACTGGTGGACCCCGGGAACATCATCAATGTCTTACCGCCGGATACGGATCTGGAGAAGATAAAGTACACTGAGGGCCCAGAGGGGGGATTGGTCGTGACAGACGGCAAGGCGCTCACTCTCGACATCAATGAGTTTGGGGCAACGCGCTAGAAGACCGGCCAACACTGTATTCTCAAGTCAGATTGCCTACAACCTGTGCCATTGCGAGACACTCTTTACTCATCAGAAAAGTTCGAAAGTCTTCCTGTTTGGGGAAGCATCGGGAACGTGTCAGGGGAAGTGATCGCCAATTTCCACAACCCAGCGACAACCTCTCACAACCGAACCCGGATTATTCAGAAACCTCGTAGGGAGGTGCCTGAGATGGCAGTCAGGGCGAGGAAGAGGAGTGAGATGGTCTGAAGGGAAAAGGGGGACAGAAGGCCCATGAAGAACACGACATGCCGGTTGAGGGCTAGTTGCGCGGAAAACCCAGCCCTGCACCGAAAGCACTCAGTAGATCCATGAAATCCGTAGGGCTGATCCGAGAAGCACGGATGCCTTCATTGACAACCGCATCTGGCAGATGTCCCAAGCGCTCGAAGAATGGTCTCAGTCGCTCTGAATCAGCTGATGAGATGAGTTGGCATAGATCTTGACCTGCTAGAAGAGCACCGCGAACCTCGTACGGTAGGTCCTCTGGCACGTAGGATTCGAATCGCCTTTCGCTCACACTTACCTCTTCGTAGTGAGCCAACATATATGCGGTGTCTGCCAAATCTCTTGAGAACCCTCGATCAAGAAACGCCAGGATCTTTGAGAACACAGCGGCCGGTACGGGAAGAATCGGGACACGGATTCCTTTGCCTATGGTCTCCTCTTTGGCAAGTTCGAAAAGCGCACCGAACCCGGTCATGTTCATTTCGTGCTGAGATCGAGGCCAGACCAAGGTGTTACCTTTGAGTAAATTCTGCCCGTACGGGATGATGTCAACCGGAAGATCCCCGAGAAAGAGCCTGTGCTCAGGCGTGCCCGGCTTCTTGCAAAACCCACAGGCAATCAACTTCTCTATGACCCGGTGATACTCCGACCAGCTATCTATCCGTATGGCGAAATCCACATCCGCAGTCCCTCTAAAACCGTAACCCATGCCATCGGCGTCCGTGACATCGATCATGATCTCGGCCACTCGTGCACCTATCAGCACGAAGCGGATCTTGTTTCTCCGGAGGCATTCAGAGAGCATCCGTATCGCCTGTTCGACCTCGGCCTCAAGCTTCATCGTACTCTTTCTTCAGGAACTCTTCATAAATCACTCGTGCCGCTTCTCTCTCCCTTTCTCCACCATGGTAGAGCAGCTCCGCGTAAAGAAGCAGAGGATGGGCAACTGAACATAACATCCGGTCGGTGTGGTAGACTACCTCAGGTGAGAACAAATGGAGCAACGTGACGTTAGTGTCCCTACCGGGAATGAGCTTCAATTCGCGCCTCACCTCGTTGGTGCGCTCCGGCAGGACGAAGATCTCACTAGTCCAACCTCGATAGTATCTTGTAAGCAGATATGCGCCAAGGCTTCCTCCGATTGCATACGAACCCTGGTGATTCGGGAGTAAACGCATCATTATCTCCGGAATCTGCGGCTCAACGGATCGAGGACTTCGGAAGGCCCCCAACACAAGGCTGGGTCTCAGGTGATCGCCGTAGTTGGCCAACCACTGCTCAAGCAGAGTCTTCCTGTTTGCCAACTGATATTCTCTCTTTGCGATCTCGTGGATGAAACCTTTCTCCCTCAGCTCCTTCATCGAGGAGACGGTTCTTTCCAGCGAGATCCCGGCTCTGGCCCTCAGGACACGAGTTGTCTGGCTAACAGCAGATCTATCTGTCAATAGAATGAAGAGTAGCTGTAACCCCTTCGGTTGAAAAAGTGCCGTACGCTGCTTTTCGCTCTGCACACCAGGTTTACCAGCTCTGACATCGATGTATATGAACCCCGGCACGTTGATGTAGGCGTTGCCTTGGCTATCAATGAAGTTTATCTCTTCCTCTTTCAGTGACTGAGAGATGGAGGCATTAACGTATTCGGACACCAGCAGGAAGTGCCTGCAGGCCTGCCTTCTCAGCAGGGACAGATGCTGTGGTATCGGACGTTTCAGCACGGGTTTTACCTCAAGCTCAAACACCAATACACCTTGGTCGGTTCCAACTTCGACCACTGCATCGATATCGCGACATGGCCGGCCCGCAGCGCCAGAGACCTGCTTGACACTATTTATGGGTGGCAACGCTCGAAGTCGCTCAAGGGCCGTCTGGAGTACCCTCCCATACCTCATATGAGCACCTCCTGCCGGGCTAGATCGCCAAATAGTCATGATCGACCGGATCGATCATATACAAGTATCGATCAATCCCACCATCATGTCAAGAGTTTTTCGGCCCAATCAGTCAAACTATGGCGCCAGCCAGGTTACGGGCCATCTGGGCCAGGCGCAGGCACTCCTCACTCAAGAGAAGGTTGCGAAAGTCGTCCCGTTGGGGGAGGTGTGCGGATGGCTGTCACACCGCGTGTTATCTTTCTCGTCATGAAGAAGATGCCCCAGCAGCCACGAAGACATCATCACCTCTGCTGTGCGGAATAGACGTCGAGGATGATGACGACGAGGTTGAGGGGGATTGGATTTGTCTTGACAGGGATCTCAGCAAATGGATAAAATCCTTTACAGATGTAAGTCAGTGTAAAGGATTTTATCCAGAGAGGCTATGTGTGAGATGCTGAAGGAAAAGGCAATTGAGGCGGCAGAAAGAATCTTCCGGAAGTATGGCGGTACTCTTAGAACTGGGGCGGCCACAAGGGAGGGAATCCACCCCCGAACTCTCTATGCGATGCGCGACGCGGGAGTACTTGAAACACTCTCCAGAGGTCTCTATCGACTTGCTGATCTTAGTCCCCTTGGAAACCCAGATCTTGTTTCGGTGGCACTACGGGTGCCGAATTGTGTTATCTGCCTGGTTTCAGCCCTCGCTTTCCATGAGGTAACAACACAGGTCCCTCATGCTGTGTACTTTGCTGTATCTCGGAGAAAATGGCGCCCAGCTCTCAATCATCCTCCGGTTCGTATATTCTGGTTTGACGGCCTCGCTTTCACCGAGGGGATAGAAACCCACAACATTGACAGTGTTCCGGTGCGCGTGTACAGCCCCGAGAAGACGCTTGCGGATTGCTTCAAGCACCGTAACAAGATAGGCCTCGATGTGGCGCTGGAAGCTCTTAAGCTCTACCGTAGGCGGAAGCCTCTCAGGGTGGATGAGCTGGTACGTTACGCTAAGATCTGCAGAGTCGAAAAGATCATGCGCCCGTATCTGGAGGCCATTCTGTGAAGAAGCGCCAGGTCAAGGACATGGCAGCTTCTGTGCACCAACGCCTGCTCAATAAGTCCCGGCAAACCGGGCACCCCTTCAATGAGCTGCTGCAGTATTACGCTATGGAGCGCTTTCTCTACAGGCTCTCGAAATCAGGTTATGGCAACAGGTTCATACTCAAAGGCGCACTGATGCTCACTGTCTGGAAGGGCCCCATGTCCAGGCCAACCCGGGACATGGACTTCCTGGGCAAGATCGGCAATGACATTGGTGGGATTGCAGAGGCGGTCCGGGATGTGTGCTCCACGGAGGTCGAGCCTGATGGGATCGAGTTCAATCCCGACACGATCGAGGCAGAGCGGGTCACCGAAGATGCTGACTATGAAGGTGTGAGAGTCCGTTTTCAGGGACACCTTGGCAGTGCTCGTACCAGTATGCAGTTGGACGTTGCCTTCGGTGATGTAGTGGTGCCAGGGACCAAGATTATTGAATATCCAACAATCATTGAGATGCCACCACCGGTTCTGACCGGCTACAGCATGGAGAGCACGATCGCCGAGAAATTCGAGGCGATGGTCAAGCTGGGCATTATCAATAGTCGAATGAAGGATTTCTTCGACATCTGGCTGCTGTCTCAACTATTCGAGTTCTCCGGCGAGACATTGGCCTCTGCCATGGCCACCACCTTCGAAATACGCAATACCGATATTTCCAATTACTCATCGGTCTTCTCGGCTGACTTCATGGCTGATCAATCGAATGCAACACAATGGCAGGCATTCTTAAGAAGAACCGCCATTGAGCTTGCGCCATCCCAGTTTAGCACGGTGGTTGAACAGATATCGGTCTTCCTGAGCCCCCCGGCAGAAGCAGTCGCCAGAGGCACCACTTTCAGAAAATCCTGGAAGGCGCGAGGCCCGTGGCAATAGTAGGAGGCCATACCCACCGGCAGGGCGATTGCGTGGGCCGCAACCCCTTCCTCGTGTAAACGCTTCCGCCGTCCGTGCCATTCTGACACACTCCTCACTCATCAGAAAAGTTCGAAAGTCGTCCCGTTGGGGGAGGCAGTCTCTATCGTCCCGCATGAGAAGCCGGCACTGCCCGGATAGCAGGATGAGGCCTGAAGAAGTCCTGAAGATCCGCTTGGCCCGGACCTGGATCGACGTGGCTAAGGGCCGGATCCATGCCAAAGTGCTCCGGCCCAGGCGAGAATCGTACTGCGCGGTGCGT
>JBDRNT010000144.1:0-13357 GCA_043810925.1 Candidatus Eiseniibacteriota bacterium
AAGGCAGATCTGTTCGATTACATCGAGATGTTCTATAATCCGAGACGTCGTCATAGCCACATCGGCGGCGTCAGTCCCGAGGTCTTTGAGCGGGCCTCAAGCAAGGACCTGGTGGTGTCTACGAAACTGGGGTAAGTCCAAGACGATCTGTCAGGTTACCGGCAAAGCGCCTCGCACGGTAGCGGAGTACCTGGTGATCGTTGAGCATTATCAATCGGAGTTGGTGGGCAAGGATCATCGAGACTGGCTTATGAACCGCCGTAAGAAGGTCGGGACCGTGAGATTCTTGCCGGCGGAAACGATGGCTCCGATGGTTACTGCCCTCGAAAAAGGAGGGTCTACGGTATCGCGTAAGGAAGAGATTGTTGCTCCTGGAGACTCTGGTGAGGTCGATTCCAAAGGCGACGCCACATCTAGAGGCCGAACGAGGGCAAAGAGGGCTCCGAAGCCAAGGAGAAAGAAGTGATCAAGAATCACTCACCGGACATATGGCCTAATAGTAGATAGTACCTGGGTTGACCGAGCAACCTATCTGAACAGCTCAACCCTCTTCTTCTGTGGGAGCTGTGCTGGCATCGCCTGTGTCTCCTACCTTGTTTTTCAGCCTGCCACTGCTGTCAACGTCTCTCCACTCAAAGATTACCCTGGGCCGTTCATCCGGGTCCTCTTGGCGTAAGAACTCCTCGAGCCTGATTAGCCTGTCCAGGTCTGTGATGGTTGGTTTCACCTTACCCTCGGCAATAGCCTGTGCGACTTTGATGAGCCCCATCTCCACTATCTTACGGTTTCTGGCAGCCCTTTCAACTCCGTCGCTGAGGCTCTGATCTGCCATGCTCCGTGCGACCTCCCCGTCTCTTTCTCCTACTCGCCGCTTCCAGCCGAATGACCTGCCCCAGAGCTTCACGGCGGCGATCGACATACCGAACTCTTTGGCAACCTTGCTGTAGCTCCTGCCCTCGCCAATGCCGTAGTAGAATTCGAATGCCTTCTTGTGATGCTCCAGCTCATTCAACGGGTAGTCACCTCACTTACGTAAACCCGGGCGATCTCCACGAGCGCCTTGCCCCTTGTGATGCCACCGTTGCGCTGTGACGCCTCTTCCATGGCCCTCTCGACCGTTTCCACGTCCTCTACCACGAATGAGAGAATGTGGGGCCGTTCACGCTCAGCCCTCTCAACCTCCTCATTTAGGTAAGCCTCCAGGCCATCCGGGATCTTCATGAGATCGAGCGCATCCTTAAGCTCTGCTTCAGAGTAGGGGAGCTGCGATTCGAGGTCTGCCAGCGTCAGCTCTTGGCTCAGGTCGTGGATCAGCTCGGACAAAAGAACCGAAACGGAAGTGTCCTGGTATCAGCAGAAGCAGACCTGACCACACCAAGCCGCTACTTGATGATTACGGCCTTCATGCCCCTGCTTGCCCCTCCGGTGTGCACCAGCTGATAGAAGTACACCCCGGGCGGCAGCTGATTGCCCTCGTTGTCGAGCCCATCCCACGTGACGCTCATACGAATTGGTCCCAAGTCTCCGATCATGACAGTTCTAACCACCCGACCTTGTGCATCAACGATCGAGATGCGAGCATCGGTGATGGATTCATTAGTGATGATAGGAATTGCGGTCGATGGGTAGAACGGATTGGGGCAATTCTGACGTAGTGGGGCAACCAAGACCCCAGAGGGTTCCTCAGGCATTCCGGCAATCCACGGAGGTTGCGACTCCCGCCACTCCTCACCTCCCGGCGCAACGTACCAGAACGACCCGTTTCTTGTTATCAAGTACTTGCTATAGATCCATTCGAGGCTGTCTACCGGGACAACAGTGAAGGACCCACCATCCTCCCATTGCTCGGCCTGTCGCAAGAAGCGCCACAGATGACCGTCGGTGGTCAAGATCACAAATGCTTCCAGATCGTCACGCTGCCAGGTCGCGATCACGCCAGACTCCGCGTCTTGATGCACATAGCCAGCCTGGACAATCTCACAGAGTGCTCCTGCAATCACCATAGTAACGGCCACAACCAAGCAAGCGATCTTAACGATTCTCATGGCATCCCCTCCTTTGCGAAACCAGCTCCGGTTTGATTGCCACATTAATCCGCAGCCCCATTGGCGCGGTGCGAAGCATACACCCCAGCCATGGCTTATGTGGTCTCACCATAACTGGAGTTAACTGGCATTTGAGCCGGATAATACCCGTGAGTCTACTCTGTACAACTACCACACTTCCGAGCACTTGTCAATCCATCTCGCACATATCCAGAGCATTACCCGGCCCCCATGATCACCCGCCCCAAGCTTCTATTGGCCTTCGCCGGCCGAAACATCTGATGCGTGAGAAGTCAATCCTTGGTGCAGAACCGGCCGCCCAGTAAGCAAGCATCTGGCTCCAGGCTTTGTCCGCGTGATGCCTCTCATTCCTGGCCGCGTCGTACCTCGTTCAGTCGGCCTACCTGAACCAACCGGATCGAATGCACATCTCGTTACGTGTAACCTTGGCCCTTTTGGCGAGCAGCATACCGCCGCTTAATCTGCTCCAGCAGTGACCCTTCTCCCTCTGGGGCAGTCGCACCTCTTCTCAGGAACTCCTCAAGCCTCACGAGCCTATCGAGATCGGAAATGGTCGGCTTGACCTTGCCTTCCGCGATTGCCTTGGCAACCTGGATGAGGCCCATCTCAACGATCTTGCGGTTCCGAGCTGTCTTCTCACTGGAGCTCTTGAGGTTATCGTCAGCCATCGCCCTTGCCGCATCGGCGTCTCTTTCCCGGACCCGATCCCTCCAGCCGAAGCTCTTGCCCCACACCTTGACAGTGGCCAGTGACACCCCGAATTCTTGAGCCACCAACTTGTAGCTCCGGCCTTCGCCAAGTCCGTAGTAGAACTCAAATGCCTTCCTGTGGTGTTCTTGCTCTATCAACTGGCGCTCACCTCGCTCACGTAGGCCCGGGCGATCTCCACCAGAGATTTGCCCCTTGTGAGGCCACCGTTGGCCTGTGAGGCCTTTTCTATGGCCTTCTCGACCGTTTCCACGTCCTCAACCACAAACGAGAGAATATGGGGCCTTTCCCGCTCCGCCTTCGCTACTTCCTCGTCCAGGTAGGCTTCCAGTCCATCGGGGATCTTCATGAGCTCGAGGGCGTCTTTGAGCTCGGCCTCGCTGTATGGAAGCTGCGATTCCAGGTCGTCGAGCGTCAACTCTTGGCTCAGGTCGTGCACGAGTTCGGAGAGCAATGACGACACGCTCTGCCCCTTCATTTCGTTCAAGTTGACTGAGAGTATTTTAGCCCTCCGATCATCGAGGTCGACCACGGCACAGGGGACCGTTTCATAGCCCAAGTCCCTGGCAATCTTCCACCGGTGATAGCCGCCGAGAATCTGATAACCGTCACCAAGGCATCTAACGACAATCGGCTCAACCAGCCCCTCGCGCTTCACGTACTGCTTGAGTTTGTAGTACATCTCCTCCGACATGCGGTTGGGATTCCACGCGTTCGGTTGGAGCTTCCCAACCTCGATCTCTTCAAGTTCAAATGCCTTTCCCATCCTCATCACCTCCCAACTATTAGAAACTCCCGGTTACTACCCCGCTTCTCCTCACTGCTTAAGCCCGTCAGGTGCGCATAGGCGATCTCCTCGGCGTGCACGACCTCTTTGAACCTGCCAACTAGCTCCACCAGCGTCTCAAGCCCGATCGCTGCGTTGCCGTATGACACGATCCACAGGGGGAACTTCTGGCTGGCATCGAATAACCTCTCCAGAACCTCTATGGCCCCCGCCTTGCTGAAGGCACTCGCATCATCCCTGACCATCTTGCCCGATAGAATACAGTCCAGTGCCCTCAGGGATGTCTCGTAGGCCGAGGTGCCGGCATACGGTGGATCGAGATACAGAATGTCGCCGTCCATCTGGTCGAGGAACTTAAAGACGTCTAGCTGGTGCACTTCGTTTTGCCGGCCGTTGGAGAAAATACCGGCGTTGATCTGCTTCCGCAAAGTCTCCGCCACAGCCCTGGGGTGACCGGCGACGTTGCGTGAGAGCATGTCCTTGAGGTAATTGGGATTCATCTCCTCCCACTTCTCATCCTCTGCTTGCTTGATAATTGTCTTAGCTCCGAAGTTGCCCATGGGTCTCATCCGCAGGACGTACTTGGTAAGAAGCAGCAACAGGAGCCAGTGCTTGACTCCTTCAACCCTACGAGCCACAGCGAACGCATTATCAAGGAACCGGGCATGCTTCGTGGTTACGACCGACCTTGCGAAGTTCTGCTCAATGAAGCCGGTGTTGCCTGCATCCTCAACGAACAGCCGGGTCAGATCCTCGGGGTCCAGGGTCACATGGTCGTTCTCGATAAGGGCCCGACCCACAAGGCAGCTCCGGAAGGCAATGTCGTTGGCTACAACTCTGTAACCCCGTGCCTTACCAAACAGCGACACTGAGCCTCCACCCAGGAAGGCATCCACCAGCACCGGCGCCTCGCTGGGTCTAGGCATCTGCTTGAAGATCCTTCCCAACAGCTTCCGCTTGCCCCCGAAGTAAGGAGGCAAGGCTCTCAGTCTACCCCACATTTAGGATCACCTCCATTTCCGTTACCGTTCTTCTTGCCGAATATGTGGTCGACCACGTGCTGCGCAAAGATCTCTGCACACGCCCGGCCCCGCTCACCATCAAACTCGCTGATCGCTGCTCTTTCTTCAAAGAGCTCTCGATATTCATCTGGCCAGTCTTCCACATTGGCTGGCAGCATGCGTCGCCTCAATGCCCTGACGATTCGATCGTCTACCCGCGACGGTATTGGACCGGTAGAGACGATATTGTCTGAAATACCGTCTCGGTCCTTGCCGTTGCAACCACTTGAATCAGAGGCAGTTAACTGAGGGGAGACGGTATAGACGGTTTTGACGGTATTCTCGGTATTCCTTCCGGGTCTTATATACTCCTTTTCTTTTTTCCTGCCTTCAACAGTAGGAGAAATACCGTCAATATCGTCTCCGATACTGAAACTCCTTGTATCACCAGCAGTTACGCGAGACGATATTGCTGACGATACCGTCTCAATACCGTCGTTACCGTCTCCATCTGAGCGGGGTGAATCCTGAGCAGTGACTCTCGATAGCCGTACGCACCTCCGCTGGCCACCGGGCTCTCTCTGGAATCTGATCCCAACTGCCTCCAGATCCGGGACAAGCTCCTTCAAGCGACGAGTCAGTGCATTCGCAGCCTTCGGCCACCGCTTCACATCCGTGCTGATACCTCGTGCCGCCGCAACCGATTCTAGTTCCGTCAGCAGTTCAGTGGGCTCTCCCTCCCATACTGGTTGATCTTCCATGAATGCTATAACCAACATTGCCACCGGACTGTTGTCCAGTGCCTCCATGTGCCTGAGGGCGGTATTGTCCTCGTAGGCAGACAGGAACGCGTCCTGCGTCCACCCAAGCGCAACCGCAATCGCGCAACCCCACGCCGCGAAGTCAGCCATTCGTGGGTTGCGCGACAATCTTATCGAGCTGCGAATCGCCATGGCCTGTGCCAGGACCGTGAACATCCCTGAGGCAAGTCCGGGCAAGGCGTTCTCGAACTCAGGCCACAACTCTTCTTCTGGCCTGCACTGCTTCTCACTTATGCGCTCTAATCCGACCACGAGACACCGGTCCAGCAGATCGGGTTGATAGGCCGCAACATTGACACCGCCGAGTCCCACGCAGCGTCGGAAGCTGTAGATCACATCGTCATCGTCCGTGTACAATCGTCTCTTCGAGAAGCCGTCGCCCGTCACAGCCCGACAGATAGCATCACTGACCCACTGCGGCAACGTGTGCACGTTGTCAAAAAACGGTGCCCAATGATGGGAGAACTGCTGGACGAGTTCGCTCCCGTCTCGAGTCATCGTGAGCACCTCAGTAGTTGAGGGATCAATGAGTCGTCGAGCCATCCGGAGTGCCGTGGTCTTCGCCGATCCCTGCGGGCCATGCAGCACAAGAACCGGGTGCGGTATATCCGGAACGAGGCAGCTCACGAGCCAGACCAGAAGGAACATGCCCTGGGTTTCATCTCTGATATTGATGTAATGCAGAAGACCTTTGAGGTCACCGCTGTAGCGTAACGGTTCCACCTGCGGCCTTTGGTGGGAGAAGCGCCGGAAGAGGATCGGGGGGGGCTCTATTACGTCCCAGGTGCCGGGGATTATCTTTACAGCTCGCCACTCGGAATCCCCGAGGTCATACCAGATCGCTCCATCGGCCCTTGCAACCCTGTTGTCCAGTCTGTAGGCCTTACCATCAAACCTTGCCTTGGCCCTGAGCACACCGAGCGCGGAGTTAAGAGCCTCCGAGCCTACCGGATTTGTGTCCTTGGTCCATGCCAATCGGGCCAGCCAGTCTTTGAACTGCTCGCTCCGGCACGACCAGATCTCGTAGCGTCCATCGATAGGAATTCTGACATAGGCCTCCCTCTTCTCGTCGTGGAAGAGGGTTACATCTTCCTTCGAGATCAGGGTGAGTATTCGCTTCGCAGGTGATTTCTGCCGTCTCTGTGTCTTGCCCTTTGCGTTACCGCCATCCTTGTCTGATGTCTTCATATTCCACCACACCTCCCAACCCGTTCGCCGTGGCTTCCCCTGAAGTCACAGTCTGCCTGTCATTGCTCATACCCATTCTCATACCCTCTCGCCGAAATGAAAGAGAAAGGATATCTCATGTAGTGGCCTGTCCCGTAAGGCTTTACACGCCTGCAGGAACCAGCGCACTACCCTGGCGTTCGAACTGGATGTCGATGACATCTATGGGTGGGAAATGAGTCTTTTGGTGTTCATATCGGGCCCCCGCTACCATACCAAGAGACCTCCCGGTGCTACTCGCAGGCATCGGAATCCTGAGGTGTCAGAAACGTGGTGCCGGGCACCCACCTCACATTGCCTGTTGACTCAGATACCACGTGCGGTATAATGTTACGTGAGGTGCAGGGATCATGCGGGCTGGATTCATCTTTGTATTCCTTGGGATCCTTTCCATAGCTGTGGCAGCATTTGCGGGTGCTAATCAGTACGCCAAGGTCGCCGTTCACGTCCTGCCACACATACCGAGAACCTGTGCGGATGGTGTTCCTGCGGTCAGTCAATGCACGGACATAATCTACACGGAGCCAAGCTCCGATGTGAACTTTTTCCCCCTATTCTTCGACCTCGTTGAATACCAGGGATTCGACTACGGGATAACCTGGCCAGGCTCTGGGAGTTGCGTTTTCACAAGCTGTAGCGATCTTACCATAGGGAGCATTGTGGCACCCGGTGACTGGGTGGCTCACGCCTGGGCCACTTGCCAGCCAGGGCCTATTGCGATCCCGGGCTGGGGATGGATAAGCGACCAGGGGCAGGTGTGCATAATCCCTCGTCCCGGAGCGATCACAGTCAACATTGGCGACTGCTCCTCAGGGAACGATGCCCCGATTCAAGCCTTCTGCTGCGGCATTGGCGGGAGCGAAGGTGAAAATCCGTGCCAGGAACCACCGCCGGCCTGTGAGGTACGGCCAGCGACCCTGGATTTCGGCATTGTCGGCGTAGGATATGCCGCGGAACAAACGTTCACGGTCAGAAACACCGGGGGCGGCCTCTTGCGAGGTGAAATCGGCGAGGATTGTGCGGGATTCACTATCACTTCGGGTAGCGGGTTGTATGCCTTGGTGGGTGATGATTCAGTGGTGGTGACGATTCGATTTGAGCCGGAGCTCTCAGGTCCCCATGAGTGCGTCATAGACACCGACGTCAGCTGTGCCGATGTAGTATGCGTGGGCATCGGCGCTCCCCCGCCTGTATGCATGCTCGCGCCGACCAGTCTGGACTTCGGTACAGTGTTCATCGGTGAGTTCTCGGACCATACATTCGCAATTCGGAACCTCGGGGGCAGCGCTCTCGCCGGCGAGGTCACGGAGGCATGCGCGCCCTACAGTATTGAATCAGGGGCAGGGCCGTATAATCTAGAACCTGATGATTCGGTGGTCGTGACGGTCCGGTTTGCCCCCACGGTACCGGGTGAGTATCCTTGCTCAGTGGCCGCGGGAGTAGACTGCCCAGCAGTCTTGTGCACAGGGATCGGGGAGCCCCTGCCGCTGTGTCTGGTTACGCCTGCAATGCTGGATTTTGGGACAGTCACACTGGGTGAGCCGCCAGTTGATACGTCATTTGTGATCTTGAATGCCGGAGGGGGCACTCTCACCGGCCATGTGGCGGAGACTTGTGGTCATTACAGCATCCTGGCAGGGGCGGGACCATACAACCTTGGCGCGGGTGAAACGGTAACCGTCACAGTCCGCTTTGAGCCACAATCGGCAGGGACTCACACATGCGAGATATCAACGGGACAAGGCTGCGACCAGCTGACATGCACCGGCATAAGTGTGAAGCCACCCGCTTGTAAGGTATGTCCCGCCAACCTGGACTTCGAGACTATACTGACAGGGGAGCATCGTGATCTTGGGGTGACCCTGAAGAGCGTCGGCTTGGATACACTCACGGGCTTCATCAGCGCGACTTGCGACGAGTACAGCATTCAGGCAGGTGGTGGAAGCTACTGGCTGCCACCGGGTGATTCTGTGGCATTGACAGTCCGGTTTCAGCCTGACTCTTGTGGTTTGAGCACGTGCACCATCGCAACAGGGAGCAGCTGTGACGACATCGAGTGCGTGGGAGTAGCCGATGGTGTCTGTAGACCGCTTGTACTGGACAAGCAGGATGACGTGGGTATATGCACCGACCCGGGCAGTACAGTTGCATTCACCCTGTCGTACAGGAACACCAATCCTCTGCCGGCAACCGGCGTCACCCTCGCAGACCGCTTGCCCGCTGAGATGCAGTTCTTGGCCGCAACCGGCGGGGGGGCATACGATCCCGTTGCTCATGATATCACCTGGGATATCGGAACACTCGACGCCGATGCCTCGGGATCCGTCGGGCTGCTGGTTGAGATAGATCTATCAGCACCGGCAGAGATCACACTTACAGACACGTGCACCGTCTTCTGCAACGAGATGGGGCCAACGGATGCTCGGGAGGATACCGACGTATGCGGAGTTGAGATCCCCGTCTACGTAGACATCAGGCCCAGAATGTGCCCCAATCGGTTGGTACTGGATAGTCCGCTCATGCTCCTTGTGACCATACTGGGTGAGGCCGATCGTAGCGTCCGGGATATTGATGTCCCCACGCTTCGTCTCTCCCGCGAAGGCTTGACAGCCAGCCTTGCCCCCTCCGGATGGATCTACGAAGACGCGGCCACACCATTCACAGACAATCTGTGCGGCTGTCACAAACTCGGTGCGGATGGTTTTGAGGATCTGAAGATCAGGCTCCCGATACCGGATGTGGCATCGGTTCTCGAATTGGCAGGCCTGGAACATCAGGCGGTAACTCTCGTCATTAATGGGAATCTCGCCGGCGGAGAGCCGGTATCAGGCCGGGATTGTATTGTTGTGGAGGGGGAGAGCTTTGATGTAAGCGGCGACGGCATCGGGTTCGGCCCAAGCAGCCGAAGGCACACGGGCGGGGGCCAGATCGTTCTGACTTTCCATACATCCTCGCAGGACCTTGTGGTACTTGAGATCTTTGACGTGCGCGGTCGAGCTGTGAGGACTCTCGTTAACGAAACGAGGATGCCGGGGTCTCATGTGGTTACCTGGGACCTGAATGACGACAGGGGTTCTGCCGTCCCCACGGGCATCTATTTTGCCTGCCTGCGTGACAGCCAGCAGAGTCGCACTCAGAAAATTATACTCCTGGGCTCCCGCTAGAGGTCGAGAGATCAGCCGGTGCGCCTTGGATCTAACAGGACGTGCTCCGCTCGGAAGCGCTTGAATCACGCGGCCCTATCCCTTAGTCTTTTGTAAGTGAATTGTAACCCAACAACGTGAGGTGAACTTGATGGACGAACGGATTCAGAGACTGGCCAGAACGCTGATTCACTATTCGATCAAACTCAAGAAGGGACAGCTGATCCAGATCCAGGGCGAGCCGGCAGCCTTGCCTCTGATAACAGCCGTCTTCGAGGAGGCCGTCAAAGTCGGCGCGCACCCTTACACCAAGATCAAGATCCCGGATACGGATGAGATCCTGCTCAAGCGCGGGAGTGATGCCCAGCTTAAGTACCTGAATCCTTTGACCAGGATTGCAGCCGGCAAGATCGATGCGCTCGTTGCCATATGGGGTACTGAGAACACCAAGTACTTGTCGGGAGTGAATCCCAAGCGGCAGGCTCTGGCACGTAAGAGCACGGGCCCCATTGTGAAGAAGATGTTCAAACGGATAGCCGACAAGTCACTTTCCTGGGTAGGAACGCAGTTCCCGACCCTGGCCGACGCCCAGGAGGCCGAAATGTCGCTCTCTGAATACGAAGACTTCGTCTACAAGGCCGGGCATGTCCACGCGGGCGATCCCGTGAAACACTGGAAGAAGGTGGCCCGGGATCAGGCCCGTCTGGTGCGTATCCTCAACCGTTTCGACCGGCTTCATATCCAGGCTGACGGGACCGATCTTAGGATGCGTGTCAAGGGCCGCAGGTGGGTCAACTGCGCCGGCACGGAGAATTTCCCGGACGGGGAGATATTCACAAGTCCGCTTGAAAGCACCGTCGAGGGACATATCCACTTCAGTTTCCCCGCGTGTTACATGGGACGCGAGGTCGAGGATGTTCGTCTTGAGTTTAAGAACGGCAAGGTGGTCAAGCATAGTGCCGCTAAGAACGAGGCCTTTCTCAGAGCAATGCTCGATCTCGACAAGGGCTCCAGGTTTGTCGGTGAGATCGCCGTTGGGACCAACTACGACATCAAGCGTTTCTCAAGAAACATTCTCTTCGATGAGAAGATCGGCGGAACGTGTCATATGGCAGTCGGGGCCTCCATCCTCGAAGCCGGTGGTAAGAATCACAGCGCGCTTCACTGGGACATGATCTGCGATCTCAAGAAGGGCGGCGAAATCAAGGCTGACGGCAAGGTGATATACAGAAACGGCAAGTTCACGATATAGACAGTGTGTGAGGCCAAGGGTCGTGCCGTCGGGCACGGAGACCCGACGCTACATTAGTTAGTAGTAGTTGACATAGGACGTGGGGGCTGTTATATTGACCGAAAAGCCCTAAGGAGGGAACGCATTTGCCACATCATAAGTCCGCAAAGAAGAGACTGAGACAGGATAAGAAACGAAGAGAGGCGAACAAGGCAGTCAAGTCGGCTGTGAAGACCGCTGTCAAGAAGGTCCGGGCAGCGGAGACCGGTGAGGAGGCTGCCAAACACCTCTCGAGTGCGGAATCTGCACTGGACCGGGCGGCGAGGAAGAATGTCATTCACTGGCGGAACGCTGCACGGAAGAAATCGAGACTGGCGAAGAGGGTAAATTCTCTTTCGAGTTAGGGAACGAGCTTTTTCCTCTCCTCTGCTACGACCTCACTTATAACCTTTACGGCATCGTCCTTGGGTATCTTGGTCGTTTCGCCCGTCTTTCGTATCCGTAACTCGACGTTGCCTTCCTTGGCGGCCCTCTCCCCCACCGTCACCCTCAAGGGAAACCCGACAAGATCGGCGTCTTTAAACTTGTTACCCGGACGCTCGTCTCTATCATCGAGCAGCACCTCTATCCCCTTCTCCGTAAGACCGTCATGGATGGCCTCGGCCGTGGTCTTAAGATCGGGCTCGGTCACGTTCGTAGGAAGTACGTGAACCTCGAAGGGAGCTATACTGATCGGCCATGCGATTCCATCCTTATCATTATGCTGCTCGATAGCGGCTGCGACGGTACGCGTTATGCCGATGCCGTAGCAACCCATGACAAACGGTTTCTCAGCCCCCTTCTCGTCCAGGAACGTGGCCTTCATTATCTCCGAGTACTTGGTACCGAGTTTGAATATCTGACCAACCTCTATACCTCTCCAGGTGGAAAGAGGCTTCCCGCATCTTCTGCACTTGTCCCCGGCCACCACCTCCAGCAGATCGTAAAACTCGTCCACCTCGAAGTCGCGTCCCCGGTTCACATTGACGAGATGGGTATCCGCCTCGTTGGCACCGGTAATCATGTTGGTCATACCTGAAACCGTGGTGTCTGCAATCACCCTGGCACCCTTAAGCCCCACGGGACCCGAGAAGCCGAGCGGGCCACCCGTCAACTTCTCGATCTCGGCCGGAGAGGCCATGTCGAGGTTCACCGCTCCGAGCACCTTTACGAGCTTGATCTCGTTTATCTCCCTGTCTCCCCGTATCAGCACCGCGACATAGTCGCCGTCAGTATTGTATATGATTGTCTTCAGGAGATCGGACGGCTTCCTCCTTAAGAACTCAGTCACCTCTTCTACCGTCTTCATCCCCGGAGTGCTCACCTTCTCAACCGTCTTCGCCTCGCCCCCGTTCTCGGGGCACACTGCTTCACCCTCGGCGCTGTCACTGGTCGCCGCATAGCCGCACTCGCAGGCGAAAACCTGTGATTCGCCCGTCTCGGCAAATACCATGAACTCATGGGTCACGTCGCCGCCGATCGCGCCCGAATCGGCTTGCACCGCTCCGAACGTGAGACCGCACCGCTTGAAAATGCGCGTGTAGGCTTCATGCATTTTCTCATAGGTCTTGGCAAGACACGCTTCATCACGATGAAAACTGTAAGCATCCTTCATCATGAATTCCCGTGCCCTCACCACCCCGAAGCGGGGCCTGACCTCGTCCCTGAACTTGGTCTGGATCTGGTAGAGCGTAAGCGGGATCTGGCGGTAGGAACGAACCTCACCCCTGACTATATCGGTTACCACCTCTTCGTGAGTCGGACCCAGGGCGAAGGACCTGTCGTGCCTGTCCTTGACCCTCATCAGCTCTTTCCCGTAAACATCCCACCTGCCGCTTTCCGTCCAGAGCTCGGCCGGGCTCAGGATGGGCATCAGGATTTCAAGACCCCCGATCCGGTTCATCTCTTCCCTGACGATGTTTTCAACCTTCATCGCCGCCCGTTTGCCCAGCGGCAGAAGGCTGTAGATCCCCGATGAGAGCTTTCTAATCAGCCCTGCCCGGAGCATAAGTCTGTGACTCTGGGTATCCGCCTCTGAAGGCGTTTCCTTGAGTGTCGGTATGAAGAACTCAGTCCACCGCATTTCCACCTTCCCTTAAGATCTTGACCACTTCCTCGACTATTATCTTCACAAGTTCGGTCCGGTCGGCGTCCTGCGGAACTCCACAGATGCCGGACTCCTCACAACCGGGGTAAACACCCCCGGCCCCGGCTGCCGCCCTTACCTCGACGAGTTTCCTGACATCATCGTGCGCGAGTGAGCCCACGCTTCCCAGATGTCTCGCTATGAACGTTATCTCCGCAAAATGCTCTACGGTCTCAAGTTTATGATAA
>JBDRNT010000145.1:0-12442 GCA_043810925.1 Candidatus Eiseniibacteriota bacterium
AGATCACCCTGTAGTGCCGCGTAACATCGCAACGGTTACTAAATCGGAAGATAAGATTTGGGAGTCCCCCACTGCTGGTGGACGGTCTACATTCTCACGCACCCACGCCGGCGAAAATCGGGGGTTTTGGGATGGGAACTAATTAAGTCTGGTGCCACCGAAATTTCTACTCTGGAGGAAACTGCCCGAATAGCTCGGTTACGGCTTCGAGAATCCTTGCCTCCATATCCTTTGGATTGTAGACCGCGCCCACCGCCGTACCCCGCCAGATTAGCTGTTTCTCATCCGCATCGACCAGATCCAGTAGCAGGGTGCCTTCCTTGTACCTCTGGACGTCGACGTGCCTTCCGACCCACCGGCCTCGCGGACCGTAGCTGTAACCATGTGTTGTGACATCGACCTTGTTCTTAGACCCTATGTGATATGCGACGAGCAGGTCCGGCTTGCCGGTCATTACCCTCTCGTAACCCTTGGCAGCAAGCTCGGCCTCAACAGCATCGCGCAGTCGCTTATCAAAGAGCGAGGCGTCGAAGGATCGCCGTGGTGGAGCTTTGGGTTTCTGCTTGATCCAGTCAAAGGTCTTATACTGCGTAAAATCAGTGTCCTGATCATAGTCGGTAGTAACCGACATCGTTGCACAACCGTATGTGCCGCTTAGCAGGAACAGCACCAAAACCAATGCCAGGTATCTCATCGGGCTTCCCTCCCTGGTTCGACCATCCACAGCGTGATCCATCCACCATGCGGCATGCTCTCATTTGCTTAACCGGCAGGCAAGCCAAAACCCCAGTCTCGGTGTGCTCAACCCTGAGAGTCGGAGTGTGTCGTGTAACGTTTAGTGCGCGAAGTTGTGGGGAGTTGGTAGCATCGGGTGTCGAGTTCACCCAATTGATGTGACACCACACTTAATCGCCGCAGTTTCGTGCAACTAGTGCCGTGTCTCAGAAAGTGGTAGCTTTTTTGTCACTGATGTTGTAATCATGGAGGAACCTCACTAAGGAGGGTTTCTTCATGTGCGTTGGAGTTCGAGAGTTGATCACGTCGGAGGGTAAGAAGTTGCAGCGGCTTCTTCGCGGTGGGACGGATCCGATCACTTACAAACGAGCGTTGGTGGTTCTGACGTCTGCTCAGGGCAGTTCTATCCGCGAGATAGCATCTGGCCAGTTGTTGTCGCGTGAGTATGTACGTCGGATCATCCATGAGTTCAACCTGAAGGGTATGGCCTCGCTTCGGCGGGGATACGAGCGTGGAGGCCGCAAGCGTCAGATTCCACCCGAGGTGCGTAGTGTGATAGCGGAGTATGCCCTGATCCCGCCGAAGATTGTAGGTTGTCCGTTCACCCGCTGGTCTCTGCGGAAGTTGCGTGCGTTCCTGATCCGGCGGGGCGTGGTGAAGACAATCGGCCTGGAGACCCTGCGACGTATCTTCTCAGAGTACGGAGTCTCGTTCCAGCGGATCAAGACGTGGAAGGAGTCTAAGGATCCAGACTTCGTGGTAAAAAAACGCCATCAGGGCTCTCCTTGCGGCTGTACCGAAAGGCAAGCGGGTGATCGCGGTGGATGAGTTTGGACCCTTGTCGGTGCAACCGCAACCTGGCCGTACATGGGCCCGGGTCAAACATCCCCGTAGGCGGCGTGCAACCTATAGGAGACCTCATGGGGTGACCTTCTTCCTGGGTGCCTATGATGTGGGAGCAAACAAGTTAATGGGACGCAGTTTCGATCGCAGACGCCATCAGGAGTTCCTCCTCTTCCTCCAGTGACTCCGGGCCAAGTACCCTGATGGGAAGAAGATCTATCTGATCGCGGACAATCTCTCGACTCATCTTCATCCAAAAGTCAAGCAGTGGGCGCATCGAAATCATGTCCACTTCACCTTCACACCTACCAACGCCTCCTGGCTCAACCCTATAGAGGCACACTTCGGGGGTATCAGCGAATTCGTTATCAAAGGCTCCGACTATGAGGGAAGAACTCAACTACGAGGAGAGATCCAGAAATACCCTCCGATGGAGAAATGCAAACCCATCGGACAAGCGCATCAAAAGGGCACAGAAAAAACACCAACTTTACGAGACGGGGCACTAGTGAGGAACTCACCGGTAATTCAGTTGGGGGCACTGTAACCCCAGATTTCAAAGCCTGATCCCATCGGTGTGACCCCATCGGGGATGCGATCGGAAATTAGTATGGTGTCACTGAAATTGTTCGGGTATGCTGTCGCGGTAGAACATACGCACAACACGGGGGTGAGGGCATGAATGTGAATAAGAAGCGGGAAAGCAAGAGCATAATAGCAGCCCTGTGCATCTGCCTTCTCTTCACAGGTATGGTAGCAGGATCAAAGATCAACCGGGGCGAGGAAGAGTCTTCAGTGACATCAAGAGAGCTCGTAGTATGCTGAGCAGAGCTCTACCTGACATGTTTCACTACCTGGATGATCCCAGGATCCCGTCAAGCACCAATGGTCTTGAAGGCTACTTCGCACAGCTGAAAGGACACTACCGCCAACATAGAGGCTTAACCAGACAGAAGTGGACCGACTACTTCAATTGGTACTTCCACTACAAACCCAGATGAGTATAGAAAAAAGCCACATCTGTGAGTAATATGCCCGCGATGACATCGTCTAACACAGGACGATCTGCTATCTGATAAGCACGGCCCTCTTTGTGTCACTGCCCAACGGGCTTCCGCAATTCAGGAAGTAGACCCCAGATGCCACGTCACGGCCCGAATCATCCTTGCCATTCCACGCCATATTGTGCGTGCCCGCACCGAATGATTCATCTGCCAGAATCGTAACCAGCCTGCCCCTTGTGTCATACACCCTGACCGCTGCATCCGAGGCCCGTGCGAGTGTGACTGCGAACCTGATTTCAGACACAGCCGGAACAGGATAGGGAGCGGAGAGTGTCACAGCTTTCCCGGACACGAGATCCATCCACTCAGGACGGACACCGGACTCGCCGATTGTCGCCCTGAAGTAGAGGTCGGCGTTTCCGTGTCGCATGTCGGTCCAGGCAACATAGACCCCACCCGTGACATCCACACCTATTGCAGGTAGGTTCGAGGCCCCGGGAGCGTTCGAAATCCTCATCTGGTCCAGCCACCCCGACCCCTCGTTGGATACAAGGTAAATCTCCGTCTCGCCGTGGCGATGGTCTACCCAGGTAACATGAACATCGTCCGCGCCGCTTGTAGCCACTGACGGACTGCAGGCCTCCGTCCCACCGGTTACAATCTGCTCGACCGGCTGCCACGCCGAACCGTCGTACAAGACATAGAAGATATCCCCACCGGTATTCTCACCATCCTGCCAGACAACGTGAAGCGTGGAATCAGGAGCGGCCGCGATCACCGGATCCCTCGAGTAGGATGAATCGTTCGAAATCTCTGTTCGACCTGACCAGGTCACTCCGTCCCAGCTCTGGTGCACAACCTTCTCCATCTCATCATTCACATTCGATGTCTGGCGTTCATACACCAGGTGTACCAGACCGTCTGCCCCGAGGGCTACCGACGGCCGGTACGAGTCGCGTTGCGTGGATGCATCGACATCCACGGGTGCGGACCATCCCAGGCCCGTACGCACCGCGAAATAAACGCCTTGAGTCCGGAGCCCATAACCGAGCCGCCGCTGCCAGGCAAGATAGACCTCCGATTCACCGGCAGCTATGGCAGGACTGAGGTCCACCTCCGACAGGTTGGCAACCTGCTCGTCACTTCCCCAGCCACCGACCGGATCGAAGTACTTGTAGAAGACTTCCTGGTCGCCGTCACGATCGTCGATCCAGGCCACGTGGAGTCCACCACCCGGATCCTCGGCAATACATGGGCTGTGCGAGTGACCGGCATCATCAGTCAGGCGTGTTTCTGTTCCCCATGTACCTCCACTGCGCCGGCGATAATAGATCTCGCTGTTGGCATCACGTGTGTCGGCCCACACTAGATGGAGGGTACCATCATCACTCGCGATCATCGCCCGGCCACCGGGGAAACACATGACGGAACTTCCATCGTCGTTCGTCAGGCGTTCCTCAGGGTCCCATCCCGCAAGCAGCGGGCTTCCCACGTCAACGGCGGCGTACGAATGACCGCCGATACTGTCGCTGTAGGACGCGTAGGAGAAGGACGTCCCCTCGACGATGCCCTGGGCCTGAAATGCCATGCCCCACTGACCTGCAGGCCCAGCCGCCACAACATCCCATGCCGCCGTGACGGTGTCACCCGACAACATCACCGGAAGTGACACCGTGGGCGTGCCGCTTGCAAGTGCCAGACCGGCTGAGAGGTTTATCGTGGCCGTGCACATGGAACAAGGGAAAGCCCCGGCAAACCGCGTAGGGCCGGGATACACCACATCGAGATCGACAGAGAAGGTGTCGCCCTGGGAGACTGATGACGGCACGGTCGGTGTCAGGAGCCACGGGCTCACCACCATGCCCCAGTAGGTGTATATCCACAGGGTGTCGACGAAGAAGTCCTGGTCTATGAGTAGATCGGGGCCGCAAAGGTACCCGGCATACCAAGGGTCATGGATGACGAATACGTTCAGACTGTCATCATAACCCTTGACCACGCGGTAGTGACCGCCTGTCTGGTATTCATCATACCAGGTAAGTGTGAAAACGGGATAGCCGGCATAAACTGTCTTCTTAAGCCGCACAGCCTGATTCGTGAAGAATGTCACGTCTACGCACGCAAGACCCAACTTGCGCTCGTTGTAACCTTGAAGTGAAGGATTCTGAATCGCCGTACTCATCCCGCTGAAGTGCGCAGCACGGCGGTTGTCGGTATCCATGGTCCCGTAGCTCGGTGCTTCATTCGTGACATCGCCGATATCGTGCTGGCCTATTTCCTCACCCACGAAATCCATCATCATCTGATTTGAAGCCGGCCCGCAATACCAGTCCGTTATCTGGAAGTGGTAGGGTACACCGGGAAGGCAGTAGGCCGGTGGGTAATCATCCACAAGCGGGGAATCGTCACCGGAAGCGGAGAGGTTACCGGGAGTATCCGGCTGTGCGCGATTCGGATCAATCAGCGATGGAGCGGGCGTCAGCAGCCTCCGGTATGATTCGTCCCGGGATCTGATTAGCGGGGCATCACTCCGGGAAGCGTCTATCAACCACACATCATCACCGGTCTCGTAGCGCCAATAGACATGCTTGTCGGAGCCACCGATCAGGATGGGTTCTTCAAACTCGCCCGATTCCCCGATCGCATGACGTTCGGCCCGCAGTCTTTGTCCGGCATCCGCGGCCGAGACCAGGGGAAAACCATCACCCGTATAACTGAACGAGTACCATCTCGGCGCCCCGGACCGGGCATCGACGGAAATCATGCCGATGATGTCTCCATGTGACGAGCGGATCGGCACGACTCCGTAGGAGGGCACAAGTGTCTCGGGATGGTGAATGAAGAAGACCTCATCCAGAGAGGCACCCTCAAGTGCCGCCTTGGGAACAAGTTCATCGCTGCCGACCGAGATCGCCCGATCGAGAGCATCATTCGCCGCACGGAGCGCGGCGGGTCTGTCAACCTCATATGAAAACGCAACTGAAAAAACTGCAAGAACCAACGCTACTGTCAGAGCCAGGTGTCTCACGTTCCGTGCCTCCCGTTACTGCAGCACACACTGCAGGAATTGTAGTATACCACACCCGCCGCTGTGGTGTCAAAGCCTCCCGCAGCCAATGTCTGACCGCGGGATAATGTCGCCTACACCATACTGAATTACTGAGAAACGGACCAGAAGTTGGACCAGAACGCAGGAATTAAGCATGGTGCAACCGAACCTACTGGAACTTTTCGAGCTCCTCAAGCAGGCGTTCGAGCTTCCGCTCGGCATCCATGTAGTCATCGGCCAAACGATGGATCTCACCACGATCCGGTGGGGGATTGCGGAGAGTGCGATCGAGGTCGGTGAGCTTCTCCTCAAGCTCGGAAATATCTTTGTTCAACTCGGCCAGGCGGGCCTTGCGGCGACGCTCCTCGGCGATCTCGCGGTTTTTTGCGGCACGGGCCTTCTTGAAAGCCTCACGCTTGCTCACGCGGGCCTCCTCGGCACCCGGATCGGCAGGCACGACGGGCTCCTGACGCGAGTGATATTCGCTATACGTGCCGTCGAAGATCTTAAGATCTGCTTCGTTCCTGTCAATCTCCCAGACCTGTGTCGCGAGGGCGTCAATCAGGTAGCGGTCGTGAGAAACCAGGATGATGGTCCCATCAAATTCGGCCAGTACGTTCTGCAGAACCTCCTGAGACGGGATATCGAGATGGTTGGTCGGCTCATCCAGGAGCAGGAAGTTGCAGTCGCCGAGCGCGAGCTTTGCAAGTGCCAGTCGTCCACGCTCACCACCCGAGAGGACGCTGACTTTCTTAAAGACGTCGTCACCAGTGAAGAGATAGCGGGCGAGATGGCTTCGGATCTCACCGGGCAGCAAGTGGCCGGCGACTGATTCGATTTCCTTGATCAGGGTGTTCTCCGGATTGAGCCCCTCGTGAGCCTGAGCGAAGTAGCCTACATCGAGTTTGACACCGAGCTCGACCTTGCCTCCCACCGGCGGAATTATGCCGAGGATGGTTTTGAGAAGCGATGTCTTGCCGGAACCGTTGGGACCGATCAAGGCCGCACATCCCTGGCGCGTGAGTTCCATGTCGGGAACAGCGAAGAGACGTTTGCCCGGATAGCCTACCACAAGATCGTTTGTGCGAAGGACGATGTTACCACCGCGTTTTGCGGCACGCAGTTTGAACTTGAGTTGCTGTGGGCGGCGAACCGGGTTCTGCAGGGAGCGGACACGCCGCTCGGCCTCTTCAACACCCATCACACTTGTAGTTATCTGCACCTCCCCACTTATCCGAAGCCATGACTTGCCCCGCATGGCCTCAAGCCCGATCTGCTCGATCGCCTGCACCTGGCGGCTAAGACGCTTAAGCCGGCCCCGGGCCTGGGGGACGTTCTGTGCGGAGATATTGCGTTTGATGTAATCCACGTCCTTGAGAAGACGGGCTTTCTCTGCTTCAAATTCCTTTGATCGAAGTTCCCACCGTTCCTGGCGTTGCCTGAGGTAATGGCTGTAGTTGCCACGATAGGGTTCGATTCCGCCCGTGTTCATCTCCCAGATGTTGTTGCACACCTTGTCGAGGAGATAGCGGTCGTGCGAGACAACAAGAATAGCACCGTCCCAGTCCTTTATGTAGTTCTCCAGCCATTCGACCGACACGGTATCGAGATGGTTGGTCGGCTCGTCCAGTATCAGAAGATTCGGGCCGTCGAGTAAGAGCCGTGCAAGCAAAGCACGGGTTCGCTGGCCGCCGGAAAGATGACTGACCGGCTGGTGGTGTTCCTCGGAGGAGAACCGCAGACCGGTCAAGACCTGGCGGATGCGTGCTTCGTAAGTGTATCCGCCCAACTCTTCGAAGCGGGTCTGGAGCGTACCGTAGCGTTCCATAACCCCGTCGGCCTTCTCAGGCGCGGCCATCTCACCCTCAAGATGGGCCAGCTCTTCCTGAATGGTGAGGACGTCCGCAAATGGCAACAGACACTCCTCCCAGAGGGTCTTGCTGGACTCCACCACGGACTCCTGAGGCAGGTAGCCTATGGTCAGTCCCCTGGCGCGCTGGACCGAACCTATCGACGGAGCGTCCTCTCCCGCAACGATACGAAGCAGGGTCGTCTTCCCGATGCCGTTCGGACCGACGATCGCGATGCGCGCACCGTGAGGAATGCTAAGGGACAGCCCGGCGAAAACGCTCACGTCGCCGAAGCTCTTACCTATGTTCTGTGTAGTTACTAAAGACATAGCTATTGAAATCTACATGGATAGCGCGAGGCACACAAAGGATTTTCCGGGCCGGCCAGGCTTTACCGAATATCAGTCGAGCTTCATCGCCTGCTTGCGCTTGGCAGCCGGCCACTTCTCAATTGCATAACGAAGAGCTGTCCGGGACATCCTTTTCTTATGTTTCATCACGAACTTGTGCACATCGTCGAAGAAGTAATCCCCGGCCACCTTCAGCATCCAGCCATAGCCCTTCTGCACCAGGTCTTCGTCATCTCTCATCAGGAGTTCTGCCGTCTTGAACACATCCTTAAGCAGTAACCCGCGCGTGACGGGCACGATCAGGGCAACCGCAGATGCGCGTCTGAGCCACATGTTTCTGGATGCCACCCACTTCTCCCGCTTCGGGGAGAGATCGGGAAACGTGGCAATCAGACTGCCGAGTATCCCGCAGAATTGATCGCATGAGGCCCAGTCACTTACGTACTTCTTGAGCCACCGTTCGAATCGTACAATGTCCTTCCGTGCGTACTGCTCTTCGAGTTTCTGGGCCCACTCAAATGCCACGAAGCGGGTGTAACGCCTGCCGCTTGCGAGCATCTCATCACAGATATCCAGTATCTCGTCCCTGTCACACGACCTGACTGTCTTGAAGACCTTGTTTGACACCCCACGCACGATGGGAGTCCTTAAGCCGACAGGGTGCTCGAGTTTCTCCTTGAAGAACCGTTGATAGTCGGTCCTGTTCGCCGGCTTGTCCACCGCTTTGATCTCCTTGAGCAAGGTCTTGACTACGGCATGCATCCGGCCACCTCCTCTTCAGCTGGTCCGGCCCAGCTGATCTTCAGCCACTTCAATGGACCTCAGCCGTACTGATATGACGGTAATGCCATACCCGGCAAGGGTCAGGTTGATGCGCCTGGCAATCGCCTCGCCCACCTCATGTTGACTGTACCGGCCCTGGCGCAACCCGTAAGCATCGGCATAGTCACTGAGGAACTCCGTTACGACCGGGGATATGAGTCTTTCAACGAACGCGCCCTCATAGGATCTGTGTAGCTTCAAGATACTGTCGGCGCAGACGGACATCAGCAGAACTCCGTCGAAATGCATCTTCCCGATCGGCCCGTCATAGGTTATTTCCAGTCGCGTCTCACGACTCTCGACCGGATAGATCGTAGCGCGCCGCCACGGGGCTTTCATGTGGAGACCGTGATCGAGCAACCGCAGGTCATCACCTGATTCGATCACACCCATGTAGCCGCGGTGGATATACTGGCTCGATGCCACAACACCGGCGATCGCCGCACAGACTGCTATGATCACTATCTTCTTCGTCATGGTTGAAGGCACGCTCTCTTTGCCAGGAGTATACCGGATTCTCCCGATTGCCAGAAGGGATTTGCATTCGGATATCCGGTTGATCGGCCGGATTGTACCTGTTAGTGTCATCCGCATGGTACGACAAGAAGTGAAGCAACTCTATGTGACCGGCAGGGAAGAATGGCGAGCCTGGCTTAAGAAGAACCATGACACAGTGAAAAAGATCTGGTTGATCTACTACAAGAAGCACACAGGCAAACCACGAATTCCTTACGATGATGCGGTTGAAGAGGCTCTTTGCTTCGGCTGGATAGACTCCACCGTGAAACGCCTCGATGATGAGAGATACATGCAAAAATACACTCCCCGTAAGGCCAAGAGTGTCTGGTCGGAGACAAACAAAGCTCGGGCAAAGAAGATGATCCAACAGGGACGGATGACTGAAACCGGTCTCTCCAGGATCAGGGATGCAAAGCGTAGCGGGGAATGGAAGAAAGCCGGATCGCGAGACCTACCGGACGAGATCCCGCACGATCTCAAGCGGGCTCTCGCAGCCAACAAGAGTGCCAAGCGCAACTTCGAGAACCTTGCTCCTTCCTACAAGAAGCAGTTCATCTGGTGGATCTCTAGTGCCAAGCGGGATGAAACCCGGCAGAAGAGGATCGAGAAGACCGTCAGCATGGCGGAGGAGAACAAGAAACCGGGTATGCTGTAGCGCAGGGTCTCCGTGTCCGACGAGTATCAGTCCGCCGGGGCTGAAGGACTCCCTGGCGCTCCCCGACGCAGTCCCCGTCGAATGCTCGTAGAGCAGTCTGCAGGCGCGTGAGGCGGGTTGACAGGTGGTTCCGGGTCTTGTATGGTGCGGTTGCGGGCGTCTGTCCGAGACGCGGGGCTTCCGGAGTTGAGATCGGGCCACGGCGTACGGAGAAACACCGGTTGAGAAAGCTTGCATACCATGAATGACGCGAACCAGCTGCCGGGAAGCACATGCGATGTCCATCCGTTCCGTATCGGTACCTGGCTGGTTCAGCCGGGACTCAACAGGCTGACTCGTGGACAGGAATCTATCGCGATCGAACCCCGAATCATGCATGTCCTGACGTGTCTTGCGAGCCGTCCCGGTCAGGTCGTCGCAAGGTCGGCGCTTCTCGACACCGTCTGGGGCGAGGTCGTAGTCAATGAGGAGGCGCTGACTCATGCCGTATCCCAGCTTCGACGTGTCCTGGGTGATGACCCTAAGAATCCCGGCTTCATCGAGACTATCCACAAGAGCGGTTATCGTCTGATTGCACCGGTCTCACCGGACCGCGGGGACCAGACACCCGGCGCCGAGGCTGAGGACACACCGGGTACGTTGGATGCATCATCAGACCGCGTGGTCCGTCCGCAGCGGGGTCTATTCAGAAAGAGGCTCGTCGCAGCGCTCGGCACGCTCATCGTCGTCATTGCCGTCATCTCTGTCTTCGTAATCATCCCTCGGTCCCGGTCGAAGATCAACCCGCTCCCGGTCGCACTGGAGGAGATTCCGCTTACCAGCTACACTGGAAGCGAGATCTGTCCTGCCATCTCACCCGATGGAACCCGCATCGCCTTTTCCTGGAAGCAGGAAGATGAGAGCAACTACGATCTCTACATCACTCAGAAGAACGCAGAGACACCACTGCGCCTGACCGACACGGATGGTGATGAATACTATGCAGTCTGGTCACCGGATGGTGCTGAACTGGCGTACGCCTACCAGGGCGGGGACGGGATCACGATCTACATCATCCCCGCCATCGGGGGTTCGCCGCGGAAAGTCGTTGATCCTCCCCACGGTATCGCCGCCATGGACTGGTCACCGGACGGGCGGTCGCTTGCCTACTCGTCGCGGAAGGCGATGTATGAGCCCCACAGGATCTTCCTGTTTTCATTTGAGACCGGACAGAACCGTGAGCTCACTTCACCCGTACCATTCTCACAGGGAGACTACCGTCCCGTGTTTTCTCCCGACGGCGCCAGCGTTGCCTTTACCCGGGGGGACAGGACGTACCTGCAGGATATCTTCATCGTTCCCACACGAGGAGGTGATCCCGAACGAATCACCCATTCCCAGCACTACATTGCCGGTCTGGATTGGACGCCGGATGGAGAAGCCCTGATCTTTTCGTCGGGCCCGACGCGGATTGCCGATCTGCGGCTTTGGAGACTCTCGCTTAAGGATAGATCGCTCACCTGGCTGCCTACTGTGGGCCACCGGCCCTTACGGCCCTCAGTTGCTCTTAAGGCTGCGGGACTCGTGTATGAGCAGCAATCGATGGGGTCCGATATCCTCAAGATCGAGGTCCCCGGAGACGGCAAGGAGGCAGTCCCCGTCATAGCATCCACCCGTCATGACTACGGCCCGCAATATTCACCCGGAGGCAATCTGATCTCTTTCATATCTACCCGCTCGGGGAGTCCGCAGATCTGGGTGTGCAGAGCGGATGGATCGAATCCGCGGGAGTTGACTCGCTTCGAACGAGCATACATTGAGAACCCCTGCTGGTCTTATGATGAACGCCGTATAGCCTTCAGTGCAGCCCCGGGGAACCAGACAGCCATCTATGTCGCGGACATCGAAACCGGAGAGGTCACCCGTCTCTCGGCCTCAGACAAGCATGAGAAGTGTCTTGGCTGGTCAAGGGACGGCGAGTGGCTCTACTGCAAGTCGGAGCGAAGTGAGGCCTGGTGGGTCTGGAAGATCCGATCGGATGGAAGCGACGCTGTCGATCTCATGGAAGAAGACGTATTCCGGCTTGCCGAGTCGAGTGACGGAAGACGCCTTGTATACTCAAGAGCCGACACATCCGGCGTCTGGTCGACAACGCTTGCCGGAACGGAGAAAGCGTGTCTCATCAACGAGCCCGGTACCGTTGTTCCCTGCGGGTGGCGGGAGACCGAAAAGGGCATTTACTTCTTCAATGTGGATGAGGGTGCAGTCAGCCTGTGGCTCAAGGATGCCGCCACCGGCGAGGTGGAGAGACTGGCCACGGGAGCCGAGTTTTTTGCGATCAACCTCGATGTCTCACCCGCCGGTGACGCTGTTGTTTTCGACCGCATGGGACCTATCGAATCCGACATAGCCCTTGTCGAGGCTTTCTGACCGGATCCCGGTGGAACCGCCGGTCGAACTCCTGTGATACACTCCGCGAATTGGTGGACTGTCACGAATGGCACTAACTTAATCTCCTTCTATAGTAATTTCTGTGTGGGCATTCCTTGAAGACGCTGCGCGGTTTAGTAAGGAGTTGGTAGTTCTTGGGTCGCCGTTTTCTTGCCCTGGGTTCTGATCTGTTTGGTCTATGTGGC
>JBDRNT010000146.1:0-18604 GCA_043810925.1 Candidatus Eiseniibacteriota bacterium
GTAACAGGGTGTTCTTTGCCTGTCTAAATTGCTCGCAAAAGATAAACCCTTACGGCAACATTGTCAAGCTTTTTTCTAAGGAAACCCGGCTGCCACCTGACCCTCCGGCCCCGCAACGAGATATCTCATGTAATTCGGTGCCAGCTTACTAATTAGGGGGCACATTATGGAATTGGGCTTCGTAGGACTCCGAGGCGGTATGACTGAGCTCTACCTGACTCTAATCACTCTGCGCGTCACCGGCTTTCCTTGCCGTTGCAGTTTGAAGAAGTACGTCCCCGGGCCGATCTCGCTCCCGGAGGAGTCACACCCATCCCACATCAAACAGGAGACATCACCAGAGCAGGGCTGATCGACAACCGCGACCAGGCGGCCCAGGACATCGTAGATGCCGACGGTTGCTTCTCCGACATCCCGGCCACCCGGTCCGAAAAGGAGAGGAAGATAAGTTGCTCCAGTGGTTGGATTAGGAAATGGAGAGCCAAGACTGAAGCCCCCCGGATCCCCATGGATGATGCCTGACTGGTCACCCACGCAAATATGTCCGTGCTCAACTTTGAGGGGCTCGATCGGATCGGTTCCGGTGACCGGATCATACAGCCACACTTCAACAAGCCCCACTTCACTTATCCCTTCACCGAGCGCGCGGAACCTTATTCTGAATAGCTCGCCCGGAGTGGTCACGTATGTGCCTCCCGGCATCACAGTGTCCCACACCTCCCACCTCCCCACGGACTCCACTATGCCGGGTTCAAACCATGTCCACATCGTGTCCGGTACGTTCGCAAACAGCGATCCCTCTATAGCCGGATAGAGAAATTCCACGATCCCAGGATCGAAATGGAAGCTGATAACGTAGCCGCGAAAGTCAATACCGTCACCCTCGACCATGATACCGACTTCTACTGTATCCCCCAGATTTATAGAACAGATTGCAGGTTCAACATAGACTGTCGCAGTGTCATCTGCGGCACATGGCACGACAAAGCACAACACAAGTATTCCTAGCATCCATGTCCGGTTCTTAAGCAACACCGCAGACTTCCTCCTCGCTTCCATCGTTTTGTGGAACCTCCGGGGGAGCTGTAGAGCTCCCCCGAGAGCCTTCCTTCAACATCAATGTAGCCGTATGAGCTTTGAGGTGGACTCGTAACTGCCTGCACGCATCTTCACGAAGTACACACCGCTGTGTACCGCATGACCCGCGCTGTCAAGGCCATCCCACGCCGCACTGTAACGACCAGCAGGCACCACTCCATCCACCAGGGTACACACAAGCCGCCCACGAGCGTCATAGACCTCAAGCCTTACACGCTGAGACCTGTCCAACTCATAGTGCACCGCCGTTGAGGGTGCGAACGGATTCGGCACTGCGCCAAGGAGCCGTGTTATCGATGGCACCTTCGTACCAGCAGTAAGATCCTCCGTCACCACATCCACCGGCTTGTTGTCCACGCCTCTAAGGTCAAGATCCGCAAAGGTGATTTCCACAGCCGCATCGCCCTTGACCACGAACCGCAACTCGGCCAACTCGCCTGAGCCATGAATAGCCTCTGAAGTACCAAGCATCGCTACATCAAGCCACACCTCGCCGGGCTTCATCTCACGACTCGTAAAGAAGATCCAGTTGCCCGCACTGGCAAGGGCCACGCTACGGGTCGCATCCTTAAACTCCAGGCTACCCGCATCGTAACGAAGTACTGCGCTCACGCCCTTGACCTCGCTGCGATTGCCACTGAGAACGAGACTCACCGCATACTCCTCACCGGCCACTGCCTCGCTCGATGACTCAAGCGCCAGCCGCAACTGGCCGTCACCAATGTCCTCAAACACCGGCGGACAACCCAGTGGGGTCACCACTCCGTAGTTCATCGCGAAGATCATCAGATCTTCAAAGTCGATGTAGTCATCAGGAAGCGGAAGTCCCAGACGGCTGTTGTCGTCCGTGGGACCCACGTCGCTCTGATTGTGTGGCGCTATGGGCGGACTGCCAGGACTGTAGAGCCAGTAGCCCGCACTAAGGGCTATCATGTCATGGCCGTCCACAGAGCCATCATAGCCGCCACCACCGGCTTTCGTTACATCGCCAAGCCAGTAGTTCGTGGCTCGATCGCCCTGGGCAAACCCGGCAGGCACATCACCAACGGGTGCCGTCCCACCCTCGTAGTTACTCGCACAGTCATATGTGAACGCGCGGTAGAAGTAGATCGAGCGGTCATCGCTGGCGAAGGTATCATCATGACTCGTACCCGTGCCGCTATACACTGCTACACCGTCACCAGGACCCACAGGATACCCATCCGCAGGCTGCGGGTACTCAGGATAGTCATAAGGCACTACTCCGTCCCACGGCTTCCGTACCACTACCACATGATCGAAGTCACTGCCGGGATTCGTCCAACTCAGGTGCACCTTCTTGTGACCCGGAGATGCAGCAAAGTCCGTAACAGGTGGTGGATCCGTCACATCCTTGATGAAGGTCCAGGATACTGTCGCACTAATGTTACCGATATCATCGGTGCAGTAGAACTCCACCTGATGCGACGTCTCGCTCATGCCCGCAAAGCCGGGCAGCGTCCACGCCGCATTACTCCACGCGGCACCGGCATAGTCCGTGAAAAGACCCACATCCGATGTCCAGGCTCCGCCGTCCACACGGTAGAACGCATCGTCAAGGTCGTCACAGGCATCGCTCGCACCAAGATCCAGCACCGGCGCAGTGTTATAGCACTCACCATCGGGCCAGGGACCATTGATCACAAACACCGGTTTCTCCAGGTCTACTACAAGCAGCCCGTCATCCTCAAAGAAGCCGCCTAACGGGTTGTTGTCCTTGTCACGTATCTTGATCACTTCAAGGTCTATGTCGCTCTCACCACAGGCAACACCGGTAAACTCGATGGTGAACATCACACCCGGGCCCGTTACCCCTGGCTGAGCACCTAAGAGCGCATAGTCCACCGTGATCTCATTCGCACCGCTCGGCACGGCGAAGAACTGGGTCAGACCCATATCACTCAGGAGAGGACCCTGGTTCACCTTGCCAACTGCCGTGCTTACCTTGCTACCATCCCAACTGAACTTAAGCGAGTAGCCGTACATAAGACCGCCGCCGCCACCAAGGTACTTCACTTCCACTATCTTCGCGGGGTCAGCGTTCGTCAGGTACTCGGGATCCGGATTGCATACTATGTTGCCAGTGAACCACGGGACAAATAGCACATAGTTGCCAACGGAATTGCCAGTGCCGCCGGGGTTGGAGCTGTGGTTGGGACCGCTTGCATGGCCCCACCAGTTTTGAGTTGCATCAACATCTTCGGCCAGATAGTTGTAAAAGCCCATGCTCGCGTTGTTTGAAATGCTGTTGTAGTTGAAATTCAGCAAGCCCGGGTACCCATCATAAAGTGCAACACCATAGTTGTTCCCATCAAAGATGTTCTGGGCAACGTCGATGTTCTTAGGGTCAAAGGCCGTATTTGGAGTTCCCTCGTAGGAGCCGTCACCATAGTTGCTCAGGAAGATGCCGTATGAGTTCCCCAGGAGTCGATTGTGCTCAATATGGAGGTCCCAGCACCCGTCTATCCACATACCGCTCATGGCATTATCATGGATGTGGTTGTCATGGATCTCGAGCGGATTTGAGTCATATGTCCGCATCGACTGCAGCGTAATCGACGCCCCTGAGGTATTGTAGATCTCGTTCCCGCTTATCTCCAACCCGGTAAAATTCAGGAGAGAATCGGCCAGGTCGGGATCGTATATGCCTAAAGGATCACCCGGATCGTATCTCTCGGTCTCGGTGCCAACATAAATGCCAAAGCCCCAGGCACCATTACTGAGATCATAGATGGTATTATCCAGAAGATTGAGATCCGTGTAGCCCCTGCTGGCGTCGTACTCAGACTTGTCAAGCCAGACCAGAATGCCCTGAGCACAATCATGGATGGTCATTCCCTGAACCGTGACATCACTGGCGGCAATATCGATGCCGACACCTGATCCAGGGGCGATTTCGGGATCTGATGCAGCAGTGAGGGTCAAGGCCTTAGCAATGGTGACATTCTCAACATATGTCCCGGTCGTTGCTTTAACGATGTCACCAGGTGAGGCTGCGTCGACTCCCTCTTGTATTGTCGAACCATTGGAGGTATTCACATACCAGGTCCAGGGAGATGCGTGCGCATCACCCACATAGTCGGCACCCCACCAAGGCGAGTAGTCAGCATCATCGCTGACTTCGTCACCCGTTGCACTTGTATTCGTGGTCGCGTGCTCAGGCCCGCTCGCATCACCCCACCAGTTCTGTGTTGCATCCACAATCTGGGTAGCATCAGCATTTTCAAGTCCGCAAGCCAGATTGTTGGTGATGCTATTCGAATTGATGCTGGAGTTCAGGAAGCCGCTATTGGGATACCCGGCGCGTGCCGGAATGTATATGCCGTTTCCGCCGGCTCCCGTATGATCAGCAATCGTGTTCTGGATAATCACATTGTCTGTGGTGGAGTACCAGGTATAGGACGGATCACCTTGTCCCCACAGGTACAGGCCACCCAGCGCATTCCCTGTGATCGTATTGCCGTCAAGCGTGTTGTTGTTCCCGTCCTGGAACAGAAATCCATACTTGTATCTATCGCTGGTGCCACTGAAGCCATTGTCGTAGATGTTGTTTCCAGTGAAGGTGTTGTGGTGATTGAAGCTGGTCAGTTTCACACCGTTTCGCCCGTTGTCGAAGATCTCATTGTCCTCCACTGCTGTGTATTCGCACGGGATTTCGGTGTAGGGCATGCTGGCAACCAGTTGGATCCCGTATTTTGAGTTACCCGACAGGGTGTCCGACTTGACGACGTTGTTGTTGCCTGAATTTACATAAATCCCGTAGTCGGTGTTTCCGCCGACAAAGTTTGCTTCAATGAGCACGTTCTTCGGCCGGCGCCATTCGTCCCAGGTTCCCCAAGGCCCGGAATAGCTCGGATATTGATCCTCATAGGTGAGAGATATGCCGGCACCACCGGCGTTGTTCAGAATAGTGCAATGTTTGACGAGCACATTACCAGGTGCACCTCCATCCCCCGCTGCCGAGATGAAGACACCAAGCCCATAGTTGCCCTCAATGACGTTGTCCTCGATGGTAATTCCGGTGAGGGCCGAGACACCATCGTTGCCGTTTATCACTATCCCGCCGTAGGGGTCGAAGACGGTCCCACCATTGGAGTATCCGCCAGTCACCTTGAACCCCGTCACCGTTACATCAGAAGAAGTGATGGTGACAGCATTTCCGGTGTTGGTTCCGTCAACGATGGTCGTGGCCGCGCCAGCACCGCTTAGAGTCAAGGCCAGCGTGATTTCCACATGTTCCTCATAGAGTCCTGCAGCGCACTCAAGGGTATTGCCGGGATCAGCATCGCCGACCCCAGCCTGAATGGTGCCGTAGTAGGTACCCTTGGTGACATTGCGAACAGGAGGTGGCGGGGGAGGTGTCAGGGTTGCATAGCCCAGAGCCTTGCCGCCATCGACTCCGAAGTCGCCATCATACATTATGACCCAGTCATCATCTGGATCAGAGTTGGGGACAACCCAGCATTCTCTGATATCCCGTTCCGGCGTACTGACGAGAACCGGCGTTGCCGAAACGGTCGGCAGACCCGTGCTGCCATCGTCCCACGTCCAGTTGGCCGGATTTATGAATGCGGCCTCTATACCTGCGGCTCCCAAGCTGGGCTTGGCCGCGGTGTTTATAGCAAGATAGTATCCACTATCGTTCCCTCTCACATGGATCTTGCCGTATCCCCGATCGTAGCCCAGAACCACGAAACTCCCCCTCGGGGTTGGGGATTCCGGCATCTGGAGTGGGCCATCTCCGGCCTGAGTGCCGCCCACGCTCGCGAAGGCTTCCCACACATCGTCACCTTCATCACTGCGCACAAGCATGGTCTGCCCCTGATTCGACTCGGCAAAGGCATAGTAGGTCCCATTGAGTTCGATAACGTCATGGAACCCGTAGTACACCCAGCCTCTTGCACCTGCGAAATCACCATGGTTCGGGATCTGGAAGGTAGATACGAGGGTCCAGGTGGTAAGATCGTTCGAAACGTAGAAGTGGTGATCCAGATTGTTGCCTACAGATCCCCAAGCCCGATAAGCGTAAGATGTCATGCCGATAGTGATCGGCCAGTCTTTGATGCAGAAGTGAGTATCCGAAATGTTTGTTGCTGTATTCGCTGCAGCGAATCCGGTCGGCCCGGTTGTCGTCATGTTGTATGAGATCTGATTGGCGGCATCACGATCTTCAAAAAAGACCTTGAAGACATCATCAATGCCGAAACCACTTACATACCGGGGTTGGTAGGAAGCAGGGGTCGGATTCGGAAGGGGTGCGGTTGATGTTTGATCAGTGACGCTGAACGGGCCGAAGGTGCCAGCCCACACACCGCCCGCAGCAAACATCAGCACTGCAATCAGTACTGGAATGGTTGTTACTCTGCATTTCATGATTTAAGGCTCCTTTCCTGCAGTCTGCACTACTCGAGTTTCATTATCTTATGTGTGGTCACCCTCCCGTTGACAGGAAGCCGGCAGAAGTAAATCCCCGAAGCAACCTGACCGTTCCTGCTGTCAGTACCATCCCAAATAGCGCTGTGCTCGCCGGTGGAGAGGCTCGCCGGTATGCTTCTGACCAGGCAACCTCGGCAGTCATAGATCTTGAGATCAGCGTCGTCAGAGTCCGTTGGTGTCCCCGCACTGAAAGCTCGAATACGATAGGTCAGTGTAATCTCGCGCGTGAACGGATTAGGACGACATGAAAACGAAGTCAACCATGCACTCGGGGGGTCGTACTCCCTATCGGTAGTGATAGACGCCGCTCCAACATACACAATGCCGTCCTCCACGGAATCAAGCGGGATTCTGTTACGGTCGCAGTCGTCAACCCATACCCCGGGGTTTCCGAAGGAAGTGTCGAACTGCACGGGCGACGTGCCCTCACCCGTCACGACGTACCTGATAACCACAAGATCCCCGGCGGCCACGCATGTGTGGGTACCAAGACAGGCACAGCACGCGGAGAAAATACCCGGTTCGCCCGTGAGCCCGCACTCCATACACTGGGACCCGGACGGGCATTCTCCGAGGATTTCGGTAGTGCAATCCAGATAAGTCAGGACCGCCTCGTCGGTATAGACCCGCGCGTAGTACCACCCGACAGAATCCTGCCCGGTGGTGTTCACGGCCACGTCGACTGTGTCACCAAGTTCTGCGCAGGTCACAGGCGGCTGGATCGATACAGTAAGCGAAGCAGCACCCGGGGAGATACTCCCGAGCATGAACACAGCTGCTACCCAGCCAGCCTTAAGCAAAGTCCGCTTCATACGGCCGCCACCTTTCTGAGCGGGCGGTAAGAGTGCCCGGCGGGGAGAAGCACGCGGACTCCCCCCCACCGGAAACCTGTGCTAGCGGCTAATCATCATCTTGTGAGTAGTAGCGAAACTCTCGCTCTTGAGCTCACAGAAGTAGATACCTGCCGCTACCACCCGTCCTTGGTTATCGCGTCCGTTCCACTCCGTACTATGTGTGCCGGGTTCCTTGACCCCGCTAACCAGAGTACGGACTGCCTGGCCCTGGATGTTGTAGATGGTCAGCATTACACTGGCCGTTCTCGGAACATCGTAGTGAATGACCGTAGCCTGCGAGAACGGATTCGGCGTGTTGCCCTTAAGAGCAAAGGTCTCAGGAGCAGTTGTCTTGAACTCGCCTCCACCTTCAAAGCCTACAGTCAGATTGCCGTTAGCGGCATCCCTGGCATCGATACTCTTGATCGACACCGAAGAGGCACCGCCGTCATTCTTGACGAACGTGAGCACGGCAACCGGCCCGTTACCTCCGATAACGACATCCCCACCGAGAACGGCAAAGTCGATCTTCACTGTGCTTTCGATTTCGTCACCCATGAAGAGAACCTGTGAGTCCCCGGACAGCAGTGCCTCGGTGGCGTTCACCGATGCAAGGCTAAGGCCCTCGTGATCGTAAGCGATCTCCGAACTCAGGCCCTTGAAGCCCTGATTGCCTTCGACCACAAGTGCAAGCTGCAGCGTGGCATCAGTCTCAGAGATCTCACGCAGCGCAACCCTGTAGTCTGCCGCTTCTTCAGCGAGGCCGTCGTCAAACAGACTTACACCGACGACCAGCTCGCCGGGGGTAGCCGCAAGGGGTGGCGGTACCGGCGCGACATTGCCGTAGTTCATGGCAAAGATCATGAGGTCCTCGAACCCGATGTAATCATCGGGCACGGGAATCCCGAACCGGCCACGGACAGGCTCAATCGTCGGCCCGAAATCTGCCTCGTTGCAGCTGGGAGCAGGTGAAGTCTGCCAGTAGCATCCGGAGAACGGGCTGAAGTCGAACGCGTCAACCGAACCGTCGTAGTTCGGCAGCCACGACGCGCTCATTGAAGCCAGATCACCGAGGTAGTAGGAGGTTGAACGATCATGGTCGCTCTCATAGGGAGCGGTCGGATCTGCGTAGTTGCCTGCACAGTCATATACAACACCGCGGTACGCATAGATACCGCGCGTTGTGTTGGTGAAGGATGCATCTACATAGGTCACAACGACCCCGACGTCCTGTACGTCATCGTAGCTCCCGACAGTCGGGTAGCCAGGATCTCCTCCCGGGGCGTACTCGGGATAGTCAATGTTCCAGTCGTTCCTGTAGATGTAGATCCTGTCAACATCGGTCGCTGGATTGGTCCAGTTCATCGTGATCTTGTTATGCCCGACCGTTGTTGTGAAGCCTGTGACAGGACCGGGCTTGACCGTGTCCTTAGTGAAGGTAACCGAATCGAGCGCGCTCTCGTTGCCTGCATCATCCGTGGCCTTGAAATAGTAGGTGTACGTCCCATCAACCAGAAGGGCGTAGCCGGGAAGCGGCTCGTCGGTCGTGGCGTAGCTGGTTCCCAAAAGGTCACAGATGAGGTTCTCCCAGGATCCGGTGTCGATCTTGTACTTGATACAGTTCAGATCGTAGTCATCCGTAGCCGTAATGTCGACCGTGGGAACATTGGTCTCGTTGTAGCAAGTCCACGGGCTCGGCGGTGCGTCCAGCGACACCGTGATTGAGGGATCATCACAGTCGATCACCACAGTCGCACCGGTCCAGGTACCCGGCAGTGTCTCATTGACACTGTTACGCAGCTCGGTATCCGAGAACGTAAGCGAAGTCGATCCCGGGATTGTGGATGCAATCGCCGTGAAGGTGATCTCTGCAATCTCGCCAGGGCCGTCGACACCGGTCGAGAGGTGAGCCGAGTTCACGTGAATGGAGCCGGCACCAGGCTGGCATGCGAAGAAGTAGTCACCCGGCCCCGTATTGAGCAGATCTCCGACTACGGCGTTGTCGAAAGTAAGCTTCGTGTTGTCATAGTTGAGCTTGTAGTCCGCACCCATGAGATCGAGTGCGAATTCATCAACCATTACATGGAAGACGACAGTCTCCCCGCATTCGAGCAGCGCGTCGGCCGGTTCAAGGGTTACACCGATGGAGAGCGGACAACCATCGACGCTGCCTGCGAGACCCGGGACATTGTACTGGGTGGGATACCCACCGTTGAGCAAGAAGTCATCCCAGTAGTTGCCCGGACAGGAGCTGTTAAACTGGTTCGGCCCGCTTGCGTCGTCCTCAGCGTTCTGCCCGTTTCCATAGAACTTGTTGCCGACGCACACTAGGTTGTCACACTCGTTGTAGAGTCCCGTGGTGACATTGCCATGGATCTCGTTGGCGGTCACCGTCATGGTGATGGCACCGCTGGCCGAGTTCCCGATTCCGTAGTCGTTGTCGTAGATGTCGCAATCGTTCACGGTGACGGTCGAAGCATCACTGGCATCATACCCCACAACCACACCGTAGGCGTTGTTGTGCAGGCTGCAGCCGTCAATGACCGCGATCGATGGACTACCGTAGTACTCGCTGACAAGGATGCCGCCGGAGACCGAACCATCCGACACCGCCGTACCCGAGCAGTTCGTGAACACGCAGCCGTCCTCAATCTCGGCAGAACCGCCGCCGCCGACTTCGACACCGTAGTCGAGTGAATCACCGTCACCCTTTCCGGTGAAGGTGCAGTTCTGGATGTACGCCTTATCGACACCGAATATGCTCACGTGGACACGCTGGATATTCGAGAACGTACAGTCCTTGACGTAGAACTCCGGCAAAACATCCAGAGGGGAACCACCGCTGTAGGCCGTATAGTCTACAAGGACAACACCAAGGCCAGTGTAATGGTTCCAGTAGATGTTCGATAAGTCGCAGTTCTCGACCGTGCCGGTCGGGCCCGACTGGTAACGGATGCAGTTCTCGATCAGCTGGCCCGAGCCGTCGAATACCAGGTTCTTCAGATCGACAACCACACCTGCGCCCTCAACCTGGAACCATCCACGATGGGTGCCGTGGTCGGTGTCCTCGGTCGGTGTGATAACCGGCCTGTCTGAGACATCGCCTATGATCGAGAGGTCCTTATCAATGGTGATCAGGCCCTCAGGATAGGTGCCTCCCTCAACCGTCACGGTGCTTGCGGTCACGGCATTCACACCATCCTCGATGTTGTCAAACGCGTCGTAGCCCCAGACATAGTCGGTGGCGTTCGCCGCATTGTAGACATCGACGGCGGCCTGGCTTATGAAGTCATCATCTACTATGACCACGGGCAGATCATTCGTGGTGAATGAGAGCCCTGCGGTACACTCGCCACCAACCTCAGGATAGTGGTTGTTGGATGCGTACTTCCAGCCGCCTTCCGCAATCTGGGTAGCGCCCAGATAATAACCCATCTTGTTGATTGCGCGCTGGTGCGTGACCTGATCAAGGTCGGCAAGGCACATCGCCGCATAGGCAGTAGACTGCCAGTCTTCATCGCCGGCGTTGGCACCGTAGCAGTAGCTGATCGCACCGTTTGAGAGCTGACTGGCCAGCAACCTGTCAACCAGGCCCCCGATCTCCTCTGGGTGAACACCGGCGGCGTCGAAGGCATTTATCAGGCCTGTCAAGCCAAGTGTGTACCACCAGAATTCGACAGTACCATATTCGGAGTCCCAACCATCATTAACATCGGGCCTGAAGTAACCGGGTCCCCCACCATAGGAATCTTCATACAGTACCTCTGCCATGCTGTCTGCAGCGGCATCGTAATCATACGGGCCGGCTGGGTACTCTGCCGCCAACATCACCGCGGCTTGTACATAAGGTCCGATATCCCAGGGGATGATCCCATTAGGATAGCTCGCGCCGCGAACGTCCCGTATGTACTCTGCCCAGCCCTCGGCACCGAACGCGTTGACGCGACTATCGAACTTGGCCTTGGCCGAGTCCGCATACTCCTGAACCAGAACCAAAGCGCTGTAATCCAGCAGGAATATGATGTCGCTGGCAGTTCTATAGTCGTGCCGCGTGGTTTTGATGTGATTAGCCACATCGTCCATCGCCGTCAAGTAGGTCCCATCCGCAGTCTCAAGATAGGCGTAGTAGAGACCCGCTACCGTAGCGCCATAGAGATTGTGTGAGCTTGCGTTGACGGTGTGGTGAAAGTCATGCGGCGGAGACGTTACCGCCCAGTCCCAACCCGCGTCATCCGGGTCATCGGGGACCTCAGGGTCCTCACCGGAACCTTGGGTTCCATTTCCGGCGTTGTCATCTGTGAAATCGGCCTGCATGCCTTTCACATAGTCCGCTCCATCTGCGAGCGCCGCATCGAAATCCACCGGGTCGCCGAGCGCACCCAGAATCGGAAACCGAACCTGTGAACCCAGCAGAGGCCCCTGGAGTAGTTGCCCTTCAGCAAATGGAGAAACAAGAGGATGTGAAATCTCGTTGTCAGCCGCAGCCCCACCCCACAGCACTAACGCAAGCAGTAATGCTAAAACCACAGACTCTTTACGTATCATGACACTATAGCTCCTTCCTTTGTGGTCCTGCTTCCATCGGCCGAACCGCCAACAGACAGACCGACCGCTAATTCCCGCAAAGTGTGCCAATCACGCTCGTGGTGTTTTCAGTTGCTCGCAGCTCACCCCCCTTCCACATGGAGAATCACACCCGGGCTATATGTCCGGAGTATTCGCCTAACGAAACAGGCTCTTGATGCCGCCCCAGTTGGTGACATCAAGGCTGGTTGCCTCCAGGATCGTCAGGCTGCCATCCTCGGTGACCACATCAACGTCCTGATTCAGGCTATCCCGGACATCGGCATTAATAAACACGAGGGGACTCTGGTAGGTGTTCACCCATGGACGACCAAAACACATTGTGAAGAGGTGTCCCGGCCCCGAGACAGACCTCGTCAGATCAGCACCGTCCACTGCGACGGTATCGATATCCTCTAACATCCCAGGCCTTACCTCGAAGAGGAAGCCGGTCTCATGCCCAGCAGAGGAGAAGATGTCGCCTTCCATGATGCTGTGCAGATTGAGCTCATCCGATCTGAATGTGATCTCTATCGTGTAGCCTTTGATGTCGGGAACCGGACCGATCCAGATCTCGGTGCAGTACAGCGTGTCCGTACAGGTGTCAACCTCTCCGTCATCCGGATCGAAGTGGATCGGAGTCTGCGCGGAAGCTGCGGATGCAACTGCCAAGATAATGCAAAGGCTGAACAGCATTCGCAAGGTCATAGAGCGTCCCCTTTCTTTGAAACGAGTCAGTGAATCGTGCCCCGCAGAAGCCCGTGCAGCGCAGCATAGCATACCCAATAGTGTACGTCAACTACATTATTACAGATTTTACACTAGGTATTATCCTCTAATCGGCAGGCAAACTGATTCCCTTTCCGGCGATTCACCACGCCGGATCATTACAGGCAGGAAAGCAGCAATAAATGGCATGCGCGCTTGATACATGAACTTATGTTCATATCGTCATGGGGAACGTGAATCCCATTCTCAAGCTTCGCCGGCACGATGCCAGATGTTTAAGCGGTAATTCGTGCACATACAACACCAGATAGTATCTATATCTGTATTTTCTTGACTATCAGAGCACAATGTGATACGATGCCTGCACTCGTAGAAGCATCCTGAGCGCGAACAAATCAGTTCTGAATTGTCGGAGCGGAGTACCGCTAGTGTCAGTGGCCGGGTTGGTCCGGCCCTGTTGAGAAATGTCGACTGTGATCGACCGAGCTGGGAGGTGATATCTCCGCTGGACTCCGCTGGCGGCCCATCGGATTGAGCGTGTCGGCAGGATCGGGAATCGTCGAATAACCAGAGGTTTCAGGAAAGGAGACGAATCATGAGGGGAGTGCTACTGTTTGTCATCGTTGTTGCGATTGCTGCTGGTGCGTATGCCTTCGAGGCCACCGAGAGCAGGTTGCCGGTCGAGGTGGATATCGCCGCACCGGACGTCGAATTCTATTGTCAGCCACCGCATATCTATCTTCAGGTATACAATGCGAATACCGCTTTCGGCTCCGAGGTCGTAGACGATATCCCGGATGGATTCGTAGGCATGCAGATTCTCGATATCGTGTTCTATGTGAGTGAGTGGGGAGACTACTGGATTGATCCGACCGGTGTGTATGTGAACATCTACTACTCCGAGTGCGCACCCGGGCTTGTTCCTGATGTAGTGCTGTACTTCCCATGGGGCGATCTCATTAAAGAGGTGGTCTATGACAGTCCGGGAAGCTATACCTGCTACCGCTGCAAGGGGCTTCTGGATTCACCTGTTGCCATCGTGGCAGATATGTCGCTTGGTTTCCAGGTGGACAACAGCTGGGGACAGGTGGTTCCCTACAGCGGCATCGTGATGACGGATGATGCCATCACCTTCGGTGATTGCGAGTCCTACTGGGATGCAACCTACTGGGGCTACCCCCGGTGGACTGCGGGAAGCGACTACTTCGGTATTGCCCGAGATGTTGCTTACTGCCTGAGCGATGGCGCGCAGGGCGATCCATCCATGGACTACATCACGTGCTTGAGCGACTGTCATGAGACCGTGTACAAGTTCGACATCACGGCCGGTGGCTATCCGGTGGACGATATGGAGATCTGTGTTTACGATCCCGATACCTGGAACCCGGTCCCGGTAGAGATTTGCAGCCATCCGCTCGACTGGGATTGTGGCTATAACTCCGGTCCGCACTGCATCTACTACGAGACGACCACTCACCCGTTAGCGCCGGGAGAGACATATGGCCCATTCGACTTCGGCATTCTTGGCGTCTACGACGTGCTTGCGGTCGTCTGGACCTTCACCTACGACGGTGTCGTTGTCGCAGGACCCGACACGGCGTACTTCATCTGCGGGGCCAGCGCGACCGAGCCGTCAAGCTGGGGAGCCATAAAGACCCTGTACAGATAATTCGGTGCCAGCTTACTAATTAGGGGGTCAGGCTTTGGAAGTTGGGAAAGCATTCCCAACTTCCAAAGCCTGACCCCATGCGAGATATCTTACATCCTACAATTTAGTTGGTGGCACCCACAGGATCAGCCCCGGGTGGAAGGAGTACGGACTCCTCGCTCGCCATCGAAGTAGGGGTTTTCGGGTTTCGCGTGCAACAACGCACGCCGTGGGGTATAATGTTAACATGTGGTAGGTTGGTCGGGATCCGGCTGACCGGACAGGATGAACCATACGATGCGCATAACAGTCCCCGTATATGCAGTCATGCTGCTGGTGGTGATCCACCTGGCCATATCGCATGTTGCTGCCGAGGATAGCCCTTCCGTCCTGTCGACCGTATCCGCATGCGGCTCGGGCGCGACCGTACCCGTATGCGGATGACGAGGGTTCATCGTTTCTCTTTGCAGCCATAGGGGATTCCCACATCAGCACCTCCCCGATCGACAATCTCAGGTTCATGAAAGCTCTATCCATCTCCGGTAAACTCCTCGCAAACTACGTGCATGATATCAACTCTCATGTACCCCCTGTCGATTTCGTGTTGCACCTGGGAGATATCACAGACATGGGATTGACCTGGGAGTTTGCCCGCGCACGGAGAATACTGGACAGCCTCGACTGTCCCGTTTACAGCGTACTTGGCAACCATGACAACTTCGGAAGCTCCCGGAAGCAATTCTGGAAGAAGTTTGAGGGTAGAGATTCAACAAGTTATACCTTGGACTATGGGGGATTCCATTTCATCTTCATCGATTGTACACCGGACCCCTGCGATCCTGCCAAGGTTGGTTGTGACGGCACTCTCCGGGCATGGGTGGCACAGGATCTCGCCATTAATCATAGCAAACCGACATTCGTAATCTCGCATTACAACATGTGGACCAGAGGTTGGAATGCAGAATTCGACACCACAGGAAGTTACGTTGAGCACACGGGAATGCCGGAGCTCCGGCGGGTTCTATAGCGGGCCGGGAATGTGATCGCAGTCATCAACGGTCATGTTCATGCTAACAGGGTAGCGGTGCATAACGATATCTACTATATAGACATCGGCGCAACCCTTGTTGGCAGACCCAGTATCAGATATTTCCGTGTTTTTCCGGACAGAATCGAGGTAACCTACGAGTACATTTCTAACAGGAAATTGTTGGACCATACTGCCAGTCTCTGCCTTGCCTGCAAGCAGTGTTTCAATCCGCTTCATACCTCCGCATTCATGGACGGCGATAAGAGTGACAAGGAGTTCACCATCCAGATCAAGGCGATCGCGCCCGAACCGGCAGGTGCAACATTGACGGCACCAGTCAACAATCAGGATTGAGACCTCTGCGAGAAGTAAGCGTGGTCAACTTCCCACAGACTGTATGACTGATTCCGGAATAATAGTACGAATCCGGGTACAGACTTGCCTATGGCTGCTGCCAGGGGCTGGTTATGACCAAGCAAGATGTATCGAATACCGTTACCGACTATCCCGGCAATTGTGTCATCATCCAGCCTGGATCGCACTAGAAGCCTTCTGCTGGTTTCGAGCGACATAGACCCGGAGCCCCTGTAAGCAGCCGGATATGCATCAGGCACATATGCGGGCAGCATCCGACCTACCAGGACAGGAGCAAGGATCAGCCCCTGAGGGGAGTGTTGTGCGCCCAGGGCCCCGAACGCATCCACAATGTCGGGAGTGGGCCTCCCCCTGTCCCTCGTGCCGTAGGCAACCTTCAAGTAGTTCACCGGATTACCTCTGGCCAAGGTCAGTGCCATGACCGCCACAATTGTCCATTTCACCAGAGAGCGCCGGTTCAATCTCCATATGAAGAATGCAATTGTGAAGCCCCATGGAAGTATCCAGGCCAAGCGGAACACCATCTTTGCGGTTATCAGCTTTGAGAACACTTCAGAGCCCACGGGTGTGAACGCACCAGCCAAGACAACGACTGTGAGGCAAAACAGAAAGCGTGCCGGCCGGTTTGTCCTGAAAACTGGCACTAGCAAGCATGTCAGGACCAGACCGGCAATGGCCATTGGAAAGCGCAATACATGGCCCGGGTTCGTCACCCAAAGCTTGTCCGAGAGCTGTAACACCCGTGTGCAGGCGTAAGCACTCGGCTCGAAGGGATCGCCGGGCATATATATCGATCGCAGTGAACAGTCATCCAATGTCGCTCGTTCACGAAATTCCTCACGTCCCAGAGATTCTGTGACTGCCCCCATCCCTGACAGCAGGATCATTCCACAGACTAAGAACGGGAATATGATCAATGCAAGTCTGCGGACGCTATCCCGCCGCCGGTGTCGAAGAAGCTCGACGAACGCGAAAGGGACTATGGCGAGGCCACACCAGACAGGACCGAGCGGGTGCACCAGGGTTGATGCAACTAAGGCGATGAAGTAGGCCGGGTACCCTCGCTTACCGTCTATCACCCTTAATGCCAGCGCAACGACTACAGGAACCATAAGTAGAAGGGCTGTACCTTTGTCCTGAGTACTGCGAATGAAGAACATCCCACCTGCGCAGTTCGACGGGAAAATGGCAGACAGGTAGAAGAGTACCTGTAGTGTGCATGCGATGAGAGCCGCGCCTTCGGATCCAAAGATCCCTTTCGCAAACGAATACATCGCTAGCACAGAAAAGAAAACAACCAGCACAGGGAGGAAAACCTGGTGTGCCGCGACGGGATGCACCCCTGTGGTTTGTGACAGCAACGCCTCCACGACCCACCAGCCGCCGTACCATGACCTTGGCGATACAGGATTCTCCATGCCGAATATGGCATCTTCCGCACGTAGGGGGTTCCCGGTTGTGTAATCCGCAATGTGAGCGAGATAGTACCAGTCGTCAGAATCTCTCGGGGTGACAAGCGTCACGAGAGATGCTGCAACGGCAATAACAAGGATCGCGATCTCAGCTGCCGACAGCTTTCGCCCTGCCACCGGAGCAGAGGTCGCGGCTCCCACCGGTATCCTCTTTATAATCACCAAAACGGTGAGGCCACCATAGGCAATGCAGACGGAGGTGATGATCTGGGCCAGCCTCACATTGAGCACGAGCCCGACGAATGCCACAAGTGCCAACACGCCGGTTCCAAGCACGCACGTGACGGCGAGCCACTCGGGAAAGGACAGGGAAGACCTCTTGCGCATGATCAAGGACCATAGAACCATGCCCGGGAACAACAGGATCGCCGTGGACCCGATATAGAAAGACACAGGGTAGGGTAAGATTTTCAGAAGACCCAGTAGGGCCAAGATAGCTGTCACACCAAAGGCAGATAGCACTCGACGCGTCTTGCTCATACCTCCAGTCAGGTTCCTGCCGGGCTCTGAAGATGTCGTGAGTGACCGGAGTCAGACCCCGACACCTTACGTCAGTGTCGCGATCATAGCATCCACGAAGCATCAGTTCAACCACAGACGGTTTTAGGTCAATGGCTGCGTCAAACTGGGGCCGGGAAACGGGTACTCAGACAGATTTACGTAAATCGGGTCTTGTCGATCCAAGATGCTCGTGAGAAGATCGGACGATGGGGTGTGAAGAAAATGATAGATAAGATGAAGTCAGATTGCGATTCAGCTGAGTACCGCAACTCAGCTGGAGGTCTGAAGGCTCTCGCCGTTAGCTGTATCGCCGCGTTGCCCTTTGCCGTTCTCTACACCCAGGGAGTCCAAAGGACAGTCGGAAAAGGGGATTCCGCCGAGTTTGCAGTTGCTTCATATACCCTCGGGATTCCGCATCCATCCGGCTATCCTCTTTATACTTGGCTGGGCAAGCTATTCACTCTACTGCCCTTCGGATCGGTCGCCTGGCGGGTCAATCTCATGTCAGCGGTATTCGCCTATCTGACCCTGGTCCTGGTCTTTCACCTCGTAACGGAGGGGCTGCTCGGAAATCACAAGTCCTTATTCACCCGATACATCTCCGGAGCCTGCGCCGTGGTTCTCCTCGGGCTCTTTCCTCCTTTCTTACAGCATGCAACCGTTGCCGAGGTTTACACAGCCAACGCTTTCCTGGTGATTCTCTGTGTCTGGCTTTTTGTCAGATGGATGGGCGTGAGACGCCCGGCCTACCTGTACGGGGCATCACTGGTCCTCGGTCTCAGTCTGGGAACACACCTTTCCAACGTGTTCCTGGTGCCCCTGTTCATTGCGGGAGCCCTGTTGACATCAAGGTGTTGCAGGAGGGTGATCAAGAGCGTCGTGCTGCTTTTGGCCGGGGCTT
>JBDRNT010000147.1:0-14702 GCA_043810925.1 Candidatus Eiseniibacteriota bacterium
GCTTCGATCTCGCCCTCCAGGTCATCGAGGAACTGGAAGCGTGCCGCCTTTCTCCTTCCCAACTCCGGAGCTGTATCGAACACACCGGACTTACGCTTTGACATGCCCGCGTGTTGCATTACTTACGCAGCACTCAATAAGTTAGTCCCGCGACATTATGTAATCAGTCCTCGCTCACCATGGCCGCCAGTTCCTCGTCCCTCAGCTCGCGCCGGAGCAGCTTCATCATGGAGCTCTTGGGGTGTCACTAACCGCCCTATGGTCACCACCAGTTTCGCGGATAGGTCACCACCTGTTTTCGCGGTGAGGTGAACCAGGGGCGGCGATCCACAGCGCGGGATAAGCGCTCCCTGCCGACCGCGATCAGGGGGGGGCGGAAAGAGCCTGCCGGGCGGGGGAGCGGGGGAGGCGTTTCCGCTTCAAGAACACGGTCATGGGGCATCACGGCAATTTGCAGAACATCTCCCATTCTTCTTTCACCTTCACCATCAAGCGCCGGAATCTCCCATCCTCTCGGAGGGACTCGAACGACGTGTCACAGCTCGAAAGGAACGGATAGTTCACAAATCCGCACTTCACCGCATTCTCCAGCCAATCGAGAGCTTCATCATGCATGCCTAGAAGGGCGTATCCCGCCGCGATCCTCCACGAGTACTCGAGATCCCTCCGAGAGGTTTTTGTCACCGCCTTGTCTATTTGCATCTCAGCCCTTGAACGCTCCCCGTTCCTTGCGTAGAGAAGAAACAGCAACAGACGGTCAAAGTCCAGCTTCGGCGAAGCGCCTTCTGACATTGCCATTAACGGGTCAGTCTCCGCCAACCTCCCTCCATATACAAGTGCGAAAGCATAGTGCATCCGAATTGCGGCATTGTCCGGCTCAAGCCCCCAGGCCACACGACAGGCTTCAATCGCATGATTGAAACGGCCGCCCATGAAAGCAATCTCCGCACTGACGATGTGTCCGATCGGCGTCAGAGGATCTACTAGGAGAATTCTCTCAGGAATAGTCTCCGTCGCGGTCAGATTGCCTACCAGTGCATAGGTATGACAAAGCCAGTATAGACAGTCCACATTATTCGGCTCAATCTCCAGAGCGCGCTTCAAGTGCCCAATCCGAGAGCGCTGATCTCCCCGAAAAGCCCCGGACACCTGGCCTAGTACCAAATGGCCTAATGGTAGGTTTGGGTCGATTTCAAGGGCCTTCTGTGCCAATTCCTCCGCCTTGTCAATCTCTTCCTCCTGCCCCAGCCCCATGTTCACTTGGTGCCAGTACGCATAAGCCAACCCGGCGTACAATGCAGCATTCTCCCCGGCAATCTTCAATCCAGCTTCAAGGTATCGAATCGCCCCTCTTGAAGCGGACGCATTGTATCGCCATAGTTCACGGCGAGCCCGCAATAGGTATTCGTATGCCGTTACATTCGATACCTCTCGCGAGATCAGTTGCTGCCGTTCAACCGTGCTTAGTTTTAGCTTCAAGGCTTCGACGATGTCCTGGGAAACCTGCGTCTGCAGAGAAAAAACGTCGCCCAAGACACCCGTGTAGTGCTCCGCCCATACCTGGCTATCCCGCTGGGCATCGACCAAGCGGGATGTGATGCGCAGTCGGCCACCCGCTTTGCGTACACTGCCCTCAAGCAGATACTGGACATTGAGTCGCGCGGCGATCGTCCGAGTATCGTGCTGCGAACCTCGGAGCTTCATCGCGGAACTCCGCGATATTACTCTCAGGGGCCCAATTCTCGAGAGGTCTGTGATGAGCTCCTCGGTGAGCCCGTCAGCGAAGTACGCGCTGTCCTGCTCAGGACTAAGGTCTTCAAAGGGGAGTACGAGAATGGACATTTCGTCTGTATGTTCTGCTTGATTCTGTGCTCTGTCGGGCGAGTTGGTTATTGCGGATTGGAACTCGTTGGCAGTCGCGAGACGTAGGTCCCTGTCCTTCGCGAGCATGTTTACAATTGCTTGCTCGAGATTCGTCGGGATCTCTGGTTGGAAGGCGGTGGGCGGCGTCACATCGGCATTGAGTATCAAGTAGATCAGCGCGGCCTCGTTGTCGGCACGGAAGGGACGGTAGGTCGTTAGCATTTCATAGAGGACGGCTCCGAGAGACCACAGGTCTGTCCGGTGGTCTACCGGTTCCCCCCGTATCTGCTCAGGAGACATGTAGGCGACTGTGCCGACCATAGTTCCCGGCCTTGTGATGGCTGTGCCCCCCCTCATACGGGCGAGGCCGAAGTCCATGACTGTCGCTTTGCCTCTCGCCGTGAGCAGGATATTCTCTGGTTTGATGTCCCTGTGAACGATCCCTTTCTCGTGTGCTTCCTTAAGACCATCAGCAATTTGGTCGGCTATTCTCACCGCTTCTTCAATCGGGACTGGTCCCCTCTGAATCTTGTTGCGCAGACTCTCCCCGTCGTAGTAGGCCATGACGATAAACAGACGTCCCTCCGGGGTTTCATCGATCTCGAAGATAGTGCAGACATTGGGATGGTCGAGGGCGGACGCTGCTTGGGCCTCGTGAAGGAATCGTTGTTTGGCTTGGTCGTCCTGTGTCAGCTCGGGAGGCAGAAACTTGATGGCCACGGTTCGCCTGAGCTTCGTGTCCTCGGCCTTGTAGACCACGCCCATCCCTCCCTCGCCGATCTTCTCAAAGATCTTGTAGTGGGAGATGGTCTGGCCGATCATCACAGCCCCCAAGCGCATGTGAGGAGTGACTTGTCGGTGATCATTGTAGCATCAGTACTGGAGGATTCCGACATGAAGGACTCGCGAGGAGGATCATCTGCTGGTGGAAGGAACGCGTCCTCCCCAACCTCCCATAGGCCGCGTTGTTGAACCAGACCGCTTCGCGGGACTCACGTAATCCGCTAGGAGTAAACGGAACGGTCGCAGGTTCGCATTTCCGCAAACCGCGTCTCTGTAAGTCGCTATAATTATTGAAGATAGAACTGGCTCCCCAGGTAGGACTCAAATAACAACTTTTGGGCGGGAATGTCGGTTGGCTAAGTCGCGACGGACAGCGCGGTTACAGGCTTGCACTTTCGGGCTCTCGCCTGTGGCAGCAGAGACTCAGGGACTTTCGGCCGTTTTCACGGGATCACGCCTGAGATCGGCCCTCTCGCGAGGCCGGGAATCGGGCCGTTTCGTCGGATTGCCCGTATGCTGCGGCCTTCCAACTCGCTCCTTGGCTTCAAGCTACCCCACCCATTGTGCCCGAGCCCCGTGCGCATTCCCGTGAGATCCCGGTACGAGATGCCTGCCGCCACGAGGCCAAACCGGCACAGCAGCCGCGCCTCCACACACGCCAGTATTATTATAGAGGGCAAATCTATCGCAGCGCCCCCCCCGCAATCACTGAATCAGAGAGCCAGGGCCGCGAATCCAGCCTTGCTGGGGCAAAATCGACCCAGATCTCGGCTTTCCGTAACCTCTGTGAATCCAACGCCGACGGAGTTTTCGATAGGCACAGGCGGAGCGGGCACCGTTCGGCGCGCTGCGTCTGAGACTCGGGTCCTTTGAGCGCTGGTTCATTCCTAGATTGCGGTTAGCCATGACGCAGCGGAGGAGGAAATGAGCAATATAGGAGAGTTGCAGGTCTCGTACACAGCAAGGGGCCTGGTACGCTATCAGGTTAGGGTTGAGCACCAAAGCCTTCACAAGGTTCAGGAGATCAAGGGCGACAACCAGGCAATAGTGCTTCAGAAGGCGTATGCCGTGGCGGCGCGATGGGATGAGATGTGGGAAGCCCGCCAAGAGACAGAGAGGAAGCGCAAGGAGCGAGCAACCGCCGCCAAAGATGTCGAGGCGAAGAATCAACTTGCGGCGGAACGCACACGAGAGGCTCAGGAATTACACGAGTTTCTCAATCGGACTCTCGAGAACACACTCTCCATCGATGACACGATCGACTGGGACGGCCTGATTGACGATTCTGAGTACCCGGAGCCGGACCCCCAACGTCCCGCAAACCCTCCTCCCCCTGGAGCTCCCGAAGCTCCAAGAGAACCACAAGCGGACGAGCCTTGTTTCCAGCCGAAGCTAGGATTGATAGACCATCTGGCACGTGGGAAACGAGCGAGAAAGGAGACGGCTGCTAGGGAAGCGTTTGAAACAGCACACCGGGAGTGGGAATCAACCATATCCGACCAGAAGCAAAAGCACAGCGAGGCCATAGAGAGACACAAGCGAGCGTTACGAGAAGCGGGTCAGAAACACGAGGAGGCTCGGCGTCACTGGCAGGCGGAGCGGGAGAAGTACAAGAAGGCGCAAGGTGAGCGAAACGCTGAGGTTGAAACGAAGCGTCAAAGCTACGCAGCTGGAGATCCAGACTCGATAATGGACTACTGCGGAATGGTGCTGGATAATTCCTCCTACCCGGACTTCCTACCTCAATCGTACGATCTCGAGTACAATCCCGAGAACCGCATTCTCATACTAGACTACCGCTTGCCGTCACCACAGGACCTTCCAACGCTGGTCGAGGTCCGGTATGTGAAGTCTAAAGACGAGTTCACTGAGAAGCACCTGTCAGATTCCAAGCTCAACCACCTGTACGACGATCTGCTGTACCAGATTGCCCTTCGCACGATACACGAGCTCTTCGAGGCCGACGTGATTCGCGCCATCGATAGCATTGTCTTCAACGGGTACGTCGAGTCAATCGATGCGGCCACGGGCCAGGAGACCAACGCCTGTGTTCTCACGGTGCAGGCTTCCCGCGAGGAGTTCGATGGTATTAACCTTGCGGCGGTCCAACCCCGAGCCTGCTTCAGGAAACTCAAGGGCGTGAGCAGCGCCCGATTGCACAACCTGGCTGCTGTTGCTCCGATACTCGCACTTTCGCGAGAGGACAGGAGGTTCGTTCCTTCGCACGCTGTGGTCGATGCAATTGCGGAAGGAGACAACCTTGCCGCAATGGATTGGGAGGATTTCGAGCATCTCATTCGGGAACTCTTTGAGAAGGAGTACTCGGTCGTCGGTGGGGAGGTGAAGGTGACTCGCGCCAGTCGCGATGGCGGCGTCGACGCTGTGATCTTCGACCCTGATCCGCTTCGAGGTGGCAAAACCGTAGTCCAAGCAAAGAGGTACACTAACACGGTGGGAGTCAGCGCCGTCAGGGACCTATATGGCACCGTATTGAATGAGGGAGCCAACAAGGGGATCCTCGTTACGACCTCGGACTATGGCCCCGATGCCTATGCGTTCGCGAAGGGCAAGCCCCTGGTCCTGCTGAGCGGTGGGAATCTACTGCACCTTCTCGCAGAGCACGGACACAAGGCGAGGATCGACCTCCAGGAAGCGAAGAGGCTAGCGGCTGAGAAACAGCAGGCAGAACACTAACCTTGATTTTGCATAAACTGCGACACCGAATTCGGTGGGCGGGAGCCAGGGGGCCAGGGCTGGCTTGCTCAAACAGTCCTCGCGCGCCGACCCAAACATTTAGGCGTCCCGCCACAGAGGGTGAGGCCGGCGCGCTGCGGAACTCGCCGCTCAGCCCTAACCCCCTGGCTCCCGACTTGGCCCGAGACGAGCGATTTTTTGGAAAATCGAGGCTAATCCACGCGGCGCGGCTCATGGTTCCGCTCATAGACCATAGGCTCTGCCGAGCTCCACGAAGAGCTAATCGGCGTGGTCGGCGTTTTCACGTCGACGCACATCAGCTGCGGCGCGTGTGCGTCGCACCGTGGTTTGCGGGGAGCGCCGCGACGACCCACTGCGCCAATCTGCGCCTGCCAGGCGGGGGAGCGGGGGGAGGGGTGGCCTATGTGGTATTGATGGCGATTGCATCTGATAGGCATAGCCCAATTCCCCGGCGAGGAGGTCTTCGGATCATGAAATACCTGTTGATTCTAACCGCAGTGGCTATCTGCTCCCCCGTTTTCGCTCAGACCTTTTCTGACGGGACGTTTTCGTCTTCAGACTGGTCACTCCTAGTCATTGAATTCGGCCCCGGCGGTTCGGCAAGCGCCTACCAGGAATCTGCCGGTGGAAATCCTGGGTCATTCCGCTGGTACACGCACACAGTAAACGAACCAACGCCCACTGAGGGCTCCCTAATTCACGTCTATCATATTCGAGAGGATGCGGTCTGGGATCCTTCTGCGGATGGACCCATCGAGTCAGTCGGCTTCAGCGAGGATCGGATGACGGAGGAGATCACTTCCACCATTATGATCGGGGGGACCATCGCCTTACGGCAGAACGGTGTGTTCTTCTGGTCTAACACGGCTTACACTATTGACCATGGAGGCTGGCAGACGCTGTCCGCAGGAGGTCTGCTGTCTTCTGACTTCCGGGCTTCTGTGGACTCAACGCTTCACCCTGACTTCACGACAATGGGTGAACCAATATACTTCGGATTCATGCGGGCGAATTCTCGCGATGCCGGATATCCCGGCACTGTGACGACCAGTGGGGGCACTGACAACTCGTCGGTGAGCGTCACGCCCTCGCCTGTGGCCGTTGAGTCTGCATCGTGGAGCCAGATCAAGAGGCGGTTTCGCTAGAAGGCGCACGCCCTGCCGGGCCGGGAAGGCGTGACGCCATGAACCCGTATTGCAGGAGGTTGTAGTCTTGACTCTTGTGTTGTCTGAATTGAGCACGCTCGGGATTGCGATGGCTGCTGATTCCGCAGTGACCTATACCCATAGTCTGACCGGTCTAGCGCATGCACACCCAAACGCAGCTCGGAAGTTGCACTCCGTTCCCTATCTCAGCGCCGTAATTTCTTGCTGGGGAGTCGGCACCATCGATGATACGCCCACTGATGAGTGGTTGGCTTCATTCATTAGTAGCAGCACCTCTGCCGGATCACTCACAGAGTTCGCTGAGTCCCTCGCAGATAGCCTGAACCGGCTTGTTATACCAACGAGCACGAACGAGAGCTCTCTGGGATTCCATCTCAACGGATTCGAACCCCATGAGGGCGAGCGGTATCCTTCGTCTTTCCACATTCACGACGGTATGAGCACAACCCTTCGTGATCGGGGAATCTCAGTCGATCCCCACAGATTCAACGCAAACCATGATATTCCTCCAAGTCTCTTTCGAGAGATGGCCGCACGCAACGAAGCGTGGATTACCCGGAACGGTGACTATCGCTTTTACGCAGAGATCTTCCAGCGGCTGGAGGCGTTCTTCGCCAGTCTTCGGTCCCACGGGATCATGATCCCTGATTCTCACACCATCGCTGACCGAGCCGAGTACTTGGTGTTTCAGATTCGCACAGTTTCACATCTATACCGCCTGAGCAATCTTGTCCCGGGCATCGGTGGAGGAATCCGGTACATGACCATTACGCCCGCCGGCATTGAAAGCGAAGGAGTACAATACTACTAGAAGACTCTCTGGTCGACCGATCCTTGAGCACTGGTTTGGCACGGCTCTTCAGCGGAAAGGGCGTAAGATGGGCGTCTCAGAAAAGAAGGCTATTCTAGTTGGTCCTCCAACAACATCATCATGAACTCCAATTCTTCAACTTTGGCCTGAAGATCCGAGATTTCGGACTCCTGCCCCTTCAGTTGTCTTTCAAGATCATCGATACGCGACTCGGCGTCTTCGATGCGCATCGAGGCGTCTGCCAGGTTAGCTCTTAGAGCCCGACCTTCTTGACATCCACATGATCCGATTACAGCCAAGACAGCCGCCAGGCAGAACAGACGGTTCACCTTCCGAAATACAAGACTTCCCCCCATTGCGCATTGTTCCTTCCTGAGAAGAATCTAATCTACCGTAGGGCCGAGCTGAGCAGCGTGATCTTCCTCGTCACGACCTCATCCCCCGCCTTGAGCCTGGCGAAGTACACGCCAGAAGCAACAGGTGCTCCTGTTGCATCGCGGCCGTCCCACTTTAGCCGCGGTTCCTCTGAAGCGGGTCGATCCGCTCCCGGCGGGTGCGCCTCTCGGATTCGCTCTCTCGTGAACCTGCCATGGCTCCTGAATGAGGCGGGGATCTCCCCCACCGGCTCGGTCGTTCGTGCTGCCCGCCTATTCTACCATCCCGCAAGGTGTTTGATTCACGAGAATTAGGTGTCCCTAGTGGTCCCGGCCATGTGGCGCAGGTCGACGACTGGCCTTTTCCTTTGGCCCGTCTAGGTTTACAGGTCTGGTATCTCGGCCGCGGCGAGTGATATTCTTCGAAGCAGCCGGTTATGCTGTCAGGTCCCAATCCGGTCGGGCCAGAATTCGACGGACCGAAGCACGGCGGCGGATACTTTTCGAGAAACCGGGAGGTCAGTAATGGAACAAGTCGACCAGGCCGCTCACGCCCAGAGAATCTGGAACGGAATCCACGAGACTTACCGGCGACTTCAGACGAAACCCGAGGAAGCGATCGCCCCCCAGAATAATTCCGGTAGTGAGCCGCACCAGGAATACCTCCCGGACACCATGTGGCGAATCCCCGTGATCAAGAAGAGCGACGACCAGCTGTACAGCGACCTCTGCTTCTGCGTCTTTAACGCTGGGATAAAGGGGAGTCTTCTCGATTCAAAGTGGCCAGGTATTGCAAAAGCATTCGCTGGATTCCGAGTCGATGAGGTTGCGGCGTTCCCGCAAGACTATGCGGAAGTCATCCTCACGGATCCTACTGTCCTGCGGAACCGGCGGAAGATCACGGGCTGTCTCAAGAACGCATTGGAAGTTGGCAAGTTGCGTCATCAATGGGGTTCGTTCGCCATATACCTTACGAACTACGCCCAAGAGCACGGACCCAACGCTCTCTCCGACGACATACAAGCTCGGTTTTCAGGAATCGGCCCTGCAACTGGTCCCCAGTTCCTGAAGGATCTCGGCTTCGACATGTTCAAGGCGGACGCTCATGTTAGGAATATCCTATATCGGACCGGACTAATTACAAGCAAGAATGCGTCTGCACATGACGTTTCATCGGCCTTCGGGCTACTCATTGGTGCAGAATCGGAGCGAACCGGGCGACGGAACATTTGGTTGAGTAGCATAGACTGGATCTTGTACTGCTTCGGAATTGGGGAAGAACTCGAACATCCCGTCTGTAAACCGGGAAAGCCTCTCTGTGACGAGTGCGGCGCTTCACCTTCTTGCCCTAAGAATGGGGTGAAGTAGAGCATGCCTGCCGACCGGGCTCGCGGGAGGAGGAGGAGGGGTGGGGCGTGTGTGATCCACAGCCAGGCAATCCGCGCCTGCCGACCCGAGCAAGCGGGGGAGAGGATCGGTGGGCTGCGAGTATGGTATCATTCCATCACGGTTGAAACAGCGTTTGTGCCTAAGGAGTGACTTGTGCCCCCTTGGATCTCCATCGCCCTGCAGATTCTTGGCGTGGTCGGTGTGGTAGGCTCCCTTGTCCTTATCTGGTGCCAAACACGGGTAGACCACAAGCAGCGGCGGCGTGAGTCGACTATGTCGTTTATCGCGGCCATGTCCGAGTATCGCTCCATCGATCACGAGCTATATCCAACTGCGAGTGATTCGGAGACCGGTATGTCGCCACAGATGATTGATCAACTCCTCGCGGATCTGATTGACTCGGCTAAGGCGGCGGAGTTAGTCGCTCAGCTTGAGAACTTTGCCGCCGGCGTGAACCAGGGCGTCTTCGACATTGATGTCGTCAACGCAGCGAAAGGCGGATATCTTCTCTCCTTCTATGAGCGGTGGCGGCCGTACATGCAAGCTAGAATCAGGACCTCGTCTTACCCCAATCGCCTTTTTGACCAGATTGAGAAGCTCGTAGCGGATATCGCCAAGAAGCGGGGCAAGCCAATCCAGGCACCCCTCGATCGGAGACAGGGATAAAGAAGCGACAGCAGATAGCCTGCCGACCGGGCTCGCGCGGCGGAGCGGGCAGGATAGCCTGCCGAGCGGGCGGACCGGCCAGCATCGCCTGCCAGCCGGGCTCGCGGGCGGAGCTGGGCTGGAGGCGGATGGGATTTGCAGTTGGGAAAGGGCGAGTCAGTGACCCGATGAGGCCCACCGTTTCAACTCTAAGATCCGCTCAGAGCTGAAGAAACGAATTTACAGAAAAGATGTTACACCCCCAAGAACAAAGGGACAGTTCTCAACAAAGGGCACTCAGCGGAACATCGTCTTGATCATGCCCCATGTCGACTCTTCTGTACCCGTAGGGCCGGTCTGGACAGTTCCACCAATGATCTCAGACCATAGGTCACCTATCCAACCGCACGTGTCATAACCTCCAGTCAGCCCGACGACTTCCGCCATTGAATTGTCTTCGACTGCTCGGTAGGTCACCGTGGCACAAAGATAGGGAAGCGCCATACAGTCTGCGAACTGCAGATCCGCACCCTGCACGATAATGCAGTCACCAGGAGTAGGAGGTACGCCAACCCAGCCGGGACCGAGCAAGAAGTACTCGCACCCCTGAAATTCCAAAGACCTGTCGTAGTTGCAGAATGTGACGCTATAAACGAATAATCCCCCATCATGCGGGTTGCCAAGGAGCCATATATCCACCAATACATAGCTGTTGACCTCAACTTCGATGTGATCAGGGCCGTTGCCGACGATTTCGTCGAAGTCGAGTTCGACGTACGGTTCACTGGCCATTGTGGAAAATGCCATGCACAGGCCGCCTAGTATCGCCAATGTCTTCATTATCTTCTAGACCTCCCTCCATTCATATCAGACGCGAAAGCTACCCATCATTAATCAACAGTTATCTCAAGAGAATTACCTTCCGGCAGATGTCCAGGTCATGCGCCCAAAGCCTCAAGAAGTAGAGACCCCCGCCAAGGGGGATTCCTCGATCATCGCAGCCATCCCAAACAAGCATTTTGGCGCCGGCTTCCTCATATCCGGCCACCAGACTCCTAACGTGCCGGCCCCGGATGTCATAAGCGTTGATTGCAATAAATCCGGATTTTGAAAGATAATACTGTATGGTGACAGCCGGGTTGAATGGATTCGGGTAACTCTGAAGGAACACACTTCCCAAGCCGGTGTGTGTGTTCAATACTGTGGTGGGAACATCGAAAAAGAACCTCGATATGAATCCATCCGTATCACTGCTGTCACTGCCGTCTCCCAGTGTAGTGTCGTAGACTTCAGGTGGGGTAGCCGGGAAATCTATAGACGAGGTTGTACCCCCAAGGACAACAATTCCTGTGGTGTTGGTGGCCAGTGAAAATCCACGATCGCTGCTGCTTCCCCCGATATAAGATGAATAAAGAAGTTCCTGACCACCGGCATCCAGCCTCGCAAGAAACGCATCATGATCACCGCCACCAAACAGAGGATAATCCGCATCAGGCGTTACCGGAAAGTCGTTCGATTCCGTCTCGCCGCTGACATTTATGTTCCCGAACCTGTCAACTGCTAATGCCCAGGCCCGATCCTCATCGCTGCCTCCAAGATAGGTTGAATAGACCAAGGTACTGAGATCAGAACTTAACTTCGCTATGAACAAATCCCGGGGTCCGCCCAACGTGCCATAGAGACTGTCATCTGTCATTGGGAAATCGTCAGATCTTGTACCTCCGGCCACAACCACATTGCCCAGACTGTCTCTCCCAATGCCGTACGCCGCTTTTTCTAAATCGGACCCTCCTAGATATGTTGAGTGACGAAGGAAGCCTCCGGTTGAATCGATTTCCGAAATAAATATATCCAAGGTTCCGCTGAGGGATGTGTCATAGGCATCTGATGTAACAGGAAAATCATCGGAATCAGTCATTCCCGTTATGTATGCTTTTCCGGAATCACCTAGCATTACCGAAAAAGGATAGTCTGTAGATGATCCTCGCAAGAACGTTGAATAGGTAAGTGTGTCTCCAGATGAGCCCAGTCTTGAAACATATCCATCCCAACCATAATTCGGCGCGTGGTCTTCCTCGTAGGCTCCGGGAGTCGTTGGGAAATCTGCGGATTGCGTTCTCCCACACAAGAGAATACTGCCGTCGTGAGTCAACGCCAATCCGTACGCTCGATCAGAAAATTCCACGCACCCACCATCATCTTCACCGCCAAGAAACCTTGAAAATATCAGACTGTCTCCATCTTCATCAAGTTTGGTTATAAAACAGTCGCTGCTCCCACCATTGTACGATGATTCATCTGTAACGGGGAAATCTTCTGACATTGTCCAGCCAGATATCACTGGGTTTCCAGCGGGGTCAACGGCAATCGGATGAGGCCAGTCGCCACTCGATCCTCCTAGAAGCGTAGAATAAACAAGTACTTCGCCTTCCGGTTCGATTTTCGTAACGAACCCGTCATAGGGTCCTTCGAGCAGCGAATCATAGGCGCCGGGCGTAGTCGGGAACCCAGTGGATCTCGTGAATCCGGTAACATACGTGTTTCCCAGCGAATCGAGAGCTACTCCAAGGACTGTGTCGTAGTCGATCCCGCCGAGAAACGTACTCCAAACAAGACCCGGATCAATAACAAGCGGAAGCGAGGAATCGTAAGAAGAGGCTTCAAATCCCACAGTCTCAACGCCAAGAAGAACGTATCCACCGTTTACTTCCAGCCTTGCGCCGCCTCTACCTGGTACAGGGTAGGCTTGGCTTCAATCATGTCTCCAAGGGCCGTAAAAATCAACAGGGCTCCATCATCACGAATACAAAGGCTGTCGTGGCCTTCGTAGTCTAACGCGAATGCGCTCGGTTCTGTGCCGGGCTGCACGACCACATCGTATTTGAGATAGCCATCTGACCCTTGATAGTACTCGACATCAATCCCCGGACAAAGTTCTCTGTAGGTAATTCCACTGTACGAAGGAACGTCTGTACACCAACGTGCTGGGTCGTTCCCTAGAAAGAAATTGAATTTTCCTGGAAGCTCCTCAGCTGTGTTAATCTGAGAGGCGTATCTTGCACCTTCGAAATGTGTTTCAACAACAACTCCCTGAACATGAAGCGTAGTTGGAATAGGAGCGTCCCAACTTGGATCAGACCACGAGTCACTCACGAACTCACGCTCGAGCACTCGGAATCGATCAACTACTACTTCTGTGTCCAAGAAATACACTGTGCCGCCCGATCCCCTGATATAATACTGCACGGCATCAGGGAGTTGCCCCTCGTTTTTAATGAAACGAATGGGATGGGATGCAACACTCGCAAGACCATCTCCAGACCAGGCTGGCGATTCACCTTCGCCAGAATCTTCTCTCCCGCCACTTTGTTCCCCACCATCCTCTCCACCATCCAGCACCGAATCCACACAGATCGTCGGGCCTTCAAAGGCAACGAAGGTAGACTCGCCCACATCCTTGTTGAACCAGGCAGACAAGTCCGGATTCCATTCCAGCGTCCCGCATGAATCCCCCGGAGTGACGTAGAATTTCAGTCGAGCAAACTCGTAGGGCACCTGAATCGGTGTTGAGATGGAGAAATCTGTGGCCTGGAGAAGGAGCCAGCCCAGGGAGTCTTGCTGCACAGAGGTGTTCGTCCAGCCTGACGGTGAGTTGTAGATGGTGGCCGTAGTTTCTTCCACCCATGAGAGCGCGCCAGTCGTGTCTCCCACAGTGACGCCGTACGAAATGACCGAGTCGGTGCCGGTGAACCAGAGTCGCACGAGCACCGTATCGGTCGGTTCGATCTGGAGCGTGTCGGGACCGTTCGTCGCGTTCGAGTCCAGGTCGGCGACGATGGAGAGACCGGCCAGAGCCTGTGGAGCCGTAAATTGCATGAGAGCCACCAACGCCAGTACGATCGGCAATGAGCGACGCACAGGAGCCTCCTTTGTCAGGAACGAACCTTGGGATTCGGGTTCCGACACGCCGGGGATGGCCACTCGGTAGTGATCCATGGGCTCCTGAGCGTTGGAGTGGCCGGTGCCAGTACATTCAAGGTAGCAGCGGTTTCGCGGCTCGTCGAATGTCGGGGGGTAAAGTCTCTGGCGTGATCTCAGAGACCAGAGATCGGTGGCGGGTGGGCTGTGGAGTCCTGGCAACGACGCCACAAACGAGGGATGCGTGATGCTCCAGGATTGCTCCGGTCTTAGCCGTTGTCCACGTAACCCCTTACGGCTAGGTTTGTAAACTAAACGGTCGCAGGTTTGTTCTTGCGAATACCGTATCTCTCTAAGTCATTGATATTGCTGGAATTAAACTGGCTCCCCAGGTAGGACTCAAATAACAACTTTCGGGCGGGAAGGTGCGTCGGCTAAGTCACAATGGAGTCGCCAGTTGCAGCGGCTGGGTTTCCTGCTCTCGGCTGTGGCAGCAGAGACTCAGAGACTTTCGGGCATTTCCGCCGGAACGCGGCCCCTTTCGGCCCGCCCCTGGGCACAGAAACTCGGCCAATTGGCGGATTGCCCCGGGTGTGGATCTGGCAACCCGTTCTGGGGCTTCATGCTACATCGCCAGGTGGGCTCGAAATGGCCATACATTTCCGGGTAAATCAGGTGCGGCACACGTACGGCATCAAGGCAAAATCGGTACAGATTGCGGGCCTCAGATGCCCCTTACATAGAGAGCGAATCTATCGCTGCAACAGCCCAGCCACTATTGGGCAGCGGGCTTGGGCCGCGAATCCCACACCACCGAATCCAAATCAGCCCCGAACTCCCCATCTGTAACCTCAGCCAGCTCAGCGCGGACGAGTTTCCGGTAGGGACACCCCGTGCCTAGCCTGACTTCCGCAGTTTCGTGCCTCTCGCGGTTTTTTTCGAGGAGGGGGACGGTATAAGTGTGTGTCCTTGCGTGCTGGGTGGGCGCGGAGGGCCATGTAGTGCCGACCTACCCCCTTGCCTGAGCGGTTTTGATCT
>JBDRNT010000148.1:0-52834 GCA_043810925.1 Candidatus Eiseniibacteriota bacterium
GCCACATAGACCAAACAGATCAGAACCCAGGGCAAGAAAACGGCGACCCAAGAACTACCAACTCCTTACTAAACCGCGCAGCGTCTTCAAGGAATGCCCACACAGAAATTACTATAGAAGGAGATTAAGTTAGTGCCATTCCAGAGTGTCACCGAATTATGCGGCAGGGGATAGGCCAACACGGGCTTGACTGGGGGGCGAGGCTGGCATAGGCTTTAGGCGGGGGCGAAACGCGTGGAAAACATAGACGTTGCAGGCATATTCGACGAGATTGCAGACACCCTTGAGATCAAGGGCGAGAATCCCTTCCGCATCAGATCCTACCGGCGGGCTGCAAACGTTATCCGCGACATGCCCGAGGACGTCAAGCGGCTGGTCGAGACAGGTGAGCTCACCGGAATTCAGGGGATCGGCGAGAGTCTTGCGGAGAAGATCGCAGACATCGTCAAGACCGGGACGTGTGAGTTCTATGAGGAGATAAGGAAGGACCCGGCTTACAGCCTCACTGCTTTCATGGGCATACCCGGCGTGGGTGCGAAACTTGCGGCGAGACTCAACAAGGAGCTCGGGGTTAAGTCTATCGACGATCTCGAAAAGGCGGCCAGGGCAGGTAAACTCAGAACGCTGGAAGGAATGGGCGAGAAACTCGAGGAGAAGATTCTAAAAGGCATCGAACAGTACCGCCGGCACACCGGACGGTTCCGGATCGCCGAAGCCCTTACACGCGCCGAAGCGATCGTTAACATCTTGAGCGGGATAAAGGGTGTCACCAGGATCGAAATAGCCGGGAGTCTGAGACGAAGGAAGGAGACAATCGGTGACATCGATATCCTCGTGATATCGAGATCACCGGAGCGGGTAATGGATGCCTTCACGTCGATGAATACGGTGGCCGACGTCCTGGCAAAGGGGGATACGAAATCAAGTGTGCTCTTAAAGTCGGGTATCCAGGTTGATGTGAGGATTCTCCCCGCTGCGGACTATGGCTCGGCCCTTCACTACTTCACGGGCTCAAAGGACCACAACGTGGCTATCAGGAACCGCGGCAAACGCATGGGGCGCAAGGTTAGCGAATACGGTGTCTTCGATCTTAAGACCGAACGCAAGCTCGCTGGGAAAACCGAGGCAGAAGTTTTTAAGGCGGTCAAACTTCCCTTCATCCCGCCTGAACTCCGGGAGAACAGCGGTGAGTTTGAAGCCGCGGAAAAGGGGACGCTCCCCGATCTCATCGAACTCAAAGACATCAAGGGTGACCTCCAGATGCACACGAGTGCAAGCGACGGAGCCAACTCGATCGAGGAGATGGGGCGCTTCGCGAAGAAGTTGGGCTATAAGTTCATCGCCATCACCGATCATTCAAAGGCCGTAGCGGTGGCGGGCGGTTTGAACGATAAGGAGCTGGCCGCGCACATAAAGGCAATCCGGAAAGCCAACAACAAGGTGCCGGGGCTTGAGATCATGTCAGGCGTCGAAGTCGATATCCTCGCCGACGGGAGTCTCGATATCTCCGATGAGGTGCTTGCCGACTGCGACGTGGTTGTGGCGGCGGTACACTCGCGCTTCAACATGCCTGAAGAGGAGATGACCGCAAGGATCGTTACAGGAATCAGCAACAAGCATGTCAACATATTCGCGCACCCTACGGGGCGTATCATCAATGAGCGTGAACCTTACAACATAAACATAGAGACCCTGATCGCCGCGGCGAAGAAGCACAAGGTCGCACTCGAGCTCAACTCCCATCCCGACAGGCTCGATCTAAAGGACGTCCACTGCCGACAGGCGAAGGAAGCCGGGACGATGATAGCGATCAGTACTGATTCCCATGCCGACCAGCAACTCACCAACATGCGTTACGGTATCGCCACCGCAAGAAGAGGGTGGCTTGAGGCCGGGGATGTGATAAACACATATATGTTGGCCAGGTTAAGGAAGTTTCTGGCGAAATAGGGACGAGAATGTGCTGATGAGCAAACCGACAAAGCAGGCAGCGAAGAAGGAACTCGCAGAACTCAGAGACAAGATAGACCACCACAACTATCGCTACTATGTTCTGGATTCACCCGAGATAAGCGATCAGGAATACGATCGCATGATGAAGCGGCTCGAGGAACTTGAAGGTCTCTATCCCGACCTTGTCACCCCGGACTCCCCTTCCCGGAGAGTCGGTGCTCCCCCGCTTGAGGCGTTCGGTACGGTAACACACTCGGTCCCCATGCTCAGTCTTCAGAATGCACTCAATGCCGATGAGTTGGTCGAATTCGATAAGAGGGTCAAGAAGTTGCTTGAGGCGGACCAGGTCGAATACGTCGGCGAACCCAAGATCGACGGTCTTGCCTTTGAGGCAGTCTACCGTGACGGCAGGTTTGTTCAGGGTTCGACAAGAGGTGATGGTTATACCGGTGAAGACATCACCGAAAACCTGCGGACGGTGCGGTCACTGCCTTTAAGGCTCATCTCCAAACACGGCAAACCGCCTTCACTGCTTGAGGTCAGAGGTGAAGTCTATATGGCCAAGCAGGACTTCGCGGAACTCAACCAGCGGCGTGACGATGATGGTGAACAGCCCTTTGCCAATCCGAGAAACGCCGCAGCCGGATCCCTGCGCCAGCTTGATTCCTCCGTCACCGCATCGCGAAGACTCGATGTGTTTCTCTATGCCGTCGGTACGATCGATGGCAGGGAATTCACTACCCACTGGGATGTGCTTCAGGCGCTCAAGTCGTGGGGTCTCAGGGTCAATCCTGAAATCTGCAAGTGCTCATCCATCGAAGATGCCGTCAAGTTCCATGGGCACATCGAGAAGCGACGCAAGGATCTGGGCTATGAAATCGATGGCGTAGTGCTTAAGGTAAACAGCCTCGATGACCAGGTAAGACTGGGGGAGATATCGCGTAGCCCCAGGTGGGCCATAGCCTACAAGTTCGAGCCCGAGCAGGCCACCACTGTGATAAAGGACATCATAGTCCAGGTTGGAAGAACCGGTGCACTCACCCCCGTTGCCCTGATGGAGCCCGTTCAGATCGGCGGAGTGGAGGTCAAACGGGCGACGCTTCACAACCAGGATGAGGTGGACAGGAAGGATGTCCGTGTCGGGGATACGGTGATCGTCCAGCGGGCAGGCGATGTCATACCGGAGGTTGTCGAGGTCGTCAAGGACAAGAGGACGGGCAGGGCAAAGCGATTTAAGATTCCGAGCCGATGTCCGGTATGCGGTTCGGATGTCTACAGGGACCCTGATGAAGCTGCAACACGATGCTCCAATATGTCATGCCCGGCAAGAATCAAAGAATCGATAAAGCACTTCGTGTGGAAAGGCGCAATGGATATCGACGGGCTGGGAAGGAAGCTGGTAGATCAGTTCGTGGACCAGGGGTTGGTGACGACGGTTGCCGACATCTACCGTCTGGAGATGTCCGATCTCCTGAAACTCGAACGGCTCGCCGAGAAGTCCTCAGAGAACCTCTTGGCCGCGATCGCAAAGAGCAAGCAGACCACACTGCCGCGTTTGATCTTCGCCCTCGGCATAAGACATGTCGGGGAGCACGTAGCGCAGGTGCTGGCCGAGAACTTCTCATCCATTGAGGAACTCGAGGAGGCAGATCTTGAGACCCTGACCGCCATACACGAGATCGGGCCGAAGGTGGCCGAGAGCATCCGGGCGTTCTTCAGCCAGGAAGGCAACACCAGGGTCGTGCGCGAACTCATCGGCGCCGGCGTACGCTATGAGAAACCAAGGAGACGGGCCGCCGGGAAACTCACCGGAAAGGTGTTTGTTTTTACGGGTACCCTCAGTGAGTTCAAGCGGGGCGATGCAAAAAAGCTGGTCGAAGGTCTGGGTGGCCGTGTAGCATCGGGAATAAGTAAGAAGATCGATTACGTGGTCGCAGGGGAAGACCCGGGATCAAAGTTCGAGGAGGCTAGAAAACTCGGGATTCAGACGATCGATGAAGCGGCGTTTAAGAAGATGATCTCTTAGCTATATATGAATCTCGATCACATCCCCGTCTTCTAGCACGTAGCCCTTCTCAACAGGTTGGCCTTCGAACTTGGTGTGACCCCATACCCTGGCGAACTTAAGATTGTCTCTGAAGTCCTTGTGAATCTGTGCGGCAAACTCAACAACCGTCGTCCCCACCTTTATGACGTAGGGCTTGGACATATCCGGCTTCTTCCCAACCTTCTTTGTGTAAACGCGTACGATGGAAAGCGTCTTGTATATCGTTTCCCTGAGTGGTTCGATCCCCTCTCCCGTCAAACAGGAAATCTCGTAAATGGGAATGTCGCCGATCACCGGCTTTATCAGTTCCTTGAAGATACCGGCACCCCCAAGATCGGTCTTATTAAGGATCACAAAGGTGTGCTTCATGCTCGTCCTGTAATCGGGTGTACCGACGGAACTGACGTCCTCCCCGGTGAACTGGATGCCCGATTCTCCCAGATGATCGATCACGGCCTTGAGTGAGCCATCCGGATCAAGATCATCCAGACCCGCCACCAGAAACACCAGGTCACCTTCCCTTACGATGTTCGAAAACCAACCCTCATAGTAGCTCTCCGTTATGGGCGGCATATCTACAAGTTGGATCTGTATGTCCTTATAAGGCATCATCGCAGGCAACGGCTTCTTTGTAGTGAAGGGATACGGTGCAACCTCGGGCTCAGCGTGGGTAAGCAGATTCACGATACTGCTCTTCCCCGAGTTGGGCGGCCCGATCAGCACAACCTGTCCGGCCCCCTCCTTCTTGACGAACTCTGAGTACCTGCGCCCTGCCTTGCGAGTCTGCTGCATCTCGTCGGCGAGTTTGGAGATCCTGCGCTTGACGTCCGCCTGGAGTTTATCCGTGCCCTTGTGCTTGGGCATGACGGAGTACATCTCCTTCAGGGCAAGCAGCTTCTCCTGTGGATTCGTGGCTTCCTTGTATCGTCTCTCGGCTTCGAGATACTGTGGCGTCAGATTCGCCGGCATACTTCCCTCCTACCGACTATATTAACCTACGCGATGGGGATGCTTCAACCCCCCGAAAAGGGGACGGGCGTCTTTTTTCCATGCTGGATGATGTGTTCGGTGGCGGTAGCGTCGGGTCTCCGTGCCCGACGTTCTTTCGTGCTGCTACCTGAACATCGCTTTGATGCTACCCCAGGTCGAGGCCTCGGTGGCTAGCACCAGAGGGTTCTTTTTCGTCTCAACGATCCGGAGGATGACCCACTCTCCTTCCGAATTGGGGTCCGGCGTGACCATTATTGCGAGAAGGCTTTCGTGGACCCAGAGGATGCGTTCTTCATACCACGGGTCATCCATATGAACCTTGATCTCAGGCTCGAACACCTGGCACATACCCTCAATCGATGTCGTCTCAGGGGGATCCCCCGAGATAAACTCATGCGAGCAGTCCACCCAGTCGCTCCCGATCCCAAATTCATTGAGATGGAACTCTATATCTTTCACATGGGCGTCCTCAAACATGATCCCGGTAGACGCCACATCCATATCTTTGGCCCACCACGATCTGTCGGGTGGGAGGCCTAGACTATCCGCAATGTCGTCGGTAAACTCGAATTCGTAATACTCGTGCAGTGCCTCGCTGTATGCGTCTATATCCTTCTGCTCATATGCCCAACTGAAAACACGCAGAATGTCGGGAAGCTCACGCCCGGGGCCAGTTTCTTCACACTCGTCACAGATCGTGACGCAGTTATTGTCAGCACAAGAAAACACGAGTACTACCATGCCCAGAAGCATGAACATCATGCCACACCGTCTTACGGAAACCGTGTTGCAGCTCTCCATGTGTATCACCTCTGTGTCATTACTTGAACATTCCTTTGATGCCACCCCAGGTCGAAGGCTCGGGGGCAGACACCAGAGGGTTCTTTTTCGTCTCAACGATCCGGAGGACAACCCACTCTCCCTCCGAATTGGGATCGGGTGTGACCATTATTGCGAGAAGGCTCCCGTGGACCCAGAGGATGCGTTCTTCCTGCCCTGGTTCCTCTATGTAGACCTTGATATCGGGTTCGAAAACCTGACAGATTCCCTGGATGAGTGTGGTTTCGGGCGGGTCGCCTGAGATGAACTCATGCGAGCAGTCCTGCCAATCCAAACCAACGCCGAACTCGGCGAGATGGAACTCTACATCATTCACGTTGACATGGTCGAACATGTTCCCGGTAGACGCCACATCCATCTCTTTGGCCCACCACGATCTCTCTGGCGGGAGGCCCAAGCTATCCGCAATGTCGTCGGTAAACTCGAATTCGTAGTACTCGTGCAGTGCCTCACTGTATGCATCTATGTCCTTGCCCTCATATGCCTCGGCAAGGAAATTCAGCAGGCTATCGGGAGTCAAACGCAGGGGGCCAGTTTCTTCACACTCATCGCAGACTGTGACACAGTTATTGTCCGTGCAGGAAAACATGAGTGCGACTGTGCTGAGAAGAATAAACATCATGCCACACCGACTTGTGGCAAACACCGTGCGGCTCTTCATGTTTATCATCTCCATCGTCGGGCACGGAGACCCGACGCTACGGCAACTGTGGATCACTCCCTGAACATGGCTTTGATGCTACCCCAGGATGATGCCACGGTGGCTTCGCCCTGAGGATGAATAACCGGGTACTTTCTTGTCTCTTTGATCCGGAGGACAACCCACAGTCCTTCCTCCTCGGGATCGGGGGTGACCATGATATCGAGCAGGCTCTCGTGGACCCAGAAAATCCAGAGCTCCTCCCCTGGTTCCTGTATATGCACCTTGATGCCGGGTTCGAACACCTGGCAAAGCCCTTGAATCAGTGTGGTTTCTGGCGGATCGCCCCAAATGAACTGCCGCCAGCAATCCTCCCAGGCTGATCCGGCGCCGAAAGGATCGAGGTGCATTTCTATCCCGATCACGTCGGGATCATCGAACATGTTCCGGGTCGACTGGATGTCTTCCTCCTTGCCCCACCACGGGCTCTCCCGCGGTAGGCCCAGGCTGTCAGCGATGTCCACGGTAAACTCAAACTCGAAGTAAGGATGGAGCGCCTCACTGTATGCATCTATGTCTTCCCTCTCATACGCATCCGCAAGAAACTCCAGGAGATTATCGGGAGTTGTGCGTGTATAGACCGGACCACCTGGATCCACCTTAAAGATCGGGGAGAAGTTATGATCCGCACACGAAAACACAAGCACACCAAGACTCAGCACCACCAGTATTGTGCTAAAACGTCTAACGGTAAACGCGTTGCAGCTCTTCATGGATCTTACCTCCGAGATTGGAGATCAACCTGTCTATATTAAACCACAAAGATGCCGGACAGTCAACAGGCGCAATACGAGATCGCCACGCTTCGCTCGCGATGACATATTAGGGTAACGCCCGCGAGGAGGCGCGGCCTCTTGGGGCGCAAGCGAATGCCCTTTCTGAGCAAGGCGGACCAAGAGGCTGCGCCGGCGATAAAACCATCCGAAATGGGCAAGCGGACCGAATGGCGAGCCCACGGCACCGGAGAAGAGACCGTCGGGCACGGAGACCCGACGTTACAGGGGTCGGTGCCGGAACGCTTGATTTGGGTGGTGGTGACCAGTATAATTCTAAAGAAAGATGGATGCGATCCTTCTGAGGCTGCCTGGGCCAATCCGTTCTGACTGAAAGGGGTCGGATGTGAGAAACCTGAGATTGATGACGGTGGCGCTCGCTATCTGCGTCCTGCCATCGTTGATTGCCGGTCAGACCCTCGAAGACAAGGTTACAGAGTTCACGCTCCGCAACGGTATGAAGTTCATCGTGGTCGAGAGGCACGTTGCCCCCGTGGTCTTTGGCGCCATCATATTTAAGGTCGGGAGCGTAAACGAATGGGACGGGGTCTCGGGTGTCTCCCACATGCTCGAACACATGATGTTCAAGGGAACCAAAACCGTCAGCACGGCAAGTTACTCGAAGGAGAGGCACTATATAGAGAAGGAAGACGAGATAGCCGCTTCGATCAGCGAGCTCAGGCACGGAATCGGCACATGGCGGCTCGATATCTTCGATGATTTCTCGCGAAACGTGATCTCGATGCTTGATGACGGTAGGAAGCGCGAAATCGGCAGCGACAAGCAGAAGGAGCTGGCCGCCCTGATATCGATACTCGAAAGCGGCGAGCGCGTACCGTCCGGAACCAGCCAGAGCCCGATGCTGCTTGCAGATAAGGGCGTCGATTACTTCGAGCGTTATATAAGACTCAAGAGGAAGGAACTCGAGCTCGGCCAGGTGATGGCCGACCACCGGGAGCTCATACTCTCAGAGGAGCTCTGGGATGCATACCTCCAGAACGGTGGCCGGAGACTTAACGCTTTCACGTCCAACGACCTTACGGCCTACTATGTCTACCTCCCATCCAACCGGCTTGAGCTCTGGATGATGCTCGAATCCGACCGCATGAAGGATCCCATTTTCAGAGAGTTCTACTCCGAGCGTGACGTTGTGGCCGAGGAGAAACGGCTGGATCAGAACGATCCTGACGAGATGCTCTGGGATGCTTTGATGGCGACGGCATTCCAGGCAAGCCCCTACGGGCGGCCGGTCCTGGGGTGGATGAGTGACATTCAGAATATGACCAAGCAGGATCTGATTTCGCACTTCGAGCGGTTTTACGCCCCCAATAACGCTATAGCCATGCTCGTGGGCGATGTGGATGTCGCGAGTGCTAGGAGGATGGCCGAACGCTACTTCGGTAGAATCCCCGCCGGGGAGCCTCCCGATCCGGTTGACACGGTCGAGCCCGAGCAGAACGGTGAGCGGAGGGTCACGATTGAATTCCCTGCCAACTCCCAGGTCGTGATTGCATATCACGTTCCGGTTGCGCCTCATCCCGACAGTTACCCCATCCAGGCACTCGCATCCATCCTGGGAGAGGGGCGCACTTCAAGACTATATAAGAAGATCTATGAAGAGCTCGAGCTGACGTCACGTCCACCATATGTCTCAACCGAGCCGGGGGAAAGGATCGATAACCTTCTGGTTATCCAGGCTACCCCGAGGCAGCCCCACACGACGGAAGAGGTGGAAGAAGCGATATACAGAGAGATCCAGGAACTGATACTCGCCCCTCCCACGGAGCGGGAAGTTGATCGCGTTAAGAACAGGATCGACGCTGCGATGGTGCGTACACTCGGCAGCAATGTGGGGATCGCCTTCAACTTAGGTTTCAGCGCCACCGTAAGGGGGGACTGGAGAGCTTACATGGAGGATCGCGAGAGGGTCAAAGACGTTAAGCGACAGGAAGTCTCAGCGGTAGCGAGGAAGTACCTGATTCCACAGAACCGAACGGTGGCTACGCTTGTTAAACAGGAAGAGGGTGAGATTGATGATGAAGCCGGGACAGGTGAATAGCTGCCGACAGCATGTTGCCTGGGTGCTTTTTCTTGGGCTGATCGTCTTCACCGCTGCCAGCTCGACAGCCGATCTTCCTAAGCAGCTCAAGTTTGACCCCATAGATTTCAGGATTCCGGCAGCTGAAACGCTGGAACTCCCCATGGGGCTCCATGGTTACCTCATAGAGGACCACGACATACCGGTTATAGACATTGTGATCATGTTCAAAACGGGCTTTCCGCCTGAGAACAGGGTCGGACTGGCCAGGGTTGCAGGTTGGGCGATGAGAAACGGCGGCGGCAACGAGTACAGCAAGTCGGTCATGGATGACGCGCTTGAATTCGTGGGGGCCTCGCTCGAGACTCAAGCGGGGTCCTATACCGGACAGATTACCGCCAATTTTCTGACCAAAGACATCGACATGGTGCTCCGGTTCATGGCTGATCTCATCATCGATCCTGCTTTCGATCCGGAGATGATAGACCTCAGGAAGAACTCATTGATCGAAGGCATAAGAAGAAAAGCGGATGATGCCGGTGCGCTGGGGAGACGCGAGTTCGCCAAGCTGGTCTATGCGAATCACCCGGCTGGACGGGAAGCGACGGTCGGTACCATCTCCAGCATCACGAGGGACGATGTAGTAGCGTTTCACAGCAGATATGTCCGGCCGAACAACGCGGTCATCGGCATCTCCGGTGATATTACCAGGCAAGAGGCGATCGAGAAGATCAGTGAATTCCTTGCGGATTGGGAACCGGGTGAGGCGGCGCCGGAGTTTCCTGTGATGGGCTACGAGCTCTCCCCGTCGGTCAACTACATATACAAAGATGTGAATCAAGCATATATCTTCGTGGGCCACATGAGCATGAACAGCGCGAACGATGACAGGCCGCTTACGGCGATAATGAACTACATCCTTGGTGGGGGCAGCTTCACCTCCTGGATAACCCAGAAGATCAGGAGTGACGAGGGACTGGCTTACAGCGCAGGATCCTCGTTCCGTGCAAGCCCCTGGGGTTATGGGCTCTTCACCGGGTCGTGTCAGACGAGGGCCGATGCAGCGGCGAGAGCACTGAAATTGCTGGTGGAGCAGATAGAGAAGATGGACAGTGAGGGTCCGACGGAGGAGGAGGTGAAAGACGCAAAGGAATCCCTCATAAACAGGCAGGTGTTTGACTACGAGTCCGCGGCAAAGATAGTAGACCGGCTGGTATACTATGACATAACCGGGCTCCCGCTCGATACGCTTGAGCGCGAGTTCCTGGTCTATCAGTCGGCGACTCTCGAAGACGTGGAGCGGGCCGGGGCTGAGTACCTTCATCCCGAGGGCCTTACCATCCTTGTTGTGGGTAATCAGAATCTATTCGACAGGCCGTTAAGCGATTTCGGCGATGTTAACGTTATTGAAATCGAGGAGGAGGTTGATTTCGAATGAACCGGCGTAGATTGACGGCATTCGTGGTTCTTCTTGCGGTCACAGGACTCTGCACAGGTGTTCTTGCCGATGACGCGGTTTCCGAGAAGGGGAGAACCGTGTACATCAAAAACACGGAACCCAGGTTGGTCGCCACAATGAAGCATAAGGGACCCTTTGACGACATACCGGGTGTGGTCGCGAAGCTCATGGCGGGAGTCGAGAAGGGTGATCATCTAAAGGCAGGACCGGTTATGGTCATATATTACAACAGTCCTCAGAATGTGTCCGCATCCGAGCTGCTCTGGGAGGTCGCAATTCCCGTAGCGAGACCGGCAGCCGTCGGTGGTAGCGAAATGGACAAGATGGGATTCAAGGTGTTCGAGCCGATGTTCGTGGCATACACCTACCACATCGGGCCCTATGAGAAGGTGGGCGATACATTCGACAAGGTCTTCGGGTGGATCGAGGTGAACAAGTACCCGCTGTCGGGTTTCCCTGTGGAGGTTTACTGGTCCGACCCCGAGAATACGCCCGCAGATAAGCTGGTAACCGAGGTCTGGCTACCCATCCTGGAGAGAGAAACCCCGGGGATAAAGAGATAGGCCGAAGGACCGTAGCGTCGGGGCTCCGTGCCCGACGGACATGATATCGTCGGGGATGGAACCCCGACGCTACCGCGTTCAGAGGCATCTATCTATAAAGTATCTGGTCGAGATCTTCCCTGACGGCATCAACGGTCTTGCCTGTCGCAAGGGCAAGCTCCCTGACAAGCGTCCGCAAGGCCGTATTGGCTATTTCCGCCTCTCTGACATTGAGTGACTTCTTGACGGAAAGCCTCACCAGGTCCCGCACGGTCTCGGCAAGGTCTACGGGATCACCGGAGAGCACTTTGTCCTTGTAGAACTGTGCGCGTTCCTTGGCCTTGATCCCGAGCCTGAATCGCGCCCGTTTCTTGAGGATGTCGTAGATCTTCTTTGCCATGTACTTGGATACAGGCTTTCTGATCTTGGTGTTCTTGAGACGCTCTTCGGGCACCCATACCGTCATGTGCATTGCCGGGAACCTTATCAGCACTCCCTTGGTGCGCCCCCTCGGCAGCTTTTTATACTTTATCTCGAGAACTTTCCCGAGACCGTACTTGGGATACACTATATCCTGCCCTACCCTGAATTCCATCATGTAACCTCCTTGGCCACCGTCATCCGGATGGGCCGCCCTGCTTTAGGAAGAGTAGATCCTCCTTGTGTATGTCGAGTGTCCGTATCGGGAACGGTATTATGATACCTTCCTGCTTGAAACGTCTGTGGAGCCGCTTGACGAATTCGTGCTTGACGAGATATCCGTTGACGAACTCTTCGACCCGCAGGATCACTGTGAAGTTGATACTGAAATCCCCGAATGTGTGGTATCTTATGAAAGGATCAAAGTCCTTCTTGCCCCCCTCCACATCCTGCAGGACCTCTTTGGCAACCTCACAGGTCACCTTTTCGACGTGCTCGAGATCGCTGTCGTAGTGGACCCCGACATCTACGAGAATGGAGAGTTGTTTCTCCGGAAGATAGTAATTCGTTATGATTGCGCTCATGATCGTGGAGTTCGGGACTATCACCAGGTTGTTGGGCAGGATCCTGATGGTGGTGCTTCTCCAGCCTATCTTGGTGACATAGCCTTTCTGCCCGGTATCGAGCTCTATGTACTGGCCGACTTCTACGGGTCTGTCGGCCAGTATCTGAATACCAGCAAAGAAATTAGCCAGTGGCGACTGGAGCGCGAGAGCAACCGCAAGACTGCCCACACCGAGTGATGCCACGATAGGTGTTATCGACACACCGGCCGTGTCAAGAACGATAAGTAAGGCTATCAGTATTATCACACCACGTACGGCCGTCTGGACTATGCCTGAGGATGTCTGAAGAAAGGCCGCCTTCCGGGCTGCCCTGTGGAGCAGGGCCTTGATCAGACCATCGACAAAGAGCACTCCGGCCAGGATCACGGCAATCCGGACCCCGAGACCAAAAGCCTTGTCCCACTCAGGCGAAAGCGGAAGAATCCTGCCGAGAATGAGCCCACCTGTGACCAGGATCACCAGCACTGCGGGCATCCGGAGGGCGCCGACAATCACGTCGTCGATGTCGGTGGCGGTGTGGGTGGACAGATGACGTAGTCTGCCATAAAGTACTCGCATTACAATAGTTAAGCCGATGCACCACACCACGAACACCAGCGGACCCACAATCCAGGGCGATGTCAGGTTGTCGAGCAAATCCGGCAAAGCGACCCACCTCCTTGCGCCAATTGTACCACATTATCCAAAAGTGTCAAAGATTTCTCGCAAAAAGCCCAAGAACTGCAGCATCACAGCCGATCGCGAGGCAGCCCCTGTGGCGACTCAAAGCAAGTTTGAGCGTGAAGAATGAGCGTGAAGAAATAGAATCACCGAGCCTGCGCGAAATCGCCGGCGCACCTTCTGGGCCTCAGCCAGATTCGTCGAGCGCAAACACCCGGGCACAGCCACCCGACGCTACAGAAGCTACGAGAAGCACAGAAGCTACGAGAAGCTACGAAAGGCTGACCCCAAGTTTATGGCTGCACGTGGAAAACACCGGGCACAGAGACGGGACACCGCAGCACGTGAAAGTGCGGACTGCAAAATCAGGGCTTGACTAACACGGTCCAACTAACCAGTATTAATGGGCTTGACTATTATTGCACAATATGGTTAATCTGTTGGCCCTATGAGGATTGAGGATATGCGTCGACTGATAGGATTCACGGCTCTTGTCTTGCTGGTTTCGGCAGCGGCCTCGCCCGGCTATGGTGAGCCGGGCAACATAACCGGCAAGGTACTCGACGGCAAGACCAAAGAACCTCTCCCCTTTTCCAACGTCGTAATCGTCGGCACACCTTACGGGGCCATGACGATGGAGGACGGATCCTTCTTCATAAGAAACGTCCCCGAGGGGTCCTACGCACTTACGGCCTCCTATATGGGTTATGAGTCCGAGGAGCAAGCCTCCGTGGCGGTCACGTCATACACTACCACCGAGGTGGACTTTAGGCTCTTCAGGACCGTGCTCACAACCACGGATGAGGTGCTGGTTACCGCGGATCGCCCGATGGTCGAGGTGGACGTCCCCTCAACCGTCAGGAGCGTCAATGAGGATGAACTCAAGGAAATGCCTGTTACCGATATCCAGGACGTGATGGGCCTCCAGGCCGGGGTGGTCTCCAGCGACGATGAGATTCATATCCGGGGCGGCCGCACCGACGAGACGCTTTACATTGTCGACGGCGTCAGGATGAAGGATCTTCTGTCGGGTAAGTCCTCGATGCTCGATGTCAGCGCCAAGTCGGTTGCAGAGATGGATGTTATCACGGGCGGCTACAGTGCGGAATACGGTCAGGCGCTGTCCGGGGTGGTCAATATAAAGTTAAAAGAGGGCGGCAGCAAGAACCATGGTTACGTCGAGTACTCACTCGATCACATGCCTTTCAAGGAAACCTCGCTGGACTATTTCAACAGCGATCGCTTCGAGATCGGCATCGAAGGACCGGAGCCGATCTCGTCAAAGGTGCTCCGGAGCCTGGGGATCAACGTCCCGGGGCAGATCACCTATTACCTCGGGATGTCGGCGAGGTTCTCGGACACTCACCTGCCGTCGATAAACGATCTTCCCGGCCGGAAAGGCTTGAATTCCTCATACGAGGACAACTTCCTCGGCATCAAGCTCAACTATGGCAATCTGGCGCCGAGGGCCGACAACAAGTGGCAGCTCTTCGGCAAAACGGTGTGGCGCCCGTCCTCCAAGAACAAGTTCGGACTCTCATTCACCAAGACGATCGCGATCGACCAGGGTTACTTCCGCACCGACCCGTATGATGTGACCAGGGATCTGACCGGCTACCAGCATGAGTGGTCAAAGAACCTCGAGAGGGCGCTTGTCTATACTGAGGACACCAACAGCCTGGCGTTTACGTGGAACCGGATCTTAAACCAGAATTCCTTCTACATACTCAGGGTGTCCCGTTTCTTCAACTGCGTCCATTCGGACGTCAACGGGGGGCACTGGAGCGACAGCACCTATTATAGCGAGCCCGACGACCAGAATAAGATCCTCAGACGCGAGCTCGACACACCCTATTTCATTCAGACGGGTAGCGCCGATCTGTGGCATGATCGTTATACTGAGAACTATAATCTCGCCTGGGATCTGACCTCACGTATTCCGCCGCACCATCAGGTGAAGACCGGTATCAGCACATCGTACGAGGACGCTCAGTATCTCTTCATCCGGCGGCCGTGGGTGGCCGATCCGGATGGTCTGGGCGAATTCCACGATCTCTTCCACATACATCCCAACCGGGGCTCGATGTATGTCCAGGACAAGATCAATTTCGAGGGCCTGATCGGGGACATCGGTCTCAGGTACGACTACTGGTTCCCGGGTGTGCAGGTGGAACGGGCCGTGGAGAGATCCGCCGAAGATACGACATCGACGATTACAGCAACCATGCGGGAGAATTTCTACCAGGATACGCATGAGCTATTCGGTCGCAGGTTCAAGGGCCATCTGAGCCCGAGGATTGCGATATCCCATCCGATCACCGACCGTGACAATCTCTTCTTCAACTATGGGCACTTCTCCCAGTTCCCAACGTATCTCTGGGTGTACTCGAAGCTTTCATCCGTCTCGAGTGAGCGCTTCCCCTTGATCGGTAACCCCAATCTCAATCCCGAGATATCGGTACAGTACGAAATTGGTGCGAGACACCAGTTCTCGGAGTCCATAGCGGGGAACATCACGCTATTCTACAAAGACATCTACGACTACCCGAGATCCACGCCATTTGAGATCGCCGGAGTAGGCGAGTTGTTCATATACAGGAATGTCGACTATGCACGCTCGCGCGGTATCGAGATCGAGATCAAGAAGAAAAGGCGCGGTCTCGTCGGTGGATCGGTCATCTACACCTATTCCATTGCAACCGGTAAGAGCTCGGATCCCAACACGCTCAAGCTGATCCAGGAACAGGGCGGCAGCGTCGGTACGGCCGAGCAGAGTCTGGCCGAGGAATACCTCTGGTGGAACAGGCCGCATAAGATCAACCTCCAGCTCGACCTCAGAATGCGTAAGGGGGACAAGCAGAAGCTGTTCGGCATCGACCTGCCATCGGATTGGGCGCTCAACTTCCAGTGGCTCCTGCAAAATGGCAAGGCCTACACTCCGCAGCGTGCTGAGCAGGAAATAGGAAAGCGTTATTCCGAGAATGGTCCAATGGATAACCTGCTCGACATGAAATTCACCAAGTACTTCGAAAGCGGCGGGATAAGTGGAAAGATCTTCCTCGAGGTCGAGAACATTCTCAACGATAGACGGATCCGCAGGATCGACCCTGAGACGGGCAAGGTCCCGGTACCGGGTGTCGGCTCCTATGTGGAGGATGCTGGAACAGTCTATGGCGTCTTAAGGCATGGCGATCCGAGTTATTACGGGCCGCCGCGCCAGGCGACCCTCGGTATGGGAATAGAGTGGTAATGGCTAAAACCAAGACAACGTATATCGTCATAGTACTGACCTTGGTGGTCCTCGCACTGCCCGGGATCCTGGCTGCGCAGACCAGTCTGGGCGGACAGCGCGTGGGGACGTCTTCGGGAAGTTTCCTCCGCATAGGGATCGGTGCGAGACCGGCTGCCATGGCCGGGGCGTACGTCGCCATCTGCGACGGCATAGTCGCGTGCGCCTGGAATCCGGCCGGGCTCATACATCTCGACCGCAGTGAGGTTGCCTTCAACCACGCTGCGTGGCCGGCAGACATTGCCTACAACCATATGTGTTACGGACTCCCCATAGACATGTTTGCAGGGGCAGTCGCACTCCAGTTCGGTTCACTATCGACCGACCTCATCGAAACCACAGAGGATCACCCCTACGGGACGGGAAGGGATTTCAGTTTCTCCGACTGGTTGGTCGGAGTCACTATAGCTAAGCGTTTCACCGACAAGTTCTCAGGGGGATTTGCGATCAAGTACGTGGTCGAAGAGATGGGGGTCGAAATCGGTGGTCCGACCACCAGTGCGATCGCGCTTGACGCGGGAACCTACTACGAAATCGGTCCCAAGAATATGCGGCTCGCGGTGGCACTTGTAAACTTCGGTCCCGACATGACGCCCGGCGGCACGTATGTGAAGCGAACCGGGGTTGTGGGAGCAGAGGCCCTTTACCAGGGCTTTGCACCTGCAACCGAGTTCAAGTTCGGCATAGCATTTGAACCTGTGGTGACACCGTGGCTTGAAAGCCTGGTGGATATCGAGATGATGCATCCCGCCGACAACGAGGAGACCTTCAGATTCGGCGGTGAAGCCATGATCTTAAAAACCCTGGCCCTGAGAGCCGGGTATGACGAGGGCGCCGATGAGATGAAGATGAGCCTCGGTGCAGGTGTCGTGTCCAGGTTGTACTCAAGGGAAGCCATGTTCGATTACGCGGCGACTTTCACCGATCACCTGGGTACGATACACAGGTTTTCACTTACACTGGAGCTTTAGTGAGAACGTTCAAACTCACACTGGCGGTACTCGGCATCCTGGTCTTCTGGCTGGGCTGCGGCGGCAAGTACGACAAGCCGCTCGAGGTGTATAAGGAGCCCCCTTCGGGCGCCTACACCTACGTCGCTTCGCTCCCGGGGTTTTGGTGGGCCAACTCCATGTCCATGGCCGGGGGGCACATCTTTGTCGCTTTCGATACCACCCGCACAGTCCATCGTTACTATAGCAGCGGGAGTCAGGTGGGCGATGTTGAGTTTAACGGCTTAGATAGGCCGGTGGCAGTCGGTACCAGCCTCCGCTCTGTCGCCATCGCCGACAGTTCCGACACCATAACCGTCAAAGTCTATGAGCCGGGCGGCGGTGATCCGTTTCTTGTCATCCGCGATCCCGACTGGAAGCGAATCAGCGCCCTGGCCGTCGATGACGACGAGAACATATATGTCGCCGACATGGGAAGACACTTTGTCAGATCATACGATACGACCGGCAAGCGGCGGTTCGCCGTCGATCTTGCCGACAGCGGTTTCGGCATCGGTCATGTGGTCAGCCCGAGGGGACTCTACTTCGATGGTGAGGCTCTGCTCATCGCCGAGGCCGACCCCGAGAAGAAGCAGATCCAGCGTATTTCAGTAGATACGCCGCAGCAGGGGCTTCCGTTCTCGGCAGAAGTGTTCTTCATAAGCCATTTCACCGACGAGGATGACAACGATATCGAACTTGTAAAACCTGTCGCAGTGGCTTCGGACAATTACGGACGCGTGATCGTGCTCGATCAGGCTTTAGGAAAGATCTTCCGGTACAGCGCCGCCGGCCATTCGGACGCCATAGTGAATGCACCAAAGACTGACAAAGAAGGACCCGATGTGCTCCAGGGGGCTCTGTCTCTGGGAACCTACACGCACTCGCAGTCTCAGCATGAAAACGTCTTCTGCCTCGAGGCCGAGACGGGACAGATACACCGCTGGGAAGAAGCTCAGGTGGCGGAGGAATAGGGATTATGAGAAAACTGAGACTCGGCATCGCAATTGCGGTTTGCCTGGTCGTGCATACTTGGACGGCGGGCGCGGGCCTCGCCCACGATCCCCCGGAGAACGTACCGATCCCTGAGGGTCCTGGTTCTTTGATCCTGGGGGCGGCGCCATTTCAGCAAAAACAGACCGACGGCAACGCGATAGGATTCGTGATCACGAATTACGGGTTCTTCGGTAACAACTTCGTTACGCGTGAGCCTTCGATGGAATACCCGCTTGGAACCGAAATCGAACACCTAATCAGGGCCGGCTTCTGGGTCGGGGGGATCAACGCCGATGGTGACACTGTTACGTCCACCGGTTCCGTCTCGGGTTACTGGGGAACCGGAACGGCTACCGCTACGGAATACACGCCCCAGGAGAAGATGAGGGAAAGATCGAGCCTGATAACCAGCCGGTCATATTCGAAAAAGGCCATAAGCGAGCAGGATTTTATCACAGAATACACCGACTTCCCTTTGAGGGGAACAAATGACAACGTATTGCAGATCCGGGTGAGACAGAAGTCCTATCTGTGGTCCTACAAGTTCGCCGAGGCCTTCGTGATCGTAAGCTTCACGGTGATCAATGAGGGGGGAGGTTTCCTCCGCCATCCCTCTATGGGTATATTCGGAGAGCTGTCCTCGGGCTGGAAAGGCAGCTACGACCAGTGGCGCCCATCGGGCACGGCATGGTTCAGAAACAAGCTCCTCGAGTGGTTTCCTCATAACCGGATGTGCGGCGAGCACCACTACAATTACGGGCTTGGCACTGCACCTTCCTGGGGAGCCATCGCCATCCTTGGCACCCAGGGCGGGACTCCGATAGACGAAGTCGATGTCTCGTTTAACTGGTGGGACTGGTACTGGGAGCGCGACAATCTCATGCGGGATAAGGAACGCTACGAGTTCCTGTCCAACGGTGAGGAGGATGACATAAGGGAAATCATACCCAGGGAAACTGACCCGATCGAGCTGGTATCCGCGGGTCCTTTCCCCGAACTGGCACCGGGCGACAGCATAGTCTTCGTGTGCGCGTTTCTCGGCGGCATGGACCGGGCCAGTCTGTTGGATAACGTCGAGTGGGCCCAGCGCGCATTCGACAACGACTACGTGCTTCCTTCCCCACCTCAGCCCCCGCGGTTCCGGGTGGAGCCTTCAGAGGGCTCGATCAAGATCTTCTGGGACAACTTTCCGGAAGACAAGCTGGATCCGTTCTATGGCATTAACGACTTCGAGGGTTACCGGATTTATGTGACGAGAATAGAAGGTGCGACCAGTGAGGAGTTCGAGCTGGTGCGCGAAGTCGACATAGTCAACGGGATAGGCTATGATACCGGGCTTGAAAGCATGAGGGACACTGTGATGTTCGACGATGGAGACACGACGCTCTATCACTACAACTTCGAGATCGATAACCTCAAGGACGGTTTCAAGTACTGGGTTGCCATCACGGCATTCGACAGAGGCATCCCTGAAGAGGGCGTGGAGAGCATGCAGAGCGGGGTGAGGGCAACCAGGGTCCTGGCAATACCCGGCCCCGGTCCGGCCATGAACGACGAGACCGTCTATGTGGTCCCCAATCCCTACCGGGGAGAGGCGATCTGGGACGGCCCGAGGGATAGAGAGAAATACCTGTGGTTTATTAACCTCCCTGAGAGGGCAACCATCAGGATCTATACGCTTGCAGGCGATCTGGTGAAGACCATTGACTTCGACGGCAGTACTTACATCGCGGGAGACATACAGGGTCTTAAGACACTGGATGAGAGATACGTTGCCATACCGGGTGGGATCTGCGGATGGGACCTGATCTCGAATAAGGATCAGGCTGCTGCATCCGGTCTCTACATATATTCCGTTGAGAATAAGGTGACGGGTAATAATCAAATCGGCAAGTTCATGATCATAAGGTGACCGGTTGATGATGAGACCAAAGACAATTTGCTTGTTGCTGGCGGGGCTCTTGATGGTGGTGGGCTGCGCCAAAGAGGGTGATATAGCGCTGCCCAACCTGCCGCCTGAAACCTATATGGCCCTCGCGGACAGTGTAAGGAACCCGACCGTTTACATCCAGGAAGTCAGATGGTGGGGCTCCGATGCCGATGGGGAAGTCGCAGGCTTCGAGTACCGCTGGTTCAGCGACCCATCTGAATCGGGTTGCCCGATCGATCCGGCTTGGGTCTTTACCGAGGAATTATCACATACATTCCACCTCCCCGTGACGGACGGCTTGAGCAGCCACCGAATCGAGGTCAGGGCCGTCGATGACGATGACGCTATCGATCCAACACCGAGCTCCCTGACCCTTCCGGTCACGAACAGCCCGCCTACGGTCAAGCTGTGGGACAGAGGGGCGCTGCCTCATACGACACTCCCGGCACTCGTCATAAGGTGGCACGGTGACGATCCCGAGGGCAGTGAGACAATCGACCACTACGCCGTCTGGCTGGACGGCGAGGAGGACAGCCCGTTGATCACGGCGGCCGAGGATACCACCATATCGATAGGCTTTGATTACTTCGATGGCAGATATGGTGAAAGGACCCTGTACCTGGTTGCGATCGATTCGGGATGTGATACGAGTGCGGTTGTCACCTACACCTGGCAGGTCGAGGAGATAGAAGGAGACGTGCTCCTCGTCGATGACCTCTGGAATTACGCAGGTGCATGGCTCACCGATCCCTTCTACAGAAACGCGGTGGGAGCATCGGTTGGCGATTTCTCGGTGCTTGATATGTATGGCTTCAGCCGCGATCATGCCGACCCGGCCTCCTACGCCTTCAACTTCGAAGAACTGTTCAGGCTTTTCCCTATGGTCGTCTGGTACACTGAACCCGCCAGAGGGGCTACGTCAAGGCTGAAGCTCGTGGAAGACCTGGTTCCATCCTACATCGAGGGTGGCGGCAGGTTGCTGCTCGTGAGTCTCGATGCTGTCGGTACGAACGGGGCCTTTCCCGATTCGGTATTTCTTCCGATCTTCGGCATCGACTCGCTTTATACCAACCTGATGAGCAGGACCACGAATTTCGACTGCGTGAACTGGGAGATGAAGGCAAATGGTGAACTGGGACTTGACAGCCTCAAGGTCAGCGGCCATTTTCCCGGCGTCGAGTGTCTTGAGCCGGCAGCCGGCGCTACTCCGCTTTACCACATAGCACCGTTCACGATAACTGGGTTTCCACAAACCAGGCCCTACTATCTCGGTGTCCTCAACTCGTGGGGAAGCGGTAAGGTGGCCCTGGTGACGGCCCCCGTGAGCCGGAGCAATGGCTACCTGAACGCCGATGCCGAGATCCGCAAGATCATAGAACTTGTGCGAGACTGATGACCTGATATACATGATTCCAAGGGGAGCCAGGATGACCAGGAGAATCGGAATACTTGTTATCATCGCGGTGGGTGTACTCTGGGGTCTGAGTGAGGTCTTTGTCGGCGATGTGTTCTACAGATTCCAGGTCCCCATGAGGGCCGCTGTACTCACCGCGCTTGGAATCGCGCTTCTTGTTGCAGGCAGGCTTATCTCCGACCGGCCGGGCAGCTCACTTGGATCTGCACTCATAGCCGGGGCACTCAGGTGTCTCATGCCCAAACTCTACATATGCCACTTTATCGCCATCACACTTACGGGTTGTGCATTCGACGCCTCGTGGACGGCCTCTAAGGCCGGAGAGCGGCACTCGCTCAGACGCGCGTGGCTCTCTTCTGCAATTGCGGCCTATTCCGGTTTCCTGGCCTTCGCTTTTGCCGGCGCCTACATCTTCGGATTCGGCAGGTGGGTCGCTGCGGGGATCGGCGGAATCCTTGAGTTCGGCCTGAAGTCAGGAACGTTATCGACAATCCTGCTTGCGGGACTCGTTCCCCTGGTTGCCTTTGGAGTGAGAAGAGCAGTTACGGTTTACCGGCGATCGCCGGACGCATCGTCACTTCCGCTATGACGCCGTAATTGCGCAGCAGCACCGCCAGACTCTTGAAACAGTCCCCGCCACGGGATCACTCGATTACCAGGACTCCCTTGGTATGCTTGAGGTGGCTTTCTTCCTTGGGTTTCTTGACGGTCGCGGCAACGAGTTCCATGCCCCAGAGCACGATCGAGGATGAAAGGTATATCCATGCCATAAGTACGATGATGCCGCCGATAGAGCCGTATGCACTCGTTATCTGGGTCATACGGATGTAGCCCAGGAAGGCATTCTTCGCTATCTCCCAGGTGAGCGAGACTACTGCCGCTCCGATCACAACGTTCTTCCGCGGTACCCGCCCGGGGCACGTAAGCAGGAAAACCGTTGAGAAGGTGACAAACGACAGGATGTACGGCACCAGCAGCACGCCGGCCGTCAGGGTATATCCGACGGGGAAGCCCAGCTCGACACTCAACCGCTCGACCATGCCGGGCAGGAAAATCGAGGCTAAGAGCATCAATGCAGCGAAGCCGACCAGTACGAGTGAGATCACCTGCCTCCGGATCACATCCATCCAGCCCTTTCTTCCCCAGATTATGGAGGCACTCAGGGCCAGGGTGTTGAACACGTGCCTTGCACCCCAGACAAGCGCCAGGATTCCGATCCCCCACGCCAGGGGCTTGGTCTGCCCGATCGAGCGCACCCACTCCATGACGATACTGGCACCGACCGGGGTGACCGTCGAGACGATATTGGCCATACGTTCCATGGCAAGCTCCGACGAACCTCCGACGGTCGCCAGTATGGAGAGTGTGAGCAAGAGGAGCGGAAAGAAGGAAAACATGGCATAGAAGCTTATGGAGGCGCTCAGGGCAACACAGCTGTGACATACGTACCTGTGGATGCTTTCCTTGAGAATCCCCGCCACCATCGTCAATCTTCGCATATCAGCGCTCCAGTGCCCTCAAAATTCGCATACCGGGGCGGGATAATCAACCACAATCGACTGCGGGTTGTGCTTGAAAATCGCTGCTTTCTGTGGTATAGTTGTTACGACAATGGTGGAGTATAATAAGCAAACTGAAAACCGTTTTCGGGATGGAGGTGATGCGCGAACGGATTGGTTGAGGTTCGGAAGATGTTTGATTTGTTAGGTATAGGTACGTTTCATCCTGAAAGGAGGGTGAATAGATGAGGTATCAAGTTGGTGCTTTGCTTTGCGCGTTTGTGCTCGTGGCAATCGGCATGAGCGGGACCGCCCAAGCGACTATCACACCGACGACGGTCTACGACGTCCAGCAGGGAGTGTTTACTGCCGGCGTGGACTCAGTCTTTGTCGATAGCGTGGTGGTCACGGCGGTGGACTACAAAGCCACAACCTATGGCTTCAACGTCCAGGAACTCGGCGGCGGGCCCTGGAGCGGAATCCTCGTTTATATTAGCGGTGACTATCCCACGGTAAACCCGGGCGATCTCATCTCGGTCTACGGGCTGTACAACGAATACAGCGATCACTCTGAGATAGAGGCAGCCATCGCCAATGTGGTCGTCATCGAGGCCGATTACGGGATGCCTGACTGTGAGCTCCTGAGCTGCAATGATCTGAGTTACTATGCCCAGGCCGATTCAGACTGGGCCGAGAAGTGGGAAGGCGTGTGGATCTGCGTCGACACGGTCGTGGTGAGCTCACTCGGCGACTACGGTGAGTGGACGGTTGCTGAGTATCATACGCACCCCGGAGAGAGCCCCGACGACGACTGGCTCCGGATCGATGAGAAACTGATCGATCCCACGATGGGGCAGCCTCCACTCGGCGATACCCTCTCCCTCATAAGCGGCGTTTATGCCGAGGAGTGGGGCAACTACAGGTTGTGGCCGCGTGGTACCGAGGATCTGGTGTTCATGGGACCGTCACCCGGACCGAATCTCGTGCTGGCCTATGCGACCTCGGATTCGACCGTCCGGGCCGTCTTCGACCGGGACCTCAACAAGCTTAGTTGCGAAGACGAAGCCAACTACGCCTTTGACGGCGGGATGCCGATACAGGAAGCGCTTCGTAACGCAGGTAACATCAAGGCTGTTGATATCGAGGCAACGCTGCCGTTCCCGATCCAGCCCGACAGTCTAGCGGCCAGCGGGATCTTCTCCCTCGACGGCTATCCGATGTCAGAGACCCAGAAATACGGGTTCATCACCGGCGTCGCACCGATCGCCAGTGTCCAGCAGCCGGCATATGCGGGCACCGACTCATCCCAGTGGGAGAACCAGCAGGTCACGATCACGGGTGTGGTTACGAGCGCAAGTGCTGCGCTTAACGGACCTTTCTTCATGCAGGACGCCCCCGGCGCCTGGAACGGTATGTACGTCTATTACCCGGCGGGCACCTACGCCCTTTGGGACAGCGTGACGATCTCGGGAATTGTTGATGAGTACTACGGTCTTACGGAGATCACATCGCTCGACTATGCCGTCACCCACGGCAATACCCCCAGGCCCAGCTGGATGACCAAGATATACCCGGCTCTGGTTCAGGACTCGGTTTACGCCGAATCCTTCGAGGGTGTGCTTGTCAACATGGACTCGGTCTATGTGTACACCTACCTCTATGCCAGTGGTGAGTGGGATTGCGGTCAGGGCACGGACAGCGTCACCGTCGGAGATTTCATCAACGACGTTCCGCCGAATCCGCCCAGCTATGACTATCCGGGCCTCGGGAGTCTGATCAATATCCAGGGCTGCTGGAGATACCACTTCGAACACCAGATCGAGCCCAGGGACGCCGGAGATATAACGATCCTCGACCCATGCCCGGCAGGTGTAAGGGCAAGGGATCTGGCGGTACCGTATCTCCATCAGAACGCTCCCAATCCTTTCGCTTCCGAGACGATGATCAAGTTCAGCCTTCCCTCCAAGATGGAGGCAAGGGTGGTCATCTATGATGTCTCGGGCAGGCTGGTGAAGGTTGTGGCTGAAGGTGTCATGGATGCGGGTGAAAACCGTGTAGACTGGAACGGAAAAGACACGCATGGTGCCCAGGTAAGTCCGGGCATCTATTTCTACAGCCTGACGACACCGAACAGGCACATGCAGAACAAGATGGTCCGGCTGAGATAGTCCGGCATCTGTGTAGTTAAAAGAGAGGGAAAGCCTTTCGTGGCTTTCCCTCTTTTCTTTGCAGCGGGACTTTCGATTTTGACAACCCTCCCACCTGTGCTAAGATTCTCCTGACATATCAGTCAGTGTCGAAGCCCGAAAGAATTCGCCGTCGCGTCTTTTGGGACGCAAGCGAATATCTTCATTCTGAGCAGGCGGACCGAACGGCGCACCGGCGTTCAGCCACCCGAAATGGGCAACCTGAGCGTACAAAGGCTGCTTCGGCAGTGACTGATGATCGACCCAAAGGTCATACGCACAGGAGGAGGTTGTTTCTCATGCAGAAGGTCTCGGCTGCAGTTCTCATCTTCATGGTCACCCTGGTCTTACTCGCGGGTCACGCTCCTTGCGCGGCGTTTGCCACACAGTCACCCATCTACTCATTCTTTGGCGGCGCACGGGACAGACTGCCGCTTGAGACCCCGGCAACGACGAACGACCCGTTTGCCGTCTGGGTTAACCCGGCAGCGCTCGCAACGGGAAAGGCCGGCGGCTTTGCATACTTCCACACTTTCAGCGATTCAACGATCTCGGGCGATGACGGGCTCGCAATCTCGCTGGGAAGTATGGCCTTCGCCGCGGAGTTCATAAGTGCGGGGCTTCTGACCGATAGGTTCGAAACCAACAGGTATACCCTTGCATCAGGTCAGCGCCTCTACAAGGGGATCTACCTTGGAAGTTCGTATTCATGGCATTCATCCGAGCTCTGCGGTCTTGATAAGACAGCAACATGGACCGTCGGAGCGCTTCTCAGGCCTCACCGGAAGGTCTCCCTGGGGCTGGTCGCCCGCGATCTCAACAGCCCGTCCTATGTCGGCACCAAATTCAGACCGATTTTCGAGACCTCCGTAGGTGTCCGGCCCTTGAGCGACAGGTTGACCTTGTTCGCCACCTACCTCGCGAGAGAGCGGGAACTGGATGTTGGCTCATATCCGACCCAACCCCAGTCGTTTCTTTCCTACGGCGTCGAATGGCAACCTGCCGACGGGATTGTCTTAAGAGCCGGGGGTGATGAGGATGAAAACCTCAGTGCATCACTGACGCTTCGCATGGGGGTGGATGGAATCGGCTCCGTTTTCACACAGGTGAAAGGTAAGAACGGCGAGACTGATAAGACACAGGGTACCGCCTATTTCACGGCCGGGCCCTACTGGCACGAAAGCGTGCTGATGCCTGTGAAGGGTTACCTTGAAATCGACCTGAGCGGAACGATCGGGGAATCCAGACCTCCGTTCAGTCTCTTTGGCGGCGGTCCACGCTACACGCTGAGAGGGTTGCTTGACAGGATCGAGTATGCCAAGAGCGCGCGTGACGTTAAGGCCATAGTCCTCAAATGCGGCGGCGTCTCTGCCAACCTCGCCATCTATGACGAACTGCGCCAGGCCCTGATCGACTTCAGAAAGACAGGGAAGAAGGTGATAGCTTATGTTGAAAGCGCGGGAAACGGTCTCTACTACCTGCTGAGCGCCAGTGACTACATCGTTCTCACGCCCAATGGAGGCATCGAACTGACAGGCTTTAAGTCTGAGGCGCTTTTCTTAAGGGGCACCCTTGAGAAGCTCGGTGTCAAGGCCCACTATGCAAGGGTAGGGAAGTATAAGTCAGCGACGGAGCAGCTGACCGAGGACAGGTTGAGCGAACCGGGCAGAGAAGCCCTTAATGCCGTTTTAGATGACAGATACGACAAGTTCGTCGATGACATCGCTTCCGGGCGGGGCAAGACGTCTGATGAGGTCAGAGACATCATAGACCGTGGTCCCTACCTGCCGGTCGATGCCGTCAGGGAAGGTCTTGTCGATACCCTGGCTTACTGGGATGAGGTCCCGGATATCGTTACCACTCTAACCGGTAAGGGTATCAAGGGCCTCCCGTACGGCCGCTTCGCCAGGCGGATGCCCGCGCGGACGCACTGGGACGAGGCCCCCAGGATCGGTATCGTCTATGGCGTGGGAGGCATCCTGAGCGGCAGCAACAGACGAGACATGCTGATGGGCGACATAATGGGTTCGGAGACCATATCCGAGGCCTTCAAGCAGTTGCGGGACGATAAGTCCATAAAGGCCGTGGTCTTCCGGGTTGACAGCCCCGGGGGTGAAATGACGGCGTCAGACCAGATAAGGAGAGCCGTCGAACTTACAGCCAGGGAGAAGCCCGTGATAGTCTCAATGGGTGGAGTGGCCGGGTCGGGCGGCTATCATGTTTCATGTGACGGCACCATGATCCTCGCCGATCACTCCACGATCACCGGTTCCATAGGTGTCCTCGCACTCTGGTTCCACACGCGCGGGCTCTATGAAAAGATCGGTATCAATAAGGACATCTTCCTTCGAGGCGAGCACGCGGACATCATGCCATCCTGGAGAGATGTAACGGACGAGGACACCGAACTCATCCAGTCCATCGTCGACAGGTTCTATGACAAGTTTGTTGCGGATGTGGCAAAAGGAAGAGGAATGGGAGTGGATGAGGTCCACGCGGTTGCCCAGGGAAGGATATGGTCGGGTAAAGAGGCCGAGGAGATCGGTCTCGTCGACAAGGTTGGAGGCTTAAGAGAGGCCATCAGACTGGCAAAGCGAGAGGCCGGAATTCCCGAGGGTGAGGCGGTCGACTTCACTGTGCTGCCTGCAGCCCGCGGCTTCTTCGACAACATGATGTCATCGATGGCGGCCAGGGTGACCGGTGATATCCGTATACCGGGGCCTCTACAAGATGCCCTGGAAGGCGCGGCTTATCTTGAGACCTTCGATCAGCCCTATCTCTATCTCATGCCCTACAGGATCGAGGAAGAGTAGTCCGGTCTAACGCTTGAAATCGACCTTCGCAGTGACCTCGGTCGCGAAGGCCGCCATGAGTTTTGCACATTGATCCAGGTCACCAAGATGGATCACCTCTACCGGCGTATGCATGTACCTGTTGGGTACACTGACAAGCCCGCACGCGACGCCGCCTCTTGTCTTGAAGGCAGCATCCGCATCGGTCCCCGTCCAGCTCGGGGCGGCTGAGGGCTGAAACGGGATCTTGTTCTTCCGGGCGACCCGCTTAAGCATCTCCTCCACAGCAGGGCTTACGGATGATCCCTTGCCGATGATCGGACCCTTTCCGAGTTTGATCTCGCCGTATTTCTCCTTGGACACAGCGGGCGTGTCCGTGGCGTTGCCCACATCCACCGCAATCACCACATCCGGCCTTATGCTGAAGGCGCTTGTGATGGCGCCTGCAAAGGAAATCTCCTCCTGAACCGATGCCACACCGTAGACCGCCGCCTTGAGACTCATCTTCTTCGAAAGCAGTCTGAGCGCCTCCGCGACGGCAAACGCACCCATCTTGTCATCAAAACCCCTGGCGACCGCGAACTTGCCCGAGAGTATCTCAAACTCGCAGTCAAAGACGATTGGATCGCCGATGGCAATACGTTTGAGTGCTTCCTTCTTGTTCCCGGCACCGATGTCGATCCAGAGATCGTGCATCTTGACCGACTTCTTCGCTTCATCCTTGTCGGTCATATGAATTGCTATCCGGCCGACGACGCCTTTGACCGGGCCCTTGGCGCTGCTTATGATCACGCGTTTGGCAGGCACTATGTTCGCGTCTATCCCGCCGATGGCGCCGAAGTAGATGAAGCCCTGATCGTTGATGTATCTGACCATGAAACCGATCTCGTCACAGTGCCCGATCAGCATCACTCGTGGGTTGCCCCGCTCGTTGACGATACCGATTGAGTTGCCCTGAACGTCCGATTCCACCCTGTCTGCGAACTCCGACACGTACTCGCGCCATACCTCCTGCGCCGGACGCTCGAAACCCGAAGGACTCGGGGTGTCCACAAACCGCTTGAGGAACTCCAGAGATTTATCCTGTAACATCTGCTCCCCCCTATCGCACTTTTATGGCAAGAAGTGTGAAGTCATCGATGAGCTTCCCGTCTGCGAAGCTCATGATGTCATGGTATATCCGTTTTACGATATCGGAACACGGAAGATCAATTACGGACCGCCCCAGTTCTATGAGGCGCTCCTCGCCGAAGGCCTCACCGTACCTGTCCATCGCCTCGGTCAGCCCGTCGGTGAAGAAGAGAACCAGGTCCCCTTGCTCAAGATGGATCCGTTCCTGGACATAGTGGATGTCTTCGATCGCCCCGAGCAACATCCCGCCTTTAGTCAGCCTCCTCACACGGCCCCTGCCGATAACCATCGGGTAAAAGTGACCTGCATTTGAATAGGTCAGGACCCTGGCGTCGGCGTCCAGTACACCGTAGCATGCCGTGACACACCGCTCGGGTTCGACGCTCTCCCACATCAACCTGTTGACCTTGGACATGATCGTAGTGATCGCGTAGTTGTTCCTGATCTCCGCGAGGAGACTGGCCCTGAAGGCCGCCATCACCAGGGATGCAGGAATCCCCTTCCCGAAGACATCCGCTATCACGAGGCCCCACTGGCCGGCTGCCACGGAAATCACATCATAGTAGTCGCCGCTTACCTCTTCGGACGGGAGATTCATCGCACTGAGATCATATCCCGGGATCTCAGGCAGACCTGCCGGCAGGAAGCTCTTCTGTATCCGCCGTGCCAGTTCTATCTCGCCCTCAAGCCTGCGCTTCTCGAGGATTTCAAGATGGAGTTTGGCCCGTTCTATGGTAAGCGCAGCCTGGGATCCAAACGTCTTGAGGAGATAGAGATCGTCCTCACCGAAAGCGTCGAGATTATCACTCTCGAGATTGAGAACTCCGACGATCTTTCCGGCAGCAACCAGCGGAACAACGATTTCAGACTTAGTCTCGTACCTCGCATTCAGGTATCTCGTGTCTTTCGAAACATCACCGACTATGACCGGCTCGACGTTCTTTGCGACCCAGCCGACTATGCCCTTTCCGAACTTGAGCTCCACCCTGCTCTCCATCTCGGGATCATAACCTCGCACCGTCAGAGCCATGATGTCTGTTGTCTCGGGATCAACAAGGTAGATCCCGCCGGCATTGAATTGGACGAGTTTCCTCAGGGAGTTGAGGATGAGCACCAGCACCTCGTTGAGATCAAGCGATGAGCTGATTCTGCCTCCGACCTCGTAGAGCAGCTCACGCTCCTTGATCTCACGTGTCACCCTCCCGTAGAGCCTTGCATTATCGAGCGCGATCGCGATCTGTTCCGAAAGCGCCATCAACATCTCTCTATCACGCGCGGTGAAATCCCCTTCCTGCTTGTTGATTGCTTCAAGGGCGCCTATCACTTCCCCGCCTCGCATCAGGGGCACAGCAAGAGCATTCCGTTTCTTGATCTTAAACGCCCTGTCTACCGCGTCTTCATACTCCGAGATCTTCTCACTATCGTTTAAGACAAGCGATTTTCGCGTCCGCACTACCTTGCCCATGATCCCCCGGGTCTCATCAACGATCAGCTTCGAGACGGCCGGACTGCTGTTACCGAAGGCCAGGAGGACGTGGATCCTCTCACCCTTCTCCCCGAGCCGGCCCAGCGAACAGGTCTCACAGCCGACAGCAGCAAGTATGAGGTCATAGACAAGTGCTACCAGCGTCCGCACATCAAGCGTGGAATTGAGGATCTTGCTGGCCTCAACAAGAAACTCAAGTGATGTCTTATCCATTATGTCACCCTGACCAATCGGTTCTCAATGTTCCGCGTGCGTCCTTCTTTAAGCGATAGAATCTATACATGGTGCACAAAACGGCGCTGGGTGTCAATGAATCAAGTGCTTCGGTGGGCGGTGGGCACCGGTTGGGAAAAAGGGGACACCCAGGGTATCCCCTTTCCATCGTAACGTCATCCGGGCGAATGACTATTTCTTTATTCCTGCTGCCGCCTCAAGCATATCGGTTGTGACCGACTTCGGCCTCTCGATGGGATAGCCAAGGGCACGATCCCATATGATGTTCGAGGCAACGCCGAGTGCACGGCCGATACCGAAGAGAACCGTGTAGAACTCATACTCTTTCAAGCCGTAGTACCACTGGATGACTCCCGACTGGGCATCAACGTTAGGCCACGGGTTCTTGGCCTTGCCCTGCTTCTCAAGAATCGGCGGCACTACTTTGTAGAGCACGTCGACATACTTGAAGATCGGGTCGTCGGGCAGGTGCTTGAGACAGAACTCACGCTGCGCCGCATAACGCGGGTCGGTCTTCCTCAAGACCGCATGCCCGAACCCGGGGACAACTTTGCCGGACTCGAGCGTATCCCACACGAACTTCGTCATCTCTTCTTCAGTCGGGGTCTTGCCGCCCATCTGTTCCATCACGCCCTGGATCCAGCGGAGCACTTCCTCGTTGGCCAGACCGTGCAGCGGCCCCGCCAGCCCGTTGACGAGGCCCGAGATTGCGTAGTACATATCGGAGAGCGCGCTCGCGATAAGATGGCCCGCATGGGCGCTCACGTTTCCGCTCTCATGATCGCTGTGGAGGATGAAGTAAAGCCGTGCTACGTCATCATAAGGCTTGGCGATCCCCATCATGTGGGCGAAGTTCCCGCCCATATCAAGATTGGGATCCGCATCGATGATGTCACCGTCTTTGTACTTCCAGCGATAGATGAATGCCGCTATCTGGGGCAGCTTGGCCCAGAGGTTGAGTGCGTCCTCGAGGGTGGGCTCCCAGTAGTCCATCTTGCTGATGCCTTCGTTGTACTTCTTCACGTAGACGGACTCTCTCTGCATGGCCACAATCGCCGCAGAGAACATCGCCATGGGGTGGGAGTCCTTCGGCATGGCCTTCAGCATGTCAAAAACATACTTCGGTGTCTTTGAACGCTTCTTGAATTCGGCAACGATCTCCTGTGTTTCTTCATCTGTCGGGAGATCGCCCGTCAGCAGAAGATACAGAAAGCCCTCGACATACGGCATGTCACCACCGGGAACCTTCGGCAAAGCCGCCAGTGTTTCAGGAATCGTGTAGCCGCGGAAACGGATTCCTTCAAGAGGATCGAGGTATGAGATATCGGTGACCAGGCACTTCACACCCCGAACACCTCCGATAGCCTGGGCTATGGTAACGTCCGAGAGTTTGACATCCCCATACTCCTTCAGAAGCCTGCTGGTACGGGGACGGTGCGCCTCGATCTTCTCCTTCAACTTCGACTTCAGCTTTGACATGATACCTCCTCACGTCTGCGGTTTGACATCGCAGCAAAGGGGAGTACCGTACGTACCCGGTACAGCTGCGCATCCCTTCTTATACCGCGAATTTGGCCTGAAAGTCAAGTGGTTTTTAGGTTTAGGCGTGCCGGGGATTCCAGCAAAGGTAAGCGAATCGCTATCATTTCAATTTCGGTGACACCAAACTTAATTAAGAGATAATTTCGGTGACACCATACTTAATTGAGGGGTAATTTCGGTGACACCATACTTAATTATGTCAGCGCCACCCCCCATAACGGCTTTCCGGAGGTGCACGCCTTCCCACAAAGTGCTTGCTCCTCGGACCTGACCTGCTAAGATCAGGGAAGAGATGAACATCCGAACATCCGCATGCACCGGAGGGAATCTTATGTGCAAAGACAACGGTTCGTGTTGTGAGGAGCCTGAGAAGTGCACGGGCAGACCTGAGGAGTGCACACCCGAGCAGATAAAGGAATGTCACGGCGACGTGGAATGCCATCCCTGCGAAAAACCACCTGATAAGCAGGACTAGCCTCAGCGGATCGTCGCGGTGGAACCCCGACGCCACAGATTACATATCCAGCATGTCATAGTCACACTCAGTACTTGACATTATGGCCATATGGCGTTATTGTAATACGTCATAGGAGGTCCATACGAGACAATGAAATCGAAACAGGCCTACAAGAAACAGGCAAGGGTGTTGAAGGCACTGGCCAATGAGACACGGCTTATGATAATAGACAAGCTGAGCCAAGGTGAGTGCCGTGTCGGCGAGCTCGTCCGCATGATCGGTGTCGACCAGTCCACAGTGTCGAAGCATCTTGCCACGCTGAGAGGGGTCGGCGTCGTGGACGATGAACGCCGCGGGAATGCTGTTTACTATCGGCTCGTAACACCGTGTGTTGTAGACTTCTTTACCTGCACGGCGAAGGTACTCAAAGCGAGACCTTAAGTCCCTGCGTCTGCTCGCAGGGCGAAGGCGGCCAAGCCGGAGGTAGATGATGGCATCAAGAAGTGAATGGCGAACGTTGATTCTGATGATCGCTGGCTTCTTCTTTCTTTACTTCCTACCATTCGAGTCACTGCACCTCCACAGGGTGCTTACGGAGGCACTCGGGCTTACCGTGTGGTATGCACGGCACCACCTGATCCTGTGCCTGATCCCGGCCTTCTTCATAGCTGGGGCAATTTGTTGCTTCGTCTCGCAGGCGTCGGTTCTCAGATACCTCGGACCCAAAGCCAACAAAGTGCTGGCCTATGGAGTCGCATCGGTTTCGGGCTCGGTACTTGCCGTCTGTAGCTGCACGGTGCTACCCCTTTTTGCAGGGATCTACAAGCGAGGCGCGGGCCTGGGACCAGCCTGTGCGTTTCTATACTCAGGACCCGCCATAAATATACTGGCAATAGTGCTTACCGCGAAGGTGCTCGGACCACGGATAGGCATAGCAAGGGCAGTGGGGGCAATAGGTTTCTGCATCATAATCGGTCTGTTGATGCATCTTATCTTCAGGAAGGAAGAACTGCGGAAGGCTGAGGCCTTCGACGTGGACATGCCACCGGAGCCTTCACGACCGCTCTGGAAAACCGCAGCCTATTTCGCAAGCATGGTGGCAATCCTGGTCTTCGCCAACTGGGGCAGGTCGGAGGGGGCCGGCACAGCATGGAATGCAATCTTCTCCGCCAAGTGGATCATAACGGGCGGAGTCTCGGCCATGTTCGGCCTGATACTCGTTTTCTGGATGGGACTCCGGGCCAGACACATACTTATCGCTGCTATCCCGGTCGTGGTGCTCGCACTCGTGTTCAGGGGGAATCACCTGATTCCCTTCTCAGCCGGGGTGGTCGCAGTCTCGATAGCACTATCCCGGGGGAACGCAGAGAGCCGAGAGTGGCTTCTCTCCACGTGGATCTTTGCCAAGCAGATGCTGCCGCTGCTTCTTCTCGGTGTCGTGATAGCGGGTGCGCTTCTGGGTAGACCCGGTCATGAGGCTTTGATCCCATCACGCTGGATCGCCGGCGTCGTTGGTGGTAACTCCCTGCAGGCTAATCTCATTGCATCAGTCGCAGGTGCCTTCATGTATTTCGCCACACTGACCGAGGTACCGATATTACAGGGACTCCTGGGAGCGGGGATGGGTAAGGGACCTGCGCTTGCCTTGCTTCTTGCCGGACCGGCCCTGTCGCTTCCTAACATGCTGGTGATCCGGAGCATTATGGGGACAAAACGAACCATAGTGTTCATAGGTCTTATATGCATCATGGCAACCCTGAGCGGCCTGATATTCGGGACCTTCTGGGGTTGACACGGGTGAGAGGTATCGTTCGATATGGATCAGATTGACATAAGGCAGGTGGTTGTCGGCGGAGCCAGGGTAGGGCTCACGGGTCTCACAAAGGTATTTGAGACCATGAGGGATCAACGTCCCGGCTCCGAGGACGAGCTTGCAGCTGGATTGGTGGAGCTCGCCGGAAGATCCAACTATATACCGCCCCCTGCTGAAGATGATTACCGGCGGACCCTCCTCAGGGAGTTTAAGCGGTTCATGGGTGAGGAGGTATCTGAGGAAAGGAGCGGTCTTGAAATACGTGTGTTCGGCGCCGGTTGCCCCAGATGTGACAGGCTGATGGCAGAGGTTATGGCGCTTCTCGCCGATCTTGAGATTAGCGCCGACCTTGATCATGTGAAGGATCTCAATCAGATCGGCCGGCTGGGCCCGGTGGGGGTGCCCGCACTCATGATAAACGGGAAGATCTTCTCCGCAGGCCGGGTGCCGAACCGCAATGAGATCACAAAATGGCTCAGGGAGGTATGACGATGAAGATTCAGATACTGGGGCCCGGTTGTCCCAAGTGCAAGAAGGCCTTTGAACACGCCCGGCAGGCGATTGAGGAACTCGGTGGTGGCGTGGAACTTGAGAAGATCGAGGACCTTAAGAGCATCATGACCTTTGGTGTCATGGTGACACCGGCCGTCGCAGTCGACGGCGATGTAAAGACTTCAGGAAAGCTCCCGTCTGTTGACGACTTCAAGCGTATGATCGGCGAGAAGAGAGGAGCTTGAGTATGAGAACGCCCCTTCTAACATCGATGATCGCTGCAATACTGATAACGGGGCTGCTGCCCGGCTGTTCGAAAGAAGATTCAAAGAGCATGTCCGACACCCGGGACACGCCGGCATCCACCTCAGAGGTCTCGCCCGAACGGGGTCTGCCCCGGCTGGTCGATCTCGGCAAAGGCACATGCATTCCCTGCAAACAGATGGCACCGATACTTGAGGAACTCAAACTGGAATTTGAGGGCACCGCGATAATCGAGGTCATTGATCTTCGTGAAGACGCAGACGCAGCGAGCCAGTATGGCATCAGACTGATCCCAACGCAGATCTTCTTCGATTCGAGTGGTGCCGAGGTGTGGAGACACGAGGGTTTCCTGGGAAAGGATGCCATCGCAGCCAAGCTCGCTGAACTGGGAGCCCAACCCGTTGATCAGTAACATATTCGAGACCCTGTCCGATGCCGTAACCGGTACACCGCTTGTTGCCATTCTTGCCTCGCTTGCCTGGGGCATCCTGAGTGTCATCTTAAGCCCGTGCCATCTTGCGAGTATCCCTCTTATTGTCGGTTACATCGGAAAACAGGAAGGGATGACAACCCGGCGGGCCTTTCTGCTCTCATTGCTTTTCGGATGCGGCATCCTTGTGACCATTGGAGTGATCGGCGTCGTGACATCTCTCCTTGGCAGGATGCTTGGCGATCTGGGCAACTTCGTCAACTACTTGGTTGCCGCGATATTCTTCGTGATCGGGCTTCACCTGATCGGTCTTATCCCCATGCCGTTCCCGGCACGTACCGCAGGGATCGGACAGCGGCGCGGGTCCGTGGGGGCTTTCGTCCTCGGGCTCCTCTTCGGTCTGGCCATCGGTCCGTGCACCTTTGCCTACATGGCCCCTATGCTTGGAATCAGCTTCTCCGTTGCCCGGACCAACATGCTCTACGGCATCGTTCTTCTTGTTGCATATGGCATAGGACACACAGGTGTGATCGTTGCTGCAGGCACTTTCACCGGGTTGGTCGAGCAGTACCTGAAGTGGACTTCGAAGTCCAGAGGGATTGATATCATCAAAAAGATCTGCGGCGTCCTCGTGATCCTGGGCGGAATCTATATGCTCTGGACCGCGTAGACCCTCACCGGTTTATCAGGCCGGATGGCCGACGACGCTCATGTAAACCACGCTCTCATCCGTCCCATCAACACCGATGATATCGTTGACCTCATCATCGAAGAGGGCGCCTATCTGGCAGGTACCGAGATCGATCGCCACCGCAGCAAGCACCAGGTTTCCCGCGATGTGGCCCGCATCAAGATAGACATACCGGTAGGCCCGCTGGTCGTACTTCCACTTCGAACGTTCAAAGATCGCGGTCCAGATGAATACCGCCGGAGCTCCCAGACACATCTTCTGCCCCAGTGCGGCCTGGGTGATCTCATGACCGAACTGGCCGGTTTTGAGTTCTTCGAGCACATGGCCACTGACGGCATAATGATAGAGCCCGGCCGGGACGCCATCAACACCGTCCACGATCACATAGGTTTCAATCGGATACAGCGCGCCCGCAGACGGTGCGGTGCGAAATTCATTGCCTCTTTCGACTCTCTGGATGCCGCCCGAGGCCCAGAGCAGGTATGACAGTTCTTCCAGGGTGAGATTATCACCGCTGAAGTGACGAACACTCTTACGCCTCTTAAGCACATCCCTGACAGGCAGAGTCTCGATGGAATCGAACGGCGGGAGTTTCACCTGCCTGGAACCCGGGTATGTCTTGTAGATCTCCGGCTCGTTCGCCCAGTCAAGCCCTCCCCCACCCAGGCTTCCCCTGTCATACTTGGTTTCTTGCTGGAACCTGTCTCCGACACCTTTCGGCATGACTGTCAACTCCTCCGTCCGACTGCGGTCGTACGGGCTCAGATGGTGACTCCACTGTCGTCCGATTCGCTGCCGGTCTCGAGGATGATCGATCCGATGCCGGCGGCGCAGTCTATCCTCAGGGTCACGTCAGATCTGCCGTATGCCTCATTGACATATGCCCCACCCTTCTTCACCAGGCTGCCGGCACTCACTTTGCCGATTCCCTTCTCGGCATCGACCCGTACACCGACATTCGTGGGCAGCCGCAGTGTCAACCTTCCCACACCACCCTTGATGTCGGCATCAAGGTCATCCTTCCAGTCCCCGGTAAGATCCACTGTGACATCACCCGCACCTACCTGCACCTCGAGGTCTCGAACCTGAGGATGGCCCGTGAGTAACACCGTGACCTCCCCCGCACCTGCCGTGATGCTGAGATCCTTAAGCGACAGGCTCCCGAGATCCAGATGGCCGGTACCCGCGCCCAGTTCGACATCGAGATCCATGGGGATCTCGTCATTGAGTTGGATATCCCATTCATAGCGGACTCTCTTGCCCAGGCTCATCCCACGGCCGCTACGCTGCCGGACTGTGAGGGTGCCACGATCACCGGTTTCCTGATACGTTACCTCAGGTTTCCACTCGGCAACGTTGTAAACAAATTCTGCGTCCATCAACTCGCCGGAACCGCCTCCGATCGCCAGTTTGCCGGCACCCATCTCAATAACGGCACCCACCGACTCGACGTCGACCAGATCAAGCGACCGTTCCAGTATCACCAGGTCACCCGTCTCAACGCTCTCGCCGCACCCGGCCGCCAGTAAGAGCGCAGAAACGAGAACCAGCAGTACTCCCGCGATACGGACTTTGCCTATCACCTTCAACCTCCTTGCCTCAGTAGCTGAAACCCATTCCGGTCCATGGTGTTGCGGGGATGACGCGCCCAAGGTGTGACTGATTACACCATCTGCTTGATTATAGACTCGCGGGCGCCACGATGTCAAAGCAGCGTTTCGGGCCAATTTGCATTGACACTACTCACTGTGGATGATATCAGTTCGCGGATGACATGATCGGTGGATCCTGGAAAGGGGAGCATGATGAGAATTCTATTGGTCGCACTTGCAGTATCGGCGGTTGCATCCGCTTCGGCTCTTGCTGGAGAGGGCTTTGAGGGGAGGCCGATCACTGAGAACGCCTTCGCCCCTACGGGTTACACGCTCAATGGCGCGGAATTCGCCATAGGCCTGGGACCCATCGCGTTCGGCATAACGGACAACGTCCAGGCAAGTACTAACCTGCTGCTGTGGGCATTTCAATACTACAACGCAAATCTCAAGGTGGCGTTCGCCGAGTCTGATGACCATGCCTTTGCGGTAGGGGTCGGGCTTGGCAGGTTGTCGCTTGACTTCGTCGATGGTGATGATGAGGCGGAGTTCACATCTGTATCACCTTACGCGGCAGGGAGCTTTCGGATCGGTGGCGGGACCATGGCACACATCGGAGGACAGTACTCGCACTTCAGCGCCTCCGGTGACAGTGATATCGAGGACGCCGATGCCTCGGCAGTGGCGACCGGAACGAGCTTCTTCGGCGGTTTCGAGCACAGCGTCAGTAACCGCACCAAATTCGTGGCCGACGCCGGCTACGATGCCACATTCGAAGGCGCACGCGTAAGCGGAGCAGTGCTTTTCGGGTGGACGACATTCCGTCTGAAGCTGGGCCTGAGCTACTTCACCGCGGGCGACGGCTTCACCTTCCCACTCGTCGGGCTCTGGTGGCGCTTCGACGCCTAAGAATTGAGAGCTGGGGTCAGGCTTGCATTCTTGCACTCCCGCGTCAGGCCACCGTGCCGACGGGTCTGCCTTCGGATGCGGGAGTGCAAGAATGCAAGCCTGACCCCCCTAATGACCCCCCTTAAGCCTGCCGGTTTGGGTGCCGATATATCTAGAGCAAGCGGAAATGCACCTGTAAGCCCAAGCAAAAACACATAGTATGAACAGACTTCCGTAGCCAGGCCTTTTCTCAGCTTGGCCTATAGGAAGTTGGGGGTGCGGGAGAACCGGCACATGGGGAGACAACGCCTCGATGAAATCCTGATCCAGCAGGGCCTGATAACCGACAAGGACGTGAAAGAGGCCCTGTTGCACCAGAAGACGCACGGCGGGAAATTCGGCTCTCACCTGCTGTATTGTCGTTTCGTAACCGAAGCCCAACTCGTCGATGCCCTCGCCAACCAGCTTGGTCATCCTGGCGTCGTGATAACCGGCGTCAAGATCCCCGGAAGCGTCATCAAGATGATCCCCAAAAATGTAGCACTGGCACGGAAGGTGATGCCATTTGAATACGACCGTAAGGCCAGGGTCCTCAAGGTTGCGTGTGATGACCCCACCGACCAGAGCCTGATCAAGGAACTGAGCTTCGTTGTCTCAGGGATAAAGATCGAACTGTATGTAGCAGCTGAGACTGCCCTCAATACCGTTATCGCCAGGTACTATCTGGGCCGGGATACCACACTCGATGATAACCTCCTTCTTGAGATACCGGAGGACACGACAAAAACTCTTGTGGCGTCACAAGCAAGACAACCCGCACAAAGCGCACACACCGATGATGTTTCGGAGGATGTACAGGATCTCTTCTTGAGCAATCTAGATCTCATGACATCCTTGCTCTCATCCGCAGCCAGGCAGACTTCAAACCACAGCCGCCAGGTTGGCCGCTACACCGAGAAGCTCTGCCGCAAACTGGAACTGCCATGCGCAGACCGGCTGATGATCGCCAGTGCAGGTTATCTTCATGATCTTGCCCGCTTCTACTACCAGTCGGAAAACATCGATAATGATCGCAGACTGATACAGCTGAGCATCAAGCTCCTCGTATCCCACAACTACTCACCGGTGATGATAGAGATCCTGCACTCCATGTATGCGAACCTCGATGAGGGGTGCGAGACCGACCTGCCGATTCATATTCTGGGAGGCAGTATCGTCACCGTGGTCGACCAGTTCTGCCATGCGGCCCCGGACCACGAGCGCCTTTCACTCGACAGATTCGACAGCATCAAGAGAAGACTCCGCGATCAGGCCGGCCGGCTCTTCCTCCCGAAGGTGGCGGAAGCGTTCATTGAGATGGTGCAGGATGAAGTGCTGGACCTCCAGACCGGCCGGGGATCACTCCAGCTGATGCTCTATTGCGAAGACCAGGTTCTCCAGCAGCCGCTTGAGACAAGGCTAAAGGCCGAAGGCTTCGGAGTGGTCTCGCATGACTCAGTGGCATCGCTTGCGGGGCTTTACGAACGGAGCAAGCCCGATATCCTCATCCTGGCGCTCATAGGCGGTGCACAGGAGGCCACGGCCCTGGTTGATGAGCTGACAATCTGGGGCATCAAGATTGTCCGTACCCCTACCCTCCTCCTTGTCGAGAGCTCATCGGTATCACACCTTGCCGGCCTGCTCGAACGGGGGATAGAGGACATCATTGTACTCGAAGACAACCTGGACCAGCTGGTCGGCAGGATCCGCCGGCTCGAGTCTGAGGCGCTTTCTACCGCTGAGGATACGAAGGACACCGCGGGAGCCGGCGCCAGCGGAAGCCTGGACGACATGAATCTGATAGATCTCCTTCAGTCTCTCGACGGGGCCGGTGAGACTGTGAAGATAGAGATCGAGTCGGGTAAGTGCCCACCCGATCGGCTGACACTCTACATGGAAAGCGGACGTCTGGTGTATGCCGGACTGAAGGACCTAAACGGACCCGAGGCCGCGTATGAAGGTTGCACCTGGCTCGACGGAACCTGGAGCGTGGAGCCCGTTAAGACCGAGGAGGTACCGTCCTCCAACATCAGCATGGCCAATGAGTCCATCCTGATGGAAGCCTGCAAACTGCTCGATAAACGCTCGAAAGCCACCGAACTTCTTCCAGTTATCAAAGCCTGACCCTATTCTTACTACCTGCGGCCGCGGCCTCCGGTGCCGCGCAAGCTGCAATCCTTGCGAAGACGCCGCAGGTTATCGGAAGTCCACTCGGAGCGGACTTTGATCATCTGCCAGCTTCTCTCGCCATGATATCTTGCGCTTCTGTTTCGTAGCCGTATCACTCAGACTTCTGAATCCGCGCTCTCGATCTCGCGGATTTCAGTCTTGTGCTCAATCTCGGGCATCTGCCGCATGTAAGAAGTGGCGGCCTTGAGTGCACCGAGAATCTGCTTGCATTCCGTATATGCGTTTGTGGCCATCGTCGCCGCCCTTGCGACCCTGTTTTCAAGTATCTTGTCCATCTCATCAAGGTTTCGTTCTATCTTGGTTATGTTCGCTTCGAAGTTCTCGAAATCTATGGACCGCGACATCTGGAGATGGAGTTGATAGAGTGCGAGAACGTAGGGGACCACCATGCTGTAGGCCATGAGCAGCACGCCCCGCTTGAAAGCCTCTATGTGTACTTTCTTACAGTATGCGTATACGGAATCCGGAACCGCCGCGATTGCGATATTGCTCGTAGCCGAGGGTTCGATGTAAGACGCGACCTCTTTCACCTTCCTCTCGACTTCCCGCTCGAGGTCGCTTTCAAGCCGCTTCACACGTTCGGGATCGGTCTCCTTCTGAATCCGGTCCATTGCCTCGATACCGCTCCACTTGGAATCGACCGGAAGCCTCTTCTGGTTCGGTAGCACGATCGCATATTCCACCACCTTACCACCCACATGGAAGTTCCTGTCTATCATCTCGGGCGGAAACTCGGCAAAGGCGTCCGCAAGTATGTTCTCGCCCGACTCACCCCTTGTCCTCGCTCCCACCAGCACCCGCTCTATCCGGCGGGTCACCGCATGGATGTCGTCTTCGCGTCTGGACTGGTCCTCGAACTTGGCCTTAAGCTCGGTGAGCACCCTGCGCGTATCACCCACATCTTTCGAAATCGCTTCTCTGACGCCACCTGTCGTCTCGGCAACCTTCGTCTCGACACCTTTGAGTGAGACCTCAAGTTTGCCGAGGTTCTGTATCATCGTGGCCTGCGCACCTGTGATGGCACCGATCTGTGACTCAAGCGCCGAGAGACTCTTGACCGATTCGAGAAGTGTGGGTAGTACGCTGTCGACCGCACTGCCCTGCCGCTGTCTCATCAGCCTCGCGATCACGACTGCAAGCAGGATCACTACGGCTACAAGCAGTCCGACGATCAACTTTTCACTCATCGTCCTTACGCCCTTCCTGCCTGGGCCGGCTGCGGAAGATCAGACTAGCGACATAGCGCGGGTCGAGATCTTCCCATGATGCGGCCTTCCCCACCTCTTCCTCAAGCGTCCTGATTCCAGCGGTGAAGTACGTTTTCAGGGTCTCCCACTTCCGATCCGTGTAGCCCGTGACGTCCGAAAGCTGCGACAGGAAGCTCTCGGAGTTCTCAGCCCGTACCAGTCTCTCACTCGTACCGGATTTTTCAAGCACTTTCTCAAAGAGGTCCTTCACATCGTCCCGGGACATGGGCGATATTTGCAGATTGCCTTTTAAAGTGAAGTTGACGAACGCCGTCAGCAAGAGGTTACGAAAGCATATCCCCTCGATTCCACCCGCAAGGATGTCTGCCGGCGCTTGCTCTGCTTCATGCGGCCGGGGAATGCCGATCCTGTCAAAGCAGACTTCGGATATGACTTCGATCCCGTCTAAGACCTCTCCGACTTCGTGGACTTCAGCCATGGTCTCGAAATCTCTGAACTCGGCACCACCGCCCCCCCGATGGCCATGGTATTGTGGGACCCTCTCCATAAGAGCGCTCATCACCCGGTCATGAGGAAAATCGAGAAACCTGAAGCCATCCGCCCGCCATTCAGGCCACCACTTCCGGGCGATCGACCTGGCTCTCGTCCGGAGGTCCATCACACGGCTGAAACCGATCTGGAAGAGTTCCCTGACCGCGACCCTCTTCACCACCTCGCTCGCCTGTTGCCTGTCACTGCCTGCAAGGAAAAGCAGACCGACATTGACAAGCGAGAAGAGGCGCTTGACCGCAGCTTTTATGGAATCGATCTCGCCGATTTCCCGGGCATCGGCAACAAGCAGCCGGTTGGCGGTGAAGGCGATCTCACCGCGTAGCCTGTTTAAAAGAGCAGCGTCATCAAGACCGGTGAGAACGTTATAGAAGAAGGTCTTACCCTCCGCGAGAAGAACGGGATACGCAGGTGACACGGCCGTTGCAGACTCCGAGGAACATGACACCGGCTGAGTTTCCGCCGCCATAGCCCTCGCTTCGTCCTCTCCGATATAGCCATAGATTTCAACGGCCTCATCGAACTCAAGCAACCCCTTTTCCTCGAGTCGGGAGTTTCTCCACCGGAGCGCCTGCTCCTCGATCTCCGCACCCATGCAGCCGTATATTTCAAAGAGGATCTTATAGAATTCATCACGATTCCATTGTCTTAAGATCCGGAGCAGGAGCCTCACATTTTCGATCTCCTGCGGGACATTCGAAAGAATCGTGAAGTATTCATCGGGCATGATGCACGGCAAGCCCTCGGGCACTGCCACCCCTTCCTCATTCGGTACCAGGCTGATAAGATTGCCGAGCATCAGTACGAGGAGCTCCCTGTCGAGCGTCTCGGCCAGCTCGATGACCTTTGCTTCCCCGCAGCTTAAAACATACCAGAGCCATCTCCTCGCCTTCGCTTCGTCGATCGTCTCCCGTGTCCAGATCTCGACATCAAGGATGAACCTGATCTGCTCGGGAGTCGTGAGAGCAACTATCGGTAGACAGTCCTCATCGCCTGCGCCCTTCACAGTAAGAAACACCTCTTCCTCGGGCAGGGCCTTGACCACATCTTCAGCCAGGTCGGAATTGGCGATAATCTTGAGTCTATCCTTCCAGCCAAGACCGACGATGAGCGCAACCTGCGTCTCAACAGGAAGTCCACGTAGTCCCGCTCTGACCTGGGAGTCATTGAGCTCCGACAGGTTCTTTGCCCATGCAAGTTCCGGAAGGCCCGGAAGGCCCGGTTCGTAAATCATTGCCCCATATTACACCAAAAGCATGCAGTCGTGTAGTCAAGTTTTTGGAATTGACCTCATGCCTGCCAGGTGCGAGAATCACTGAGCAAATCCTGATGCAAATTCACGTTTTGAGAGGAATCCAGGAGCAATTGGCCGCCGCAAAACAGATCAAGACCCTCTTCGTAATCGGGCACCAGTATCACAGGGCATCACTCGATCCCGTTTACAGGTGTATGAAGGAGCGCGGCCATTACGATATCTCATTTACCTGTACGGATGAGAAGGAACGCAGATGGCTCTTCTTCCCGAAGTCCCTCAGGAAGGACGTCGAAGCCCGGCTTCGCGCGGAGGGTCTTAAGGTCACGCAAGAGAAGCGGGGGTTCGATGTCATCGTAACCGGCGATGTCTTCAAGGATGCCGGTGAATACGGCGATAGCCTGCTTTGCTTCCTCAACCACGGGACCGGGATTAAGACAATCCTCTACCGGCTTCTCGCCAAACACAAGGATACGAGCTATGCGATCTTTGTCGAAGGCGAATACAGGAAACGGAGGATCGAAGAACTCGGGGTGAAGGGCTCATCCGAGATCCATGTGGTGGGCTACCCCAAGCTCGACCCTGTTTTCAGGGATGACCTCGACCGTGATGCGATCATGCGCAGGTGGAATCTCGACCCGGCCAGAGCGACTGTACTCTTTGCTCCGACCTATAAGCCGACGTGTATCGACAAGGTGAGAGAAAAGATCCTGCCTGCGACCGCAGGCTATAATCTCCTTATCAAGCTCCACCACTACAGCTGGCGCGGCAAGTATGCCCCTCACTGGCATCACAAGATCTACGAGAAGGCCGTCGGGGCATACGACCACGCGAGACTCATCCCGCCTGAGGAGCACAACATCATACCGTTCATCTTTGTTGCGGACACCATGATAAGCGAAGCTTCGAGTACGATCTTCGAATTCCTCGCCCTGGGTAAGATAGGCATCATATTCGATCTTGAATGCGACCGGCTGAAGCACCACGACGGCATGCCGATCCTCGATGAGGATAACAGGCGCTTCCTTGAGGGAGCTTTTATCCATATCCGGAGTCCCGAGGAGATAAGAGATGCCATAGCGCGGGCCCTCAAGCCAGGGGATGAGATGAAAGCCCGTGTCGAGGGATATCGAAACGAGCTCTTCTACAAGCTCGACGGCAAGGCATCGGAAAGAATGGTGGATACGATCGAGAGGTTGGTTAGACTTAAGTGAAGATGAAACGCGAATGTAAGACAGCCGTGATCCTGGCGGCCGGCGGCGGCACACGTGTGAGGACGCTTACGTCTGAGCGACCCAAGTGTCTTATGGACTTAGGCGGCAGACGGATAATCGATTGGATTTTCGACGCTCTCGCCGCCGGCGGTGTCCGCGATGTCGTTATGGTCACGGGCTTTAAGGCCGCCGTCCTTGAACGTGCTATCGGGGACGGGAAAGACCAGGACATGCGGATAAGATACGTCCGGAATCGCCGGTGGAAAGAACCCAACGGCATCTCGCTTCATGCCGCAAGAACCGCTCTAAGAGGCGGCCAACCGTTTCTGACGCTGATGTCGGATCACCTTCTGCCGCCGGGCATCATAAGGAAGGTCGCACGGGCACATACGTCGAGATGCATACTCGCCGTTGATACCGATATTAAGAACGTCTTTGACCTGAGTGATGCCACAAAGGTCAGAGTCAGGAACGGGGTGCCGGAGGCGATAGGCAAGAAACTGAGGACTTACAATGCTGTGGACTGCGGGCTCTTCAGATTCGACGGCCGCATCTTCACCGCGCTTGAGACCGCCTTTAAAAACGGAAAGAAGTCACTCTCAGATGGTGTTAAGAACTTGATCGCAGACGGAGACCTTGAAGTCCTCCCGGTGGCACCGGGCATGACCTGGATCGATATCGACACCCCGAAGGCATACCGCCATGCCCTGGGCGATCTAAACACATATTTGTCGCGGCCGGGCCGGAGGAGAGGGAAATGAAGATGACAAAGATGATACTGGTAGCTTCCGCCCTTACGATAGTCACAGCGCTTAACCCCACGGTTGCACTCCCCCTCTCCCATGAGATAACGGTTTCAATCTTCCCGCCGGACAAGAGCCTGAGGGCTACGGATGTCATCCGGCTCGCGCCGGAAGAAATAGAAGACGGCGAGGTGAGATTTCTCATAAACAAGGACCTGACCGTTGAGAGCATCCGGGCTGATATCGGAGTGGAACGCTGGTACACCGAGGAGGATGTCGATCCGGGCGTTTTCAAGGCTGACGCGGACTCTGAGGATCTTGAGCTTCTCGGTCGGAGCAAGGGTATCTTCATTGTGTTTCCGGAGGGAACATGTGCCGACGGTCCCGTCTCAGTCGAGATCGAGTATGCAGGCGTGCTTTATGACAGTATCCAGGCACCCGCCGAAGCATATGCCAAGGGCTTTGGAACAACGACCGGACTTATCGAGGACCGGGGGGTCTTTCTCACGAATGAATCACTGTGGTATCCGTTTCAGTTCGACAAGATGTTCAGGTTCGTCATAAGAGCGGATGTCCCCTATGACTGGATGCCGGTGAGCCAGGGCGATCTTCGGGATGAATGGATCGCCACCGTCGACTCAGAGGATCGTGTATTCACTGTCTGGTCCGAGCCCAATCCTACGCCTGAGATTTATCTCGTCGCAGGTAAGTACTACAGGCATGAGGAGTATCATGACGGTGTCTGGGTGATGACTTATACCTTTGAGCAAAGTGACAGTCTCTCGCGGGTCTACCTGGATGCGACCAAACGCTACATCGACATGTACGAGGGCCTGATCGGTGATTATCCTTTCGGCAAGTTCGCGCTGGTTGAGAACTTCTGGCAGACCGGCTACGGGATGCCGTCGTTTACGCTGCTCGGGAGCAAAGTCATAAGGTTGCCTTTCATCGTCCATACATCATACGGTCATGAGATTCTTCACAACTGGTGGGGTAACTCGGTCTATGTCGACTACGCCACCGGCAACTGGTGTGAGGGTCTTACAACCTACGGGGCTGACTATCTCTACAAGGAACAGATGAGCGCAGAGGAGGCGCGGGACTACAGGCACCACACCCTGATCGCCTTTAATAATTACGTTTCGGATGCCGAGGACTTCCCTCTCTCCGACTTTCATGAACGTCACGATGCAGCGTCCCAGAGCGTGGGTTACGGCAAGTCGTTGATGGTTTACCATATGTTAAGAAAGTCGCTTGGTGACAGTCTCTTCTGGGAGTCGCTCCGGCAGTTCTATGAGAAATCGAAGTTCACGATTGCATCGTGGAGCGATCTCGCGGCAACCTTTGGCGAAGTCTCGGGTCAGGATCTTGCCTGGTTCTTCGACCAGTGGACCTCGAGAACCGGCTTCCCGGCTGTCCGGCTCACCGATCCCGGCTACTCGGAAGAGGACGGAGATTATTCCGTCAGTTTCACGCTCGAGCAGGACGCACCGATATTCGTGATCGACCTTTCTGTTGTGATTGAAACACTAGACGGCACCGAGAACGCGCTGGTACGTGTGAGCGGCTCGGATAGCACATACACGGTTGAGACCAGTGCTCTGCCCATGAGTATAGCAATTGACCCGGATTACGATACCTTTAGAAGACTCTATACGGAGGAGATCCCCATAACGCTCGGCGCCATGTTCGGCCAGGACGAGGTCATTGCCGTGATCGGAAGCGAAGAAGCTGATACGACCAAGTCGGTCTACCGCGCCGTCGCCGCCGCATGGGGGCTGGCCGACCTGACTTATGATGAGACCGGGTTCGATGCGTCGAGACTGGCGAAAGAACACGTGTGGCTTCTTGGGAGAGGCACGTTACTCACTGGCGTTCTCGGGTCCGACCACGTTGATATTACGGTCGACGGAGAGACCGCGATGATCGCAGGCTCGGAGCTGCCCCTGGCCGGAGGCACGCTGATATCGGCATTCCGAAACCCGCAGGACGAAAGCCTCACCGTGGGCATCGTCATAAGTCAAGACGTCGAAACCCTGCAATCGCTGGCCCCGAGGATTCCCCACTACAGCAAGTACAGTTATCTTGGTTTCACTGGCGGGCGGCCGACGCTTAGGGGTGTCTGGAAAGCTATGGCGAGCCCTCTAAGAGCAGAACTCAAAAAGAGGTGAGAGATGTTTCGCAAGGCGACAATGCTTCTGATGATCTCGCTGGCAATCGCAGTAACAAGCTGTTCGGCCGAGGACCGTGCGACGGCAGACCTCGCTCGTACCCTTGAAAGCCATGTGCGTTACCTCGCCAGTGATTCACTCGAGGGAAGACTCGTAGGAACACCGGGTATTGAGCAAGCAGCGGAGTATATCGCGGACAACTTCGAGAGCATTGGCCTCGAACCCCTTTTCGATGGTTTGTACTACCAGGACTTCGGTCTCGACTTCGCGCTTGTAGACACGACAAGCCGGGACACCGTAATCGTGCACAACGTGGGCGGCGCCATCCGGGGAACGGATCTCGCAGGTGAATGGCTTGTGATCGGAGCTCATTATGACCACCTGGGCTACGGCGATATCGCCTCATCGACTCCAGGGCGAAGAGAAGTCCATAACGGGGCCGACGATAACGCATCGGGTGTGGCCGCCGTGCTTGAGGTCGCACGGAAGTCGATCGAGGCGGAAAGACCCCGGAGGTCGATGGCGTTCGTGTGCTTTACCGGAGAGGAACTGGGGACAATCGGCTCCGAATACTACTGTGAGAATCCCCCGCACTCAATCGACAGCACCGTAGCGATGATCAATCTTGACACCGTGGGAAGGCTTGAGGATAACCGGCTGATTGTTTTCGGCGCGAGGAGTGCCGCTGAGTTCAGTGACATCCTTGCCGAGGCCAACGCGGATTATTCACTTGATGTCATAGAAAAGAAGGAGATCTACGGCTACTCCGACCAAAATCCCTTCTATGCATGCGCAATCCCGTCAGTCCACTTCTTCACCGGCGCATACGATGACTATCACTCACCGGATGATGACTGGGATAACCTCAACTACGAAGGCCTCGAGGTATTGACTTCATTTGTCGCCGACTTCGCACTCACGCTCGCCTCGCGTGCGGAAGAGTTGACCCCGGTCATTGATTCCGAGGAGCCGTCGAAGACCGGCGGATCTCGCGGCCACGGTGCTTTCTTAGGGATCATACCCGACTTCGCCTATGGCGGGACAGGTGTAGGTATAAGAGGGGCTGTCCCCGGAAGTCCCGCTGAAGCTGCAGGGCTAAAGGAAGACGATGTGATCCTCAGCATCAACGGTGTACCCATCGTTGATCTTAAGGGACTGATGCAGACCTTGGTCAAGAAGAGTCCCGGTGACGAGATCGAAATCCGGGTCAACCGGGCGCCCTCCAGGGTAACGTTAAAGGCGACCCTCGCCACCCGCTAATTCGGTACCAGCTTAGTAATTATCGCTCAGTGTGGATGAAGGACGTGGCTGCAGTCATCAGCTGTCTTGCGGGAAGGTCACTGTAATTAGCAAGCTGGCACTGAATTCGCAGCATCTACCTGAACATGGCTTTTATGCTGCCCCAGGTGGAGGGCTCGGTAGCGGTCTCGCAATCAACCGTATAGATCAGCCTGGTGTGGGTCGAATCCATCCAAGGACTGTACATCACTGTACCGTACACCCGCGTGGCAAACTCAGGACACTCTGCCCGCCAGCAATTGTAGATGGCCATCAGGGGTGCATCAGCACCAGTATGATCATAGAAGATGTCCCAACTACCGTTGTCATAGATGTCGTTGGCCAACTCAGGCAACCAGGAACCATTGAACGTGGGACTGGCAATCGGAGGATCTGAACCCACGTAGATCCCATACTCCTCGTTGTGAGCTATCACCGAGCGCTTGACGTTACCCCCACAATGCCCCCCGTACGCCATACCGGCGTCACGGCAATAGGTTATCTCACAATCCTCGAAGTTGGGCTCGGAGTTCCACACTTCGACTCCCAATCGGCAGTCGGTGATCGTGTTACCCACGAAGTACGGCCTCCCGGGGTGATAGACCTCATAGCACATGATTCCGGTATTGCAGTTGCGGATCACGTTGTCACGGATAACGGGTTTCCACCACTCAGAAGACTCACCCCATGTCTCTATGCCAACAGAAATGTCCTCGAGTATGCAATTCTCGACAACAACGTCAGTGCACTCCACGACATTGATCCCGCTGATCCCTCCCATTGGGATATCGCAATCCGGCACGTCGGGACGCCAAACCCTGAAGCCGGAGACCCGAGCCCCCTCACAATCCATGAGGAAGATCCCAATCGGGACGCCGCAAATAACAATGTCAGTCGCCTCAGCGCCCTGCTTCCCCACCAGAGCCACACCTGCCTTGAGCTGGATCCATGTCTCGGGATCGTCAGTCTTCATGTAAGTGCCCGGCCCTACGAGCACCGTGTCGCCATAGGAGGCGGAGTCAAGGGCCGCATGGATCACTGATGCGCTGCCCGTGCTGTCAGGTCCGACATGCCACGTGCGCGCTGTGGCCCCGGAGGCCATCAGCAGAAGAAGCGCCAGTACCACCAATGCCGGACGAGCAAGGCGGTGTGTCGAAGCATACCTAACCATAAGGCTCGCAACCTTCCTTACTGACCTGATCTGACTCCATATTATCATCAATCTCCCACTTAATCAATGACGGCAGAGATCAGGTGACGGTTTACTAATTCCTACTCAGGATAGGTGGAAGACATGGCCGTGGCCAAGAGGCCTCTAATCCAAAATTCGGAATCCGAAAATCGGTGACAGTTTGCTAATTACGAGGATAATCTTTAAACTGTCACCTAATTGCTTTGCGGGGACGGCGCCATAATTAGTAAGCTGGTACCGAATTACTATGAGGAGGTTGAGAGATGAGAGTTTTGGGAACTGCGTGCGTGCTCATCGTTCTAGCGGTCAATGTCTGCAGTGCCCTTGATACGAATCGAATTGGTGAGTTCACGCAAGACCTCGAGGATGCACTCTCAAGTATGGGGCTCACTCCCGCCGACCTCCGTATCCGGCATGACTACGCCAGGCCCGATGTCTTTAGACTTCCACTGGTTGATTCGCTGATGTATGACCCCTCAAGCCTGCTTGAGAGGACAGAGACTCTGGCCGCCGAGATCGAAGCCGAATCTCTGGTCGCCGAGATCGCCTACCTCCTCTGGGAAGCGATGTCTGTTGAACCGGATGACATACCGGATGGGGCCCCCGGACGAAGCGAAATCAGGGATGTGGTCGGTAGTTTCGCCCACCTGCCCCACGGGCTCAGGCATGCCGTTTCGACTTACCTCGACCACATCGAAATCGCACGCACTCTGCGCGGCCGTGCTATCGGCGATGTCGAACCCCATCTTGACTTTCTCTATGAGAACTACCCATCGCTGGTCTCGCCCAGTCCCGAGTATGAGCAGGTTGGACCATTTGAGCTTTATGAGCTCGAGAAGGCTGAAGAAGCGCTGACCGATTCAGTGCTTCACCTCTCCGAGGCCATCGATATAGGTGCCGTTGCATCCATGACCTATGTTGCGGTCCAGGCGGCTGAAGATCTGCGTATCGACATTGAGCACCTGCTGCCGCTCCGCGCCGGATACGTACGCTACCGCGGCGGTAAGACGACCTTTCACAACGACAAGGCGACTGTGACCGGTAAGATCGCATATCTCGGTCTCACCGAGTTCGGGCCCGTTGTGATCGGCGGGCCAAGCAGCAACAAGTATAAGGGCTGCTTCGCCTTGATTCTCGATCCCGACGGAGACGATATCTATGATCTCACCGACCAGCCCGAGATAAGTTTCAGACTCATCGTGGATTACACAGGTAATGACATCTATGAGTCGCAAGGTCGAGCAGGTGTCGCGGGTGCTATCTTCGGCACATCGATCCTGATGGATCGTGAGGGCGGTGACACCTACCGGTCGAGAAACATATCGCTCGGTGCAGGCATATGCGGTACGGGCATGCTACTCGACGGCCGGGGTGATGACTCCTACATATCAGGGGGATTCTCCCAGGGTGCAGGGTTCCTCGGGATCGGCATACTCAGGGACTCACGCGGCAACGATACCTATGTCGCCGAGATGCAGTCACAGGCATTCGGCTATGTGATGGGTAGCGGTCTCCTGTTTGACCAGGGCGGTCATGATACCTACCACACCAAGATGGCGTACACCGATATCCTCCGTTATGACGACCACTTTCTGACTCTTTCCCAGGGTTGCGCCTTCGGATCGCGGCCCGACTACTCGGGAGGTATAGGCCTCCTGATCGATTCCGCCGGTAACGATCTCTACTCCAGCGATATCTTCGGCCAGGGCGTGGCTTACTGGTTTGGCGTCGGAGCACTGATAGACCGCGGCGGCCACGATCGTTACTGCTCATACCAGTATGCACAGGGAGCGGGAATCCATCTTGCCTTTGGGCTCCTCCTCGATGAGAGCGGC
>JBDRNT010000149.1:0-11534 GCA_043810925.1 Candidatus Eiseniibacteriota bacterium
AGGAACAGGTGGTGTTGAGACGATCGTCGAGATGATCGAGAAACTCACAGCACTTGAGCTCGCGGACCTCGCCAAGACGTTGAGTGAGAAGTTCGGCGTGACCCCGATGGCGGCGGTTCAAATGGGAGCTCCGGGGGCTGCTCAGGGTGAGACGGCGGCCGAGGAAGAGCAAACAGCGTTTGACGTAGTCCTGACTGCGTTCGGCGACAAGAAGCTTCAGGTGATCAAGGTCGTGCGCGCGATAACCGGTCTTGGCCTCAAGGAGGCGAAGGACCTGGTTGAAGGCGCCCCGAAAGTGGTTAAGGAAGGTATCGCAAAAGAGGACGCCCAGGAAATCAAGGCGAAGCTCGAAGAAGTCGGTGCCACTGTTGAACTAAAGTAGGCCTGGCATACCGGGGGTAGGTTGATTCTATGGTAACTCTTAAAAGGAAGAGCTATTCCAAGATCACCGAGGTAATGGAGATTCCGAATCTCCTCTCGGTGCAGCTGGATTCCTTCAGGGATTTCCTGCAGGCCGAGATCACGCCGGCCCAGAGAAGAGATGAAGGACTGCAGAGGGTGTTTGCGGAAGTGTTCCCCATATCGGATGCAAGGGACAACTACAGTCTCGAGTTCGTCAGCTACGTTCTGGGGGAACCGAAGTACAACATCGAAGAGTGCCAGGAACGGGATGTGACCTTCGCTGCGCCGCTCAAAGCGACACTGAGGCTTATCGTCAAGGAGAACGTCGACGGGCGCAAAGAGGTTAAGGATATAATCGAGCAGGAAGTCTATCTCGGCGAGATCCCACTGATAACCGACAAGGGCACCTTCATTATAAACGGTGCCGAGAGAGTTGTTGTCAGCCAGTTACACAGGTCTCCGGGCGTTTTCTTCGATGAGAGCATTCACCCGAACGGCAAGAGGCTCTATTCGGCGCGAATCATTCCCTACCACGGTTCATGGGTGGAGTTCAGCTTCGATGTCAACGACATCATGTACGTTCACATCGACAGAAAACGGAAGATCCCGGTTACGGTCCTGCTGCGCGCCATAGGCTTCTCAACAACCGACGATATACTGAGACTTTACTATGATGTCGAGAACATAAAGGTCGGCGCGGTACAGAAGAGGCGCAAGCACCCGCTGGTGGGCAGGTACTGCGCACAGACGGTGATTGATAAGTCCACTGGTGAGATCATTCTTGAGGCAGGCGAGGAGATTACTCCTGCATCGCTCGAAGCGCTCAAGCTCGCCGGGATAAGCTCTGTGGCAGTCACGGTTGACAGGGTGGGCATAGATAATGATGTGGTGAGGAATACCCTTCGCAAGGATACGAGCAGATGCGAGGAAGAGGCGCTGATAAAGATTTACAGCCTGCTTCGCCCGGGCGATCCTCCGACGGTAGATACCGCAAAAGGGTTGATAGACAGGCTCTTTTTCAGCCCCAAGAGATATGACCTCGGCAAGGTGGGCAGGTACAAGCTCAACCAGAGACTCGCGCTTGAAACCCCCGTCGATGTGACCATACTCACCAAGACTGACTTTGTGAAAATAGTCGAATACCTCCTCGTGCTGAAAGACAGCAGGGGCTTCACCGACGACATCGATCACCTTGGTAACAGGCGTGTCCGTTCCGTGGGTGAGCTACTGGCCAACCAGTTCTCGATAGGTCTGACGAGGATGGCGCGTATCATCAAGGAGCGCATGAGTCTTCAGGATACGGAGCTCATGACTCCGTCGGATCTCGTGAATGCGAGAACCGTGGCGGCTGTGATAAAGACCTTCTTTGGTTCCAGCCAGCTCTCGCAGTTCATGGACCAGACCAATCCGCTGGCGGAGCTGACGCACAAGCGCAGGCTCTCCGCACTTGGTCCCGGTGGACTGACGAGGGAAAGGGCCGGATTCGAGGTCAGGGATGTTCACTACACCCATTACGGACGAGTCTGCCCGATCGAGACCCCGGAGGGACCGAACATCGGGCTGATAAGTTCGCTTTCGACCTATGCGAGGATAAATGAGTTCGGCTTCCTGGAGACGCCCTACAGAAAGGTCACTAACGGGATTGCCACCCGGGAGGTGGAGTATCTCAGCGCGGACAAGGAAGACATGAAGGTTGTTGCCCAGGGCAACGCGCCCGTCAACCCGGACGGGAAGTTCGCCGCAGACAAAGTGTTCGCTTCCTACAAGGGTGATTTCCCTGTTGTCGAGGTCGGCAAGATCGACTACATGGATGTTTCCCCGAAGCAGATTGTAAGTGCGGCTGCTGCGTTGATACCCTTCCTTGAGCATGACGATGCGAACAGGGCGCTGATGGGATCGAACATGCAGCGCCAGGCCGTGCCTCTTCTGATCACTGAGGCGCCGCTTGTCGGCACCGGTCTTGAAGGAAAGGTCGCGGCCGACTCGGGAGACCTGGTGTTTGCCAAGAGGGCCGGTGTGGTTGACTCGGTTTCCGCCGATGGCATCGTTGTCTCTCACGGCGATTCGGGAGATCTTGATGAAATATTCGGGATGGCCAATCTCGACGTCTACAAACTGACTAAGTTCAAACGTTCGAATCAGGATACCTGCATAAATCAGCGGCCCGTGGTAAATGCCGGAGACCGGGTGAAGCAAGGGGATCTGCTTGCCGATGGCCCGGCCACCAAGGACGGGGAACTCGCCCTCGGTGTCAACGTGCTTGTCGCCTTTCTGCCCTGGAGGGGTTACAACTACGAGGATGCGATCCTCATCAGTGAGAGAGTCGTCAAGGATGACCGGATGACTTCGATCCACATTGAAGACTTCGAGCTTCAGGTAAGGGAAACAAAACGCGGTGTTGAAGAGATAACAAGCGAGATCCCCAATGTCAGCGATGAGGTTGTGAGGAATCTTGATGAGAGCGGTGTCGTGAGAATCGGTGCCCGCGTAAGAGCGGGAGACATACTGGTCGGCAAGGTGACGCCCAAGGGAGAGACCGAACTGACGCCCGAGGAACGGTTGCTCAAGGCCATATTCGGGGAGAAGGCGTGCGACGTTAGAGATGCATCGCTTAAGGCGCCGCCCGGCATGGACGGTATCGTGATCGACGTCAGGGTGTTTTCGAGGAAGGAACGGGACGAAGCCATACGGAAACGCGAGAAGAAAGAAGTTGAAGAGCTCCGTAAGACCGAGAAGCGACAGATCAAGCGGCTCCTGGCCAAGCGCGACGAGCGGGTACGGGAGATGCTGGTTGATGAGATCGCCAATGAGGTCCTGAACCACGAGGGTGAGACGCTGGTCAAGCCCGGCAAGAAGATAACCACACGCCTCTTAAGTAAGCTCGACCTCTCGGATGTCGACTTCACGAAAGACACAACCAAGGACAGGAGCACGTGCTCGCGGGTGAGACGGCTCGTAAGGATCGTGGAGGACGCGCTCGATGAGGTCTCGAGGTCCTACGAGAAGGAGATAGAGAGACTCTCGCGTGGGGACGAGCTGCCACCGGGTGTGGTCAAGCTTGTCAAAGTGTACATCGCCAAGAAGAGAAAGCTCTCGGTGGGAGACAAGGTCGCCGGGAGGCATGGAAATAAAGGGGTCGTCGCGAGGATAGTCCCCGAGGAAGATATGCCATATCTTCCCGACGGCACGCCCGTAGAGATTGTGCTCAACCCGCTCGGGGTTCCTTCGCGAATGAACCTCGGCCAGATACTTGAGACACATCTCGGATGGGCGGCCAAGATGCTTGATATGCACGTTGCTACGCCGGTTTTTGACGGCGCAACGATTCGTGAGATAAAGATGCTTCTCAACGAGGCCGGGCTGCCCCAAAGCGGCAAGACAGTTCTGTACGACGGCAAGTCCGGGGAGCCCTTCGATAGGGAGGTGACGGTCGGATACATCTACATGATGAAATTGTCTCATCTTGTGGATGATAAGATTCACGCAAGGTCGATTGGTCCTTATTCGCTTGTTACCCAGCAGCCGCTGGGTGGAAAAGCGCAGTTCGGAGGACAGCGATTCGGAGAGATGGAAGTCTGGGCGCTTGAAGCCTATGGAGCGGCTTATGCGCTTCAGGAGATACTTACCGTCAAGTCGGATGATGTGGCGGGAAGATCGAGAATATATGAGGCGATCGTCAAGGGTGAGAATCCGCCTCAGCCCGGAATTCCGGAATCGTTTAACGTTCTCGTTAAAGAACTTCAAAGTCTTGGGCTGGATGTCCAGCTCGAAGAGTAGGTAGGGAGGTATTCTCCGTGTTAAGACCAACGGATGCACGGGAAAAGACCCCTGTGGAATTCTCAGCAATAAGGATTCAGCTCGCCTCGCCTGAGACCATAAGACAGTGGTCGTATGGAGAGGTGACCAAGCCTGAGACCATCAATTACAGGTCTTTCAAGCCTGAAAGGGACGGCCTCTTCTGCGAAAGAATCTTCGGCCCGGTGAAGGACTGGGAATGTAACTGCGGCAAGTACAAGCGGATAAGATACCGGGGAGTGATTTGTGATAAGTGCAAGGTCGAGGTTACGCAGGCCAAGGTCCGGAGAGAGAGGCTGGGGCATATCGAACTCGCAGTGCCGGTGTCACATATCTGGTATTTCAAGGGTATCCCCAGCAGGATGGGACAGCTCCTTGATATCAGTGTCCGGGATATCGAGAGAGTCCTTTACTACGAAAGCTATATCGTGCTTGACCCGGGTGAGAGCCAGATAAAGAAGAAGCAACTGATAACTGAGGAAGATTACATAGACCTGGAAGAACAGTATGCGGGCAAGTTCGCGGCCGAGATGGGCGCCGGGGCGATCAAGAAGCTGTTGCGGGAGATGGACCTCGAGGAGATCTCGACCGAACTGCGCGCACGGGTCAGGGTGGAGACATCCGCACAGAGAAAGCGGGAGATCCTTAAGAGACTGAAACTGGTCGAGGCCTTCAGATTGAGCGGCAACCGGCCCGAGTGGATGATAATGGACGTGATCCCGGTTCTGCCTCCCGACCTGCGGCCGCTGGTTCCTCTTGAGGGCGGCAGGTTCGCCACGTCCGACCTCAACGATCTCTATCGCAGGGTGATCAACAGAAACAACAGACTCAAGAAACTCATGGAGATAAGGGCACCCGAGGTGATTCTGAGGAATGAGAAGAGGATGCTTCAGGAAGCGGTTGACGCCCTCTTTGATAACGGCCGCCGGTCACGTGCGGTGCGGGGTCCCGGCAACAGACCGCTCAAGTCTTTGAGCGATATGCTCAAGGGTAAGCAGGGGCGGTTCCGCCAGAACCTGCTGGGCAAGCGGGTCGACTATTCAGGCAGATCGGTGATCGTCGTTGGTCCCGAGCTTAAGATCCACCAGTGCGGGCTGCCGAAGAGCATGGCACTTGAGCTCTTCAAGCCCTTCATAATAAAGAAACTCGAAGACAAGGGCTATGTGCAGACAGTAAAGAGCGCCAAGAAGCTGGTTGAAAGGGAAAGACCGGAGGTCTGGGATATTCTCGAGGAGATAATCAAGGACCACCCGGTGTTTCTCAACCGGGCGCCTACATTGCACAGGCTGGGGATACAGGCCTTTGAACCCGTCCTTGTCGAGGGTAAGGCGATAAAGATTCATCCGCTCGTGTGCCAGGCCTTTAACGCCGACTTCGACGGCGACCAGATGGCGGTTCACGTTCCGCTGTCATTTGAAGCGCAGCTGGAGGCGAGGGTACTCATGCTTTCGATCAATAACATACTCTCGCCGTCGGACGGAAGACCGCTGGCATCGCCTACGCAGGACATGGTGCTGGGTTGCTTCTACCTGACAAAGGAGAGAGAGGTTGGGGAGGACGAGAGACCCAGGATCTTTGTCGATGCGAATGAGGTGATTCTCGCATATCAGCAGAAAGCGGTGAAACTGCACGACCCGATCAGGGTACCGGTCGACGGTGAACCGAAAGACACCACTGTGGGGAGAATCATCTTCAACGATATCATTCCCGAGGGGCTTGAATACGTAAACGAGGCGCTTGACAAACGGCGGCTCGAGGAGATAGTGGGTAACTGCCACAGATTGCTCGGCCCATACAAAACCGCGATTTTCCTCGATCAACTCAAGGAGATGGGGTTCGAGTACGCAACGACCTCGGGTCTGACAGTCGGTATTGACGACATTGTCATTCCCGCCGAGAAGCCCAAGATCATAGAGCGTGCCGAGAAATCTGTTCACCGGATTCACGATATCTACAAGAAGGGCGCGATAACCGATGGCGAGCGCTATAACCAGGTGATAGATACCTGGACCAATGCGACCAGCCGCATCGGTGGCACCATGTTTGACAACCTGGCGCGCGTCGACGGCGGTTTCAATCCGATCTACATGATGGCCGCATCGGGCGCACGAGGTTCGAAGGAGCAGATCAGACAGCTTGCGGGGATAAGAGGATTGATGGCTAAGCCGCAGAAGAAGATGACGGGCCAGATGGGTGAGATCATCGAGACCCCGATCAAGTCCAACTTCAAGGAAGGACTGACGGTTCTCGAGTACTTCATCTCAACTCACGGAGCGAGAAAGGGGCTTGCGGACACGGCGCTCAAAACCGCCGATGCCGGTTACCTCACTCGCAGACTCGTCGATGTCGCGCAGGACGCAATCATTAACGAGGAGGATTGCGGAACGATTCTCGGACTTGACATCACCGCTCTTAAAGAGGGTGAGGAGATCATCGAGCCGCTGGGTGACAGGATTCTGGGCCGGGTGGCCGCCGAGGACGTGTACGATCCGATAACGAGCGAATTGATCGCGACCGCCGGTGATCAGATTGGTGAGGAAGCCTCCATAATCATGGATAACTCGGCTATCGACAGAGTGAAGATAAGATCGGTGTTGACCTGTGAGACGGCAAGAGGGGTTTGTGCCAAGTGTTACGGCAGGAACCTCGCCACAGGCCGGATGGTCAACATAGGAGAGGCGGTTGGGGTCATCGCCGCACAGTCGATTGGAGAGCCGGGTACCCAGCTGACCTTAAGAACATTCCACATCGGAGGAACGGCGGGCAGGATAGCAGAGGAATCCAGGATACAGGCCAAGTGTGAAGGTACGATCAAATTCCATGGCGTCAAAGCTGTGAATTACAGGGAAGACCAGCGAGTGGTTCTATCGACCAAGGGTGAGATTCACCTGTTTGAGGGCAAGAACCTCAGGACGCGTTACACGGTCCCTTACGGGGCGAAGCTGACCGTCACGGACGAGCAGGAAGTCAAGAGCGGTGAAGTGCTCTTCGAATGGGATCCGTACTCGGCGCCGATTCTCGCGGAGAAATCCGGTGTTGTCAGATTCTACGATATCATCGACGAATTGACCGTCCGGGAAGAGCTGGATGAGAAGACGGGCCTGAGACAGCGGGTTGTGGTCGAGCACAGAGACAAGACCATTCATCCCCATATGGTGATCGAGACCGTCAAGGGCAAGAAGGCTGGGGAGTATCCGATACCTACGGGTGCGCATCTCATAGCCCATGACAGTGACAAGGTGATAGCGGGTGATCCGCTCGCGAAGATCCCGCGCGAAATCTCAAAGACGCGAGACATTACCGGCGGTCTTCCGAGGGTTGCAGAGCTCTTCGAGGCTCGGAAGCCGAAAGAGCGGGCGACCGTGAGCGAGATCGATGGGAGTGTTGAGTTCAGGGGCGTGGCCAGGGGGATGCGGAGGGTCGTTGTAACAGGCGAGCAAGGTGAAGAGATGGAGTATCTGATTCCTCACGGCAAGCACCTCAGGGTGAGAGACGGTGATCTCGTAAAGGCCGGAGATAAGCTCTCGGAAGGCCCGATCAACCCGCATGACATCCTGAGAATCAAGGGTATAAACGCCGTGCAGGAGTACCTCGTTAACGAGATCCAGGAGGTTTACAGGCTCCAGGGCGTTAGGATAAATGATAAACACATCGAGGTGATCGTCAGGCAGATGCTCGAGAAAGTGAGAATCGAGGACCCCGGCGACACCAACTTCCTTGAGGGAGAGCAGGTGGACAAGGTTCGTGTGAAGGAGCAGAATGAAAGTGTGGCCACTAAGGGGAAACCCGCGACCTTCCAACCTCTTCTTCTTGGCATAACCAAGGCGTCCTTGAGCACGGAGAGTTTCATATCCGCAGCCTCATTCCAGGAGACGACGAGGGTTCTTACCGAGGCTGCGATAAATGGTATGAGGGACAGCCTCCTGGGGCTGAAGGAAAACGTAATAATCGGACACCTGGTTCCGGCCGGGACGGGGATAGGCAGGAACAGGCGTATAAAGGTGATCGCGGAAGAAGAGATCCCCGACCTGCCCGAGGAGGGTGAGGCGGAAGAAGAAGTCGTTGAGGCGTAGAACACAAATTGATGGAGGTATCTAAAGTTTGCCGACAATCAGTCAGCTGGTGAGACGAGGCAGGAGGGCTCAGAAATCGAAAACCAAGGCCCCCGCTCTTATGAGCTGTCCGCAGCGAAGGGGCGTATGTACCAGGGTCTATACGACAACACCCAAGAAGCCCAATTCGGCCTTGCGTAAGGTGGCGAGGGTGAGGCTGACCAATGCTATTGAGATAACGGCGTACATTCCCGGGGAGGGACACAACCTCCAGGAGCACTCCATAGTCCTGGTAAGGGGCGGACGAGTCAAGGATCTTCCCGGGGTCAGGTACCACATTATAAGAGGAGCTCTGGACACCAGCGGAGTCGATGACAGGAAGCAGTCCCGTTCCAAGTACGGGACCAAGATGAAGAAGAGTCAGACTCCGGCCGGCGGTTAAGAGAAGAGAGGCAAGATATGCCAAGAAGAAAGATGGTCAAACGCAAGGAGCTACCACCCGACTCGAGGCACAGTAGCCCCCTTGTTACGAAGTTCGTCAACTGCCTGATGCAACAAGGCAAGAAGAGCGTTGCTGAATCTGTTTTCTACGGGAGCCTGGATATTATCGAGAAACGCACCGGGCAGTCGGGGCTGCAGGTGTTCAAGCAGGCGGTGAGCAATGTGAAACCGGTCCTCGAGGTCAGACCGCGGAGGGTCGGTGGTGCCACCTACCAGGTACCCATGGAAGTTCGGCACGAGAGGCGGACCGCCCTGGCGATTCGCTGGCTGTTGTCGAACGCGAGAGGCAGAAACGAGCACAGCATGAAGGAGTGTCTTGCATCGGAGTTCATAGCAGCGTCGAAGAACGAAGGCGGTGCAATAAAGAAGAAGGAAGATACCCACAGAATGGCGGAGGCGAACAAGGCCTTCGCGCATTACAGGTGGTAACGATGGTGCCGAAGGGGTGTACGGTTCACCCCGGGCATCCTATCGGGGACAGGATTAGATGAGGGTTGCAGGAGAAGAATGCAAGAGGGGATTGAGTGAGATGAGGAGATTCCCTCTCGAGAAAACCAGGAACATCGGCATAGCGGCGCATATAGACGCGGGGAAGACCACCCTGACCGAGCGCATACTCTACTATACGGGAAGAGTACACAGACTCGGCGAGGTCGATGACGGCGCGGCGACGATGGACTGGATGGAGATAGAAAAGGAAAGGGGCATCACGATCACCTCGGCTGCCACATCCTGTGTCTGGCGGGACTACAGAGTGAACATAATCGACACGCCGGGCCATGTGGATTTCACGATTGAGGTTGAGCGTTCCCTCCGAGTACTCGACGGGGTTGTGGTGGTGTTCTGTGGTGTGGGCGGGGTCGAGCCTCAATCGGAGACCGTGTGGCGCCAGGCCGACAGGTACAGTGTCCCCAGGATCGCCTTTATCAACAAGATGGACCGGGTGGGAGCGGATTTCGACCGGGCCGTAGAGATGATGCGGAAGAATCTCGGCTCAAATGCCGTGCCGGTTGAAATGCCGATGGGAAGCGGCAGAGAACTCAAGGGAGTTATCGATCTGATCGAGATGAAGGCATACACATACGATGATGCGACATACGGCATGGAGTTCGATGTGCTTGATATACCGGATCAGTATGTAGATGAGGCCCTTTTGAGAAGGGACAGGCTTGTTGAGGTGCTTACCGACTATGATGATGAGCTGATGGCTGACTATCTGGACGGCGGAGACATCGACGAGACACGGATCAAGACGGCTCTGAGGAGAGCGACTATCGCCGCCGCGGTCACTCCGGTACTCTGCGGTGCGGCCTTGAGAAACAAGGGGGTCCAGAAGGTACTCGATGCAGTTGTTGACTACCTGCCGTCTCCCGACGAGGTGCCGCCCATGGAGGGTATAAACCCAAGAACGGAAGAAACCGAGAGACGCAGGCCGAGTGATGATGAACCTTTCTCGGCACTGGTCTTTAAGATAATGAGCGATCCCTTTGTCGGCAAACTCACCTACCTGAGGGTCTACTCGGGCAGGCTGACTCCCGGAATGAGTGCCTACAACGCCGGAAGACGCCACAGGGAGAGGATTGCAAAGATCCTGCTGATGCACGCAAACAAGCGCGAAGAGCTCGACTGCGCCTTTGCTGGAGATATAGTCGGTGTGGTTGGTATCAAGAAGAGTTATACGGGGGATACCCTGAGTGATACCAAGTATCCGATAACCTTTGAGTCTATGGTGTTCCCCGAACCCGTGATTACGGTTGCGATCGAACCCAGGACCAGAGCCGACCAGGAGAAACTGACCTCATCGCTGAACAGGCTGGCTGAGGAAGACCCGACATTCAGGGTACGTGAGGATGAGGAAAGCGGCCAGACGGTGATCTCGGGAATGGGCGAGCTGCATCTCGACATCCTGGTTGACAGGATGATACGTGAATTCGGAGTTAGAGCCAATGTCGGGAAGCCCCAGGTTGCATACAGGGAAACCATAACCGCATGTGCCGGGGGAGAGGGCAAGTTCGCCAAGCAGGCGGCAGGTGGGGGCAAGGGTCAGTTCGGACATGTGGTTATAGAGCTGGAGCCGCTGCCGAGGGGCGCGGGTTTCGAATTTGAATCGGAGATCACAGCCGAGACCATACCGGACAAGCTGATTCCGAGTGTCGAGGAAAGCATTCACGATTCGCTTGAAAACGGAGTCCTTGCCGGGTACCGGGTTGTGGATGTAAAGGCGAGGCTCATCGGCGGATCGTATCACGAACAGGACTCAACCGACGTGGCATACAAAATCGCCGCTGCGATTGCGGTCCGCGATGCTATGATCAGGGCAAAACCGATACTGATGGAACCTGTTATGAAAGTTGAAGTTGTCGTTCCTGAAGAATTTGTCGGCGATGTGATTGGAGATCTCAATACAAGACGCGGCAAGGTCGGCGGCAGCCTGTTGAGAGCCGACGGACATATTGTCAAGGCAACGGTGCCGCTTTCGGAGATGTTCGGATATGCGACCGGTCTGCGTTCAGCGACACAGGGCAGGGCACTCTTCACCATGGAGTTTTCCAACTATGATGAGGTGCCGAGGCGCATCGCCGAGAAGATGTCGGCACGGATAGAAGGTGTCGGTTGATTCGGGTGAGGTATTAGGAGGGAGTAAGATGGCGAAGGCTAAGTTTGAGCGGACCAAGCCACACTTGAATGTAGGAACGATCGGGCACATAGATCACGGCAAGACGACCTTGACGAGTGCGATGACGATGTGCATGAGCCAGCAGGGTCTGGCAGAGGTCCGGTCAT
>JBDRNT010000150.1:0-2456 GCA_043810925.1 Candidatus Eiseniibacteriota bacterium
GGCCCGAGGCGTGCCGACTCGCCGTGGAATAGCGCCACGCCCTCCTCGCCGGCGGTCATCTTGAAGACGGCGTTTCTGAGTTCATCATAACAGCTGCCATGAGGCCGGCTCGGGCACTCGGAGGTGATCTTCTCGATCTCAAATCCGGGGACTCCACCTTTGACTACATTGCTGCCAATGTCCCAGTCGCTCACACCCACGAACAGAAGTCCGGCATCGTCCCGGATGAAGATTGACGAAGCAGCCGGCCAGCCTCCGATGTATTGAACCTCAAAATCGTACAGTTGCCCGAGCTCCAGCGGCAGGTCAGTCTCCGGAATGAGGAAGCGGACCAATCGCTCTCCGCCATCCTTGTCCACTACTGTCATCCCATCAAATCCCGCCTTCTCGGGCAGTAGTGCCTTTACGATCCCGGAGAACTTTAGCGGCACGGAAGTGTCGTAGTCCTCTACCCATACCGTCACGCTGCCCAGGGGCTCGTTCTGACACTGGGCCTCAGAAGCATACTTGCACCCGGAGGCAGAGAGGCCAGAGAGAAGCATCAGCAGCGTCAGGGCGATAGCGCAGTGGTCTCTGTGTTTCGTCGCATCCATTGTTCGCATCGGTACCTCCGTGAGACGGAACTGGCCTGAAAAGCGGGTGATCACGCAGTTTTTGTCTGCCACACATGCTGAGCCTAACAGACAGCCCTGACAGGGTCAAGTCTGGCGGCAGTGGGTTCTGCATAGCGACAAGCCGCGTTTAGCTCCGGGGGCACGGGCCTTCAGCCCTGTAACTCTTGGAAATAAAAGAGATTGACAATAAGGTAAGCAAAATGATAACCTTTGGGAAAAATAGAAGGAATTCTGGGGTGAATTGTAGAATAATGGAATTAATCGATTTTTAGATGGAGTCCAGGGTACCACAGATGGTATCCTCCGACTGGATGCTGCGAGACCTGATGAGGTATTCCAGAAGACGGATTTGCCAGGAACGGCGGGGAAAATCCATATGAGCTTGAGAGGTTCTTGCCGGACGATTATTGCTCCGGCGGACGAGCTTCATGCGGGGTGGCGCTGGATTGTCCGCGCGCCTCCCTAGCCGGGTTTCACGACCTACAGAAACCGAATACCACTAGTAATCGAATTCCGCCGGACTTTGAAATCGCAGAGGCACATTGGAAAGGCTGGCAGACAAAGGAAGCCCCGACTCAGGGGCGTCGGAAGGACGGATCTAATGAGACACTGTAACTGTATTTGGCTGGGGCTTGTTCTGTCGATTCTTCTTGTTCTTCCGCTTGCCGCGGGAGAAGCACAGGGAGTCGATCTCTCGAGCAGGCACCAATGCTACGGTAAGGAGACTGTGCCGGTCAACATCGAGCTAACTCTGCCTTATGGCGATGTGGCTCCCGGCGCGACGGTCAATATGCTGGTACGTCTGACAGCTGAGGCCGATCTGGAGAATGTCGAGATCCAGCTGGAGGGTAATGGCGGCGCCAGCCTGGCGGGTGCGGCAAGTGAGTATATAGGCTCGCTCATGCAAGGCCAGCAGGTTGAGGTCGACATCCCGGTGCATTATGACACCGTTGACCGGTCAGCCGTGCTTGTGACTGTCCTGGCCCGGCATCCCAATACTGAGGAGACGATGACACGCCTCGAGGGCGTCTACACCATCTCCCGCAATGGCAGGACGTACCACGGTCGTGACGGCTTCCTCGCCCTTGACCACTCATCGGTCCGGGAGGACTTCGAATCCGGATTCATCACCGAGGAGGAATACCAGGTACAGATGAGAGAGGCACTGACACCGGATGGCCGCTTCGACCAGGTTCCTCGCCAGGCGCCTTTTACAGGCATGCCGGACCTGCCGCGGCTGAAAGCGGTCAATCCGGAGGGGCAGGAGCCCTTCAGGGGTGTCCCCTTAGGTCCCACCGCGACGATTACCGTCAAGGGCACCGTGCTATTTACCGACGAGAATGGCGCCACCCACGGGGCTTACGGCATAGCGGTTCATGTGTATGATGAGGAGTTGCTGGCCGACGAGCACCTGGGATCAGCAGCGCTTCCCACAAACGGGTACTATGAATTTACCTTTGACAATGATGACGGTATCGGCGCCAGCGGTCGCGATATATACGTGGAGTTCGTAACTGAGAACAATGTCATCAGGGTTCAGGATGGCGGCCTGTATGTAGGCACATCCCCGGTCCATGACGACGTCGCGGACGGCGCGGTGATAACCGAAAACTTCACCTTCGGTAATACCGGCAATGGGCCGGCGGGCTGCGTCCACGTCGGGGCGAGCTATATCGCTGCCTATGTGGCGTTTGATCTAAACGGCGGTACCCCCCTTGGCCAGATACCGGTGAACTGGCCGGGTTCCGGCGCCTTCTATGACGGCTCGAGTGTCAATATCCGTCAGGGTGACCGGTGGGATTGGGATGTGCTGCATCATGAGTACGGTCACTATGTGATGGA
>JBDRNT010000151.1:0-70270 GCA_043810925.1 Candidatus Eiseniibacteriota bacterium
AGTCCCGGCAATGGCTGGACGCTGATCACTCAGTTATAAGGGGTGAGATCACCCCACCCCGAGGGCGGCGTATGCCCTATTGACAGGTGCCTCTTAATGGGTGACCCCATAGTTGACCCCGCAATCGCCCCCCGCAATATCGGCTTGACAGCTTTATGCGCGGAATCTATACTCAACCTGCCGGGAGGATGAGATGGCAAATGTCGTTCTTAAGAACGTAAGCAAGGTGTTTCAGGGCGGTGTTATCGCCGTTGACGAGGCTTCGATCGAGGTAGCGGACAGAGAATTTCTCGTGCTGGTAGGTCCGTCGGGGTGCGGCAAGTCGACATTCCTCAGAATGATCGCCGGTCTCGAGGATGCGACATCCGGTGATATCTTCATCGACGGCAGGCGTGTCAACGATGTCCCTCCCAAAGACAGAGACATCGCCATGGTCTTTCAGAACTACGCCCTCTATCCCCACATGAGCGTGTTCGAGAACATGGCCTTCGGGCTCAAACTGAGGAAGTACCCCAAGGAGGAGATAAAGGCGCGTGTCAATGATGCGGCGCAGATCCTTGGAATCGAAAAACTGCTCGACAGGAAGCCCAAGGCGCTTTCCGGCGGGCAACGTCAGCGAGTTGCAGTGGGACGTGCGATCGTGAGAAAGCCGAAAGTTTTCCTTTTTGACGAGCCGCTTTCGAACCTTGATGCCAAGCTCAGGGTCCAGATGAGGACCGAGATATCGAAGCTCCACAGCCGTCTCCAGGCGACGATGGTCTATGTCACCCACGATCAGATCGAAGCGATGACAATGGGTGACAGAATCGTGGTGCTCAAGGATGGACTGATACAGCAGGTTGCCGGTCCGATGACCCTCTACGATTCCCCGGTCAACAGGTTCGTTGCCGGGTTCATAGGCAGCCCCGCGATGAACTTCATAGAGGGAAAGGTCCTCAGGGACGGCGGCCTGTATATGGATGAGGGGACCTTCAGGGCGAAAGTGCCGGCTCGTGTCGAGAAGGCTCTGGAGGCTCACATTGACAAGGATGTCATATTCGGTGTAAGACCCGAGGCCATCCACGAGAAAGCCACAGGTGAGCCGGGCGATCACTGGGTTGCTATCAAGACGAAGGTGGAGGTTGTTGAGCCGATGGGTAACGAGACCATCATATACGTCACCACCGGCAAGACTCCAATCGTTGCAAGGCTGATCACCCGAAGAGATATCAAACCCGATTCCGATATTGATCTTTTCCTTGATATGAGAAGGGTTCAATTCTTCGACCCATCGGATGAGAAGACTATCGTTTGAAATCTGGTTTCGGTAGCAAAGCACGCCCCTTGCCATCTCGCCCCTTGAGGGTAGTAACTCTTGCGATGAAACGACACGCGCTCTGCCTTCTGTTCATGCTGTCATGCCTTGTGCCCACAGCAGTGTTTCCCCAGGACGAGTTCGATGTATCCGCCGACAGACTGTCGGGAAGTAAGGTGGGTGATCGGGAGATAGTGACCCTTGAGGGCAACGTGAGAATAGTCCATGGTGCAACCGTGGCTACCGCCGACACGGGATACTACGAAAGGAGCAGGGAGCGGGTAAACCTGATCGGCAGTGTGGTCGTCGAGGATGGGGACATCCGGGTGAGGGGTGATCGTGCCGAGTACCTGCGAACGCAGAGGAGAGTCCTCTTCCCGCGGGGCATAACCGTGGTGGACTCGGTTTCAACGCTGACGGCCGACAGAGGCCACTTCGATCTTGAGAATGAAGTCCTTAAAGTCGACGGTAACGTGGCGTATTCAGAAGGCGCCCGGAGCCTCAACGCCGACCACACGGTGTACTACCGCAAAACCGGATCGGTCAAGGCCCATGGTAACGTAGTGCTTGCAGACACCGATTACGGGGCCACGGTGAGGGCGGGCAGGGTTGAGTACGAGCGTGACAAGGGGTACGGCATTGCGAGTGAGGATCCCTGGCTCGAAACGACGGCCCGAGATGAGCGGCGCGCGATGTCCATCAAGGCGGATTCCATGGAGATATACACGGACGAGAGGAAAGCGGTCGCAATCGGCGGTGTCAGCATATTCAGGGACGATGCAATAGCCAGCTGCGGCCGGGCCGTATTCCTCGAGGAGGAGGACAAGTCGATCCTGACCGACGGTCCCGTGATAATCGAGGAAGGCAGCTCGCTCTCCGGAGAGACGATAACAATATTCACCAGCGAGGACGAGGTATCCGAGGTGCTCGTGAGCGGCCACGCCCAGAGCATCTACCAGCCTCCCGATGAGGAGAAGACCGAACTTGCAGGCAGCGAAATCAGGCTGCTCTTTCGCGGGGGCGAGGTGTATGAGATGCACATAACGGGTGAGGCAAGTGCCGTTTTCTCGCCCACGGAGGTCGACGCGGCAGGCCAGGCCCAACAGAACGAGGTAACCGGTGCCAGGCTGATCCTGGCCTTCGACCACGGGGAGGCGCAGAGAGCCACGGTGACGGGTGGGGTCGAGGGGATGTACAAACTGGAGGATGAGGGTGCGGATGGCGGGCTTGTCGCCTACCGGTCGGACAGCCTCCACTACGATGTGCCGACTGCGATGATGTATCTGAGGGGAAACGCGGCTGTGGAGTACAAGGGGATGAAACTCAACTCCGAGATGATCGAGTACAACGCAACCACGCATAGCCTGCACGCATCTGTCGATCCGATCCTTTGGGAGGGTAACGATAAGATTACGGGGAGCTCGTTGATCTACAACCTTAAATCGAAGCGGGGTGCGATAATCTCCGGGAGAACGGGCTACGAGAAGGGTCTTTACACGGGGAGGGTGATAAGGAAGACCGGTGAGCGGGCACTCAATGTCCAGGGCGGCACATACACCAGCTGCAACCACCTTGACCCTCACTATGCGTTCACGAGTTCGAAGATGAAGATGTATGTGAACGACAAGGTGATCACGAAGCCTGTGATCCTGAGGATCAGGGGTGTGCCGATCATGGCGTTGCCCTTCTTTATGTTTCCGATAAGGAAAGGCAGACACTCGGGGATACTGATTCCCAGGGTCGAATTCGGTTTCGATGAGGCGAAGGGACGGTTCATCCGAAACGCCGGCTACTACTGGGCGCCCAATGACTACATGGATTTAACCCTGTGGGGCGATTATTACGAGAACTCCAAGTGGATCGGGCACATGGAATCAAGATACAAGGTCAGGTATCTCCTTGAGGGCACATTCGAGGGGTCCTACCAGAGCGAACTTGGTACAGGAGATTCACGGTGGGACATAGGCGGCAGGCACAACCAGCAACTGGGTGAGAACGGGAGACTGATCGTTCACGCCGATTTCGTCAGTGACAAGAAGTACAGACAGGAGACGAGCGATGACCTCGAAAAGGCACTGAGACGGCAGCTGGAATCGGATGTGTCGTATTCCAACAGGTGGGACGGAAAGAGCTTTACCATTGCAGCTGAACGACGGGAAAACCTGGACACCGACCAGATATCCCAGACGCTTCCGAGATTGAGTTTCCTGCTTGGCAGGATCACCCTGCTTGAGCCCTCTGAGGACGACACGGGGTGGCATCAAGGTACCTACCTGAACGCAAGCTCGAATGCATCCGCAACGCTCACCAAGACAGGTGAAGATCAGGAGACGCAGCAGCAGGCCAAGGTCAACGCCGGTATGAATACCGACCTCAGGTTCGGCGGGAAATCCCAGACCATAAGATCGACAATGGTCCTGACGGCCGTACGCAAGGACATAGGGAAGTGGTGGAGTGATGGTGTCGGTGGCAAGGTCGTCAACTCAGCCTACAGCGACCAGACCGATTTCATCGCAAAGTTCAAACCGTTCGGCTGGATCGACTTCGATCCGTCACTGACGGCGTCCGCGACCATCTATGATGAGGACAAGGCCGGAAAGAGAGGCGCCGCCAGGCTCATGTACTGGGGTGGTGTCTCCACAACCACATCGATCTTCAAGACCTTCTTTCCCAGGATCGGCCCCTTGCAGGCGTTGAGACATGTGATTTCACCACGGATCACCTACACCCACCGGCCGGACTTCTCCAAGTACAGGAACCGTTTCTACAGCCTGCCCGGGATATCAGGAGAGATATCCAAGTCGAGGATGATGAACATAAGCGTGTCCAACAAGCTTCAGGCCAAGGTCGGGAGTGGGGCGGAGGTTAAGAAGATGAACAACCTCCTGTCTTTTGATACGTCGACATCATACGACTTCCTCTACAAGGACAAGGGCAAGGAGACTCCCCTGTCGACCATAAACAACAAACTGCGGTTCTACCCGTCGGATGTTATTACGTTCGATCTCGACTTTACCAACAACCCGGAGGATCTGGCCTTCGAGTCTTTGAATCTCACAACGAGACTCTCATGCTCGGGCAAAGAGCCCCTTCCACCGGGTTTCACCAAACCCGAACTCAAGGAAGAGCCGCTTGTGCCGGAAGAGGGGGTGGGAGGTTCGGATGCAGCCGCCCCGACCGGAAAGCCCTGGCATACGAGTGCTATTTTCAGGTATACCAAGGCCTACAACGGGGGCGATGACAACTACTGGCTTGATTTCCAGGCGGGATTCAGCTTCACCACCAACTGGAGAGTCGAGTATAGCGGCAGGTTCGATCTCTCCGGAAAGGAGACCGTCCACCAGGAATACTCGATCTACCGGGATCTGCACTGTTGGGAGGCCCGTTTCGTCCGCAGATACTCCGCCGGCGAATGGCAGTATTACTTCAGGATAAACATAAAGGCCCATCCCGAGATCTACACCGAGCGGGGCCTCCGCACCCTCTACCGCCAATACTAGTGGGGTCAGAGCTCAAAAGTTGACTCCTTGGGGTCAGATCCCAGGTTTGCACCTTTTGAGCTCTGACCCCAGGGAAGTGGCGGGAAGCCACATATTTGTTGACAGATCGGGGGGCTTAGCCTTAGGTTTGCTTTAAAACTGTTATGGAAGGAGGTGCTTAGAATGAACAAGCAGGAGCTAATTGATGCTGTTGCGGCCAAGACGGATCTTACGCCCGGCGAGGCCAAGAAGGCGGTTGACGCTATCTTCAGTCCCAAGTCTTCACAGGGCCTGATTGCTTCCGCGCTGAGTTCCGGTGACAAAGTGATCCTGGCCGGTTTCGGTACGTTTGAGACCAAGCAGAGGAAAGCAAGGACCGGAAGAAACCCGAAGACGGGTGAGGCCATTCAGATAGCGGCGCGCAAGCATCCGGGGTTCCATCCTGGGAAAACCCTCAAGGATGAAATCAACGCATAAGCACAGCGCAACTACGGGTTAGACCGGCCGGAAGGGCCTGGCGCAGGAACTAGTTCCTGCGCGGGGTGTTGTACAGTCTGGAGACGTATGTCTTGTAGGAGATAGTATATGCTGAAATACCTGCTGATCGTTTCTGTACTGCAACTCAGCCTGCTGCCGGGTGTGTACGGAGCAACATCATTCGACCGGACAGATGCCGATATGGGGTTCATCTACCGCGATGAGCCTCAGAGGTTGGTATTTGAGTTTGACAATGTTTCGGATAATTCGCTCCGTATACTCGGAATCGAGCCTTCCTGTGACTGCACATCGGCCCAGGTAGTACCGGAGACACTGGGTCCGCGTGGCCACGGCAAGGTTCTCGTCTTCTTCGATCCCATGGGTTACGAGGGAAAAGGCCGGTTCAAGGAATTCGTGCGGATCGTAACGGACGACCCCTCAGAGCCCGAAGTACTGCTCACCTTCTCCGCCGAAGTGGGTATCGGCCCGGAACCCGATCCCCGTGCGCTCACCTTCGGCAAGATATGCAGGGGTGGCAGTGATACGCTTGACCTCTCTCTGCGCGCTGCGCCCGGTGAATTGCTCAAAGTGCTCGATGCATACAGCGACACGGGCTGCGTCATAGTCGAAGCGGTGGAGACCGGGGTCAGGGGCGAACATGAATTCAGAGTCATCGCTACCAACAGGGAAGGCTGCGGGCGCGTGGCAGGCCTTGTCACGATTCTGACGACCGACAGCCTGAGAAGTGAGGTCCGTGTCCCGATTACCCTGAGCCTGGTCGGGAGGATCATTGTCGAGCCGGACATAATCGCTTTCGGCCCGACGCTCCCCGGCACCTTTGTTGCGCAGACGGTTCGGATCTACTCCAAGGACGGCTTCAAGTTCAGTATCCCGAATGTCTCCTGCTCGGTGGAAAACCTTGAACCTGTCATCACGCCGGTTAGCGACAGCTCATGTGAGCTCAGGCTGATGGTCAAGGAGGGCTCTCCTCCAGGCAGGGTGGCCGGCGAGATCACGCTGGAGACAGACTGCCCGGATGAATCGCCTCTGGATATCAGAGTTACCGGCTATATAAGGAAGGGCGGGAAGTGAAGCCGATCCTCAGACGTGCCGTCATAGAAGGTGGAATCATACTGGTGGTTGCCGCTGCGGCCGGGCTGGCGGTCAACCATGCCAGAACGGAGGGCATTCCGCTTATTGCTGATGCCGAGGCTTTCCGGGTCCGCACAAACGCCGAGTTCATGACGGCCAAGGATGCATTCCGGTTCTTTGAAGAGGGATCTGCCTTGTTTCTTGATGCCCGGGGTCCTGATCTGTTTGACGTGAAGCGCATTGAAGGGGCGATGAACATCTCCCCATCAGCAGAAGGTATCGAGAGCGTGGCTTGGCTTGCCGGAGCGGATATCCGCATCATCTGCTATGCATGTGAGGAGAACCAGCGCGAGGCGGGAGTGCTGGCCGACATGCTGCTTGAGATCGGATGTAAGCAGGTATACGTCCTCCATGGCGGTATCGAGGGCTGGATAGACTCCGGTTTTCCTATGGAGGTAACAGGCTGAGTGCGGTTTCTCAAACACATGGTCTCGAACAAGTACGTGATCTTTGCGATAAGGCTCATCCTTGGTTTTGTCTTCATCTATGCTTCCATAGACAAAATCGCACAGCCCGGTGCGTTTGCCGAGAACATTTACAATTACAGAATGCTACCCCACTGGGCCATCAATCTGATGGCGCTTGTGATGCCATGGCTTGAACTGATCTGCGGAGTTCTGATTATCACCGGTGTGTTCCTGAGGGGAAGCGCATTCATGATCGGTTTGATGCTGGGAGTGTTTATAATCGCGATCTCCGCCGCCCTCGTGAGGGGGCTTGACATAAGCTGCGGCTGCTTCAGCATGGAAGGGGGCCACGGCGTGGCTGTGGATCTGCTCATACGGGATGTGTTGATGTTCGCCGGGGCAGCGATCGTATTGTTTTTGGGAACCTCGGCGCTCTCGCTCAGACGAGGCGCGGATTGACATAGGGTAGTGGTTCTGTTAGAATCTTGAAGGTCATTGAAACATCATGGAGGTAGGAATATGAGGTGGCATAGGGTCGGCATAAGCACTCTTGTCTTCCTGGGTCTTGTTCTCGTCGGGTTTTCGGGTGTGCTTCGTAGCCAGGGTGATGAAAGGCTGATGCTGGTATTCACTACCGGGACTGAAGGCGAGCTCAATGCCTGCGGCTGACACGCCGGGGACAAGGGTGGCCTGGCCCGGAGGGCCGGCTTCATTGATTCACTGAGAGAAGTACACGACAATGTCCTCGTCGTAGATGTGGGTGATTTCTTCGGCAATCGCTCTCCCAGACAGGAAAAGACAAAGACCACGGTCGTTGTAGACTACATGAGGATGGCCGGATATGACGTAGTCACGCCCGGTGAGCGCGAGATGAACTATGGCCTGGACTTCCTGATTGAAGAGACCAAGCAGGGCAAGTTTGAGACCGTGAGTGCCAACCTTCACAATAAGCAGGACAGTACCCTGATATTCAAACCCTACGCGATCCGGAAGATAGCAGGCGTCAGTATCGGTTTCCTGGGATTCATGGATGATGATCCGCGTCGGGTGGGTGTTTTCGAGCAGCTCGAGAATGCCTACGTCTCAAGCTATATCCAGGCTGCAGAGGACTATCTGCCCGAGGTTCGTGAAAAGGCGGATCTGGTAGTCGGGCTTGCTCACGTCGGGCTTGGAAACGCACGGAAGCTGGCTGAAAGGCTTCCGGACTTCGATGTCATACTCGTCGGGCACGGCAGCGACAGAACGGCGATGGCCGAGAAGATCGGAGAGACCATCCTCGTCAAGGCCGGAAGTAAGAGCAGCTCGATAGGAATGCTCTTGCTCGCCCTCGACAGCGACAAACGGATTGTGGGTTTTGACGGCGGTTCCGAAGGGCTCACGAAGTATGGTAGAAAGCATCTGGATGTACAGCGGATTGTCAAGTCCTGTGAGGACCGTGAGAAGGCTCGTGACAGGCTGATCTCGGCACGGAAGTACAAGCTGCCCATCATCCCCCGGCGCCCCGAGGTACTGGCCGCCGAGGGCTATCTGGGGTGGGAAACGTGCAAAGCTTGCCACAGCAAGATCCACGATCGATGGTCGCAGGATCCTCATTCCCAGGCTTTCGCGACGCTTGCGAAGGATGACAAGTGGAACGATGCGAGCTGCCTGCCCTGCCATACAACGGGTTATGAGATTGCGGCGCTCAAGGATTCGAGCGACGTAAAACCTGAAATGTGGAATGTCCAGTGTGAGGCCTGTCACGGGATGGGGACGCATCACAAGCGAGACGGTTCCATGAGGCCGGTTGCCGAGAGTGTGTGCCTGAGATGCCACACTCCCGAGTGGACCCCCGAGTGGAACTACGCGGAGATGCTGGAGAAGATCAACCACGGCAGGGACGAGGCTTCAGATTGAAAGCCCGGGCTGTCGTTTTCGTGTTACTTGCAGCATTTACGGTGCTGCTCCTGGTTGGGTTGCGGTTCGCTGAGACCGGGGACATCTACTCCACCGGCCGCTACCTCTGACTGAGCTGCATAGGGATCGGGTGATCCCCTCCGTGCTTGCGATCTTACGCATCCTGCGTTCGGCGCTCAGCCGTGTGGGTTCTGCTTACCGGAAGCGTCGTCCGTGGCAGATCACTTCGACTATTCTCCACAATGCTTATCTGCCGGCTTCAATAGGTTTTACCGTTTACCGGGGTTTTCTTTATCTTCCCAATCTGGCGAAGATCACGCTCTACCAGGGGTTCTTAAAAGGCTTCTGCACGCCGACGCTTAACTGCTACGCGTGCCCGGGAGCGCTTATGTCCTGCCCTATCGGGAGCCTCCAGCATTTTGCAATCAGGCAACAGTTCCCGTTCTTCCTCGTGGGATTCTTTGGTCTCGTGGGTGTAGGTGTGGGAAGGATGACCTGTGGGTGGCTCTGTCCTTTCGGATTCTTTCAGGATCTGCTTAAGAAGATCTCAAGGAGAGTCGTACGACTTCCCCGGTGGATGGGTAACTTCAAGTATGTCTCGCTGGTTGGCATCGCCATATTGCTGCCGTTTTTCCTGGGGGAACTGTGGTTCTCCAAACTCTGCCCGGCAGGGGGCCTGGAAGGTGCGATTCCCTGGGTGGCCGCGGGAGCCTCGGAGTCACCTGAGCTGGCGGGACTGGACGTGAGATCGATGATAGGCACCTTCTTCTGGATCAAGATGGCGATCCTCGGGGTTTTTCTGCTGGCCATGGTTTTCATCAAGCGGCCGTTCTGCCGGACGGCATGCCCGTTAGGGGCGATCTTCTCACTCTTCAACAGGATCAGCCTGGTGAAGCTCAGTATCAACGAGGAGAAGTGCACCGAATGCGGCATTTGCGAGCAGATCTGCCCTGTCGATCTTAAAGCTTACAAAGAGCTGGATTCGACGGAATGTATCAAGTGCTTTGAGTGCACCAAGTGCCCGACGGGCGCGATCAAGGCGACTTTCGGCTTCGGCGGAAGCTGATGGAATCCCTGACCGATCTGCTTTCGGAGACCGGGCTTAAGCGCCGGTCACCGGTGAGTGTACTTACCGGCGCCGGTGTCTCCGCCGAGAGCGGGGTCCCCACCTTCAGAGGCGAAGAAGGGCTCTGGAAAAACTTCAGAGCCGAAGAGCTGGCAACACCCGAGGCCTTCGACCGGGATCCGGCCACAGTCTGGGAATGGTACGATTACAGACGCCGGATAATTGCCGCCAAGGAGCCCAATCCCGCACACCGCGCGATCACGCGTCTTGATGAAGCCTTTCCTGACTTCCTGCTTATCACCCAGAACGTGGATGGGCTTCATGCCCGTGCGGGGACCAGACGAATCGCCGAGTTGCATGGGAACCTCTTCAGGGTACGGTGCACGCGGGACGGCGAGGTTTCCGATAACCTGGGAGTACCGCTTACCGAGATACCTCCGCGGTGCAAGTGCGGCTCGCTCCTGAGGCCGGATGTCGTCTGGTTCGGCGAGGGGCTCCCCAGGGAGGAGTTCGACAGGGCGTTCAATGCCGCCGAAGCCTGCAAGTTGATGCTCGTGGTCGGCACCTCGGCCGTTGTTCAGCCGGCGGCATCAATACCGCTTGTGGCCAAGCAGGCTGGAGCCCTGGTAGTGGAAGTCAACCCCGATCCCACACCGCTTACCGATCTCGTCGATCTCCATCTGCGGGGCAACGCCGGCGAGGTCCTGCCGAGGGTCGTAGATATCCTGCTCGATTTTACAGATACGTAACGTCGGGCCTCCGAGCCCTACGGCATCTCCCCGCTACCGCTTCAGGCGCTACTTCCGGCGCCACTTCCGGTGCCGGAGCCGGAGAGTTGCAGGGTCTGGGCCGTCACAGAAGTTACCACCTCTCAGTACGCCGGAGCACTGTAGTGACTTGATCCAGGCTCGTCGGGATGCTATACTCGCAAGCGAAAGGGGGTGCGAGGCATGGCAAGACGGTTCATGTGTGTGTGTTTCGGAATTCTTGCATTGGTCCTGGCATTTCATGTGGGCGCAAGGTTCGGGAGTGCAAGTATTGTGGATCACACGATGAGTGGCATCATCGCCATGAGTGAGAACGACAATTTCCGGGTACTGCTCGAGAATGGCGAGGCCTGGCGCTTCAGGCAGGATCTCGGGGTCTGGGAACCAATCTCGACCTGGGATCTTCCGGTTGCTGCATCGGAGATCAAGTTCTGGGACTGCAAGGCTTTTGTGACCTTTGCGAACGAGGTCTGGTACAAGCCTGTGGACGGTACGTGGCAGAACTACGGGGCACCGCCGCCTGTTGTTTCACTCAGCCCGACCACCTGGGGTGAGATCAAGGCCGAGTTTAGCGACTAACGGGATTTCACGACAGGGAGTCAAAACGCTTAATCTCAAGACCTGACCCCGAAATGACCCCGAAAGGGGGGGGCAGACATTGGGGTTGACTACATCCTCAGGGTCTGGTACCTTGGTTCGAAACCCTGGGGGATAGTGTATGAAGGTATGGCGGGGTCTGATCCTCGTTACTCTTACAATCCTGATAGTCGGGGTAGCTGCCGGTGACGCCGGAGCCGGAGGCGGCCTGTTCTTTGTCTCGGAGGACGAGGCGGCGCCCGAGACCGACGCGGCCCACAATAGTCTAGAAGGGGCCGATCTCACCCTGATGTATGCCGGGTTTAAGGGGCCCGGGCCGGACTCACTGATCATAGTCCTCGACTACTCAAGCAACTGGTACAACATACACCTGATGGTTGCCCTCGAGCGCAATGGTGATGCGGATGGTGCGCCATCCGACCCGTTCGAATTTCCCGTCACCTACGGACATGTGCTTAAGCCCGACTATGTTTTTACCTACAAGTACAGCGCCAACGACTACGCCGATCTCAGGAAATGGAACGGTGGGTGGGAGTTCTGGCATCTGGCACAGTCCAGGTGGATAACCGATCCAGCCGACGCGGGCAAGAACGCCCTGGCCATGGTGACCAAGACCAATTCACAGGTGATCTTCAGTTTTCCGGCCGATGCAATCGGTGAATTCCTGCCCGGAGATACTTTCAGACTCCAATCCTATCTTACCTTTGAGGCCTGGGACGACGAAACACAGCAGATGGTCAAGTTCAACGCACTTGACTCCAACCCTCACGATCTCACTCATGATATGGAACCTGATGAGGGTGAATGGTGGGAAACCGCCACTGACCCCGTAACGCTGTCAGAGTATGCGACCTACATACTGCCGGAGTATGGAGTGCCTCCCAGTCTGTTCTTTGCGGCAGCCTTCCCGGACAGTGCGGCACCCGGGGACGATGTAAGGTTCAGTGTGGACGTAAGAGATGCCGGCGGTGGGATCGGTGATGTCTCTGTCGATCTTTCGAGCGTCGGTGGAGACCCCGAGACGCCACTCAAAGATGATGGCACGGGTGGTGATGGGACGGCATCCGATGGCGTATTCTCGGTGCTCTATACATTGCCCGACAGGGTGGGTGGTGGTGTACACACGCTTGAGTTTTCTGCCCGGGATTCCACCAATGTCATGCAATCCCTGACTGAGGGGACGCTCAAGATCCTGACCGTTCCGGAACTCATCCTGACGGTTGCCGACTCGGTCGGGGACGACCACGGACCCAACCAGCCCGGCGTGTCCGGCCTTTACTACGTATATCCTACGAACCGTGTTTTCTACGCCGGTGCCTTCGACATACATGAAGTGGAGATGATCGTCGACGGGCAGTACCTCGTCGTACGCGTCCACATAGGGAACCTCCCGGCATCAAACCAGGTCGGGTGGGGCGCCCCGTTGCCGGGAGCGACCTGTACCAACCCCAACAGCGCCGATCTCAATCTCGAGAAGATCGATATCTACATAGATTCCGAGGAAGGCGTGGGCGCGCAGATGGGACTCCCCTATCGCTATGTCGACATCGCCGAGCATGACGCCTGGGAGTATGCGGTCGCGATAGAAGGATGGTGGAAAGGGTTTGTCGAATCCAACGGGTCGGACAACATTGGGCAGTGGACGCTTCGCACGCAGACCGTGATCATCGATTTCTGCGACGATAATGTAGAGGACTATATAGACGTTAAGATCGGACTCGCGGCGCTGGGCAGCCCCACGCCCGAGGAGATCCTAAGGTGGGACTTCATCGTCACGATGTCCGGTCACGACGGCGATAGCAGCGACGACAACTTCGGAGCCATAAGATCGGTCAATGCCGGCACACACGAGTGGCAGTTCGGCGGCGGCCGGAACAGCTCCGGCGGCAGGGACCGCGATCCCAACCTGATCGACGTGGTCGCGATACCGGGCCAGGGAAAAGCCGCGGGACGGACCCAGGAGGAGATGCTTGATTACCTCACGGATGAGGCCTGGGAGAGATACGACCTGGGCTATAATTCCTGCCGGCTCGAGGCTTCGTTCCCCTCCGGAGGCAAGGGTGTAATACTGGGTACGGTGGCGCTCGACGGCCCGCCCGCGAATGTTGAAGTCTATGTCGTGAACTCGCTGACCGGTGAGATCGGCGGAAACGGCATAACGACCGTGCCGGGAGGAACCGGGGCGTTTCAGATCCTGAGCATCGAGGACGGTACCTATTATCTCATAGCCAGCGCTCGCGGCTATGTCGCCTTTGATTCGCTTGTGACGATTACGGGCGAAGAGTTCATCGAGGTCGACATCGAGCTCGCCGTTGCGCGCGCAACAAGATATGCGTTCATAGACAGCCTCGGTAATGAGATTTACTCCGAGTTTGTTACGGTGAGTCTGCCCGACAGCGGGATCTTCACCTATGAAGACCTGCTCTTCGAACCCAGGGACGATGCAGGGAATTCCGCCATCTTAAGCGGTGTCGAGCCCGACAGCGTAAGGGTATCTGTCAGTCTTATCGATCCCTCGGTGCCTCCGCGTGGGGAGGTCGTTCTGGCTGCGGATGCGATGGGCACCGAGTTGATTGACGAGTTCATCACGTCGGAGATGTTCGAGGACGGTGTGGGCAGGTTCTGGGTGCGTGACGACAGCCTGGAGGTATTGAGGATCGAGGTCAGCAAGGACTTGCTGGCGGGCGCCGTGGAGCTCAGGGTAAAGGAGCTCGAACCCAGGAAGGTCAGCCTTACGCCGGATGTGACTGAGATAGTAGTCGGAGGTTCCGAGCGAATCGAGCTGGGTGTCCAGCTCCTGGACGATGTAGACAACACGATACCGGTGCGCAACGTCACGGTGCGTGTTGTCGCCGTTCAAGGTGAGCCGATTGTCGAGCCGCCGGTCGACGATACCGACGGCAACGGGTTCTTCAAGTCATCGGTCTACGGTTACCGGGCCGGCACCGTGCGGCTTACCGCCAGATCGGAAGACAACATCTATAAGAACCTGGCGTCGGACACAATCGAGGTCTTCTTCAGGCCCGGTCCTGCCGCTTCGATAACCGCTTCTCTCGATCCGATTGTTGCTGACAAAGGCCAGAACGGCACGGTGACTTTCCAGGTGGTTGACGCGTTCGGGAACGCCGTAGCCGAGCCGGGGGTTTCGATAGACCTGTCGACATACCCTGAGGGACTTCTGACCTCGCTTGAGACTCCGGTAACAACCGGCGCAACGGGGCTGGCCGAGGCCGACTTCACGGCCGGTAACCGCTATGGCTTCGTATCCATAGAGGCGACATCGGACTACCCGGTCGATCCGGTTGTGCTTTCCATCGCGCCGACCTCGCTTGTGGCCGAAGACGAGGCCGCTCCCGAGAGTGACCCCGCTCATAACAGCGATCCAGGCATCGATCTCACTACGATGTATGCAACTGTTCACGCCGACACCCTGAACATTGCTCTTGAATTCTCGACTGCATGGGATGGTGCCCATCTCATGGTGGTCTTAGAGCGAAACAGGGATCATGCCGGTGGCGAACAGGATCCCTTCGAGTTTCCGATCTTCTACAGACACACCTTCAGACCCGACTACGTTTTCACCTACAAGTATTCGGGTGGTGACTATGCCGATCTTCGCAGGTGGAACGGTGGGTGGGAGTTCTGGCATCTTGCCAACGGAACCTGGATCACCGATCCGAATGATGCCGGCAAGGATGCCAAGGGCATGGTCGAGAAACTGGCTACCCTGGTGTGGTTTAAGTTCCCGCTTGCCGCGATAGGAGGGGTTTCAGAGGGTGATACGCTCAGGCTCGAGGCATACGTCACCCAGGAGTTCGAAGGCTCCAAGTACAACGCCCTTGACTCGAGTCCCAGTGATGCGACGCACGATATGGATCCCGACGAGGGTGAGTGGTGGGAGACGGCGACGACACCCGTCACACTCTCGAAATACGGTCTTTACATAGTACCGCTCCTGACAACGCCTCCCGATCTGAGCGATCCATCGGCCTCCCCGGACAGCGTCTCGCCCGGAGAGATTGTGACCTTCTCGGTCACGGTGGAAGATGCCGGTAGTGGGGTGGGTGACGTCTTTATGGATCTCACGCCGCTCGGCGGCCGGTCCGTGACCTGGCTTTATGACGACGGAACACACGGGGATGACGCGCAGCTTGACGGGACCTACGCGAGCCGGTTCACGATTCCAGCGGGGGTCTCACAGGGGATTCACAATGTCGCGTTCGTGGCCAGAGACAGTCTCAACCTTGCGACTTCGACCGTCTCCGTCCCCGTCACGATCACGACGTTGCCCGTACCCTTCATCTCGGTCAGGGATTCGATCGGGGACGACCACGGACCCAACATCACGGATGCCTCAGGAAATCCGGTGGCCGGACTTTATTACTACTATCCGACAAATGGCGTCTTCGCCGAAGGCGTATTCGACATAGAACAGGTTGATCTCATAATCGACGGCACGTGGCTGGCGATCAAGGTGCATGTCGGTGAGGTGCCCTCATCGGAGGCTGTCGGCTGGAATGCGCCGTATCCAGGAGAGAAGTGTACCGACCCGAACAAGGCCGATCTCAATCTGCAGAAGATAGACATCTATATCGATTCCGAGGAAGGTGTCGGGGCCACCTCGGGCCTTCCCAATCGCAATCACGACATAGCGAGGAGTGATGCCTGGGAGTATGCCGTCGCGATAGAAGGTTGGTGGAGGGGAATCGTAAGTTCCAACGGGGAAAACGCAACCGCCTTCTGGACCTTGAGCAAACTCGCGTCTTCGATGTATTTCTGCACGGATCACGTCGACAATTCGATCGAGATAAGTATTGCGCTCGAAGCGCTCGGTCTTCTGCAGCCCGGGGAGGACATGACCGAGGAGAGGAAAGCGGCCATAGAGCGTGAGATCAAGACCTGGGAATTCATAATCACGACGGCCAGCCACGATGGCGATAGCAGCGATGAGAATTTCGGAGGCATAAGATGGGTCAACCGGTCAACCGGTGAATGGCAGTTCGGGGGTGGACGGGACGGCGAAGGCGGCAGGGACAGGGATCCAAACATAGTCGATGTGGTAACAGTGCGCGACTCCCTCTCGCTTGCGGGAAGACCCCAGGAGGAGATGCTCAACTACGATCTCCCGTATGCCCAGAAGCGCTTTGAGAATCTCTTGAACGCCTGCGTGCTGGAGGCGACATTCTCCGAGGATATCTCACCACCCGACATAACCCCGTTCCACAGGGGCCGGTTCGGGCATTCGAGATGGTGGGTGCTCCAGTACAGCCCGGCTTCATTCTGGACACTGATAGTGGATGAAAGTGATATAGAGGAGGTCCAGTTCCGCTGGCGGCCTGAGGGGCAGATGTCCTGGAACGTGACCGAGATGGGACACATACTTGAGGACTACTGGATAGCCGATATCGACCCGGTGGAACTGGAAAGCGCGACGCGTCCGGTAACGCTGGTTGACGGAACCGTGGGACGGCCGTTCCAGGCCGAGATCTATGCCCGCGATGAGTTCGGTAACGAGGGCAGGAGCGAACTGCTGACATTCGCCGTTGCTGAGGACAGACTGGCCTTTGATGACAGCATAAACATAAAGCCGGGTGAGGCTTTCATAGCGTATGACGGCACATTCGTCCTTGTGCCGGACACAACGCTTTCGGAGGATTACGACGAGTTTGATATCCGGGTTACCCCGCTGCCCGAGTACGGTCCGGGATCGGTAGATCTCACGAATCTGAGATCGTCGATGGACTACATGGGTGTGGGACGGCGGATTGATGTCGTCGGCAGGAGCCTGGAGGATACGAGCATGATTTCAAAGCTCGACAACTCCATGATCGTGGCTCTCCACTATCCATCGTACAAGCAGAGCGGACGGCTGGACGAGCAGCGAATAGGTCTTTTCCGGTATAACGATCTCACCGAGCGCTGGATCGGTATGTACGGCTCCGTCAACGACTGGGGGAATGCCGTCAGGGCGGAGATAGACGAACCCGGCACCTTCGGTCTCTTCGCGGATTCACGGCTTTCATATGATTCGGGGAAGGGGCTTTCGGGTGTCACCGTCGAACCCAATCCCTTCTCGCCGAACGGTGACGGGCTCTATGACGAGACAAGAATAAACTTCTATCTCGCCAGAGAGATCGACTGGATAACGATCGAAATCTACGACATCGCCGGGCAAGCCGTGCGGACGATCCGTTGGCAGGAGGGTGTGACCCGGTTGACGCGGAACGAAGTCTACATCGATTGGGACGGAAAAGACGATAACGGTAGAGTCGTGCCCTATGGTATTTACATTCTAAGAGTCGAGGCGCGCTTTAAGGTTGCGCCGAACCTCGAACGTGAAAACAAAGCTGTTGTTGTGATCAAGTAGGAGAACAGAATGAAGTTTTTGGCCGGAGCCATCCTTATTGTGATCATGCCGGGTATGCTGTGGGCAGGATTCACGAGCATGGAAGAAGGCGCAAGGGCCACGGGTATGGGCGGCGCTTTTGTCGGCGTGGCCGATGATGCGACCGCCGTGTTCTGGAATCCCGCGGGCCATGCTCTTGGTCAGGGACTTAAGCTGACCGCGATGAGAACCCGGCTCTTCTCGGTAAGCGGTCTGTCGGAAGACTGTGTCGCCATGAGTTACTCGGGCTGGCAGAAAGCGGGCTTCGGTTTCGGCTGGACACGAGCCGGTGTCGAGGAGGTCTACAGCGAGGATGCATTTGTAGTGGGGACCGGGCGACAGCTCTTCAGCGACCGGTTCTCGATCGGGGGCGCGCTCCGCATATACAGGGTATCCGCACCCGGGTACGATTACTATAACGATCCCAACTTCGGCGGCCCGGGGACGGGCCACGCCTTTGACATAGGTCTGCTCTACCGGGCACCCAGGTGGTCACTCGGTTGCGTGATGCGTAACATGGGGGAGCCGGAGATAAACCTGATCAGTACGACCGAAGACGGCGACCCGATCTTCTCGGAATTCCGGCTGGGTGCTTCTTATACCTTCAGGGATGCCATGCTCATAACCGGTGAGATTCGCCGGCCCCGGGACGTCCCGGACTACTACGAGAACAAGCTGAGCTACTATCTCGGTACGGAAATCTGGTTCTTTGATGCTTTTGCCCTGCGAACCGGACTTAACAGAAGCCGGGCGGCCGCCGGGGTGGGCTTGAGGATATCCAAACTCACCGTTGACGCGGCCTTGCTGTCGGGTAGACGCCCCGGCAACAAGTACAGGTTGTCGGTGTCGCTTGACGGTCTGCTTATGCCCAGGCGAGAGCGCGAGGCAAAGCCGGTGCCGGTACCCAAACCGCCCCCGGCTCCGGATGGGTGTGAAGTCCTGGCCCGGAAGTATGACGAGGCGGTTGCCGCACTCGAACTGTCGAAGACGAGGCTTGAGGAGGAAAGTCGTCTTGCCGCGGGTCTTAATGACAGAATCGCCCGGGTCGATGCCGATCTGGCGGAGCTTGGAGATAAGACAGCCGGGCTGGAACGTGAGCTCGAAGAAGCCATGAGACTGCCCTCGACCTGGACGGTCATGAAGGGCGAGTGCCTCTGGTGGATCTCAGGGTACGAACAGATTTACAACGATCCGCTCAAGTGGCCGAGGATATACGAGGCCAACAGAGACCAGATAAAGAATCCGGACTTGATTTACCCGGACCAGGTTCTGAGGATTCCGCGATGATGGATGGTAAGCGAAGTCTTGGTTTAGCCGCCGCACTGCTCGTTGTCCTCGCGTGGCAGAGTGCCGCGTTCGGTGCAACCACGCTTGAGGGTTATACCGAGGCCTACCTGCAACTGAGCGGTGAGAGCCGGGTCTGGCGCTTCGACAACCCGCAGTTCCTCGGTGAGCTCAGGATCAAGTCCACGCCGTGGCCCGACACCGAAGGTTTTCTCAAGTTCCAGGGTTTGTCCAACAAGTGGGAAGGTGCACGGTGGGAGAACTTCTTCTTCCTCAAGGAAGGCCATCTCAAGTATCGGGGCAGGCGGATCGAGACGCTTCTCTTTACAGGCCAGGACCGGTTCTGGCTCAACGAACCGCTCTTGAGGGTTGTGAACAACGATATCATAAAGGACGATGACTACGGTCCCAAGGCCCAGGGCGTAAGACTTGATTTCTGGGATACGTGGGGGCTTACGGGTACGGCTTTCTACAGTGACAAGTCCACCGGTTACCCCGCATTGGAAACTCCGCATTTCCCGGTGGGCAACACCTCGGCCAAACCCGATACTGTGAGCACCGATGACTACCGGGGAGGACGTCTCAAGCGCTCGTTTCTGGCGGAAAGGATGATCCTCGGTGCAACCTATGGCAGGAAGGACTACTCAAACGGTGCCACCAACTATGATGAAGTCGCCACTGCGGATTTTGAAGTCGCGGTGGGCAACCTCGCCCCATCGCTTTCGAAGCTCGGAAGGATCACCGTGGTCGGCGAGGGCGGAAAGAACATCTCGGGCTGGATCGCCGACAAGGACGCTTACGGGTGGAAACTCGAGGTCCGGGATGTGGGCTACGGGCCGGTGACCATGATCGCATCGCTCTATGACTTCGATCCTGATTTTTATACGATCGGCCTGGCGGAGGACAACGCTTGGAGGAACGACTTCCATGGCCATTACTTCCAGCTCGATTACAGGGTTCCGAAGAAAGCAATAAACCTTAAGGGCTGGCGTTTCCGCGACAAGCCGCACACCTTTACGATCGAGAACCAGCCACGCGAAGAGACCGGTGGCGAGGTCTATGTCGAGTTCATCCACGGTTTCATCGGGAAGGTCGAATACAAGAGGTATTTGGACAAGAACGGCACTTATCCCAACGTGCTCTTCGAGGTGGCCGGTGAGAACAAGCTGGTCAAGATAAAGACCCAGTTCAGGATCAAGGACATCGGCACCGACTATCAGGTCAGGGTCTTCGGATTCGAGGCCAATGCCAACCTGACCGAGCAGTGGAAGTTCTATAGCAGACTTCTTACCGTCGATGAAAGGACGGAATCCCGGGAATCGGTTTTTGCGCAGATACAGTACACCGGATGGAACAGCGCCGAGTTCTTCCTCGAATTCGGGGATTGGGGCCAGAGTAACGATCTGGCCAACACCGAGTGGTTTATCGATCATGCCAACGGTGACAACACGCGGCGCCAGTTCAAGGCATTCTTGAAACTATACTACTAACGGAGGAGACTCAAGATGAGAACCGGAATCGCACTCTACGTGACGATCCTCCTCATTGCCGCGGGTTGTCTGTACGGAGGCATGAGGAAAGTACCCGAAGGTATAGAGCTCACCTACGACGACCCGGCAGCATTTTCAGTCTCCGTTGCAGGTTCATTCAACAACTGGGATACGGGATCGAATCCGATGGCAAAAGACGATGAAGGCGTCTGGAGCGCGGTCATTCCTCTTCCGCCGGGCAAACATGAATACAAGTTCGTCGTTAACGGCAGTGACTGGATGGCCGATCCCGACAACCCGAAGATCGTCGGAGATTACGGCAACTCAGGGATCGAGATCGATAGTGACGGGGATATCGTTCTCGCCGGGGCGGTCGACGTGGTATCCAACACGGCCGCGAATGCGAGAGTGAAAATAAACGGTTGGTTCAGGGGGACCTACACGACGCGTCGGGACGGGCTCGGCGATGTGAGATGGAGGCTCTCAAGACCGGCCCACGAGATGTACCTCGGCTTTAACCCGACGATAGGCCCGGATGTCAAGGGTTCGGTTACGATGCGGATCGACAGCGGGGAAGGAGACATCAGGGAGGTGACGGCCGACCTGTATGCCGGGCGCCTGGCCTTCAAGAGCGATCTCTTCGACGCGACTGCATACCACAACGAAGAGATCGTAAGTTTCGACGATCCTCTTGAAATCGTGGGTCATATTGACCTTCCCGGTACGGTCTGGGAGGAAGACATCGATTTCGGCCGCGGAACACAGGGTGTGATCACCGATCTCAGACTGAAGGGGATCGGTGTTCGGGCGCTCTACTCCAACACCTATGACGATGATATCTACAACAGTGACGCACGGTGGTACACCGATCCCGCCGACCAGCAGATAAAGTCGATGACACGATACGACAATACGGGAACCGATGTCCTTGCCGTACGGGCCAGGCGGAGCTTTCTCGGCGCAGAGTGGGGTGCGACCCTTGTGTCTCAAAGAGACGGCTGGTGGATCGGTTTCGAAGAGGGTAACGAGGTCGACCCGGCCATAGAGGCATACAGGGCCGAGACGGGCGACAACGGGAGTACCTGGTTTGAAGCGGGTACATCGGACATGCTCATAGGCGGTGATGTCGCGGTAGAGCCTGCCGTGTGGTTGTCCTTGTTCGGCGAGTTCGCAACCACGACCTACAAGGCGATGTGGGATGCGGGTAACCGGGTGCGCATACAGGGTGACCAGAAAGTTGATGGAAGGATAGACGCACCGATCGGGGATGAGGACGGAAGCCGCTTCAAGACGGGCTTCGATGCCTCAGCCGGTGATTGCGCGCTGCGGTTCACATTCGAGCAGGCGCGTTTTGACGGGATGAGCGAAGACGAAGCATACGTCAGTCATCTTGCCCTGCCATTTGAAGATCCCGATAACAGGCTTATAGACCTCTACGGCATTGCGATCGTAAAGGACAGCACCCATTACAGGGCCTACATGAAGGCCAACGGCATCGATGAGTTCATTGTCTACGAACACGATCCGCTTCCCAAGCGTGACGTGGACATCGTGGAAGTGGATGCCGCCACGAAGTTCATGGGGATGGACCTGGGCGTCGAGGTCGACATTGTAAAATCCACGTGGGATTACATCGATCCCGATATGGAGAATGCCGAGAACACGCAGGTCCTGGTGCTCCCCTCGGTGGGCGGCCGGCTCCTCGGAGAACGTCTGAGTTACGACCTCCTCTATGGAATCAGCAGGGACAACCTGAGCGGCAGAATGCCCTCTGCCTTTGACAGGGGCGAGTTCAGCGCCAGGGGCGATTTCGCGATTACCGAGAGGTGGGGCATCTACTACAACGTCAGGTGGGTCAACTACGATTGGACCGAGGATGACACCGGCATGAGCGAGAGTTTCTTTAACCCGCACCTTGCGCTGGTCTGGAGTCCGATTGCGAGTGTTGAGATGCGGCTGGGCTACGGGCTAAGTCCGCTTTACTACGTGGACACGCCGGTGGAAGGCAGGGAGATCGGCAGGGAGAGGTGGCTCTCCAGCTACCTATGGCCGAGACCGGGTGCGACCCTTATCGATGCCGAGATGGCGCTTGATGATCTGAAGATAATTACGCTTATGGGGGTGATTTCGTTCTGATGCGGGGGTTTAAGGGTATGAGGGCTTCGTGGTTACTGGTTCTGCTTGCTGCCTGTGCAGTCGTTAGCTGTTCGACAATCTCGAAGGGCATACGGGACAGACTTCCTCCTCCTCGTGAAATGGAGGGCGGGATTCGCTTCGGGTACGAGGCCCCCGCAGCAAGGATGGTCACCCTGGCAGGTAATTTCAACAACTGGGGGGGCACGGAGGGTGGAGGCCGTTACGATCCGACCATAGATCCCATGAGCGATGACGACGGCGACGGCATATGGGAAATCGTGATGCCGCTCGCCCCGGGAAGATACCAGTACAAGTTCGTGATAGATAACGGCGTACGCTGGGAACTCGACCCCAGCAACCCCAATACCGGCGTCGAGGGCGATTTCACAAACTCGCTGATCATCGTGCCGGAATCGGTCGGTTACAAGTACGAAATCGTGACGGGAACGGTGCTTTCGGGATCGCCGTCGACAAAGACCGCGGGCAGGACGACCGGGACCGCAGCGGAAAAGGAAATCCAATTCACGTTTGACAATCCGGAAGCCACCAAGGTGATTCTCGCGGGTGATTTTAACGAGTGGTCACTTACGGCCGCCAAGATGGAAAAGGACGACGAGGGTGTCTGGCGCGTCAAGGTCATGCTCAAGCCCGGCTCGTACGAATACAAGTTCCTGGTGGACGACACCGACTGGGTGGAGGATCCCGACAACGAGGATACGGTGCCGGATCCCTACGGAGGCGTCAATTCTGTGATCACCGTCGAGTAGGCCGATGAAGAGGTCTGCCCTCGCAGAGAACTTCTCTGCCTTAATATTCCTGTCTCCCTTTATCGTGATCTTCGCCGTGTTCCTGGCCTGGCCGCTCTTCTATTCGTTCTACCTGAGCCTCAACAAAGTGACGGTGCTCGTCAACGTGTTTGACAACCTCACCTTTGTGGGCCTCCAGAACTTCATCGCGCTTTTTAAGGACGGTCTCTTCGGGTGGTCGCTCTTGATGACGCTTTACTATGCGGCCCTGATAGTGCCGCTTGGGATCGGCACGTCACTCCTGCTGGCCGTGCTTCTTAACAACAAACTCAGACTGAACAGGCTCTTCAGAACCGCGTTCTTTCTTCCTTATGTTCTCGATCTGTTTGTTGTCGGTATCGTGTGGACCTTTATATACAGTCCGCACTTCGGGATTCTTACCAGGATCTTCGAGGCGGTGGGTATCACATATTTTTCTGAGCAGGGTTTTCTGGGACGCCCCGCGACTGCCATGCCCGCCGTCGTGATCGTAAATGTCCTTAAAGGGGCGGGCTTCGGGATGATCCTCTATCTTGCCGCGCTTCAGAACATACCCGAATCCGTTTATGAGGCCGCTGAGGTCGACGGGGCGAGCTGGTGGCAGAAACTCACGAGGATCACGATCCCGCTTCTAAGGCCCGTTACGCTCTTCATGGTGATCGTCGGTGTCGTCGCGGCATTGAATGCCTTTGTTGAAGTGTTCGCCATGACGACCGGCGGTCCAAGTGTGAATGTCGGCGAACGTGCCTATGGGGCCACGTGGGTCACGGGCTACTACCTCTTCGACACGTTCTATGTGAGGCTCAAACTGGGGTACGCCGCCGCGATGTCATACATCCTGTTGGCAATAGCGGTTGCTGTGTCGCTTGTGAATCTGCGTCTCCTGCGATCGAAGACCGACTACTGAGGTGGCAATGACAGGCAGTGTGAAAACAAGACGACCGGCAAGACCGGGAAAGTCGGCAAAAACCGTCGCGCTTTATGTTGTGCTCACTGCCGCCGCCATTGTAGTGCTCTTCCCGTTTGTGTGGATGATCATAACCGCGCTCAAACAACCGGGCAGCGAATTCGATCCTGAGTTCTTTCCCAGGCACCCGACGCTGGGGAACCTGAAACGCGTATTCACCGAATTCGGTTTTGTAAGGTACTTCCTCAACAGCTCGATCGTCGCAGTGTCCTCGGCGCTTTTTGCCACGCTGTTTGCATCGCTTGCAGCCTATGCCTTTGCGTTCAAGAATTTCATCCTCAAGGAGAAGGTCTTCGGGGTCATCATCGCATCGATGATGGTGCCGGGTCTGATGTACGTCGTGCCGCAGTTCGCGATCGTGAACAGGCTTGGATGGATGAACACCTACAGGGCGATGATCGTACCGCACCTTGCCAATGTATTCGGGCTGTTTCTCCTGAGACAGTATATGAGCACGATCCCCAAGAGCCTTATTGACGCGGCCAGGATCGACGGCGCGAACGATTTCCAGGTCTATGGAAGGATAGTCATTCCGCTTACGCTCCCTATTGTCGCCACACTTTTCCTGCTTACCTTTCAGTTCCACTGGAGTAATTTTCTCTGGCAGCTGATTGTAACAAATAAGGAAAGCCTTTATACTGTTCCTGTGGGACTCTCTATGTTCAAACAGCAGCACGAACAGCTCTATGCCCTCAAGATGGCTGCGTCCGCTGTCTCGATAGTCCCGATCTCGGTGATATTCGTTTTCGCCCAGCGTTACTTCATAGAGGGAGTCACGGGGGGGGCGATAAAGGAATGACGGACAAGGAGGAAGAGTCATGAGATACGTGGTGCTTGTTTTCTGCTTGACCGCCCTTCTGGCGGCCGCATGTGCCAAAGAAGCGGCCAAAGAGGGTGTGGTGGTAACGGTCTGGGAAACTTACAACCCGGAGGAGCGTGCCGTCTTCCTCTCGTTGGTGGGTGAGTTCCACAAAGTCAATCCGGGGATCAAGATCGAACCGGTCAACATACCCTTTGACGGGCTTGAGCCGAAGATCCTCACCAGCCTGGCTACCCAGACCGCACCCGATGTCGCCCGGGTCGATGTGGCGTTTCTTCCCAAGATCGCGGTGAGAGGCGCGCTCTATCCCCTCGATGAGTACGGTGTCGGGAGCATCAAGGGTGAGATCAGACCCGTTGCCCTGAGCTCGTGCATTGTGGACGGGCAGACCTACGGACTACCGGACCAGGTGAACGGCCTGTGCCTCTTCTTCAACATCGATCTTTTCAAGGCGGCGGGACTTGATCCCGATAAGCCTCCCGAGACCTGGGACCAGTTCATTGAGGATGCGAAAACCATCACGGACCGGGATAAGGGTGTCTACGGCTTTGGCATGCGGAATTCCCTCTGGTGGTCACTGCCGTTCATATACTCCTTCGGGGAGACCTTCTTACGCCCGACATGTCGCGGTGCGCCCTTGCAGATAAGGGAGCGGTCGCAGGGTTCCAGTTCAAGGTCGATCTCTACACCAAGCACGGAGTGGAGGGTGGTGCATGGCGAAGCGGTGGTATCCGGGACGACATGGGATTTCAGAACGGCAAGTATGCAATGATCTTCAACGGCCCGTGGGCCGTCAAGGGTCTCCAGCAGGCAGGCATAGACTTCGGCGTTGCGTTGATACCGAGCGGTCCCGCCGGCCATGCGACCAATGTGGGCGGCAACAACCTTGTTGTCTTCAGTACGTCCGAGCATCCACGCGAGGCCACACAGTTTCTCATGTTCATCGCCTCCAAAGAGTCGCAGGCAAGATGGGCGAATGAACTCGGCCAGATCCCCGTCAACCTGCTTGCGGACGAACTCATAGACTTCAGCCTCCATCCCTATCTCAAGATCTTCATGGAGCAGATGAAGTACGCGAAGGCAAGACCGCCGATAGGCGGCTACCCCGAGATCGAAAACGATGTCAACCCCGAGATGCAGGCGGCCCTTGACGGTAAGAAACCGGTCATTGCCGCTATGCGGTCGGCATGTGAAAAGGTCGGTGTCATTCTCGCAGACGAGGAGGCACTCAAGGCAAGCTTCAAGGAGTAAATACGTGATGCGAGGCCGGATTGCAGGTATTCTTGTCTTACTCTTACTCGCCCCGGCTCTTTGCGCCGGAGCGGGCCGGGGACCGGGGTCAAGTCCCGACGGCATTGTCTTCAGCTGTGAAGAACCGGCAGCGGGCCGGGTCTTTCTCGCAGGCGACTTCAATGGGTGGTCTGAGACCAGCCATGCGATGGTCCGGACCGGTGAGGGCATGTGGACGATCACCGTGGACATCGCCCCGGGCCGCTATGAATACAAGTTTGTGATCGACGGTACAACGTGGAAAGAGGACCGCGGCAATCCCGACTGGGTAGCGGATCCCTTCGGCGGGCGGAATTCGGTCGTGACGGTGCTTGAGGACGGCTCGGCGGCGAAACCGGGAAGCGTGCCGGAGCCCGTACCGGATCCCGTCGTATCGACACTCACACCGCTGCCCAAGCCGCTTCATCTGGCCATACTCTGGCACCAGCACCAGCCACGCTATCTCAAAGACCCCGGGACGGGTGAGTATCTCGAGCCCTGGGTGAGGGTTCATGGGATAAAGGACTATTACGACATGGTCGCCATCCTCGGGGAGTACCCGGAGATGAAGTTTACAGTCAATCTCACACCTGTGCTCTTATCCCAGCTCATAGAGGTGATAGAGGGTTATGACAGGTACATGGCCGGCGGTGCAAGCGGTGAAATGCCGGGCTGTGACATGTGGGTCCGGCTTACGCTCACGCCTCCCGCAGACCTGACCGAGGCTGAGAAGACCATGATCCTCAAGAACTTCTACCGCATGCCGTGGGAGACGATGCTTGACATCTATCCGCGCTATAAGGAGCTGGCTCAGAAGAAACGCGGTGACACTGAGGAAGAGCTGGCTGCAAGTCTTCCTGATTTCACCGACCGGGATTGGAGGGATCTCCAGGCCTGGTTTAATCTCGCCGAGTTCGATCCCGACTTCAAGGAAGGTCCCGTGGCTTTGCCGGGTGGGGAGACCGTTGATGTGAGTCACCTGATAGCCAGGGGAAGCGATTTCACGGAAGAAGACAAGGCCGAGATAATCGCTTCCCAGATGAAGATACTAAAGAGCGTGATCCCCGTGCACAAGCATTACCAGGACGCGGGCCAGCTGGAGGTGATCACGTGTCCATTCTATCACCCGATTCTCCCTCTCCTGTGTGATACCGATATCGCGCGTGAGGCGAGTCCCACGGTCGATCTGCCAACGAAACGATTTGCCTATCCCGCTGATGCACAGGCGCAGGTCGAGATGGCCCGGGACTTCCACGCGGATCTCTTCGGGCGGCCCCCGAACGGTATGTGGCCGGCCGAGGGTTCGGTATCGGAGGCGATACTGCCCCTGGTCTTAGAAGCCGGCATCTCGTGGCTTGCGACTGACGAAGAGGTTCTCGCCCAGTCGCTCGGTGTGCGCAGTCTCACACCTCTGGATAAGTACAGGATGCACTATGCCGGTGACGAGGATGCCAGGGTGGCAATGATCTTCCGGGATCATAGCCTCTCCGATGACATCGGCTTCAGGTATTCCAAGATGAACGGCGTGGCCGCCGCGAATGATATGATATCCAAACTCTATATTATCCACACATACCTGCAGGGGTACGACGGCGATTACGTTGTCCCGATAATCCTGGACGGGGAAAATGCCTGGGAACACTTCGAGCGGGACGGCAAGGACTTCTTTCACTCGCTCTATTCTCAGGTGAGCGAGGCCTCGTGGCTGGTTCCGGTTACGATATCGGAGTTTCTCGAAATGTCACCGCCCGAGCATGTGCTTCCGCGGCTTGCTCCCGGTTCGTGGATTGCTCACAACTTCGACACCTGGATCGGCGAGGACGAAGAGAACAAGGCCTGGAACCATCTCGTCACGGCGCGGGAGTTGATCGACGGCAAACGCGCAGACCTGAGCGCCGATGCGCTGGAAGCCGTGATGAATGAAGTATACATCGCCGAGGGCAGTGATTGGTTCTGGTGGTATGGGCTCGACCAGAGCTCGGGCAATGACGATGTCTTTGACAACGCCTTCCGGGGTACGCTCCGGAGAATATACGCGCTCGCCGGCGAGCAACCGCCGGACTATCTTGACCTTCCGTTCGTTGAGAGCGCGGGCGCCGAACCCACCCGCACGATAACGGGGACGGTCCGGCCCGATCTGGATGGTGTTCTGACCGAACCCGGCGAATGGCTCATGGCGGGTTTTATCGACGACATCGAGGGTGGAGCCATGCAACAGGCCGGGGGCGATGTCATGAAGGGCCTCTACTACGGCTTTGGTGAAAACCATCTGTGGCTGCGCGTGGACTTTGACATGGCGGTGACCGAGATGGGGCCACCGACTTATACCACGCAAATCTGCTTCTCCGCTCCTGCGGGCACGGCCGGCAACGCCTATATCGGCGGTGAGAACCAGGACCAGAAGCACACATTCGGTTTTCCGATAGCCACACGGCTTGATCTTGGCTTCTACCTCACGACGGGTCCCGGACAAGCATACATTGCCGACGGCGAGGGGGGATGGATCAGCGAGGATCCGGGGTTTATAACCGAGACAATGGCGGCGAGCGACTTCCTGGAGATAGGTATACCGCTCGCATGGCTCGGGACCTCGACGGGTGACGACCTGAGGCTCGGTGTCCTTACGCGCACCAGCGAAGGCGGCCGGGACGTGATTCCCGATGCCGGATCGTTGGCATTGCGTGTGCCTCCATCGGGGGGGCATGCCGTGCTCAAGAGCCTGTCGGATCCGGTGGGTGACGATCACGGACCCGGAACATATACCTATCCTACGGATGCCGTCTTTGTTCCCGGTGCCTTCGACATCACCTCACTTGACGTCATGCTTGACGGTGACGCCAATGTGATCTTCAAGGTGGGTGTCGCCGGCGGGCTTGATTCACCGTGGGGCGGGATCACGGGGTACTCACGCCAGGCGATAGACATATATCTGGACACCGACGGCGTGGCCGGTTCGGGCCGGAGAGAGCTCTTCAAGGCCCGGAAAGCCAGGACCGTACCTCAGCATGCCTGGGAATACTTCGTCCGTGCATGCATGGATACCATAGCCATTTATGACATGACGGGTGCCAGGCTTGACGACGTTGTGGTTAAGTCCTACCCGGACGAAGCAAGCTCATCGATTTTCATATCTTTTCCACGGGACGCCGTAACAGGCGGTGACCGGTGGAATGCGATAGTCGCCATGCTCGGGCACGACGGCTATTCGGACGGACAGATAAGGCCGGTGCTCTCAGCGGGTGAACAATGGTACTTCGGCGGTTGTGAAGACGAGTACCTTTGTCCGGCCATCATCGACATGATTGTGGAGGAAGGCCCGTCCCAGGAGGCGCAGCTGTCCTCCTACAAACAAACAGGAGAACCGTCCGATCTTACGGGTATACGAGTTGAATTACAATAGGAGACCTCTGCTTTGATCGACGCAGGCCCACGGGATGTAGTAGCGCTAATCATATCGATTGTGGTTGCCGTCGCCCTGGCTTTTATCCTTTACCGGACGACCACACCTTCGTTGCCCCGGTGGCTCCGGCTGGCTTTGGAGGCCCTCCGGTTCGTTGCAGTGCTGATCATCATCCTCCTCGTAACCGATCCTGTGCTCCGCCTGACGAGCACCAGCCGGAGCGATCCTGTCGTAGCTGTGCTGCTGGACGATTCGAGAAGCATGGCCTTTCCCGGGAGTGGAGCGAAACTCGACCGGGCCAAACGAATCGCCATCGACACCCTGGTCGACAGGCTCAAAGCAAAGGCCGACGTACGGTTCTTCACATTCTCCGACGTAGCCGGCGAGATAAGCGCTGCGGAGATCGATGACGTGGATGCGCGGGGCTCACGGACGGATCTGGTCATGGGGTTGAGATCGGCCATTGACGGGATGGACACCAGACCTGCCGCATTCGTGATCCTGAGCGATGGGGGCGTCAACTTCGGTGAAGACGCCCTCCACTACAGCTCCTCCCTGAGGATCCCGGTACATACGATCTCGCTGGCGGGAGACGAGCCGACTCCGGACATATCAGTTGACCGTGTCGAAACCAGCGGGGCTGCATATGCCAACAGCATCGTCCCCGTATGGTTGCACCTTACCGGAAGACACTCCGGCGCCGTTGAAACCGAAGTCACGATCAGCGACTCGGCCGGGACCGTTCTCACCAAACAGGTTGTCATACCGGGGACGGGTGCGAGGACCAGGGTGGCTGCAGATATCGAGGCGGGCGAGATCGGACTTCACCGGTTCAGTGTCAATCTTGCTCCATTCGAAGGTGAGGAGGTGACCTCCAACAACACCATGGCCTTCTCGCTCAAGGTTATAAAGGGCAAGATCAGGGTTTGCCTGGTCGCACCCCATCCCACATGGGATTTCGCATTCGCGAGGAGGAGTCTGGATAAGGATCCCAATATAGACGCATCGGTGATGTTCACGGCGTCCGGCGGGCCCAGGGTACGGATGGAAGACGAAGTCAGGGATCTGTCACGGGTGATCGCGGACCTCGATGTGGTTGTGGTGTTCCGTGGTGCGACGCTCGGCGCCGGGAGAGAGGAACTCAAGCAGTTTGTCAGAGACGGAGGCGGTCTGCTTCTTGTTTCTGTCGATCCATCCACGAGTGCGTGGGAGGATGCCAGTCCGTTCGTGATCGCGTCATCCTCCCGGGGTGCGGATCTCATGTATGCCCCGCGGGAGGTTGAGGCTGGTGGCGATCACGAAGTCATGAAAGTGAAGACCGATGGATACGGCTGGTCGAGTTTGCCGCCTGTTCCGGTGGACGGTTCCCTCGAGGGTGCACGCGACGAGTCAACGGTCCTGCTCTCGGGTGTGAGCGGAGACCGGGTGATGCCGTTTGTTGCGGTGATGAGGTATGGGCTCGGAAGGGTGGTCGCGTTTTCGCCTTTCGATCTCTGGCGTTGGGACTTCGTACCGCGAGGATTCGGGATCGAGACCTCGGCTTTCAGCGGTCTTCTCCTCAATTCGATAGGCTGGCTTACGGAAAAGGACGAGATCAAGCGGCTGGCGCTTTCGGTATCCAGGGACACATATCTCTGGGGCGAGCCCGCCGACATATCTGCAAGGGTGATGGATGAGAACCTCAAGCCCGTGAGCGGCGCAAGTGTCCAGGGTGAAATCCGTGATGCAGTCTCCGGGGAGATTAAACACAAGTTTGCCATGGGTGACAGGGCTGGGGGGAGCCACGCCGCCAGTGTCGACTTTCTGCCACCGTCCCGGTACATAGCAGGTGTTACAGCCAGGGTCGGCGGCGAGGTCTACGCTGAGGAGAGACTGGAATTCAGCGTGGATGAGAGGGGGCTTGAGGACTTCAACGTGGACGGCGACAACCTTGCCCTCGAACAGATTGCAGCCGCCACCGGTGGGACGGCCTACAGGGCCCAAGACTCGGCCAGGCTTGCCGAGGAACTCAACCCGGGAAGCACGATCGTGAGGCGTTACAGGGACCTCAGGCTCAGACTTACGCTTGCGTGCTTTCTGGTGCTTGCCGGAGTCCTTGGCGTGGAGTGGCTGGTCAGAAAGCGAAAGATGCTTGTCTAACCCCGGTATCTCCGCCTCCCGGCCTCGAGGTTCACGAATACTCAGGGTCTTGACGCTCCCGAGGCGCGTTTTTGCTTGACAGATACTCGGCAAGTAGGGTACATTCGATGGCTGGAGCTTGGTGCCGAGCAGGGAGGACCTGTGACAAAGGCCGACATAGTTGAAGAGATCGCAGCCAGAACAGGTTTGACCAGGAAAGAAACCGCGGAGGTAGTTGCGCATTTCATAGCCGCGGTCAAGGGTGCTCTCAAAGAGGGTAAACACATCGAGATCAGAGGGTTCGGCACGTTCAAGGTTGCGGTGCGAAAACCGCGTGCTGCGAGAAACCCGAGGACGGGTGAGGTTGTACCGCTCGCAGAACGCAAGGTGCCGGTTTTTAAAGTGTCACGTGAGCTGAAGGAGAAAGTTGCGGGTTACTAGGAGGGTCAGCGCTCCATCCTGCGATTGTTCTCCGGCCGGCTGTGCAGAGCTTCTTGCATGCACATAACATAGAGGCACGGCTGGCAAGCAAGGAGGTGGCCATGCCAACCAAGACAGAGCTTGGAAGAAGACTCAGGGAAGAGCGAGTCAGACGCACACTCACGCTGAAGGATGTCGAAAAGCGTTCGGGCGTGTCGGCCACACACATTTCCCAGATCGAGCGTGGGATCACATGGCCTACTGTAAACGCACTTAACAAGGTCGCGACTGCGCTTGAGAAGAAGACCAGCTTCTTTCTTGAAGAAGTGGAGCTGGCGGATGTCTGCAGGCTTTCCGGGGATGGGTCGACGATGTTGATCAGCGAAGACCCCAGGCTCACCCTCAAGACCATGACAAATGGTATACCGGGTGGACAGCTGCACTTCTACAAGCTGATCGTAGAACCTGCGGGGGACAACACGGACTTCGCCAGATTGCATTGCCATGAGGGAGACGAGTGTGGGTGGGTCGTCAGCGGCAAGGTCGAGCTCAAAGTCGGCGACGAATTGTTCGAACTCGGTGAAGGTGATACGGTCCATTTCAATGGTAACAAGCCCCACGGTATCAGGAACATCGGTGACAGGGTAAGTGAGTCTGTCTGGGCAGCTTTTAGCCTCGGCATCTGATTTAGAGTAAGATTTGCAGATTCATGCAAAAAACAGTTGACAAGCGGCAGTATTGATGGTATCGTGGGCGAAAACTGACAGGTGAAAGCGAGGTGATTTCATGAACAAGGCGGAACTGGTAGAATACGTTGCCAAGCAGACGAAGATGACAAAGCGGGGTGCTGAAGAGGCTGTCAACGCGACTCTCGGTGGTATCAAGAAGAATGTGAAGAGAGGTGGCGTTCAGCTTGTTGGCTTTGGCAGCTTCACCGTCGTCTCGCGTAAGGGTAGAATGGGTAGAAACCCTCAGACGGGTGCGCCGATTAAGATCAAACCGAGCAAGTCGGTGAAATTTCGCCCCGGAAAAGATTTCAAGAGCATGCTGTAATAGTCTGCTCTGTAAGAGAGAGCAGAATATGGCGTCAAGTCATATTCTGCTTTTCTTTTAGGTAGGCCGGGTACTAAGGTGGTTTACTCAAGCACCATAGAAGTCTCAACACGTAAGAACAAGCAGCTCGTAGACATAACCTCCAAGGTCGAACAGGTTGTTTCCGGTTCCGGGATCAAGGAGGGCCTTGTGCTTGTATTCGCCACACACACGACCACGGGACTTCTCATAAACGAACGTGAGGGCGGTCTCCTGGATGATATGGAATCAGTACTGTGCACTCTTGTGCCGTCCTCTGGCGCCTACCTTCACGACCGTGTCGACAACAACGCCGCGAGCCACATCCAGTCTGTCCTGCTCTCGGTCTCGCTCACGGTCCCCGTGGGAAGCGGGAGGCTCTCACTGGGAACCTGGCAATCGATTCTTCTTGCCGAGCGGGACGGGCCGCGACGGAGAACGCTGATCGTAAAGGTTATAGGTGATTGAGGTTGTCCGACAAAGAGATGAAACTCCTCAACCTGTCTGAATCTCTCGAGGGCTGCCAGAGGTGCGGTCTCTGGGAGGGCCGAACGAACATAGTCTTCGGTTCGGGCTCACCCGATGCGCAACTGGTCTTCGTGGGCGAGGCGCCGGGTTACCATGAGGATCTCCAGGCCGAACCGTTCGTCGGCTCCGCAGGCAAGTTTCTCGACGAGCTCCTGACAGAAATACTGGGTGTTCGCAGGGATGACGTCTATATCGCCAATGTTCTCAAGTGCAGACCTCCCGAGAACCGCGACCCGACGGCGCTGGAGGTGGATACGTGCAAGCCTTTTGTGATGCAGCAGCTTGGAATACTCAAACCCGACACGGTATGCAGTCTTGGGAACTTCGCCACCAGAACGCTCACCGGCAAGCGAGAGGGGATAACGAAGCTGAGAAGAAAGCCTGTCAAGGTCGGCGATCTGTATGTTTTTCCCATGTTCCATCCTGCCGCTGCGCTGCACAGGGGCGATCTCTACGAGGAGGTCCGGCAGGATTTCAGGTCCTTGAAAGAGTTTCTTGACTCCCCGAGGACGGTAGAGGAGGAGTCGACTCAGAGGGAGCTCTTCTGACCCATGACCAGCAGCGTTCAGATTGTCTTCGTGTTTGTGTTCGGTTGCGTCGTCGGTAGTTTTCTCAATGTCGTCAGGTACAGGCTTCCCAGAAAAGCAGGCATGGTTTCAGGGCGGTCGATGTGCCCCCAGTGCGGCCGGCGCATTGCGTGGTACGACAATGTGCCGATCCTGAGCTATCTGGTACTGAAGGGCAGATGCAGGCAGTGCGGGTGGGGCATACTGGGGATCTATCCGGTCATTGAGGCTTCGACCGGGGTGAGCTTTGCACTTATCTGGTATTCGTTTCTCCCCGGGCAGGCTGTCGCCTACATGGTGCTTGCGGCACTTCTGATAGCATGTGCCGGGATTGATTTCGACCTTCGTATCATACCCGACAAACTCACACTTCCCGGAATAGTGCTAGGTCTTCTGTTCTCAGTAACCCTTCTAAAGACGGGACCCGTTGACAGATCCCTCGTGAGGTCGCTGCTCGGTATCGTGGCCGGGGGTGGGACGCTCTTCGCAGTTGCGGTCTTGTACAAACTGGTCAGACGGATCGAGGGCATGGGGGGGGGAGACGTTAAGCTGATGGCGATGGCCGGCGCGTTTCTCGGTTATGAGCTTGCCCTCCTCACGATCTTCGTTGCTTCCGTTGCCGGAGGAATCATCGGGCTTTTCCTGATTCGACGGTCCTCCGAGGGCATGAAGACGAGCGTACCTTTCGGGGTTTTTCTCTCACCTGCCGGGATTTTCTGTCTGCTGTGGGGAGATGCGCTGATCGGTGCCTATCTGAATCTGATAAAATAAAGGATTCCCTGAGGTAGGTTCTGGTCTGCGGTTTTCTTAGCCCTCGCCGATTACCCAGCTATCCGAAACCAATCCTGCCAGAGCTTTCGGTCTGCCCACCATCAGGGAATCCACCGTAAGGAGGACCCTGTCTCAGGTCCGTCTGCTTGAAAATGCAATCGATGTGCCACGGCTGTGAGGCGGGCCCCCGCGCCGGTAGGCGTTGGTTTAAAATAAGATAACCTGACACCTCCGCCGCGATGGCATCGGCGACCCGTTTGGATTCATGGCAGAATGCACTGGCATCTGTGCATTCTGCAATCCGGGAACCGGGAATTTCGCTTTCCGGCAAGAAAACCAGCAGAAGAAATATGATTTCACTTGATTTTCCCACTTGAAAGTTGCAACCTTATGCTTTAGAATCCTGTGCGTCCATATCCTGGACGCAACGGGTATGGAAGTTGGGAGCCCAAGGTTGAGTTGATCCAGGGTTCTCGTGTCATAAAGGCTGGTTGACGTTTGAAGTCTGTCGGACATAACCACGCGTTCATCCGGTTATGCCAGATGCAAGGAGTGAAAGGGGGGATCAGGTGAGGGATTGAGTCCTTTCTGTAGTCTGGTTGGGATGCAAACCCATGGGAAGGAGGTAAGAGCATGCCCGCAAAGAAAGCAGCAGAGAAAGCAAGTGTTAGACCACTCGGAGACAGGGTGCTTGTCAAGCGCCTCGACGAGGAGCATCAGACCAAGGGTGGAATAATCGTCCCGGATACTGCGAAGGAAAAACCTCAACAGGGTAAGATCATTGAAGTCGGACCCGGCAGAATGACGGAAGACGGCAAGAGGATTCCGCCGGATGTCAAAAAGGGTAACAAGGTTTTGTTCGGTAAGTACTCAGGGACGGAGATCAGTGTCGGGGCGGAGGAGTATCTGATACTGCGCGAAGAGGACATCCTCGCAATAGTAGGATAGACCTGTCGTCAGGGAACACTACTGAAAGCTGGAGGTGAGGTACATGGCTGCCAAGCAGCTCCGATTCGATGAAGAGGCCAGACGCGCTCTTGAGAGGGGCGTGGACAAACTGGCGGAAGCCGTCAGGGTCACTCTCGGTCCGAGAGGGAGGACCGTGGTGCTTGAGAAGAAGTGGGGTGCTCCCACGGTGACCAATGACGGTGTGACCATTGCCAAAGAGATCGACCTCGAGGATCCCTATGAGAACATGGGCGCTCAGATGGTCAAAGAGGTTGCGACCAAGACAAGCGACATAGCGGGAGACGGAACGACCACGGCCACCATACTCGCCCAGTCGATTCTCCGGGAGGGGCTTAAGAACGTTGTTGCAGGTGCGAACCCGGTGGAGCTCAAACGAGGCATAGACAAGGCTGTGGAGGTTGTGGTTGGCGAGCTCAAGAAGATCTCCAAGCCGGTCAGGAGCGCCAAGGAAATAGCACAGGTCGGTGCGATCTCGGCTCATGGCGATGAAACCATAGGTGCTCTTCTGGCGGACGCGATGGATAAGGTCGGACGAGAAGGCGTTATCACCGTCGATGAAGCCAAGGGGATGGAGACCACGCTGGACGTGGTGGAAGGAATGCAGTTTGACAGGGGCTACCTCTCACCCTACTTCATCACGGACCCTGAGGGGATGAGCGTGGAGCTCGAAGATCCCTACATCCTGATTCACGAGAAGAAAATCAGTGTGATGAAAGACCTGCTCCCGCTCCTTGAGAAGATATCCCGGGCGGGCAGATCGCTTCTGATTCTTGCCGAGGATATCGAAGGTGAAGCCCTCGCAACTCTGGTCGTAAACAAACTTCGTGGCGTCCTCAAGTGCGCTGCCGTCAAGGCTCCCGGCTACGGAGACAGGCGCAAGGCGATGCTTGAAGATATCGCCGCTCTGACCGGTGGCAGCATGATCGCCGAAGAGGTCGGGATCAAGCTCGAGAACGTAGGGCTTGATGATCTCGGCTCGTGCAAGCGGGTTATGATCGATAAGGAAAACACGACGATCATCGGCGGCAAGGGCCTCAAGAAAGATATCGAGGGCAGAATAGCGCAGATCCGCAGGGCAATCGAGGATACGTCTTCGGACTACGACAAGGAGAAGCTCCAGGAAAGACTTGCGAAGCTTGCAGGCGGAGTCGCGGTTGTCAAGGTCGGTGCGGCCACCGAGGTCGAGATGAAGGCCCGTAAGGCTATGGTCGAGGACGCGCTTCATGCTACGAAGGCCGCTGTTGAAGAGGGCATAGTCCCCGGTGGCGGAGTGGCGCTCATAAGATCGCTTCCCGCACTTGAGAAGCTCAAGCTTCCCGGCGATGAGGCAATCGGAGTCAATATAGTCAAGCGCTCGCTGGAAGAGCCGGCCAGGCAGATCGTCCGGAATGCCGGCCTCGAAGGCTCGATCATTGTCGAAGAGATCAAGAAGAGAGGCAAGACCGACAAGTATGCCGGATATGATGCCTCCACTCTTGAATACGTTAACATGCTCACAAAGGGCATCATTGACCCCATGAAGGTCACTCGTACAGCTCTTCAGAATGCGGCATCGATCGCCGCTTTGATGCTTACGACCGAGGCCCTGATCGTGGAGATTCCCGAGAAGGAGAAGGCTGCGCCGGCACCTCCAGGAGGAGGCTACGGCGAGGGCATGTACTAGACCGCATGGGTCGAGGTTGGTCAAGAGCGCTTAGAGGGAAGCCACGTGAGGTACCGAGGGATGAGGGGTCCTGTGGTGGATAGGTGAGATTGACCAGCCTGAGCAGGAGGGCAAGACACCGGGCATTGTGTCCGACATGATAGAGTCCGCCGGGGGTGTTTGAGGACTCCCCCGGCTATGCAGGTAGTGTGGGGGAGCCGAAGAGGACAGTCCGGGCCTTTCCGGATTCGTCGAGGTCTGCATAAGGAGTATAGCAGGAAACATGCTTGACAGAGGCGTCGAGTATCCCAAGAATGCTGATGTGGCGAATCGCCTTGTTGACTCAGAGCGAAAACCGTGTCAGATCAGAGTTACAGGCGCATTACATTGAGGTAAGGCTGGATACGCTATGACGAAGAAGACAACCAAGAACAGACCGGCTAGAGAGATCGAATCGCAGATACCGACCGTTGACATAAACCCCGATATGGCAGTCGAAGATCAGGTTCCACTCAACGAACTTCCTACCTTTTTCCCCAATGCCTACGAGGTGGTTGTTGCGGCGGCCCGGAGGGCCCGCCAGCTCAATCTGGGTCTCAAGCCCCTTGTCAAGACCGGTATGTACCGGCCGGTTGATATAGCACTTGCCGAGCTCGTGGCAGGCAAGGTCGAATACGAGGCGGAGAAGGATGAGCCAAAGCGGGAAAAGACATCCGGAAAGCGGAAGTCCCGGTCCAAGTAATCCCGGCAACACCATGATCGCCTCATTCTGAAGCGGAGCAGCCAGTGAGCTCTGACTCCTTCTACGAAACCATTGAACATACTGCCGATATCGGCATAGAGGTCGAGGCCCCGGAGAGTGAAGGCCTCTTTGCACGGTGTGCTCTTGCGATGTTCGATATGATGTTCGGGCTCGAGTCCATCGAGCGGAATGAGACAAGGAGAATCACGGTCTCCGGTGAGAATCTGAACGAACTTCTGGTTGCCTGGTTGAATGATCTTCTATATGTTTACTCGGTGGAAGGTATGATGTTTTCGGACTTCTCGGACATAGTCCTCGGTGCCTCGTCCCTGTCGGCCCTTGGGCTGGGTGAGACCTTTGATCAACGAAAGCATAGTGCCGACCTTGAGATCAAAGCGGCGACGTATCATGGCCTGTCAGTGGAACAAGCCGGCGGGAAATGGCGGGCCAGGGTGATTTTCGACATCTGACGGTTCTGGACTATGGCGGATCAAGTGAGACTTGAGAAGATCGACGACTACAGATGGCGTATACCCAGGACCGGATCCATGCGGGTCCCCGGAGTGATCTATTCGGATGAGCATCTTCTTAAGGACATCCGGATGGATGAGAGCCCGAAACAGGTTGCGAATGTGGCCCATCTTCCGGGGATAATCGACTACTCGCTTGCCATGCCCGATATGCATTGGGGATACGGTTTTCCGATAGGCGGGGTGGCCGCTACCGATCTTGACACGGGTGTTATCTCACCCGGTGGTGTCGGATACGACATAAACTGCGGTTGCAGGCTTCTGAGGACCGATCTCACCCGCGCCGAGGTCGAGCCCAGGCTTGAGGATCTTGCCGCAAACCTCTTTAACAACATCCCCTGTGGGGTCGGATCGACCGGTACAATCAGACTTTCCGCCAAAGAGGAGCGGCGGGTTCTGGTCGATGGAGCCGCCTGGGCTGTAAAGAACGGCTACGGGGACGCGGAGGATCTGGAATGCACTGAGGAAGGCGGCGCCATGGCGGGCGCCGATCCTGCGGCGGTCAGTGAGCGGGCTATCTTAAGAGGCAGGTCCCAGCTGGGTACGCTCGGTTCGGGCAACCACTTCCTGGAGATCGATGTAGTAGAGGAAATCTATGATGAACGTGTGGCAGCTGCGTTCGGGCTCGCCGGCGGCATGATCGCCGTCATGATTCACTCCGGATCGAGAGGCTTCGGCTATCAGGTCTGTGACGATTACCTGCGGGAGATGGGCAAGGCGGTCAGGAAATACAACATAAGTCTGCCGGACAGACAACTCGCAAGCGCCCCATTGGCTTCCCCTGAGGGGGAAGCCTACTTCGCGGCGATGGCGTGTGCGGCAAACTACGCCTGGGCCAATCGCCAGTGCCTGATGCACTGGACGCGCGAGACCTTTGAGAAGACGCTCCGGGCTTCTCCCGGCAGTCTGAACTTGAAACTTGTCTATGATGTGTGTCACAATATTGCAAAGAAGGAAACGCACATGGTCCACGGCGAGCACAAAGTGGTATGTGTGCACAGGAAGGGAGCAACCAGGGCATTTCCCGCCGGTCATCGGGATGTGCCCGACTGCTACCGTTCGGTCGGGCAACCGGTACTAATACCCGGTGACATGGGAACCGGCTCCTACGTGCTCGTCGGGACGGAGCTGGCGATGGAGCAGACTTTTGGAAGCACCTGCCACGGTGCAGGCAGGGTGAGAAGCCGTACGCAGTCGAAGAGAATGACGGACAGTGCGCAGCTTCTTAAGGATCTTCGGCGCAAAGGTATCGTCGTCATGGCCCGCGGCAAGCGGACCATCGCAGAAGAGGCACCCGATGCCTACAAGGATGTTGACAGGGTGGTCGATGTGGTTCACAGAGCAGGAATATCGAAGAAGGTCGCGAAACTCCGGCCTCTGTGCGTGATCAAAGGATAGGAGAAGAAGATTGCCCAGATCAGCCAGACGCAAGACCGCTAAACCGAAGACCAGGACCGCGAAGACTCGGGCTTCCAAAGCGAAGGCGGCCAGGTCCCGAAGCGCCAAGACCAGGACCGCGAAGACTCGGGCTTCCAAAGCGAAGGCAGCCAAGTCTCGAAGCGCCAAATCCAAAATCGCAAGATCCCGAACAGCGAAAACCAGGACTTTGAAATCCAGAGCCGTCAAGACCAGGGTCGCAAAATCCAGGACCGCGGCCCCGAGCAAGCGGAAGCGCAAGTCGACGGCCGCGGAGGATATCGACGTTCTTCGACTTCCATCCAATCTCGGCGTCATCCCGCTCCGTGACACGGTGATATTCCCTTACATGATAGCGCCGCTCGTCATCGGCCGGGCCAGATCTCTCCACCTGATCGACGAGGCCGCGAACGCCGACCGGATGGTCGCTCTGGCGACCCAGCACCAACCCGATACCGAGACACCTGTGCCGGCGGATCTTCACCGGGTCGGGACCGCGGCGACGATTCTGAAGATGCTCAAGTTTCCCGACGGAAGTACCAGGGTCCTGGTGCAGGGTACATCCCGCATAAAGATCGGGTCTTACGCTCAGGAGCAACCCTATCTCAGGGCCGACATAGAAGGGGTGCCTGAATTGTCCGACACGACTGTCGAGACCCAGGCCCTCTTAAGGAGTGTGTCCGACATCTTTGCGAAGATCGTTGGGCATTCACCCCATCTTCCCGATGAGCTGCAGGTGGCTGTCATGAATATCGACAACCCGAGCCGTGCGGCTGATCTGATCGCGTCGAACATCAATCTCTCAACACTGGAGAAACAGGAAATCCTTGAAACATTCGATACGAAGGAGCGGCTGGCCAAACTGATGACGTTCCTCAACCGGGAACTCCAGGTGCTTGAGCTGGGAAGCAAGATCCAGTCCCAGGTAAAGACCGAGCTGGACAAGTCCCAGAGAGAATACTACCTGCGCGAGCAGCTCAAGGCGATCAGACGCGAGCTCGGAGAAAGTGACGAGAGGACCATAGAGATCGAAGAGATCAAGCAGAAGATCGAAGCCGCGAAGATGCCCAAGGATCCTAAACAGGTCGCGGAAAAGGAGCTCGACCGGCTTGAGAAGATGCCGCCTCAGGCAGCTGAGTACACCGTTTCAAGAACATATCTTGATTGGCTGGTCACCCTGCCCTGGTCGAAAGGCACCGATGACATCGTCGATATGCCGAAGGCGAAGAAGATACTCGATGCGGATCACTATGATCTCGACAAGGTCAAGGAACGCATCCTCGAGTTTCTCGCGGTGAGGAAACTCAAGAAAGAAACCAAGGGTCCGATCCTCTGTTTCGTTGGACCTCCGGGTGTCGGGAAGACATCCCTCGGCAAGTCGATTGCAAAGGCGCTCGGGAGGAAGTTCACAAGGATCTCACTGGGCGGCATAAGGGATGAGGCCGAAATCAGAGGGCACAGGAGGACGTATGTCGGTGCTTTACCGGGCAGGATAATACAAGGCATAAGGAAGGCCGGTTCGAATAACGCACTCTTCATGCTCGATGAAATCGACAAGATCGGTGCAGACTTCAGGGGCGATCCGGCCGCGGCACTGCTTGAGGTTCTTGATCCGGAGCAGAATGCCTTCTTCTCAGACCATTATCTCGAGGTGGCCTTCGACCTGTCGAAGGTGATGTTTATAACCACTGCGAATATGCTTGTCACCGTTCCCCCTGCGCTCCTCGATCGTATGGAGGTCATCGACCTGCCGGGATATACGGATGAGGAAAAGGTCGAAATCGCGAAGACGTATCTTGTCCCGCGCCAGAAGGACAGCCATGGGTTGACGGACAGGCACATCGAATTCCACGACGATGCGATCAGGCTCTTGATCTCTGAATATACCAGGGAGGCCGGACTGAGGAACCTCGAGCGGGAGATCGGTAACATCTCGAGGAAAGTGGCAAGGAAGATTGTGGAAGGTGAGAAAGGTAAATTCCGGGTGACAACGGAGAGCGTCCACGATTTTCTCGGCCCTCGGAAGTTCTTCAGGGATGTTGCTGAACGCACGATGGTTCCCGGCGTGGCGACAGGTCTTGCGTGGACCGAAGCAGGCGGAGACATCATCTTCGTCGAATCGAGCCTGATGAAGGGCGGGAAATCGCTGACACTGACAGGACGTCTGGGTGAAGTCATGCGCGAATCGGCGCAGGCCGCGCTTACATATGTGAGATCCCGGGCCGGTGATCTCAAAATAGAAGAAGGTTTTTACGAAAACCATGATGTTCACGTCCACGTTCCTCATGGGGGTGTGCCCAAGGACGGGCCTTCCGCAGGAGTGACAATCGCCACGAGCCTGGTTTCTCTCCTCACGGGCCGACCTGTAAGAGCCGACGTCGCCATGACCGGAGAGATCACGCTTAAGGGTAAGGTCCTGCCCGTCGGCGGGATAAAGGAGAAGATACTTGCGTCGCGGAGAGCCGGAATCAAAAAGGTGATCCTACCGCGAAGGAATGAAAAGGACCTCAGCGAAGTTCCGGATATTGTCAAAGACGGACTTGAGTTCATGTTCGTCGACGGCCTGGAAGAAGTATTTGAGAAAGCGCTGGTCTGAGCTGTACTCTCACGGAGGAACCCGCTTTGCCCGATTCCACTGATGCCCTTCTTAAGCAGACCGCTGAGCTGGCGTCCAGAATAGAGAGAATCGAAGCCGAGTCATTGAGCAAGTCCGCCCAGGTGACCCTCCTGAGCGAGGTCGGACGGGCGCTTCAGAGCACAATGGAGATCGATCAACTCTTGCGGGTGATTCTCGCTGCTGTGACGGCAGGTGACGGGCTTGGGCTGAACCGGGCCTTTCTATTGCTGTTGGATGAGAGCGGCTCGGTGATACGCGGAAGGATGGCCGTCGGTCCGAGTGAGCCCGGCGAGGCGGGCGAGATATGGAAGGCCATGGAGAATGAGGGCAGGAGCCTCAGTGAAATTCTCCGCGTGTACTCATCCAGAAGCGGGCCGGGGGCCGATGGGATCCTCAAGACCGCAGCGAGACTCGTCTTCCCGTTTGACGGCGCCGGCAACATAGTGTCACGAAGTCTTGATGAGGGTAGGTCGGTCGTCGTGGAGGATGCGAGGGACCTTCCCGATGCCCGGGAAATAGCGGGGATACTGAATAGCGATCACTTTCTTATCGTACCCCTTGTGGCCGAGGGACGTAAACTCGGTGCGATCCTGGCAGACAACTTCGTGACCGGCCGCAGGATAGGCCCCGAGGACGTGAGACTTCTCGAGACCTTTGCCAGCCAGGCCGCGCTGGCGATAGCGAATGCGTCGCTTCACAAGAACCTCCAGGAACGGTTGAGACAGCTCGAAGTTGCGCACAACGAACTCAGCCAGAACCACCTTCAATTGATGCGGGCCGAACGGCTCGTTGCGCTGGGCGGGCTCGCCGCTTCCTTCATGCATGATCTGAAGGCCCCAATCGTATCAATAGGTCTTATGGCCCGGGCAGCGGCTGCGAAACTGGTGGAGGAGGACCCTTCGAAGGGAACCTTCGAGAAAATCGCCGAAGAGATAGTCGAAATCGAGAAGTACCTGAAAGGTGTGGCCAGATCGGCCGAGCGGGGCCCCCGGGAGCTGGTGCAGGTCGACATATCGGGAATAGTCCGGGACTCGCTGAACCTCATACGGGGATCGATGATTACAGGGAACGTCAAGACCACGCTCGGTTTCGGACACGGCGACGCGAAGATTCGCGGGAATCCGCTTGAGCTCAGACAGATGCTTTTGAATATACTTCATAACTCGGTGGAGGCATTGCCCGATGGGGGAGACCTCACCGTTGAGACCGGAGTCGAATCGGATATGGTGAGAATTTCGATCGGGGATACGGGCACAGGGATTCCCGAGGGGGTGAAGCCCAAGGTGTTCTCCCTGTTTTTCACAACCAAGCCTGAGGGCTCAGGTCTCGGTCTTTTCATTGCGAAACGAATCGTCAGAGATTACGGCGGTTCGATCTCATTTGAATCCACAGAGGGCAAGGGGACCTGCTTCTCGATATTGCTTCCGGTGGACAAAGAGCATAGCGAAGCAGGTCGAGCGAGAACGCAGTGAGCATAGTGGTCCTGCAGACAGCGTTGGTGATCCTTCTCCTTTTCCTCTCCTCAGTCTTTTCCGGTTCCGAGACGGCTCTCTTCTCCCTGAAGCCCTACCAGGTGAGAGAGCTTCAGAGGAGACCGTCAAAGGGGTCCATAATGGTGGGATCGCTGCTTAAGGATCCTTACCATCTGCTCGTCACCATATTGATCGGGAACACTCTGGTCAATGTTGCGGCGGCGAGTATAGGAACTAGCGTTGTCGGGCGTTTTGTCGAACAGGGTGTTGTCGGCATCAGCGTCGCGACCATGACGGTTCTTATCCTCATATTCGGTGAGATTGTTCCAAAGACGATCGCGGTCAGCAATCCCCTGAGGATATCACTTGCAGCAGCCCCCTCGATCTCACTTGCCGTAAGGTTACTTACACCGGTCAAGGGGATTCTCGAATCCCTGATCAGGTTGTTTCTCAGACGCGGCCCGATGGGGCATCCCGGTCTGGCAGGACCTGCGCATGAGCATGTTACCGAGGCGATAGCCGTCGGCCACTCCGAGGGTGTTCTGGATAAGGTCGAAATGGAAGTCCTCGGTGGTATCTTGAGACTGATGCATCTCTCGGTTCAGAACATAATGACCCCCCGTACGGAGGTCTTCATGCTGAGGTCGGATCTGACTGTGGCGGACGCCGTCAGCCTCGTGAAATCGTCCGGCTACTCACGTATCCCTGTTTTTGATGGCGAGAAGCGAGACAGTGTGACGGGTATACTCTACGTGAAAGACCTGTTGAACAGCCGCGTGGACTCAGGGACCGCTATCGGTGATGTCGCGCGTGAGCCTTTTTTCGTGCCCGAATCGAAATCCCTCGTGGACCTCCTCGATGAGTTTGTCTCGGGTTCTGCTCATTTCGCGGTGGCGATTGATGAATACGGTACATTTACCGGAATCGTCACCCTGGACGACATTCTTGGAGAGGTGGTCGGCACGGATGCGAGCCGCCGTCTGGAGAAGCACCGGTACAGACATCTGTCGAGATCCAGGTGGGAAGTATCCGGAAGAATGGAGATAAAATACTTCAACGCCCTTGTCGGCGCGGCGATTTCGGATGCTCATGCCGATACAATAGCGGGGTTCATCATCGACAGGATGGGCAAGATCCCCGCCCCGGGTGAAGAACTGGTCGTCAAGAATTTGAAACTCAGAGTGCTGGACGCGGACGGGAGGCGGATCAAGAGCGTCGAGATCGAGAAACTGAGAAAACAGGGTCGATCATGTTGAGATATCTCATCTACATCCTTGCAATCGCTGTCTCCGTTGCGGGGGTCGCGTTCTTCGCCGGCAGTGAGATCTCCTTTGTATCGGCCAACAGATTCCGCATAAGCGGAATGGCTAAGAGGAAGGTCCGAGGCGCCTGCACCGCGAAGAGACTTCTGGATGATCCGGCAACGCTCCTGAGCGTGACCCTGGTCGGCACGAACATCTTTGTCGTCTTAGCATCATCACTGGCGACCTCCATTTTGGACAACCTATTGGGCGGATATGCGGTTCTGGTATCTACTGTGAGCGTGACCGCAGTGATTCTTGTCTTCGGTGAGATAGTGCCCAAAGCGGTCGCACGCACCAGCCCTGAGGCCTTTCTGATGCGGGCTGCTCCCGGTCTGGGGATCGCATACTATCTTCTCTATCCCGTTGCCAGGGTGACATCGGTAATTTCCGCCTTGTTGGCGACCGCCTCCCTGTCGGTTGAAAGGAAAGCCCCTGTTACCAGGGACGAGATCAGGGCACTGGTCAAAGAGGTCACACAGGCCGGTTTGGGGGTCACATCCTATACCTACGCGCACCGGGTCCTTGACCTCTCAAGGGTCAAAGTGACCGGAGTGATGCTGCCGATGGATGAGGTCGTATGCGTCAATGAGGGGGCCACGGTCGGGGAGGCGTTGGCCACGGCAGAGGCAGGCGGACATTCACGGTATCCCGTTTACAAGCGAACCTCTGACAATCTCGTGGGTATTCTTCACATCAAAGACCTGCTCGGTGTTCCAGGCGATTCCAGCATCACCAGTTTCGTGAGACGCGGTTACTTCGTTCCGGAGACCAGAACCGTCAAGGAAGCTATACGTGAGATGCGGGATGAGCTGCGGCACCTCGGCATAGTCACAGATGAGTACGGCAGACCCATAGGTATTCTGACCTTTGAAGACCTGGTGGAGGAGATAATGGGGGAGATACGTGACGAATACGACCAGGTCAATGGTTCTCACGCTGCGCTCGGGCGTGTGATCAGCGGCAGCACCCCGGTCTCGCTTCTCAGGGAGGAACTGGAAATCGGCATACCGGATGGGGTCTATGACACAGTTGCAGGTTTCATCCTCGACCGCACCGGCTCGATATGTAAAAAGGGTGATATGGTTGAGTTCGAGGGTTTCGAGTTCAAAGTGGTCGAAGTGAAGGGAAGGCGAATCCGGAGCATCAGGATCACCAAGAAGGAAGCCTAACATGAAGAAACGGCCGGTTGTATCGATGGACCTCGGGGGGACCAATATCAGGTTGGGTCTTGTGGATGCCCGTGGAACGGTGCTGCGTCGCCGGCGTGTACCGATGTTCAGTGCCGGCAGCAAGCACACGCTCTTAAGAGCGCTCGGGGACGTTATCGCCTCTTTTATCGAAGCGAACAGTGATCTGCCTTCACCGGGCGGCGTATGTATCGGGTTCGCTGGTCCCACAAAGGCATCCGAGGGTTGTGTCTACTTCGCGCCTAACATAAGCCGGATGTCGGACATCGAGGTGGGATCCTACCTCGAGGGTCGTCTCGAGATGCGGGTCATGGTCGAGAATGACGCCAACTGCGCCGCACTCGGCGAATATTGGCACGGCGCAGGCAAAGGGGCGAGCAGCCTCTTTCTGTTCACCCTCGGGACCGGTGTCGGTGGCAGTCTCGTGATCGACGGGAAGCTCTGGCAGGGATATGACGGCATTGCAGGTGAAATCGGACACACCGTCATCGACATCAAGGGCCCGAAGTGTGCATGTGGTCAGCGGGGATGCCTTGAGACGCTTGTTTCGGCCACGGCCATGATCAAAGATTACGGCAAGCGGAAGCGAATCAAGACCCGGCCACGGGATATTACGGCCAAGATGATTGCCGACAAGGCAAAACAGGGTGACAGGACTGCCATGGCGGTTATGCGTGGTGCTTCCGAGGCTCTCGGCGTCGGCATTGCCAATGTCTTTCATCTTTACAATCCCGAGTTGATACTTGTTGGAGGTGGAGTAAGCCGCGCAGGGTCCATCCTGCTCGCTCCGGCGGTCAGTCGCGCACGGGAAGCGATCTTTCCGCAACTGCGCAGCAGGCTCAAGGTCAGGCGGACGCGGCTCGGTGATGACTCTGCCCTTGTCGGTGCCGCCTACCTCGCCCACCAATCCCCCTGGGGTCAGAGCTAAAAAGTTACACTCCAGGGGGTCAGAGCTCAAAAGTTGATAAGTGGGGGGTCAGACCCCGAGGTGTCAACTTTTGAGCTCTGACCCCACCGAATGTCAACTTTTTAGCTCTGACCCCCAGTCTGTGCCATCTTGATTGACATGCAAGGCGTATTGTGATACTTAGTGGGGATAGTGAGGTGAAACAAGTTGGAACTATTCAGTAGGCTCAAGGCCGACAGCCACGAACAGATCATGTTCTTCCGCGAACAGGTGTCGCAGCTTCGGGCGATCGTTGCCATTCATGACACCACGCTCGGGCCTGCGATCGGTGGTGTACGGATGTCGGAGTATCGCGATGAGGACGGCGCCATAGAGGATGCCCTCCGGCTGTCCAGGAGTATGACCTACAAGGCGGCCGGTGCAGGCCTGGATTTCGGTGGCGGCCAGACGATCATAATGGGTGATCCCAAGAAGGACAAGAGCGAGTCCCTGTTCAGGGCGCTCGGACGGTTCATAGACAGCCTGGGGGGAAGGTACATAGCTGCTGAGGGCGTCGGGACCGGTTTCAACGATATGGACTACATAAGAATGGAAACCAAGTACGTCGTCGGGATACCCAGCTCGCGTGGCGGCAGCGGGGATCCGTCTCCTGTATGCGCCACCGGTGTCGTGAGAGGTCTGGAGGCATGCCGGGCGTTTGTCACGGGGAGCGATGATCTCAAAGGAATCACAGTAGCCATCCAGGGTGTCGGCCGGGTGGGCCGTATTCTTGTCGGACGACTTGTGGAGCGTGGGGCGGTCGTGACCGTCGCCGATATCGATTCCGACGCGATCGGCCGGGTTACCTCCGAGCATGACGTCACGGTAGTCGACCCTGATAACGTATATGCTGTCGAGTGTGACATATTCTGCCCCTGCGCGCTCGGCGGTATCATAAACGATGAGACAATCAAGCAGCTCAAGTGCAGGATTGTCGCGGGGGCTGCCAACAACCAGCTTGAGGATGAGAAGCACGGCGATGATCTGCACAAGCGCGGCATTCTCTATGCGCCTGACTACATAATCAATGCAGGTGGGCTCATCAATGTCGCGGATGAGATCTACGGCTATGACGAACAGCGTGCGATGCGAAAGACCGAAGCCATAAAGGATGTCTTACTCAGCATCCTGCTCTCCGCCCGTGATGAGAGTATCTCCACGCATCAGGCGGCCGACCGGTTCGCGGAACGGAGAATAGAGCAGGTCGGAATGGTGCGCCGCACCTACGTTTCTTCCTAGCCCTCAGCAATCACAGGATTTGTGAGAGTCCCGATTCCTTCGATCGTGATCTCAACGGTATCCCCGCTCTTAAGGAATACCTGCGGCTTTCTGAAAACTCCCACACCGCCGGGTGTCCCGGTCGAGATGATGTCACCGGGCAGGAGCGTCATATTCCTGGTCACGAATGCTACGATAGCAGCCGGGTTGAATATGAGATTGGCCGTTGAAGAGGACTGCATGACCTCCGAGTTGAGCTTCGTCGTTATCTCGAGTTCCGGAGGGTCTCCGATCTCATCCCGGGTGACGATACATGGCCCGAGCGGTGCAAAGGTGTCCATGCCCTTGGATCTGAACCACTGCTTCTCACTGAACTGGGCCTCCCGCTCTGTAACGTCATTCATGCAGCAGTAACCAAGTATGGCCTCGGCCGCGTCTTCCTCCCCGGCTCTACGGACTTCGCGTCCTATGACAAGTGCCAGTTCTCCCTCATAATCGACCTTTTCGGATCCCTTCGGGATTACAATGGGCTCACCCGGGGCTATCACAGACGTCGGTGCTTTGGCAAACAGAAGGGGCGCCTGCGGCAGTTTCGCCCCCTGCTCTTCTGCGTGATCTCTGTAATTCCGTCCTACGCAGATGATCTTGGGTGGCCGGGGTATCGGGGCCAGCACCCTGATCTCCTCGAGTGATGCCCAGCACTGAAGCGGTAGTTCCTGGCCATCGCGCAGGGCCTTGGTGAGTTTCCGGTGCAGTTCGTGTAATGCCGGAGTCCGGCCCGCGCTCAGCAGGCACAGCAGCCTCGTCGGCATCTCTTCCATGCCGAGATAGCTCGAGCAGGACTCAACATCGTACACGTTCTGATCGATCAGGATGCCTGCGCGTTCATCCGTATCCCTTGTATAGGATATGAGTCTCATGTCTCACACCTCCCGTGGATATGTCACTATCGGGTGTCTCCACAGACCCCGCCCGCGGCATCGCGAGCGAAGCATGGCGATCCGGCACATGGATGTGTCGTTGCGAGGCTCCGGAGGAGCCGCGGTAATCCCATCGTTACTGGCAATGACAGCACTGTTCGCCCTTTGTCGAGGTCATCAGATTTCCTATTGCGCTTTTGGCAATTGAATTCGAGTCGGTTCTTGCTTAGAATATCCTCCAAGGGTTTGGGTTTCAAGGTCAAACTGGGAGTAGGCTCAATGGATCTGACTGCCGATGACAGCATGTGTTTCATCTGTGGCCAGCGTAACCCCATCGGTCTGAAGATCAAATTCGATGTCGATGCCGGGAATCTGAAGATCGAGGGTTCTTTTGTACCCCGAAGCGAGCACCAGGGCTACACCGGGATCATGCACGGCGGTCTCGCGTGCGCGCTCCTGGATGAGGCCATGGTCAAGGTACTCTGGGAATCCGGCATTACGGCAGTCAGTGCGTCACTCGGCGTCAGACTGGCCAGACCCGTGCCCATCGGAGAGCGGGTGATCATAAAGGGTTGGGTCACATCCCACAAGGGAAGGGTCTACAATACGGCCGCAAGGCTTGAGAACGAAGCAGGGACTGTTCTGGCTCAAGCAGAGGGCAAGTGTGTGCAGGTGTCACGCAAGGAGGGACGAGGTGTCAAGCCAGGTTAGGAAGAAAGTCTCGAAGGTGCGCTTCGAGGACATAATAATGGTTGCCCGAAAGATTTCCACATCTCACAGGCCTCGTGTCGCCGTGGCGGGAGCGCATGATCCCATAGTACTCGATGTTCTCTGTGATGCTGCCGGGCAGGGTTTCGCGTCACCGTTACTCTATGGAGACGAGAGCAAGATCCGGCGCATAGCCGCGCGGAGTCGCCTGTCGCTTAAGGGTTGTGATATCGTTGATGTCCCCGATTCCACTCGTTCCGCACGCATGGCGGCGGAGGCGGCAAGCTCGGGCGAAGCCGATGTGCTGATGAAAGGGAATGTCACGACCGCGACCCTGATGAAGGCGGCTCTCGATGGCGACATAGGAATCAAGACCGACAGATTGATGAGCCATGTCGCGGTCTTTGAGTCTGAGAACTTCAAGCGGATCATGTTCATGTCCGATGGCGGCATAGTGATAGAGCCCGATCTCACACAGAAGGTAGAGATCGTCAAGAACGCCGTCAGGGTTGCGACGGCCCTGGGAGTAAAGACACCCAGGGTTGCGATGCTTTCATGTATCGAGGTCGTTAATACCAAGATGAAGTCCGCAGTGGAGGCCGCGATTATCTCCAAGATGGCCGAGCGGGGTCAGATTCCGGGGGCGATCGTCGACGGTCCCTTTGCCCTCGACAATGCCGTCTCCATCGAGGCTGCGAAACAGAAGGGCGTTAAAGGCCCGGTAGCGGGTCTCGCTGACATTCTCATCGTCGGACATGCCGATGTCGGCAATGTGTTCTACAAGACACTGACCTACTTCTGCGGCAAGCAGACGAAGACGGCCGGCGTGATTGTTGGTGGGATCGTACCGATGGTTGCCGTTTCCCGTGCGGATACATATGAAGCACGCCTGAATTCAATAGCCGTGGCCTGCGTATTGTCGCAGCGCCCGGCATGACGCTCCTTTGGTGCTTGACCTCGGTTCAGGTTCAATTTAGGATTGATACCATGTGCGGAGAGTGGATTCACACCCAGTCATCAGGAGTGGCATAGATGGGCAGAACGATGGTCCGGATCGTGTTCCCGACGTTGCTTCTGTGTGTTTCACTGTGCTCCGGTCTGCGGGGTCAGGGCATTTCCCGGGGTGGCGCCTCACCCACGGGCCAGACAGCCGTACCACCCGGTCAGATGCCCGTGCAGCCATCCGCGGGTGTTCTCGAAGGTACGCTTGACCCGGACCAGTACATTCTGGGTGCCGGGGATGTTCTTGAAATAGGCTTCTGGGGTGACGTCAATCGCCGGGAGATAGTCTCCGCCAATCCCGATGGTGACATCCTCGTGCCACCCATCGGGCCGATCCGCGTCGATGGACTTACGCTTACCCAGGTCCGTGAGACCATCAAGGATGCGTTGGCCCCATACTATACACCCAGCATTCTATCCGTATCACTGGTCTCGATAAGGACTTTTCAGGTTCACGTTGTAGGTATGGTCGAAACCCCGGGAGCACTCGAAGCCAACGGGGTGACACGGGCCTCGCAGGTGATCGGGCTTGCCGGCGGGCTCCAGGCTGATGGCTCCCGAAGAAACATAATCATAAGACGGGGACCGGACACTGTTCCGGTTGACCTGAGCAGCTATCTGCTTCTGGGTGACAACAGCGCGAATCCCTTCCTCAGGGACGGGGACGTTGTCTATGTCCCCCCCGGACCGGGCATGGTTTATGTGTATGGAAGCGTATACAGACCAAGGGGGTATGAGTTTGTAGAGGGGGAGGTACTGGGCTCGTTGCTTGATCTCGCAGGCGGGTTCAGACCCGAGGCCCTGACCGACGAAATAGAGATCCACCGCTTCGACACCGAAGACCCGACGTTATCCCGGGCGATATTGCTGCCCGTGGTGCCCGGCGAACTCGACAGATTCGAGATGATGCAGGGAGACAGGGTGTTCATAAGGGCCCTTCCCGGCTGGCATGAGGACGCGAAGGTGGAGTTACGCGGCGAAGTCATGTATCCCGGTGTGTACGTGATCGAGGATGGTCTGGTAAAACTGTCCGAGGTCATAGATATGGCCGGGGGGTTTACCGAAGATGCCTCACTTGCCGAATCCCGTCTCATACGCGGCTCGTACGCATGGAGCACTTATCCCGTCGAAAGAGAACTCGGTGTCATTCGGGACATGGAAGGTTCACTCGAAGGTAAGGACGGGGATCTTCTCAAGACAATGAGCAGGGAACTTAAGGGAGCGGTCTCGGTGAGTTTTGAGAAAGTGTTTGTGGATGACGGGACCGGTCATGATCCGCTCCTTTTTGACGGGGACATAGTGGATGTTCCTCGGGTTTCGGATTTTGTGCGGGTCGCGGGGCACGCACGCAACCCGGGGTTGGTACCGCTGAAGAAGGGCGAGGGCCACAAGTACTATATCAAGCAGGCCGGAGGCTTTGCGCCCGGCGCGGACAAGGGCGGTACCAGAGTGATAAAGGCTGTCGGGGGACAGAGGGTGAGACCTCGCGGGGAGGATGTTCACCCCGGTGATATCATCTGGATCCCGGCGAAGAAGGACCGGAGCTGGTGGGATGTGACCAAGGACGTGCTCCAGATGCTGGCACAGATCGCGACCATCTATCTTGTAGCAGACACGGTGTCATCGAGGTAAACGCATGGAAGACAGTGTAAGCCTCACCCGGTTGGTTTATCTACTCTTTCGAAACAGAAGGGTGATCGTGGTCTCGACCCTCATTGCCGTTATTGTCGCAGGGGCCGTATCCTTTGTGCTTCCCAAGTGGTACAGAGCAGGAGCCTCTATCCTGCCTCCCGAATCCGGGACGGGGCAGGCGGACATAATCGGGATTATGAGATTTGCGGGTTACCAACCCGCAATGATACCCACTATCACATCGCCATCCGAGATCTATTCAGCCATTCTCAAGAGCTACAGAGTGACGAATTCGGTCATAGACTCGCTGGATCTCATCGAGGCATACAGGGCAAAGACCAGGGTGAAGGCAATCGGGACGGTAGAGAAACACAGAGATGTGTCGGTATCCGCTGAGGGTCTCGTTAAGATCGCCTACGAGGACCGGGATCGAGTGAGATCGGCGGAGGTGGCGAATGCCTTCGTACGCGAGCTGGACAGATTCAACATGGAAGTACTGGTTGGCAGCGCAAAACGCGTCCGGGAGTTCATCGAAAACCGGATCCAGCAGACGGTTGTAGAACTTGAGATTGCGGAAACGTATCTCAAGGAGTTCAAGGAGAGCACCGGTGCCGTCCTGATTTCGGAGCAGACCAAGGTCTCGATCGAGACAGCTGCGGAGATATACGGGAGGATCGCCCAGCTCGAAGTCGATCTTGAACGGCTGAGGCAGTTCGCAACAGACAGAAGTCCGGAGGTAATCGACATAAGGTCCCAGATCCGCGCGCTTGAGCGAAAGCTTGCCGAGATGGGATACATGACGTCAGATGAGACCGATGGCAGCGGCAGCAAACTGTTTCCCAGGTTCGATGACGCTCCAAAGCTTGAAAAGCGCCTGGGCGAGCTTATGAGGGAGGTCGAGATCAAGCGGGCGGTTTATGCGGTCTTAAGCGAGCAGTATGAGAATGCCAAGATTCAGGAGATGAAGAACACGCCGACACTCCAGGTACTTGACTGGGCCCATCCGCCTCTGGTCCGCTCGAAGCCGAGGAGGAAGGCCATAGTGGCTGTAACCGGCGTTTTCGCTTTTCTGTTGTCCTCGTTCGTTGTGCTCTCACGTGAGAAAAGGCATCTGGGTGCGGCGGCCCAGCCTGAGCGCGCGGCGGCTGAGATCTTCGAGATGCTGCGAGGCGATCTGCGCGCAATCGGTGGGTTTTTCCGGCAGAGGCCCAACGCTCAGTGAGATTGGAGTATCTCAGACGGAGTTCCCATGAGGACTCTTAGTATTGACTTCCCAAGGAGCCGAGTCGCACTCGTCGCGTTTGTTGTGTGTGCGTCGGTGCTGGTGGGCTACCTGTACGGAGTGGGGCAGACCGCGGTACTGGTCGCACTGGCCGGGATAGCGTTCTTTCTTCTGCTCGTAGTGGACTTAAGGATTGTAGTTCCCATTCTGATCCCGCTTCTTCCCTTTGGACCCAAGTTCGCGATGTCCTTCGGGAACCTCTATCTGGCGACGATTGTGGTGATGGTCACGCTGGCCGCGTGGGTTTGGCGGGCCCCGCTGCTTGGCAGGCCCTTGAGCCTCCCCAGAAACCGTATCACGGATGGACTGGTGTTCTTCCTCGCCGCATTGCTCATCTCTTCGATGCAGGACATGACGTCTCTGCTTGCGAATACTCTTCATCTTCTGCGGTTCGTTCAGCTCTTCCTCTACGTAGGTCTGTTTTTCGTGTTTCTCCAGATGTCATTCTCGCCGCGCCGGACCAGGATGTTGCTTGCGCTCATACTCGTGGCGGGCATAACAGAGGGCGCGCTCGGGGCCTGGCAGTGGATCAGCGGTCCCGGATTCTATGTTTACGGAACGTTTGACTACGCGCACAGCAGTTACGCGGTTTACCTTGTGTTTATCATCTTGCTGGTTCTGGGTGTGGCGATCGAGAGCAGGAGCAGACTGGTGATCGCCGGCTCGATCATCGCAACAGCCGTGATGCTCTATCCGCTCGCTTTCTCATTCAGCAGAGGTGCATATGTTGCTTTGGTGGGGTCAATTGCCGTACTGTTCCTGATGCCGTTTGACAAGAAGCGAAAAGCGATCCTTGCCCTCTCGATCACGGGTCTCGTACTCATCGTCGCTACCCTCATGCCGCCCGACATTGTCGGCAGGGCAGAGACCATCATCTCAAACCTCACCGGAAGCGATGTCGGCATCTCCTTCAGCGGAAGACTCGGAATGTGGGGCATAGCCCTTGCCGATTTTGCACGTAGCCCCCTTGTGGGTGCCGGCACCTGGAGATACGGCTTGAGGGACAGTTTCTTCATGAAGATAATCGGCGAGGCCGGTCTTATCGGTCTCACTACATTTGTCTGGCTCCTCTATGTCATACTCAGATGTGAGTTACGCATGTTCAGGGCGGGGATCAAAGATGATTTCATCCGTGGGCTGACACTCGGCCTCTTTCCAGCGACTATCGGGTGTCTTGTGATCGCCGATTTTTCGATCGATCTCTTCCTCACCCACAGGTTCATGGGCACGTTCTGGTTGGTGCTTGCCCTGATGATAAACTACGCTCGGGGCGATGGCAGGCTGGCACATGTCGAAAGCTGACTGCCGCACACGGATTCTATATGTCGATACAGGCGTATCGATTGCAGGAGGCCAGATAAGCCTGATTGAAATCCTGAAGTGTCTCGACACCGCCAGGTTCACCCCGGTTGTCTGCTCACCCGGAGGGAGCCGGATGCGCGCCGTGTGTATGGAACGTGGCGTGACCTGGCTGCCGATCCCTTTCAGATCCATCCACGTGTCTTCACAGGCGGGCGACCGTGTGTCGGGCGACCGTGTGTCGGGGGGGCTCAAGGATGCGTTCGGCTCACTCTACGGCGTTTTCCACCTTGCCCGGTTGATCCGAAAACACAAGATCGACATAGTCCATGCAAATAACTTCAAGGCCGCCCTTATCGGCGGCGTGGCATCCGCGCTCGCCGGGAGGCCCATGATATTTCACGACAGAATTCATATCACCCACGGGGCCCTCGGCTGGTTCACCGCGCTGCTTGCCGCACGTATAGTTGTTGTATCAAGAGCAGTCGCGGCCAAACACGGCCGGTACATGACGCGAAAGGTGAACCTCGTATACGACGGGATCGATGTCGACAAGTTCACGGCCCGGGGCGAATCCGGGCAGACGAACCGCGTGTGCTATGTCGGGAGAATCAGCGAAGAGAAAGCCATCCTGAGACTGGTCGATGCGGCGCCCCTGGTTCTTGAGCATGTCCCTGATGCACGCTTCGTGGTTGCAGGAGAGCCTTTTACACCCGATGACGAGGCCTATCTTGAGAAGATCAGACAGCGCATCGACAAATTTGGACTGGCAGCAAGGTTCGAATTTCCGGGTTATGTCGATGATGTCCCGGAGCTCCTTCAAAGCATAAGCGTCTTTGCGTTGCCCTCAAGGAAGGAACCGCTCGGTCTTGTAGTGATGGAGGCGATGGCTCTGCGGAAACCCGTCGTCGCCTTCGATACAGGTGGTCCTCAGGAGATAGTAACCAACGGCGATGACGGTGTTCTCGTCAAGCCCGGGGACGTGGCTGCGTTTGCGGATGCGATAGCGGGCTTGCTTAAGGATCCGGGGACAGCATCACGGATGGGAGACAAGGGGAGGCAGACCGTAGTAGAGCGCTTCTCAAGTCCCATCTTTGTGGAGAGGATAATGCAGGTCTATGACGAGATCGCACCGCCCTGTGCGATGAGGAATTGCCGATGAGCGCGCACCGGGTGACCATAATCGTCTTGAACCGGAACGCCCGCGATAGCGTAGCGGAGTGCCTCGAGAGCGTCCTTCAGAATGTCTATCCGGATTTCGACGTGATTCTTGTGGACAATGCTTCCGGGGATGATTCGCTGGAAATTGTCAAGCAGTGGGCCTCGGGGGAGGGTGAGGTCGAATCCAGGTTTGTCTCACCGGGTACGAGATCGAGGCCGGTATCCTGGAAGGAAATCGACGCTGATTCCTCTGAAGAGCCGGAGCCCGGCGAGCACCCATTCCTTACCATTATTGCCAGCAAGATCAATCTGGGTTTTGCCGGCGGGCACAACCTGGGGATACGCGTTGCCATCAGGAGGTCGACACGCTACGTTTTGCTGCTCAACTCCGACATGGTCGTGGACGGGGACTTCCTCGGTCCGCTTGTCGATCAAGTCCAGAGTCCGGGAATAGGGGCGGTTGGACCCGTGGTTCTCGACTATAACGCAGAGAACATCATCTGGCAGGCGGGTGGCAGGGTCTATCCCGAACGAGGCTGGGCCAAGCGGTGTTTCGGAGGCCGGCCGCTTTACGATCTCGAAGCCAGAGCTTCCAACGTGTCTTACCTGCCCGGTTGCTCCGTCTTGATCGACACGGCGGTTCTTGAAGCCATCGGCCCTCTTGATACCGACTACTTCCTTTACTTCGAAGACACCGACTGGCTGACCCGTGCGCGCACCCTGGGGTGGAAGGCTGTGCTTGTGCCCGCATCGAAGGTGTGGCACAAGGAGAGCTATTTCGGCGCGCTGTCGAAGCTCACTTACGGAGCGTACTATTTTGCCCGGAATCGGCTCATTTTCACGCGTAAGAACTATCCCCGGTACCTCCCCGTGGCGCTTATCTGGAGCTTGAGGTACGGGATTCTGGACAACATCCTCAGACGAAGGTGGTCTGCGCTCGGTATGTCGCTTCGCGGTATGTGGGACTTCATAGCCGGCAAGACGGGAAAACGGGAGTCACTGTCCCACGAGGCAGGGGCGATACCCAATATGCTCATCTACAGCGTGGACTACAAACCCAGGCCGGGCGGAATTGCCGAACATGCCCACAAGGTGGCGTGCCATCTTGCGAAGGCAGGTGCTTCGGTTGCGGTTCTTGCCCCGAGGTGGGGTGACTACCGCGAATTCGACCGGCGCCAGCCCTTTCCGACCTACCGCGTAGCGCGCATACCCGGGCTCGATTGGCTGTTCCACTTCTTCACCGCTTTTCGCATCATTGTAAAACACCGCATAAGTATCGTCTATGTAGCAACCGCGCATCCGTGTGCTCTTATCTGCCGGTTACTGAGGCTTCTGGTCCGGTTCGATTTTGCCGTGACCATCCACGGCCATGAGGTCGTATATTCCGCCGCGGGATCACGGCAGAGGGCAAAGGCGGTGCTCAAGCCTCTCCAGATCGGGGCCATAGGCAGTGCCGACAGGGTGTTCGCCGTGAGCGAGTTTACACGCCGGTCGCTGGTCGATGCCGGTGTCAAGGAGCGGAAGGTGACCACGATTTATAACGGGGTTGACCTTGAAGACTTCGAGAGCGTTGGAGAGGGTGCGGAGATCATTGAGAATCTCGGCATCGCAGGCAAGCGGATTATCCTTACGGTAGCAAGGCTTGACACCCACAAGGGTCATGATGTCGTAATAAGGGCTCTTCCCTTGATACTTGAGAATATCCCGGACGCCGTCTATGTCATAGTCGGTGAGGGTGAGATGTCACTCAGTCTTCATGAACTCACGTGTAGTGCCAACGTCCGTGACCGGGTCGTATTCACCGGGCTTCTTCCCCGGACCGACGTTCTGGCTCTGCTCAAGGCATGTGACGTGTTTGTGATGGCGAGCCGGATCGAGGGAAGCAGTGCTGAGGGTTTTGGTATCGTATTCCTCGAGGCGGGGGCTCTTTCAAGGCCCGTCGTGGGAGGAAGGGCGGGAGGCATTCCCGATGCCGTCGAGGATGGTGTCTCGGGGCTTCTCGTCGATCCCGGGGACCCCGGCGAGGTTGCCGCAGCCGTCACCCGTATTCTCACTGACCCCGAGCTTGCAGCCAGACTCGGCCGCCAGGGCCGCACCCGTGTCGAAGAGCGCTTCACCTGGAGCGCCGTCATCAAACGGATCATCGCAGGCCTCAATTCCATCGGCACTTGACATGGAAATCCTAACAGACATCCCCTTTGAACTCGACTCCGATGCACTCGCGAAATACCTGCGAATCAAACCCGATACGGAAGATGCCCGGGAATTCGGCGATTTCCTCGACAAGGCACGGGCTGTCGGCAGACCGAAGGCCGTCTTCATGGAATGTTATGTCGAAGGAAGGGGAGATGATTCGGTCAACATAGCCGGGGTCACGTTCACCAGCCGGGCGCTCAGGGCAAATCTGGACAGAGTCGAACGTGTGTTCCCCTATGTCGCCACGTGTGGCGACGAGCTTGCCGGTCTCGATATACCGGCAGACGATATCATCAAGCGGTTCTGGCTCGACACAATCCAGGGGACGCTGCTCTCATTCAGCACCAGCCACCTGAAAGCCCATCTGACCGGGAAGTACCGGCTCGGCAAGACGGCAACCATGAGCCCGGGATCCGGTGATGTCATGGTCTGGCCGATCGAACAGCAGAGGGAGCTCTTCTCGCTGCTTGGCGACGTTAAGAGTCTGATCGGGGTTGAGCTGACCGACAGTTGCTTCATGTTGCCGATCAAGAGTGTATCGGGTATTCGCTTTCCCACCGAAGTCGGTTTTGAGAGCTGCCAGCTCTGCCATCGAGAGGATTGTCCTTCAAGATCTGCTCCCTTTGACAGGCAATTGTGGCATTCGATCCAGGATGGTCTTAAGCCGGAGACATAGCAATCGCGCAGGGCCTGTGACCAAGAGCGGTTTGAAGTTGGGACGCCGGACGTTGCACGAGGAGCAATTACGTTGACAACCGCCTGATTCTGGGATAATTGGGAGATATGCAGGGCCGGCTCAACACAGGAAAGGGAGGTCCCGATATGACATTCAGAACACTCTTAACCGTCAAGGCCGTTGTCTGTCTGGTTTTTGGCGTCTTCCTCCTATTCTTACCTCGCTTGCTGCTCGACATTCTGGGCGGCTCACTGGGCTCTGCCGGGACCTTCACAGCGCGAGAATATGGTGCAGCGCTTTTTGGGACCCTCATGCTTACCTGGTTTGCAAGAAACATGGCAGAATCAAGAGCGCGGCGCCCTATTCTCCTCCATCTTCTCGTATATGATGCCATCGGTTTCGTCGTGACACTTCTAGCTGTACTATCGGGGGTGCTGAATCTGATCGGTTGGGGCATCGTAGTTGTGTATCTGTTCTTTGCTCTCGGCTCCGGATATCTGCTTATTGCAAAGACAGCCAAAGCGTAGAAATCATGGTGGCGGACTGACCTGCACATGAACATGGCGGTTGGGTGGCCCCATCGGATACGATGGAGAAGACATCAGAAGCCTTAGGGTGGACGCTTGAGCGGACTCGTTTATCGGGAGGTGGCCGACAATGGAAGACAAGACGCCCCTTATTAGTGATGCGTTCAAATCCTTCATGAAGAATGCTCCAGAGCATTCAAAAGCATGGTTTGAATTGGTCCAGGCATTGGCCAAGGCCAGTGCCCTGGATAAGAAGACCGGTGAGCTTGCCTACATATCTGTGTTGGCCGCTTTGAACCGGGTAAGCGGCATCCCGTTCCATGTTGCGTCAGCCAAGAAATCAGGTGCAACACGAGATGAGATCATAAGTGCAGTACTGATTGGTTTACCGGCAGCCGGCCACATCGTCACACAGGCCTTGCCGCCTGCTTTGCAGGCGTACGATGCCCAGTAGCGGATCGGTGAGGACACGGATGAAGATCGCGCTCGTGTTGCTGTTGGTGTCCCTTACGGGGATGTCATGCGGTGGTGACCCCGGCTCGGGCGATCCCGACGGGCACGAGCTCCGGCTGATCGACGGTACCAGCATCTCCGCAGATGAAATGGAACGCTATGTCACTGCAGTGATGGATAGCGCCGGTGTGACGGGTCTTCAGATGGCGATCATAAATGACGGCAGGGTGGTCTACACGCACGAGTTCGGTCTCAAGAGCAGGAGGTCGGGTCTTCCCCCGGATTCCGGGACGGTGTTTGCCGGCTGCTCTTTCGGCAAGCCGGTATTCGCATACCTGGTAATGCAGCTCGTGGAGGACGGAACCCTGGATCTCGACCGCCCCCTGGCTGACTACCTCGACGGACCCCTTGAAGATTACGTCATGTGGAGCGCTCTTAAGGATGACGGTCGGATGCGGGAGATTACTGCTCGCAGAGTGCTTACGCACACGACCGGTTGGCCCAACCTGCGTATGCAGATGGAGGGAGGCACACTCGGGTTCGTTTATCCGCCCGGCGAACGGTTCAGTTACAGCGGTGAAGGGTTCGATTTCATGCAGTTTGTCGTCGAGCAGGTAACGGGAACGTCCGTTGCTGTGCCGGCCCGGGAAAAGATCTTCGCCCCGCTGGATATGTCGCGGACGAGCTATGTCTGGAGTGAAGCCTTCGAGTCCAACCACGCGGACGGGCATACAGAGGAACAGAGGCGCATCAAGATCAACCGGCGTTCAAAACCGAGTGCGGGAGGGTCGCTGGTGACCACCGCATCGGACTTCGCGAGATTCGTTGTCGCCATTCTGAATGCGGAGGGCCTGAGTCAAGGTTCGATCGACCAGATGCTCTCAGCACAAGTCCCCGTGCTGTCGGCGCGAATGTTCGGTCCCCTGGCAAAGGACACAACGGAGACCAGCAGGCCCATCCATCTATCCTGGGGGCTCGGGTGGGGCCTCTTCGAGAGTGAATATGGACGGGCATTCTTTCACACGGGGCACGATGTTGGGTGGGAAAACTACACCGTTACATATCTTAACAAGAAGATCGGGATCGTCCTCTTGAGTAACAGCTCCAACTTCGAAAGCATAGCCGGGCGGATCGTGAGACGCGCGATCGGGGACAGCCGTTCACCCTTTGAGTGGCTGGGCTTCGAACCGTTCGACCCTCTGGTACCGCCACCGCCGCCTGAGCCGGAGCGAGAGACGGTGCCCATAGACCCTGCGATACTGAGTTCCGTGGTTGGTGAATACCAGGTTGAGCCGGGCGTTTCGATCGTGTTAGAGGTGAGGGATGGCAGCCTGGTCGGATCGGGTGAGGGCAAGTACTGGGACGAAGTAATGGCCGTATCCGAAACAGAATTCTTCATAGACGGGAAGCCGTGGGTCTTTACCTTCACCCGGGACTGTGACGGCGTCGTGACGGACATGGTGATCCTGTACGAAGGTCTGAAGATCCCGGCCAAAAAGATCAGATAGAGACGCCACGATGGATGCATAGCAGGAGCTGGCGAGAAGGGGGGAAGCACATGGGGGACTATTCAACCCAACCGTTAGCGGATGTCCGGTTGGAAGATCTTGCGTGGCTTGAGGGCTTCTGGTCGGGACAGGTGGATGGGGGTGAGGCGGATGAAGTCTGGTCGGGGGTGTCGGCTGGTGCAATGATGGGGATGTTCCGGAGCGTTTCCAAAGGCAAAGTACGGTTCTATGAGTTTATGACGATCACGAAGGGTTCCGAACGGACAGGTCTTACGATAAAGCACTTCGACTCCGCTCTCGTAGGTTGGGAGGAGAAGGACGGCGCTGCAAGGTTCGTTCTTACAGAAGCCACCGGAAAACGTGCGGTCTTTCATCAAACCTCTGGTGATAAGCAGTTGTGGCTGGTGTATGAGAATGTCGGCGCGTCGGAACTGCAGGTATACTTCCGACCGATCGAAAACTCACCCGTCGGGGACACTGTGTTCTCCTTTCGCCGTCGCGCGGGCGTTGACCCTGCGGACTGACCGGGCGGCTCGTGAAGGAGCCACACGCATTTGGTGAGGTGAATCCCTGGTTCGCTACGGTTGAATCGGGGGCTGAGGTATGCGCTGCCGCGATGCGTACTCCTCCTCATAACCTCATTCTCTCGTTTTTCGGCGGCGATCCAGAGAGGATCTTGAGTGCGCTGATTCCCGCTGTTACGGAGGCTTTCGGCAGCATACCGGGTGTGATAGGACACCACCTGAGAAACGCGGCAGGGGTTATGCCACGGCATGCGTGGCGTCGCTCTGCAGGCAACCTCTTGGAAGCGGGTATCCACTTCTGTGTTCTTTATGCGGATTCGGCGAACCGGACGTCAAATGACCTATACAGGCGCATTGGTTTCACTGAAGCCGGTGACTCAGTTAGACTGCGGTTCGACCGGTAGGGTCTCCGCCGGCATCCGGATTGGATTTGCCCTCCCCGCCCCGAGGGCCGGGGCGCCCGTACCCCTTTCCGCTTGACCCTGTGTTTGGGCCTCAGTTATATTAGGTTGAACATCGGGCACACTCGTGTAAGCGAGAGTGGCGGAATTGGCAGACGCGCTGGATTTAGGATCCAGTGGGGAAACTCGTGGGGGTTCGAGTCCCCCCTCTCGCACCATGGAAGGAGCTTAAGTTACGATGACGACAGATGGTGGAGAGTACCTCAAAGAGGTCAAAAGCCCCACCAACCTCAAGCGAGTTCTTCAGTTTGAGATCCCCCGGGAGCGTGTGGATCTGGAAGTTGATGGCATCATGCGGGATATAAAGAAGGAAATCGCGTTGCCCGGATTCAGAAAGGGAAAGGCGCCGCTTGACATGATCAAGGCGCGGTTTGCGGAAACGGCTCAGAAGGAAGCGATCGAGAAACTGATTCCGGAAGCCTACCAGCAAGCACTGGAGAAAGGGTCGTTTCGTCCTGTGATACCTGCAGAGATAAGTAACATGGATTACGGCGCCGAAGGTCCGCTCTCATTTGAAATAGCGATCGAGCTTTTTCCCGAGGTGGAAATCGATAAATACAAGGGTATCAAAGCCAGGAAGGAAACCAAGACCATTGAGGACACCGACATCGACAAGGAACTCGAGGGGCTCCGGCAGCGTCTTGCCCAGTTTGAGAAGCTCGACTGCGAAGCCGAGACCGGCAATGTCGTTGTGATGGACTACTGGCGGGTCGGGACCGACGAGAAGATGGTACCCGGAAGCAAGGTCACCGGCTACCCGACGGAGATCGGTGCCGGCGGGCTCGTTAAGGACTTTGATGACGCTCTTATCGGGGTGAAGAAGGGTGACCGCAAGACCGTAGAGGTCACCTATCCCGATGATTTCCCGCAGGAGGAAATGAGAGGCAGCTCCGTCACTTTCGGATTCGAGGTCCTGGAGGTCGGCAAGAAGATACTCCCCGAGATCGGTGAGGAGTTCGCGAAGACCCTCGGTCTTGACTCGATGGAGTCGGTGCGGTCCAAGATCAACGAAGGTCTTGCGGCCTCGCATGAACAGGAGTCCATCCGGAAGATGAAGCAGGAGATTCTTCACTCAATCGTAAAAGACAGCCGTTTTGAGGTGCCGGACGGCCTTGTAAACATGGGTCTCGAGTCGATGATGAAGTCGTATAAGGACGAGCATGAGAAAGCCGAAGCCGGTGAGGCACAGAAGAAACTTGACGAAATCCGCGAACAACTTCGGCCGCTTGCGGTCAATATTGTAAAGGAGCAATTCATTATTGACGACATAGCTAAGAGAGAAAAGATCGCGGTCGGGGATGATGAGATAGAAGAAGTTCTCAAATCGATAGCAGACAGGACCGGGATTTCGATCGATGAAGCAAGGCGGCGAGCCGCCGAGTCCGATGAAATCGGACGCTGGCGCAGAGACATTCTTAAAGGCAAGGTACTTGACTTCCTGCTTGAACATGCCGACGTCAAGAAGTGAGTCTTCACCGAGGAGGAGGCAAATGGGACTGGTTCCGATCGTTGTAGAGCAATCTGGACGCGGGGAGAGAGCTTATGACATATTCTCCCGACTCCTGAAGGACAGGATTGTCTTTATTGGCACCGGCATAGATGAAAATGTGGTCAATCTGACGATTGCGCAGATGCTCTTTCTTGAGGCAGAGGATCCCGACAAGGACATCTATCTGTACATAAACTCCCCCGGCGGCATACTTCCGGCGGGTCTTGCGATCTATGACACGATTCAGTACATAAAGCCGGACGTTGCCACGATCTGTATGGGTCAGGCGGCGAGTCTGGCGGCTCTCATCCTTGCAGCCGGCACAAGGGGGAAGCGTTCGGCGTTACCTCACGCGAGGGTGATGATCCACCAGCCATTGGGAGGAAGCCAGGGTCAGGCTAGGGACATAGAGATATACACCAAGGAGATTGTGACCCTGAGAGAGAGATTAAACGAGATACTGTCGGGCCACACGGGGCAGACCCTTGAAACCATCCAGAAGGATACGGACCGGAACTTCTTCATGTCGGCTGAGGAAGCCAAGACCTACGGTATAATCGATGAGGTGATATTTAAGAAGCAGTTACCAGGAGTCAAACCGTGAAACGAAAAGCTGGCGTACGACGTCAAATCTCATGCTCCTTCTGCGGGAGAAGCAAGGAAGAAGTCTCAAGACTGGTATCCGGACAGAATGTCTATATCTGCAGTGACTGTATAAAGCTGTGCAGCGCGATTCTCGATGACGATCCAAAGAAAGACACGGTCGCCCCCAGGAAGAGTCTCCCGAAGCCGACGGAGATCAAGAAATTCCTCGACCAGTATGTAATCGGCCAGGAACGCGCTAAGAAGATACTCTCAGTTGCGGTCTACAACCACTACAAACGCATAACCGCACCCAAAGCCAAGAACGGTGTTGAGATCGATAAGAGCAATATCCTCCTGATCGGACCGACGGGTGTGGGAAAGACCCTGCTGGCCGAGACACTGGCGCGGTTTTTACATGTTCCGTTCGCGATCGTCGATGCGACGGCCTTTACGGAAGCCGGTTATGTCGGAGAGGATGTCGAGAACATCCTCGCCAGGCTGCTCCAGAACGCCGACTACAACCTCGCAGCCGCCGAGAAGGGCATTGTCTACGTTGACGAGCTGGATAAGATCGCTCGGAAGCAGGACAACCCATCGATAACCAGGGATGTCTCCGGTGAAGGCGTCCAGCAGGCCATGCTCAAGATACTCGAGGGTACGATCGCAAATGTACCGCCGCAGGGCGGACGGAAGCACCCGCAGCAACGTTTCATCGAGGTGAATACCAAGGACATCCTCTTCATATGCGGTGGATCGTTCGACGGGCTTGAAAGGATAATCGAACGGAGAATGAGAAGCAGCTCAATCGGATTCGGGGCGGATGTAAGGAGGAAAAAGGAGAGGAAACTGAGCGAGACGCTGACCTTTGCAGAACCGGATGATCTCCTGAAGTACGGTTTCATTCCCGAGCTGGTGGGGCGACTGCCCGTCGTGTGCTCCCTGGAGGAACTCGATGAGGATGCGTTGGTGACGATCCTCACTCAGCCCAAGAGTGCTCTCTGCAAGCAGTACCAGAGGATCTTCGAGCTCGAAGGGATCACGCTTGACTTCGAAGAGAGAGCGCTGCAAGCGATCGCAGGCAAGGCGTTTAAGCGTAACACCGGCGCACGGGGCTTAAGATCCGTCCTCGAAGACAGGATGCTTGACCTGATGTTCGATCTGCCGGCGAGAAAAGACGTCAAAGGCTGCACCATAACCCGGGATTTTATTGTTTCCGGGGCGGAACCCGAGATAAGCCATACGGCGTCAAGGAAGAAGCGGAGGCAACGTTCTGCCTGAACCAGTCAGACCTGCCGGGTACGCACGGATCAGTGATGTGAAATGAACGTCGAATTCCTCGGGAGTTTTACAAGCGATACGCTTCCTGCCGGATCCCATCCTGAAGTAGCCGTTGCAGGCCGGTCCAATGTCGGTAAATCATCCTTCATAAATACCGTGCTCACCAGACGGAGCATCGCCCGCGTGAGTTCTACTCCCGGGAAGACCCGGACCGTCAACCTCTATCTGTGCGACAGCGCTTTCGTGCTTGCGGACCTTCCGGGCTATGGTTACTCGAAAGCCCCCAAGACCGAGAAGGCGAGGTGGACACGGGATGTCGATGTCTATCTGACGAAGAGAAGCAACTTGAAAGGAATCGTGCTCATTGTCGACATCAGGCATTTCCCTTTGCCGATCGATAGTGAGGCAATCGAATGGTTCTCATCTCTCGGCCGTCCGCTCTTGATCGTGTTCACCAAGGCGGATAAGCTCAAACGGCGTGAACTCAGCCGGCGTGAGTCCGATATCTCTGGCATCTGCAGGGAGAAGAAGATAGAATATGCTGTGTTTTCTGCGAAGACGAATCTGGGAAAAAAGGAAGTCTCAGGTTGGATAAGGAAAACCGCACGTTCTTAAGTCTCTTCACTCCGGGCCCGGTGGATATATCGGATGAAGCCCGAGACGGACTCCAGGCACCGCTTGTCCACCACAGGTCGGATTTGTTCGAAGAGATACTCACGGGGCTTATCAATAATCTCAAGAATGTGCTTCAGACTGAGGATGACGTTGCAGTCCTGACATCCTCGGGTACAGGTGCGATGGAGGCCGTGGTCACGAATCTCCTCTCACCCGGGGACGAAGTGCTCGTTCCGGTAGCCGGGAAGTTCAGCGGGAGATGGGCTGAGATATGTGCGGCCTGTGGCGTCGAGATCCGCCGTATGGACCTTGAACCTGGAGAGTGCCCGGCACCCGGGCAGGTTGTAGACGCGCTCCGCCGGAATACCGGTATCACGACTGTCTTCCTGACTCATTGCGAGACCTCGACCGGAAGCCTTACGGACGTGCGTGCGGTCGCCGAGGCCGTCTGCGACCTCGAGCGCTCAGAAGGGCGGGAAATTCTCACATGCGTGGACTGTACGTCGAGCCTGTGTGTGGATGAATTGAGAAAGGACGACTGGCGCATTGACTGTGCGATAGGCGCTTCGCAGAAGGGTCTCCTCGCGCCGCCGGGGCTGGCATTTGTATGCATGAACGACCGCGCTCTGGGGCGGATGGCAGTATCTACGCTCCCGAAATACTACTTCGATCTCCGGAAGTACTATGATGGGCACTCCGCGGCTCCCTTTACCCCGGCTGTATCTCTGGTGTGTGCTGCGAAGGCGTCTCTTGATAGAATAATCAGCCTTGGACTGGAAAGAGTGTGGAAGGCGTGCAGGTCGTCTGCAACGGCCGTTACCATCATAATGGAAACCGCAGGGTTAAGACCCGTGGCAGCGCAGCGGTCGAACGCGGTGAGAGCATTCTGGATGGAGGACCTGAATCCCGAGGAAGTGTCGGGGATATTGAGAAACAGGCACGGCATCGTGGTGGCCGGCGGTCAGCTGGACCTCAAGGGTAAGATCCTGAGGGTCTCGGCAATCGGCAAAACACGGAGCGAGGTACTCGACTTCGCGAAAGCGTTCGAGGCGACGATGGCCGAGGTCGGAAGGCCGTTCACACTGGGTGATATCGCCGATGAACTGGACGCGGTTCTCGAGGAGAGCTCAATATGGGAGTAACGGCAGTCATAGGGTTGCAGTGGGGTGATGAGGGTAAGGGTAAGATAGTGGACGACCTCTCGAGGCAGGCCGACATTGTGGTGAGATGCCAGGGTGGGGCCAATGCCGGCCACACGATCATAGTCGACGGCACGAAGTTCATTCTGCATCTTGTTCCATCGGGGATCCTCAGCGAAGGTGTGACCTGCCTGATCGGCAACGGTGTCGTACTCGATCTCGAAGTGCTCGATCAGGAGATAAGAGAGCTCGCTGAGGCCGGCATTGAGACATCCGGAAGACTCCTGGTATCACGCCGGACGCACGTGGTTCTTCCAATACACAAGCAGGCTGAGGCGTTTCGGGAGGAACTGAGGGGCGACCGCAGGCTGGATACAACCAAACGCGGCATCGGCCCCTGTTACAGTGATAAGTATGCAAGGCTGGGCATAAGGGTCGGTGATATCCTCAGCCCGCAGACCCTTGAGGACAAAGTCAAGACTGCGTGCGGTGCCGGTGAGGGATCGCATGGTGGCGGGCGGAGATTCGATTGCGACGAGGTTATGGAGTACTGCCGCAAGTACACGCCGATGCTTGAGGAGTTTACGGGAGATACGCTGGCAGTACTCACCGAAAGCCTTGCCGGGGATAAGCAGGTGCTTCTTGAGGGCTCTCAGGGCTTTCTTCTGGACATCGATCATGGCACGTATCCTTTTGTGACATCGAGCAACACAGGGATCCACGGGCTCGCTTGCGGCGCCGGACTTGCGCCGTCCGCGATCGACAAGGTTGTGGGTGTGGTGAAGTCCTACGTGACGCGCGTGGGTGAGGGTCCGATGCCCACACTTATCGATGAACCTGTACAGTCGGTGATAAGAGAAAAAGGGCGAGAATACGGCGCTACCACGGGACGGCCCCGCCGGTGCGGCTGGCTCGATCTCTTTGCACTCAAGTACTCGTGTATGTTAAACGGTGTTACATCGATTGCGCTTACAAAACTCGACACGCTCAGCGGTCTTGAGGAACTGAACGTATGCGTGGCGTATGAGTATCACGGCAGCCTCGTCGGGGCCTTTCCCGCAGACAGCGAGTTCCTGGCTGAGTGCGTCCCGCGTTATGTTACGAGTGCGACCTGGGGCGATCTCGACGGTGTCACCGGAGTGCATGACCTCCCAGCGGGCGCAACGGAGTACGTTGAGCGCATCCTCAATACCGCCGGTTGCGGGCTGGAGTTGATATCCGTCGGGCCGGGGCGGGGTGAGCTCATCAAGGTTGAACATTGACTTGCCCGCAGTTATCCTATACATTCTCGATGGTCGAGCGTGTAGCTCAGTTGGTAGAGCACCTGCCTTTTAAGCAGGAAGTCCTGGGTTCGAGACCCAGCACGCTCACCACCTCCCTCCCCCTGGATGGGGTCAAAGATGGGGTCAGGCTTTGAATTCTGGAATTCTGGTTAGTGGGTCCATGTAATCATTGCGACACTTTCGTGATCATGGGGCCACAGGCAGAATTCCAGAATTCAAAGCCTGATAATCATAAAGAGGCACCTCCAGAGCATTCCAAGAGAGATTTCTCTCTGGTATGCTCTGGTTTACCACCAACCAAAGGAGGTGCCCTATGGAATTATACGGTGGATTGGATGTTCATT
>JBDRNT010000152.1:0-6104 GCA_043810925.1 Candidatus Eiseniibacteriota bacterium
TTATGTGGAATATAGCTTCGACACAAGTGCGCTTTACGAGGAATGTTGAGTTTTTTGTGGGTATGCCTGACAATCTGCTGCTTGTTAAGCGTCTTCAGCGGCTCACATAGATTGCCTTGCACGGTCTTGGTGGACAGCTGTGGGGGTGAGGTGAGCGCGTGAGTGATGAGCCCTCTTGGCCTAAGCAGACGGCAACGCTTCATGGGTTAAGCTCCTTGGGGGTCTTCCCTGAGGGGGTGGGCTCCTCGGCGAGCCGCGTGACGAGTCGCTCAAGAGCAACAAGATCGCCATCAACGGCGGCGCGTTCCTCCTCGGTCAGCGGAAACTCCTGAAGCAGGCGCAACAGATTTCCTTTCGCTTCCAGCAGTTGCATCTGTGCTGATTCTTTCGGGCTGTAGAAGTCGCATCGTGCGCAGGCCATGCGGTGCGGACACTGCTCGAAGAACTCATAGGCACACACTCCGTGACCCAGATCGTAGTACCGCCAGGCTCCTCCTTGGGCAGCCGAGAGGTTACGGACCGCATCCTGATCGATGAGCACTTCGATTGCCCGCATATTACGAGCGAAATAGCCGGCATCGGCGTATGCGCGGGCGAGCCTCGTCGGGGTGATACCGACGTAGCTCTGGGTACTCTGAGGGGAGCGGTGGCCCAGCCACGCCTGCAATTCACTCAGGCTGAGGGGTTTACGGGCGTTGAATAGTTGGCTTGCGATCGTAGCCCGGGCGCGGTGGCTGGTTATGTTTCCGCGGGCATCGGCTGTGGGCATCCCGCCTTTACGACAGAGCAAAGGGATCAGAGAGCCGTTGATGTACTCCCTCGGTAGCGGTCGAGCTCGGTAACAGAAGAGTAGGTCTACCGCCTCCCCCGTCTTTGCATCGAGCGCGACAGGCTGAGACGGACGAAGCTGCTCCCAGGCCTCGATCGCTTCCCCCACGAGCCGATCCACCGGTTTGCTGAACGCCGTAAAAGTCTTACTCACCGGGATATCGAGATAGCAGATCCGGCTGTCCGGGGAGCTCTCGGAGCCTGCACTCACACTCACTTCGGGCCACCGCATGCTTCCTACTCGCAGCCGCACGATCTCGTTACTCCGTAAGCCGGCAAACAGCCACACGATGGCGACGGCGCGGACAAACTCAACCGGATAGTAGGGGCCGGTCTGTGTGGCTTTGAGGTCCTCCCTCGTGAGACTCAGCCCCGCCCACAGCAGCTTGGCCCACGTATCGGAGCCGATCGTGCGCGGTGCCGGCCCGATGAGAGCTTTCACCGAGCGGGGGGTGGCGAAGACCCGTCCTGGATCGAATCGCCTTGGGATCCAGCCCCACTCCTGACAATCGCGGAAGAAGAGCCGCATCTCCGCAAGGTAGCGATCCTTGCTGCGCGCCGAAAGCGGCTCCCCACGACGTTGCACCGAGCGGACACGAGGACCTGAGTAGTCGAGCACCCGCATCCGATCGACCGCCGCCACATAGCGGGCCGATAGGTCTCGATCCCACTGGCCGGGGTGTTGGATGTGGGGGTAGAGCTGAGCTAACCAGCGGCCCACCTTGCAGAGGGCGTTACGAGTAGAGGTGCGGGTCTTCGGTGCCAGAGTGGAGGTGTTCTCCCAGCGCAGCACCCAGCTCAACCACTCAGATGAGACTCCCTCCACGGTGCGTCGCGGCTCCCCCGCCGCTTCAGTCTTCCCGCCGTAGGGAGCGACGTCGAGGGGGCGTTCGAGAATTTCCATGTGGGCGAGGGCCTTACTGATCTGAAGCACACTCGCGCGGCGGCTCGCCCCTTTGCCAGTCCGAAAACTCTTAAGATCTGCCTCCCCGATTCCTTCGAGGTGGGCAGTCTGGAGCTGGAGCAGGATTTCACACACGGTGGAGGTAGCCACTCCTCTCTGGCTCTTCGAGTAGCCCCACTGAAGAAGGATCCGGCAAACCGGCTCGACGGCGGCCTCCACGGCCGCCTCGCCAAAGACTTTGAGGGCGAGGGTTTCGCGCTTGAAATGGCCAAAGCGGCTGACATCGCGGAAACAGCCAAGGTGATAGGCGATCGCCATCATCTGGTGTCTTAGTTCCGCATCCACCGCTCCTCCGTGTTCCTCGAGAAACTCGCTTCGGGTGGCTCCCAGAACACGGGACCACGGTTCGGCCGACCAGCCCCAGTAGGAGAGTCGGTAGCGGCCGCACCCCCGCAATAGGTAGGCGGCCGCAGCGTCTTGGATCGGCGCCTTTCCCGGAATGAGAGCAAGGGCATCCCGCAACGGCTCAAGGAGTCTCCCTAGAGCTGCCTGGGTGCGTTTCATCACTTCTCGAGACCCCTCGCCCCAGCGTCTTCGGCTACCGAGCAGAGCGCCCAGCGCCCTCTCCTCGGCCACCGAGAGCCGAGCATCCCGCAGGTAGCAACGTCCCTCAAGCGGCGAGACCCAGCGGTAGCGAGGCTCGGGGCAAGAGGGCTGGGCCGACAGTCGCACGCTCACCGCTTTCCTCCTGGCTCCGAGGAGGAGAGGCTCAGGATGCGCCTCGCATGAAGCTGCTCCATCCCCTCACCGATGCGCGCTGCCAACTCACGGCCCGAGAGGTGGATGTACTGCTGAGTCGTCTCGAGGTTACGGTGACCGGCGAAGGTGGCGATCTCGTGCAGTTCCCAGCCGGCCCGAGCCAGGTCGGTGAGGCAGAGGTGGCGCAATGTGTGTGTCGAGAACTGCGGCAGGTCTGCCCGGCAAGCAAGCCGCCGCATCACCTTCGACCACGTCCACAGACTGATGGGAGCCGCCCAGTTACGACGCGACTCGGAGAGAAGCAGCGGCCCACGACGCTGACTCATGCTGTGACGCTGATGCAGGTAGAGCCGTAGTAACTCCCCTGTGATAACCGAATACGGCACCCTTCGTTCCCGGCCGCTTTTCGTCGTTTCGGCTCGTACCCTTAACAGCCTGTACGCCGGATCGATGTCCTCGCTTTCGAGCAGACACAGCTCCTCACGACGAAGACCGGCATCGTAGGCAAGGCCAATCATCAGGCGGTTACGGATCGATTCAGTGCGGGCGATGTCCAGAAATGCTCGCCACTGTTCCTCGCTTGGGATCCAGGGAAGTTTCTTGAACCGCGGGAGTAGCCCCCGTTCGCCTTTGGGGCTTCCGAAGGCCTTGCCCGCGGTGTAGCGACCTCGACCCACGGGGTTGCTTTCGCGCACGCCGTCCTCTATCAGGTGGTCGAAAAACAGCCGCACCGCGGTGAGTTTCTGCTGAAGCGTCGCGTTCGACAGACTGCATCCTGAATCAAGCCTCACCGTGTTCTTTCCGTGAGAGCCTGTACGACTGCGCAGATCGCCCACGAAGAGAGCAATCTGCTCCCGCGTGGCGGCTTTCGCCACGTTACCGCATCGTTCGCAGTAGCTGAGGAAATCTTGGAGGGCTCGTCCGTAGGCATCGACAGTGTTGGCTGCCAGACCCAGGAGGGCTTGCCGCTCAAGCCATCCTCTGGCCAGAGGATCTCTGTGTACCGAGGGGTAACGTTCCCACCGAATCTTCTGAAAATCTACAGGTCTCGCCATCTCTTCCTCCTCTTCTCGGTCTGTCCTTCCGTCATCCCAGGGACCCAGAGGCCACTGTAGCACAGATTGATATTCCAAATAACTTATAAAAGGCATCGACAGCGATAATGGGGGTGAGTTCATCAATCACCAGCTGTGGAGTTGGTGCAATGACCATCATATTGCCTTTACCCGGGGGCGTCCTTACCGAAAAAATGATAATTGTTTTGTTGAACAGAAAAATGATCTGGCCGTTAGACGGACCGTGGGATACTACCGCTTCGACACGCAACAGGAGTTTAGCGCTTTGCAGGAGGTTTACAGCCATTTGTGCCCCCTTCTGAACTTCTACTATCCGTCGGTGAGAATCGTTGAGAAAACCAGAATCGGAGCTCGTGTGAAGAAAATCTATGATGAACCGAAACCCCCATATCTTCGTCTGCTCGAATCACCGGATATCGAGGATTCTGTCAAAGAGGAATTGAAAAAGCGTGCAGCCAAATTTCACATCGTGAAGCAGAAGCGGCTTGTCGACAAGGCCGTTGCCGGGTTGATACGCAGCTATGAGCAGAAGGCTCAGGGGGTGCTCCAATTGGAGTGATGCGCCTCGGTGTGGCTTACCAAATAGTGATAGAGGTGTTGGCGGCCACCAACGGTGCAGCTGCACTTAGCCTTGGGTGAGAAGGGTGTGTAATGTGACGCCCCTCACAGGAAACGAGAGATCGGGGATGGATTGAGTATGATTGCTGTTCGCACTTCTTGTTTATCTCGGGATTGCCTGCCGAGGAATATGAGGATCAGTGGCTTCCGGTGGGTGAGTAGCCGGAAAAGAGACGGCAGCATCAAGTGACTACAGATACCAATCGGCTTGAAAAAACGCACTGGGGGCAATCCTTGGAGCTGGTATCATAGTGATAAACAACAGAATTGCAGGTTTTGGCTAAGGATGCTTTCAGACGGCTCTTCGAGCGATCGCAGTGCGCTGCTTTGCAGCCGAGCACCGGAATCGCAGTTTTTTTGGAACAAGGCAGAATCTTGTGCATCTGTAGTATGCTGTCCAAGCAGTACAACAGAAGGCATTACCCCTCCTTCATAGTTCGTATGTGACGTATGGGCTCATGAGTGGACCAAAATCCTCTTCACTTTCTTCGGTTTGTAGCCTCGTTGGGAAGTCCTCGCAGGTTGCTCTCGACCCCTGCTTGAAGATGGCCTATCCTGATGTTATCTCCGTAGTCCTTGTATGGCTGTCGGGATCCCTACCCTGCAGCGTCATCCCTGGGAAGCCTCGGTCTCACTCTGTGTCAAAGAGGTTCGGCACACTGAATGATCGTCACAATGCAATTTCTATGACGGGCGCCTTTCGAGGCTGCAATCATTCCTTTATGTTCCAACTCCCGTACTCGTTCCCCCCCCTGGTTGCACCTACCCTCAAAGCTCAAAGTCGTCAGGGCAGCTGGGACTTTCACCCGATAGACCACGGCATTCTCGGCCCCTGCACAGGCCAAACGGGTTGTCTTGTTTCTTGGGGTTCACCAGAGCCCACACGTGGAAACGCTCAAAAACCCTGACATCAGCATTTCGGCATGTATTCCCGGGAAAGCGGATACCGCGACAGTTATGCCGGGCAACAGCTGAACACACGTGTCGGAGTATTGCAGAATCTATTGGAGGATTCGCAATGGTCAAAGCTGAGGAAGAACAGACTCGTAAAAACGCGCTGAAGCTGTATTTGGAAGCAACCTCTGTGACTGAGGTCGCAACTCTGAATCTCAAGTGAATTCCTCAAGGCAATGGTTCTGCAAATGGCTACGTCGAAATCAATGCGGAGATGTCGAGCGGTATAAGGAACGATCGCGAGCGTCTAAAAAAAATAACGAATAGGACTCCCCGGAAAGCCGCAGCGCAGGTAGTGTAGATCCGTTCATGGCCGGAGAACTCTCACGTACTTTCAGATTGGAGTTCTCGTGATCCAGTGGAAAATGGAAAAGGCGGGAATTGAATCCCTCGGTCAGATCCCCATGTGGCACACAAACAACACCGTAGGTGAAAAGAAAAAGCCTTCAGGGAAAGACTATCTGGAAGTGAGGGCGATATTCTCCGACTCCATCCAACAAGCTGATCCCTTTGGCCCCTTTGTATATCAAGGACGACAACCGCTTCTACAGCCCCAACCTCATCGATCTAGAAAACTATCAGAGCGCCGTATACCCCTGCAGAAACAAAAGTGACGAAGACATGGCACGAGGACTAATCTGAGTTGCAGAAGAATAGTATGGCCTACCTTCTACTCAGTTCTACAACGAGTTCAGCTTCCACGGAAGCAATCGATAGCCATGAGCTTATGGACTCGTGATCCGCAGGTGACTTGCTTTGGCGGTACAAGTAATCTTCATTCCTGCGGGAGAACCCTGGAGATTGAGAGATTCCGGGCGATGCTCAAAAAGTGGCGACTTTCAAGCGGAATGTTGGAAATTTTACTCAGTATTATGCATTATTATGCATTGGCAATACTTTCAGAAAACGTTAGGTTGTCTTTACTGGATATTCTACAGATAACCGAGACAGAGTCGGTAGGATGG
>JBDRNT010000153.1:0-5359 GCA_043810925.1 Candidatus Eiseniibacteriota bacterium
CGGAGGAGGCCAGCGCCCGGGGATGAGGAAACCGTCGGCATGAGCCAAGCCGGCGAAAGCGCCAACCAGGAGACAGACAAGCAAGAACTCTCGGAGCCGCTTCATCACAACCACCTTCCTTTCACCCTGCTTGATCCCTGCCTTGATCCGGCCCTGTCTTTCTAGACCCGTAAAACGGAGGAAAGTTCCGGGAACCGGCGAGTGCCGATTCCGGACAGACCCCTAGCCCATGTTTGACGTTTTTGGGGGCTAAGTTGTTGATTTTTCAAGCGGCGAGGCCCAAAGTTGTCACTACATCACTGTGCCTGCGGTCATCTGTGGAGGCTCAAGTTGACCCAGACCAAGTGCCTTCAGCACTGCTCGTGCATGAGTAGTTGGCTTTGATACCAACCAAGTGGACTTGTCGTTGACCTTCAGTTCAACCAATCGCACACTCTCCAGTGCCCGCAGTGCCTGCCGGGCGCTCAGATCCACCCGAGCTTCGTGAAGTGCCTTCTCCAAGGCCCTATACAGCAGGAACGACAGCGCAACCACAAATACATGCGCTCTTACTCGAGCCTCACTACGATGCCAGATAGGCCGCAACTCCAAGAAATCCTTGCTCTCCCTAAAGGCACGTTCCACACCCGCCAACTGCTTGTATGCCTCTACTACCTCCAACGCGGAGAGATCATCCTGGTCGGTGGCAATCACATAGGTGCCCTCCAAGCGCATCTCCTTACGTAACTTTTCCCGATCAAGCCAGGCCTCGAACTTACCCTCCGGACTCACACTCCAACTGAAGTAGCGATATCCATGGCTCTTTGAGAGAATACGCTGAGCCGCTGCACCTATCTTGCCGGCATCCTTCAACTTGCCCGACGACACTCGCTCACTTAAGGCCTGAAGCTTCGGCCAAGCCCGGCGCATCACACGCCGCCGCATCCCGCGCTCATAGGTCTCTCGCTCGGGACTCTTCACAATAACAACCCGCTCTTCTCCTTCCTTTAATTCATACACTCCAAGATCACCCGAAAGCACTGGCTCTCTCCACCGGACCTCTTCCAGTAACTTATCGACCCGCCCATTACGACGACGTCTCCAACCCACTATGTGCGAGAGACCCTCCGCCCTAAGCCACCTGATCGTCTCCCGTGTCACCATGCCGCGGTCTCCTACAAAGATCACCTTACCTACTTCAAAACGCTCCCGAAGATCTCCTACCACTCGCTTGACCGTCTGATGATCCTTGATCTTACCGTCAAACACATGATGCGATATCGGCCAGCCTCCTGCCATCACAACGCCCACCTGTATCTGCGGGGATCGAGACCGCTTGTCGCGGGAATACCCATGCTGGGCCAAACCCTCAGGTCCATGCCCCTCAAAATAACTCGACGTCACATCATAGAAGATCACATCTACCTTCAATGAAAACAGGTCTCTCAAGTGCAGATACACCTCACGCTCTATTGCCTCCTTGCCAGAGAGCAAACCGTCCAGCGTGCGGTACCACCATGCCAACTGTCGTGAATCTACCTTTACACGTCCCGACCGCTTCCACGAAGGAACATAACGCCGCCCTCGACTGTCGGTCACGTAGGCTTCTTCCAACCACCATGCCAGACCATGCTCGCTCGATGGCGCACAAAGTCGGGAGCAGACCAATACAAATGCTCGATCCGCTACCTCGCGACTCCTACAGCAACGCCGCAAGATCGAAGCCAGATTCAACTCATCCCAAAGATGCCGAGCCACAACCACCGGCCCCCAACTCAGTGCAGAACCCGCCTTTAGATGTCCCAGACCCTTAACTCGCTCAGGCGCCAAAACTGCAATCAAGCCATCGATGTGTGCCGCCAACTGATCCTTACGTCCAAGCGTCTGGACCACTCGCTGCTTGACCTTGCCTCCCTCTCGATAGGTCTCCACCAGGCGCAGATACTCACGCACCTGGCCACCGCTACGGGCCTTCACTATGCGCAGAAACATGGGCACCTCCTGTCACCGCAAGAAGTACCCGTTACCGACTGTAATGTCAAGCTAAATCGATATGTAGCCAAATTGTCTCTGTCACTACATTATGGCCGATCCTCGCAACCCACCCATTGCTATTCGTAAGCGTCCGGTGAACACACATCTGCTTGTACATGAGTGGCGGGGACGTCGAGATATCGATAGGAAAGGGTATCAGTGCGAAGCCGCAGTTTCATGTGCGGCTTTCCATTTGTCGGGTAGGAGTTCTTCGAGGCGATTGGCAGGATGAGCGCTGATCCGGTCGAAGACATCGCGCAGATAGGCGAATGGATCGATGTTGACACGCTTGCACGTGGTGGTGAAGCTGGTCAACACAGCGGCGGTGCGGCCGCCGGTGTCACTTCCAAAGAACATCCAGTTTTTTCGACCCAGGGCAATCCCACGAAGCGATCGTTCCGCACCGTTGTTGTCGATCTGAAGGTCCCCATCTTGACAGTAACGGGTGAGTGCCTCCCAGTTGGAGAGGGCATATGAGATGGCTTGGCCCTCCGGGCTCTTGGGCAACACGGCGGCCCGTTCTTGTCTCAGATACGCCTCGATGTCCTCAAGGATCCGTACACTCTTCTCCTTGCGAAGCGCCAGGCACCGCGCACTGTCCAACGCCCGATCCCGGGCCTCCTGTTCCACATCGTAGAGCAACCGGATGTAGGCCAGCATGACCATCGAGCGCATAAGATCCGAACTCTGCGCCTCGTAGAACTTGCGCCGCGCATGTGCCCAGCAGGCCACCTCCGTCACGTCCCGCTCGGGATCCTTGTACAGCCCGTCATAACCCGAGTACGCATCCGCCTGTAGAAACCCCCTGAAATCCTCAAGAAAAGCCTCGGGTCCATCCCGGCTCCGGCTCGGCGTGTAATCATAGACCGTGTAAGGATGTTCCCCATCTCCTACATACGTCCATATCCTGCCCGTCTTGGTCCTTGTCAACTCAGGATCGAGAACGCCAACCGGTGTATCGTCAGTCTGAAGCACCTTAGAGGTCAGCACCCGTCTCTTCATCTCCTCGAAAAGAGGACTCACCAGCTCAGCAGTGCGACGCATCCAGTCACACATGGTCTTGCGCGATAGCCTTACCCCCTGGCGTCTGTACATCACCTCCTGCCGGTGAAGCGGCTGGTGATCAGCATACTTGCTCACCGCCACATGCGCCAAAAGCCCCGGCCCAGCCAGCCCCTTCTCTATAGGCTGCATCGGTTTCTGGGCCGTAACCAGCGTGCAGCCCCTCGGACAGGCGTACTTCTGACATGCATCCTCGATCACAAACCAGGAGGCCGGCACATACTCCAGCCGCTCGCTTTTCTCTTCACCAATGTGACGAAGCTCCTCCTGGCACTCTCGGCATTGCCGCTCATCCGGGCCAAGATCATGCACCACCCGGTGCCGCTGAAGATGCTTAGGCAGGCGCTGCCGACCGTGCGGCGCACGTCTCGGCTCCTTCTTCGGCGCCTCAGCCCGCCTGGCCTCTATGTCATGCCCCGTCCTTACCAGCCCCACCGCGAACAGGAATAACTGGTTAGGATCCACCCGCTCACGCTTCGGCCCGTAACGCCACCTCAGCAACTTCTCCAACTGATGAAGCACTCGCCGCAGCCGTCGCTCCTTTAAGTCCAACTCCCCGACTAACTCGGCAATCAGCGCATGGCACTCGTCGATATCTTTCGGTAAGTTGTTCCGGTCTATCTTCATCTGGCCTCAGCCCTCTCCAGCCGCTCCAGCTCTACCGAAAGAGCTATCCACTCACTAACCAGGTCCCGAAGCCGCCGGTGGTTCTCCACCTTCTGCGTCATCGCCGCCAACTGATCCGGGCGAACGAAGCGCGTCGTGTGCCGCCCTGCCCAGGTGTAACTCAGTTGATAGTATGGCCCGTGCTTCTTAGGCCGCTTCGGATCCTTACATCGGCAGCCCGGTGTGCCACAGATATTGTACTGCTTGCTCACACTGCCCGGGTGTAGAGGCCCCAGACCCGCCAACTCCCGCTTAATCGCCTCGATGCGTTTTTGGATCTCGTCAATATCCATGCCGACAGGATAACTAAACTGTCGGCTCCTGTCAATAAAAAAACGCACCTCCCTGAAACTTCTTTTACTCCCCCCGGCTTACACCACCTCCTCCAGTCACTCCTGAAGCCGACGGCAGGCTGTAACGCTTCCGCCGCCGGCCCTTCGTTAGGTCTATCCCCTCAAGCAGCACACCCAACTCCCAGGCCGCGATCTCCTTGCGACCCGTATCGCTGAACGGGTACTCAAACGTCCCCACCTCCAGGCGCTTATACCAGATCGCCCACCCATCTCGATCCCAATAGAGAATCTTCACCCGGTCGCTACGCCGGTTGCAGAACACAAACAGATGACCTGAGAACGGATTCATCCGGATGATATGCTCTGCCATCATCGATAGGCCATCGAAGGAGCGCCGCATGTCGCACGGACGTGTGCACAGATACACCCGGATCGCTGCGGGGAAACTCAGCATCTATTCCCATCCAGAACTGCCACCACCTCGGCCAGCGTCTCCCGATCTACTCCCTTGGAGATCCGCAAACGGCTCCCGCCCGCCAGAACCAACTCGATACCCGCTGACGCCGACTCCTTGCCGTCGCTCACAAGGGCAAACGAAGTGGCACCTCGAGGTGACCCCGTCTGCCGAACCCGCTCCCTCGCCTTCAACTTCCGACGCCATACGTAAAACTGGCCCGCACTCACTCCTTCGGCCTTGCAAAACGCCTGGATCGACAGCCCGCTACGCGCAGCCTTACTGATCACTCCACGCCAGTATCGCGCCTTCTCGCCATGTCCCTGTCTACTTCGTGTCATCTCTTGCCTCCTCGGCTCCGCTCGCACATGTGCACCACGCACATCTGCACCTCTCGCCGAGAAATATCACACCAACTACACACCCTCGCAAGATGGCTTCACCGGACGCTTACGGTATATCAGCGAATAGCAGGTAAGGCGTACCACTTACATGAACTGGGACTCAGTCATTCGGTGATTGCCAAGAAGTTCTCGGTTAGCGACAAGACCGTGACGAAGGCGCTCTTATGGGTCAAGCGGCCGCCAGCCAGCAATATCTAAGATCAATCTAAGCCCCTGACAGGCAAAAGATCATCAACCCATTGATGAATAGCCGCGGAATCTCGAGAAAAACACCCGATCCCATCGGAACCCGCACACTCACCTCAGAAGAATGACTTTATGTGTGTCATTGATCCCCGTTGACTCAAGACGCACAAAATACAGGCCTGGGCTCACCCGGCAACCTGCATCATCTACCCCGTTCCAGAGTGCTGCGTGGCGTCCAGAGGCCCTGATCTCATGCAGGATCTCTTGCACAAGTCTGCCAT
>JBDRNT010000154.1:0-32532 GCA_043810925.1 Candidatus Eiseniibacteriota bacterium
GAATCATCGAAAAATGGAGGAAATCACCAGACAGATGCGAGAACTATCCCTCAAGATACTCGACGCCACCACAAAAGGGGTCACAAAGCGTAAGCCACGAGCATGACTTGATCTGGTCTTAAGTTAGTGCCATTCGTGACACTCTGCTAATTTCCAGCATGAGCCCGGGTAATTTGTAAGGTAATTTGTAAGCTGGTACCAAATTAGAGAGTCAGCGAATCCTCCTCGGGGGGGACTATCCATTCGGTCCCTGATCAGCCAGATTGGCTCTTAACCTGAATAGGCTCTTGCAGATCTGCAGTGAGGGATGGTATCAATGTCTGGACAGGTGATGTGCGGTCAGCGTGCGTATGCTTTGCCGCGGAGTCAATCCTGAAAGGGTGGGGCCTTCGAATATGAGCCGGAGGCGGCAGGATCCGGGTGAATCGAGCTGCAGGACGCGGCTTTGCGCTCCCTACAGGCGCAGGGTCCTGCGTCTCATAATTGCCTCGCTGGGTCTGGCGGCCCTGACTGTGGTCGTCTTTATCCCTGCCATGAAAGCAGGGTTCATCTGGGACGATGATTTGCTGCTCACCGATAACGATATGATCCGCTCACCGCACGGCCTGCATGACTTCTGGCTTACGACCAAGCCGATGGACTATTTCCCCCTGAGCTCAACGACGCTGTGGCTGGAGTGGAGGCTCTGGGGCCTGGATGCAACGGGCTATCACGTAGTCAATGTGATCCTGCACGCGTTATCGGCGATAGTCATCTGGCGGATACTCAGGCGGTCGGGCATGCCAGGTGCATATCTTGCTGCGGCCGTCTTCGCAGTCCATCCGGTTACCGCGGCCTCGGTGGCCTGGATTGCCGAGCGGAAGAACACCCTATCAATGCTGCTCTTTGCCGTTTCGATCTTGATCTACCTGCGGTTTGAAGCCAGCGGCAAGCGCTCGTCTTACGTTCTAGCGCTTGTGATGTTCTTGTTGGCACTGCTTGCCAAGACATCTGTTGTGATGATGCCGCCGGCATTGCTGGTGCTGGCCTGGTGGCGCAGGAGACGGATCTCAAGGGTCGATATCAGACGTGCCGTCCCGTTCTTCGTGATGTCATTTGCGCTCGGATTGGTGACGGTCTACTACCAGTACCATGGAGCGATCGGCGAACAGGTTGTCCGTCCAGGCGGCTTCTTGTCGCGACTTGCGGGGTCAGGCTGGTGCGTTTGGTTCTATCTTTACAAGGCCCTCCTCCCGATCCGCCTGTCGATGGTCTATCCTCTCTGGAACGTCGACCCCGGGCAGCTCCTGGCGTGGTTACCGCTGCTGGGACTCATCCTCGTCGTGGGTCTGGCCTGGCGATACCGCTTGTCCTGGAGCCGTCCCTTGCTGGTGATGATGGCCTATTTCGTGGTGATGCTTCTGCCTGTGCTGGGCTTCTTCAACATGTCCTTCTATCGTCTTTCACTTGTCGCGGACCACCTTCAGTACGTCGCAGTGATCGGACCCATAGCCCTGGTGGTAGGGGCGGCCACCGCGCTGGGACGGCGATCGACGGCGGGAAAGCGGATAGGGATGGCCGGTGCCTGTATCACTCTTGCTCTCCTGTCAATCCTGACCTGGGAGAGGGCGGTGGTGTGCGGCAGTCAATACACTCTCTGGCAGGATACCGTCCGGAGGAACCCTCAAGCCTGGATTGCACACATCCACCTCGGGATCGCACTGGCCGGCGACAACAGGGGTGAGGAGGCTATTCAGCATTTCCGCCAGGCTCTAAGACTGAAGCCGGACCATGTCGGTGCCCGCATTAACCTCGGTGACGCGCTGGGTTGGCTGGGCCGGACAGATGAGGCGATAAGCGTTCTTCAGGAGGCACTCAGGCTGGACCCTGCAAATCCCAAGGCCCATGTCAATCTGGCTATGATGCTTGAGTCGAAGGGTGAGGGCGCGGAGGCGATCAAGCACTACGAGCAGGCGCTCGAGGTCGATCCTGACTTTGCAGAAGCGCATGCCAATTTCGGTAACGCCCTTTTGGCTTCAGCCAGATTGGACGAGGCGGTTTCCCACTATCGCCGGGCCCTGGAGCTCAGACCCGAGCTCTCTGTTGTCTATTTCAACCTGGGCTCCGCTCTATCATCGCAGGGCAAGCTCGAAGAGGCCGCCGTGAGCTATCGTCAAGGGCTGGCCCTTGGGCCTGACGATGCCAACGCATGGTGCAAACTCGGAATTGTGCGGGCCAGGCAGGGAGAAATCGACGAAGCGATTGGACATTTCCGTCAAGCCCTGGCCATTTCCCCCCAGCACACCTCTGCACACTACAATCTGGGAATCTCCCTTGAGAACCGGGGCAAACCGGAGGAGGCGATCGAGCATTATCGCCGGGCGCTCCAAGGTGATCCCAACTCTGTCGGGGCGCGATACCGCATGAGTACGGCACTTGCCGCCAAAGGAGACTACGCTGAGGCGCTCGAGAGCCTGAGATTGGCTCTCAAGCAGAAACCTGACGACCCTGTCATCCTCAACACGATTGCGTGGATGCTGGCGACCATCCCCGATGCCGGCCTCAGGCAACCCGGAGAAGCTATCCGCCTTGCCGAGCGCGCGTCGGAGCTCACGGGGCGTAAGGCGGCTGAGATCCTGGATACACTGGCTGCCGCCTACGCTGCCGGCGGAGAGTACCGGAAGGCATTGACGGAAGCGCAGGTCGCGCTGGACTTGGCCAAGACGCAAGAGGCTCATGATCTGGCCGCCGGAATAGCTGCGCGTATTGAGCTGTATCGTCAGTCAAGGCCCTACATAGAACCCTAGCATGTACCTCCAAACACGGTCCAACCGGCGGAACGGGCCACAGAAAGGCCAAGCAGTGGCATGACACGCCCTTTCGCAGTCCGTTTTCTCCAAAAAAAGATTGACTTGTGTGCCGGGTTATGGCAGAGTTCGGATAAAGCAAATATGGTTGTGAATTACCGAAAAGGAAAGGGGGTGTTTCAAGCATGACAAAATGGCTAACATTGGCGACCGCGCTTGTGGTGATCCTTGTGGGGATACCCGCGGCTGCCGAAGACTGCGTCAACATCAGCCTCGGCGCCGAAATTGTCCCGGGCGTACGTGGTGATGTTCTGAGTCTGTACTTCCAGGGCGGTAACTGCGGCGCCGAGCCAGGTCTGGCACAGTTCACAGCGACTGCAGCGAAGTGCGGCACGGTTGTCGGATCGGCTAAGTTCAGTGTGAATGTGCCGGCGGGTGTGCCCATCAGGCGGAGTATCGGTCTGCCTCTTCCGCCGGGAACGCCACCCGGATGTTACACGCTTTGTCTCGAAGTGGAGCTGGGCACTGCCTATGACGCATCCTGTGCAACGGTGACGGTAGGTAGTGGGTGCGAGCTACTTGGCTTTTATCCCGACGACTCAACATCGGGGGGCGTCAGCACCTGGAGTTGGGGAGAGATCAAGGCAGGGTACAAGTAGTCGGTTTTTGTAAGCTATGGACGGGAGAGTGTTTGTTCGGCACTCTCCCGTATCCTTATTTTCTTCATGGTGAGCAGGGGGCCGTACATTCCCCAGACGCAGGCCCTGAACGCAGCATGGTCGGAAAAGTGCGCACTCCCGACGCGCTTGAGTCGGAATGGATCCGTCCCGGGTGGGTTGAGTCCGAACTCTACGCTTACGGCCCCTCTAAATCCTGCCTTCATCAATTGACCGATGGCCGTGTCGGTGTAGTCACCGTAGGGGTAGGCCAGAAGATCCACTTGATGGTTGAGGTTGGTTTCGATCGCACTGCGGCTCTGCTCGAGTTCCTGCTCGATCTCCGGCGCGTCCAGAGCGGCGAGCGAGCGATGGTTGTGAGTATGGCTCTGGACATCAAAACCCGCCTCGAGCATTGCGCTGAGTTCGCTCCAGTCCATCAGAGGGGACGCGGGCAGCCCCGAGTCCATGCGCCATCCGGGGGTTTCACCGACATGGGCCGTCGGGACAAACACCGTCCCCGTGAATCCAAGCTCCTGCATCACAGGAAGTGCCTGCTCCTTGACACTTCTGAAGGCATCGTCAAAAGTGATGACCGCGACTCTGCCCGGAGAAAATCGCTTGGTACCACGATTGGCCAGGTAGTCCCTTAAGAGCACCGTCTCGAATCCGAACTCCTTAAGGTATCTCATCTGCCAGGCGAACTCTCCGGGAGAGACCGATACCACGGAGTCACTGCTGTCAATGGAGTGATAGGTGAGGATGGGAGGGAGGGTCTTCCGCTTGATCTTCTCTCCGAATGCTCCCAGACATTTAAGTACATAACGCTCAAAACGGTTCATCGGCTTAGTATGAGTCCCCTGTGCTTTCGATAGAAACGGGTGTAAGATCGAAAGTGCTCGACCGCCATTCTATTAAACGGGTTCCCCCTCGTGATCCCCTGAAGAAAGTGTATCCCGATGAAAGCGGGGTAACAGATTACGTCATAACCCGCCTTGATCGCTCTCGCGCAGTAGTCCGCATCCTCAAAACCGTAGAACATGCGCTCATCCAGAAGCCCGATCTCATCGATCACGCCTTTTCTTATAAGTTGAAAGGCTCCCTCGACCATGTCGACGCTTCTCGGTGCCTTTCGATCCCAATCCGCCAGGTGATGGTGCTTGAGGATCCGGCTGGTCTTGACGAGTCCGATATAAGACAACCTTCTCAGCAGAACGTGGACCGGTCTCGGGAAAGTCCTTGCCGATGGGTGAACGCAACCGTCCTCGGCCATGAGCGTGCAGCCCGCTATCCCGACCTCTTGATGACTGTCCATGTAAGAGAGGAGGGATGGAAAGTCATCTGAAACGATCTCGACATCCGCGTCTAATATGAGAACGTACCTCCCCCGGGCAATACGGATACCCTGGTTCCTGGCCCGGGCGACTCCCATGTTGCGCGGGTTCTCGATCAGGGTGATCTCAGGGAACTCGCTTTTGATATGCTCACGCGTACCGTCGACGGAATTGTTGTCGATAACGATGACTTCGAAGTCGATCCCCGTCACCTTTTTGTATAGGGAGCGCAGACATCGCTCGAGGTGATGCCAGCAGTTGAAGGTGATAATGACTACTGAAACATCCATCAGGGTTCGCTTCCTCGCATTTTCGTGATGTGACACTTCCAGATCCCAAAGTGACGGATTCGCGTAATCTCCGCCACCGGATGCACCTCTCCGAGCCCCGTAATTCTGTAGAGCTTCTGGTAGAGCGGCCACTTCACGGAGTCCACACAGGCCATGATCTTCTGTCTCCCGTGCCGGTGGTGACAGTCGAGCGCAATCTTTGACGAGGCCGCCCTCAGAATGTTCTTGAGCTTGTATTCCGGATGGGTAAAAGCATCAAACGCGAAGCACTCGTCATCTTTGACCGGAATGGTTATCTTGAGATACGGATCGAAGAAATCATGGAAGGCCACCCACTCGAAGTAGACGAGTTTCTCCCGGTCGAAGACCACGTACACGCGGTGCCCCGCCTTAAGCCACCGCCGCATCTCATCGAGATCTCTTCCACCGGCCAGTTCCGAAATAGCCTCAAGGTCCCGCTCTTCTCCCGGACGGAATGTGACCGGGACATCGGACGGTAGCCCTTCGGAACCGCTCCCGGCGAACCACTCGGACTTTGCGTCATGAGTCGAGGCGGCGAAAACGTAGAGCAGCTGTCTTGTATGGACAAACCGCCTCAGCCTTCTCAGCCAGTATTCGGCAACTGCTCTCATACGTCTGGTCATCTATCGAGTCTCCGTCGCCGGGCGGCAAGCAGCCTCAGCGGGGCTATCCGCTGAAGGCACGGCTTGACCTTGTCAAACCAGATGTAAAACCCGAGGGCCGACCTGCCCTTCCCGAAGAATGTGAATTCATAGTTGGTCCTGAAGAGATCTGTCCAGTGAGATTTGTATGCGTCCGCCCCTCTCAAGAGATCGACCATGCTGAGGCCGTTCGCAAAGGCCTCCCTTACCACATGGTAGAGGACCATCTTGCCCGGAGAGTATCGATCCAGAGCCTGGTTATGACCATGCTGATAGCAGTAAGCTCTTCCATTGTAACGGAACCCATAATGTATCCCGACAAAATCGCTGTCACTGTCCAATCTCAAGAACTCGAGCCACCCTCTTGACGCGAAACGCTTCCCCAGAATACTGAAAAACTCCCGGTGGGCCGGATTTTCAAGTATACTCTGTTTGCGCTTGTGAACCAATCGCTCAACGTGATGTCGGTACAGGTGGGGCAGGTTCTCCGCGATCTCTTCCGCTCCGATCCTTGTCAATGTCAATCCGCCGATCTCACCGTAGCGGTTCAGCAACCTCTTTATGTCACCTCTCATCTTGCGCTTGACCCGTCTGAACTGTTCCTCCCACGAGAGGCCCGCATCGACGGGAAGATACCGGCACGTGGCAATTGTCCGTTTCCTGCCTCGTATGCTTCTCTCCCGGGACAGAATCATGTTCAGGGCTTCGACATTGGGCGAGTCTTCAGACAACTCCGAAAGTCTTAAGAAAGGGGAGTGTTCCGTCTCGAAGATGAACCGGATAAACTGCCCGAGCACTGCTTCCCGATCCTCGAGGATGATGAAGTCGTGATAATCAGCGTCGGGTGCACCTGCAAACTCGATACCCGCGGTCCGGCATCCCGGGATGAAGGAGCTGTGTCTCATCAGGGGGGCAAGACCGATGATGTCCTTGCCTCTCTTCGCAACAAGCAGCAAGGGATCGCGCTTGTCTCCGAACGCTTCCCACCAGCTCAGGAACCACTCGTGGGTCAGGTACGGGTTGTCGACCGCACTTCGGGCAAGCAGGCCGTTCCAGATCCCGCCGAGTTGCTTTAACCTGGGAAGATCGGATACGGCTTCTATTGTGATCTCCGGTGGCAAGCCACAGGTCTCCTTTAACTCAGATATCCCAATCCCCGCAAGCGCTCGCGCAGCTCATTCTCATCTTCGGCGCTGAGTTGCGCCGATCTTGCCTGGGCTTTGTCGGTGGGAGCATACTCGGGCTCACGGTCGAGCGTAAACGAGTCCTCAAGTATATCCAGAGCGGCCCGGCCGTCGACATCGTCGGGGATGGGAAGTCCCATCAAGTAAAGAACGGTCGGACAGATATCGTAGACACTCAGGTGCCCCGCATCACCTCGCTTGACAGGGCCTCCGTGCGCCACGAAGATCCCGTCCATTCTGTGGCATCCCCAGCCGAACCGTTTATCCGGCACCTCGAAGACACTGTCGGAAAGGAACATGTCCGTGCTGTACTCACAGTCTTTGATCGTTACCAGGATATCGGGCGCCCACTTGGTGAAAGGACCGGTGTAGTACTCTTCACGCTTCACGACAGATGTGATGATAGGCTCGCCGCTGTCAGGATCCGTGAAACTCTTAAGTCTTTCGATAATCTCATCCCGCAAGTGCTCATACTGCCCGACGGGAACGGTACCCAGCGGACTCCGGCCCTCAAGATTTATATAGATACCTGTTTGATCTGTGATCGCACTGACAAAGGCCCGCGTCCTTTTCCAATCCACACACCGGTAGAACTGGGTAAAGCGGTCCTCCAGGCCTCCAAGTCGCCGGAGAGTCCTGGCGTGGTCACCGGCCATGAGTTTTCGTCTCACCTTCCAACGGTCTGCGTACGCCACCGCCTTCCTCAGACCCCGCCAGGATTTCTCCTTAAGGGAGGAGGTGAGATATCTGCTCCGCTTGAGTTTGAGATAGCCTTCTTCCTCAAGCCATCTGTTCATGTGAACCTTCTTCGCCATCGCGCCGAAGCCATGGTCGGAGACGATGAGGAGGATGTCATCCCTGGTAAGACGCTCCTGAATCTCTCCGATCGTCCGATCGACATCCCGGTAGTACTCATGGATATCCGCTTCCACGGAAGGGTCCTTCTCCAGCCCCTCGGGATAGCCGCCCGGATCGAGATAATTCCAGAGAGCATGTTGAATCCGGTCGGTCCCGGTGAAGACGGTCATGAAGAAGTCCCAGGGCTTTTTTTCCATGAGGTAGAGAGCCGTCCTGCCTCGCTGCCGGTGGCAGTGTCGAAGGTCCGAGACAAGTTCCCGCGCCCTCCGAGGTCCGTAATGGGTCCATCTGACTGTAATAATGTAGTCACCGATTTCCTTCAGGATCTCCCCGGTGAGATCGCGCGGGTAGGTGAGCCCGCTCTCTACGCTCGGCGTCATAAGGCCGCTTACGACAAACCCGTTCACTTCCTGGGGCGGGTAGGATATGGGAACATTGATCACTCCCACCTTTCGATCGTGGTCGGACAGTATTTCCCAGAGCGTCTTGACCTGTATGTCCGCGGACGTGATGAGCCTCTGTCCGAGTCCGCCGGCTGAATTCTTAAGGAAATTGTATATGCCGTGCTTTCCCGGGTTTCTTCCTGTGGCTATCGAGACCCAGGCAGGGCCGGTGCTGGGCGGGAAGCAGGTGGTGAGCGGACCGCAAACCCCGCCGCTCATCAGGCGGCCAAGGTTCGGCATGATCCCGCGGTCGACCAAGGGATGGAGCAGGTCCCACGTTCCACCGTCCAGGCCGATCACGCAAACCCGGCGCATCATGAGAGATAACCCAATGCCGAAAGCGAAGCCTTGATTTTCTCAAGCTCCTCCGGCGTGTAGACATCGTGCTCGACCAGCCGCCTGAACCGGGCAGCCGGCTCAAACGTCATCTCGTGGTCGGCCAGATGCTTCGCCTCGAAGATGGACTCGAGTACCCTTCCATCCATATCATCCGGTATTCCAAGACCCATTTCGTAGAGTATGGTGGGCGTCATATCGATGATTTCTGCCCCGGTGATTGTTGAGCCCCGCTTCACTCCCGGTCCCCTGGCGATGAAGATCCCTTCGAGGCGATGATGGCCCGACCTGTTCGGCATGAAGAGCCGCCGGAAATAGAAGCTCCGGTTTAAGAGGTAGGAGAAGTTCCTGATCTGGAAGAGTACATCGGGCGCCGTCTCCACATGAGGACCCGAATAGACCTCTTCCCTCCGGACGGCGATGTCGACGATCTTGTCCCCGGTCACGGGATCACGCAGATCGTAGAGACGGGATATGATCCGGTCGCGGATTGCCTCATAGTCCTCATCCGTCTCCACGATGCCATGGCTCTCCCGGCCCTTTCTGTTGACGTAGATCCCGAAGGAATCGAAGTAGGCAACCGTCTTGTCCCAGTCGACAACCGAGGGAGAGACTTTTCGCCGGAAGAGGGGTAACCTGACCTTCAGGCCCGCAATGGCATCCGGCAAGCGTTCTGCGAGTGCTCTCATGCCAAACCTGTTCAAGAGTCCGCGGACCGGCACCGGATGGATCGCAAAACTATAAACGTCCCTCCAGTGACCGGGTGATGGTGAAAGGAGATGGAGAAAACCGTTATCCAGAAGCCAGCGATTTGCGAAGAAGACCTTGTCGACCGCTCCAAAGCCGTGATCTGAAAGGACCACGACATGGGTTTCATCGTCGATCTCATCGAGGAGGGCTCCGACCATACGGTCGCTCAGCTCATAGGCCTCCGCAACGGAGCCGGAAAGCGACGAGGAACTGTCCAGCATCTCCCGCACCTCATTCCAGCAGAAATGCTGGATCCTGTCCGTCACACCGAAAACGATCATGGAGAGATCCCATTCATGATTCCGGAGTAACTCCACGGCCGTCTTGAGGCGGTGCTCTTCGATGTCGAAGTAGTCCCTCAGCCACTCCTCCTTCTTGCGAGTCCCGATGTCCGTTAAGGGGTGAAAGTCCACCCGGTAACCCTCGCGGTCGATCTTCTCCTGGAGGTCCGGAGGGTGCACGAAGTGGCGGGAGTCATTCGGTGTCATCAGACCCGAGATAACAATCCCGTTGATCGCGGGAGGAGGGTAGGTGAGGGGGATATTGATCAAGATCATCTTCTTGTTCTTGGTTGACAGGATATCCCACAGGGTCGGCACGGCGATGGAATTGTAACTGACAAGTTTGAGATCGCCGCCGGGCCCGCTCCCGGCATGATGTGCGAACTCGAATACGCCGTGCTTTGCGGGGTTCTTGCCCGTCATGAAGGATGTCCAGGCCGGAGGGGTGATCGGGGGGATGGTGGACATCAAGTTGCCGGATGTCCCACTGTCCATGAGCCGTGCCAGGTTGGGAAGCCTGCCCTCTTTAAGAAGCGGGTGGATGATATCGAATGTGGCTCCATCGAGTCCTATTACAAGCACTCTCCGAGACATTGCTTCTCCCCTCTATAGCGGCAAAGCACTCAACGTTGAATTTCGCGATAGATCTCCAGCGTCCGCCGGCCGATCGTCTCCCAGGAATATGCTTCCATTGTCTTTCTGGCCTCCGCGGCCATCGACTCCCTCAGGGCCGGTTCCTCGAGCAGCACCAGCATCTTCCGGGCGAGCTCCTCAGCATCCGTTGGATCGGTCACTATGAGGCCGTTCTCCCCATCTCTTAAGATATCAACCGTACCCGTTCTCATGGAGGTTATTATTGGAAGCCCGCTTGACATGGCCTCGAGGTTCACGAGCGGGTACGCGTCATAGAAGCTCGGGAAAAGAAACGCGTCGGCGGCGGCGTAGTATGGTCTGGTATCAAGGGATGCTCCTGCGAAGATCACCTGCGCATCCACCCCCAGCTCCCTGGCGTAATCCTCGAATCGCACCTGGTCGACCTGGTCTTTGCCGACGACCAGCAGTCTGGCATGGGGCCGTTTGATCCGGGCCAGTGCTTCTATGGCAAAGGCAAGCCCCTTTCGCTTGAAGAAGTTTCCCACAAACAGAAAGGTGAAATCGGTTTCTGAAATCCCGTGCCGGCTCCGGGTGGGCAGCCTCAGCTCTTCGAGGCCAACCGGGTTGTATGCGGCAAGATCAACGCCGTTGGGAAGCAGTTCGACGGCGTCTTCGGGCACCTTGTAGTAGCTCAAGAGGAAATCGCGGATCTCTCTTGAGAGCGCGATAACCTTCCTGTAGTGGCCGCGACGGTAGTTGTAGTCGGACATCGGATAGGAAAGCATGATTCTCAGCCTGTAAAGGAGCGGGACTTCTTTCCGGTGTGACTTGCTGAGGGTCTTGATCAGGTTCATTCCGATTCGCGCAACTCCGTGGCAGGTCACGATCCCGTCATCAAAGCGGCACGGGGCGTGGAGGTGGGCGACATCGAACTTCTCCCGGCGAAGCAGCGCCCCGCTTCTTAAGAAGAAACTGAGGTTCCGGGTCTCGAAAGTGTATTTGACCATAGAAACGGGGTGAATCTCGTAGTCTCCATGGACGGCTTCACCGGCAGGAAGCACGATGTGAACTTCATGGCCCATCTGGTCTTTGTAGTACCTGGCCAGTTCACTGACGACCCTTCCGACACCGCTTAAGGGGCTGAAGCTCCGGGTGACGAGGGCAATTCTCATTACTGCGAATCCTCCCTGACTGCGATGACGAAGAGCTCATACTTCCGCTGAGAAACCCGCTCCAGCCAGGACAATCCCCTGACAAGCGACTTCTCGATCTTTCTTCCCCGTGCCTTTACGAGTGGGATCGTCTTCTTCTCAAGCCGGTTGACCCTGAATCCTGCCTGCTTGAGGAGCCTCGTAATCGTTGCGGCTGAGAAATAGTACCGATGGTAGACATGATACAGCTTTCCGACAGGATAGTGAATCGCTCCACCGCTCAGACGGTAGATCCAGTGGGCGACGTAACGCATCAGCGAGTCGGCATTCGGCGTGTCAAAGAGCAGGATTCCGTCGTCCTTGAGCACACGTCCGATCTCAACAAGCTCTTCGAGGGGATCCTCAAAGTGCTCGACCGAATCCCAGAGTGTGATCACGTCGAAGAACCGGTCGGGGAACCGTGCATCCCGCAGGTGGCCGGTGAAGTACTCCCCATCAAAGTGCTTCTTCGCAAATTCGATGGCGAACTCGGAGACATCAACACCATAAGGCTTCCAGCCGTCGCGCCCGGCCATCGCCGGAAAGATACCCATTGCGCAGCCCACGTCGAGGATCCGGCCCGGCTGCTTCAGGGAATTGATGATATCCAGGCCGTGTCTGAAATCCCTGATGGTCCCGTGTTCAACACCGCCCTCGGGATCGACCACGGAGTTTCGATAGTAGTAGTCGCTTCGCTCTTCATAGTAGGCCTGAGTGTAGCTATTAGCCGGGGACGAGGGGACGGCCGGACCACCGATAAAGACCAGTCCGCAGCGACGGCACTCCAGGACGTCCAGTGACGGCAGGTGGTACTTCCTGGTTATCTCCGTCGATTTGCACAGGCTACACAACATCTGTTTTAGCCACTCTCCTCATCCGCCGAACAGGCGAGCCGACAGATCTCCGGCAGAGTCGTCTTGAGTTGAGACCTGAGCTGCCGGATCCGGGGGCCGTTCCAGATCTCCCGGAAGTCGTCCTCAAAGATATTGCCGAGTTTGATCTTGTCGGGATCAAACAGATTACAGCACGGGGTCACGCTGCCATCCACGGTGACGTATGTGCCTGTCCACGGCCACGTGCAGATTCTGTTACGCTGCCCCGGGTCACGCCTTGCTCCCGCGAGCTGACGGTTGAGCAGCGGGCCTACGCCGAGCCGGACGTCGAGGCCCCGGGCGATCTCTCGCGCCCGGTGTATGCTTTCGAGTTCCTCACCTGATACCCGGTCGTCATTAAGCGTTGCCGTCCAGGGGATCATCCGCTTAAGCTGGAGCACGTTGACCCCCATGGAATGCACAAGCTTGACTATCTCGGGGATCTCCCCGGCGTTACGCTTTGTTACCGTGGTCACTACGCTTAAAGCCGGTGTGGTTCGTCCGCAGCGGTTGACGAGGGCGGCGAAGTTCCTGATATTCTCAACAACCTCGGCCATCTTTGCGCCCTTTCTTATGGATTCAAAGACCGCGGGGTCAGCGGCATCGATTGAAAACTTAAGCGTGGCCAGGCCGCTTTCTACAAGATCCTCAGCCAGTTTCCCCTTGAGCAGCATGGCGTTCGTAAAGAAACTCACCTGGACTTTCCTCTGACTGAGATACCGGATCATGAGAAGCAGTTCCGGATTAAGGAGGGGCTCACCGGTGCCGTTGAGACACGCCCATCGTACGTGCGGCAAGCGGGACATCACCTTCTTGAATTCATCGAACGACATGTGTCTCGACTGCTGCATCTGTGGACCCATCTCATCGATCAAGCCCCTGCACGTCTCACAGTGGAGATTGCAGTGTGTGGTGATCTCAATCTGTGCGAAGGATGGCTGATTGGGACATCTGATGGGCATTCTCTTCTGGGCGTACCTTGTCAGTACGGCATTCCAGAGGGTGCCCAACCCCCGGCTGCGTATCATTGCCGCAGCCCGCTTGACTTTTCGATAGGCGTTCATGGTTTGGCCTCAAGCCGCACCCTGTATTCGCCATCTCCCATGGTTGCCCCCCTGAAAAAGCCCGAGGCCCAGGCGCAGGCACCGACGAGATACAAAGGGGAGAGAAGCAGCGACAGTACCAGCACCTTAAGATCCCTCCGCGCCACCCTCGACACGAGCGAGCCCAGGCGGAGCACGGGTAGAAAGGCAGCGAGTGCCGGGTAGCGGACAAAGATCTGGCCGGACATGTCCGTGCATCTGAGCGCAAGGGCAAAACTCCATCCGAGTGTCCATTGATGTCTCAGGAGATAGGACAGGGAAGTCCTGTTGATATGGGTCACCTTGACGGAAGGATCGAAAAGAAGCCTTGCTCCACCGCGAAAGACCCTCCAGTTCAGGATCAGGTCCTCCGCAAGGAAATCGTATGATGGGAAAAATCCGTGTTGTCTCAGAACATCGGCTTTGTAGCAGGCATTACAGGTGGGTATCTGCGGTACAAGCCTTTCATCCATGGACGGCATAAAAGGACTGAACGACATCAAGTAGTCGACCCAGCCGATGGCGCTGTGCGGTGTGCCGTTAAGAATCGCGCCGCCGATCGCAGCATGCTCGCCCTGCCGGTGGCGATCGAGCATTCGTTCGAGGATGTCTTTGCCGGCGATACAGTCAGAGTCGATAAACATGATCAAGCCTGCAGCCGCACTGCCGATGCCCATATTCCTGGCGGGTCCGGGCAGCATCTTTTTCTCGGCCCTGATCAAGCGGACGCGGGGGAACTCCTCACGTATTATGTCCGGTGTGCGGTCTGTCGAGCTGTCAACCGCGATCACTTCATAGTGATGCGGCGCGAGGGTCTGATCAAGCACCGAACTCAGGCAGTCCCTTATGGTAGATTCCGAGTTGAATGTCGGAATCACAACCGAGATTTTGGTCTTCTCCTCATTCATGCGTGTCACCCGAGATATCCTAGGCCCCGGAGTCTTTCGGCAATTGCCGCTTCCTCGTCCTCATTAAGACCGCCCGTGGCGGTATCCCTCGTCGACGGTCCCCTGTCCGCCGGAACGTAGTCCGGGGGATGCTCCGCCAGATAGGCCGGATCGAAAATCTCCTCAAGCACCCGGCCATCGCGATCGTCGGGGATCGGCCGGCCGAGTGTGTAAAGGATCGTTGGAAAGAGATCCAGAATATTGAGTTTCTCAACCTCCCCGGATTGCCGGATCGCCGGCCCGGCTGCGATGAAGATGCCGTCGATCCGGTGAGTTCCGGTCAGGGGATAGTCGGAGGACTCCACCTTAAGGTGACGGCCGGCAAAGAGGCTGTCGGTGTCATCCCCGGACGCGGCTTCAAGGCCCTTTTCCGTGTAAGTCGCATAGTCTCGCCAGCGGATGATGAGATCGGGGGCATGTCGGACTTGCTCCCCGGAGTATATGTCGTTTTTCCGGTAGACTCTCTCGACGATCCTCTCACCGGTCGAAGGATCCTCAATCTGCATGAGCTTATCTGATAGTTCGGAACAGAGCATATCGTAGTCCTCAGCTGACACGGTTCCTTTGGGTTTGTCTCCCCGCAGGTTTATATAGATATTGCCGTAGTACCCTGATGAATAGGCTTTGACCCTGGACCAGTCGACGTTCCGGGTGGCGATCAGGGTCTCAACCCGGTCGCGGGTCCCGGGCAGAGCGTAACGAAGCATCTTTTTTACCGGGACGGGCAAGTGGCGTCTGAGAAATGTCCGTGCTTTTCTTGCGAGCCCAACGAGGACACGGCCCGGCGAAAAGGTCGAGCTGGAGAAAACGAGGTAGCCTTCACGCTCGAGCCAGCGGTCAAGATAGAAAACCCGCTCGATGGGACCTGCTCCATGATCGGAGACGATCAACACAGTCGTATCGTTATCGAGTTCTTCGAGGAACTTCCCGAGATAACCGTCGACCCGCTGGTAGGTCTCCTCAATGATCGATCTCGCCTCAGGCTCTGCCTGCCAGAAAATATGTTGGACATGGTCGGTAGAATTGAAGACCAGCATAAAGCAATCCCAGGGGTAATTGCTCAAGAGATACCTGCCGCTCTCATACCGGAACTCGAGTGTACGCCACAGGTTCTCTTTGTACCGGGCCAGGTTGAACCGGCGCCCGACCGGCATCGTCCAATCCATGATGTATTCCCCGAATTGACCGACGAGCGTGTCGTAGACCTCCGGGGGGCTGGCGATTTCACGTCTGGCCATTGGGGCGTCCAGACCGGAGATCATCAGTCCGTTCACCCTTTCAGGCGGGTATGTGAAAGGCAGGTTGACGGCGATGACCCGCTTGCCGTGCCTGCTGAGATAGCTCCAAAAGGTTTCTTCCCTGCAGTTAAGGGCTGTGGTCAGCCGGAATCCATAGCCCGACGGCTCGGGTGCTACGAAATCATAAACGCCATGACGACCGGGATTCACACCGGTCATGAAGCTCGTCCACGCCGCCGGCGTGATCGGGTGTATCGTAGAGTGCAGCTTTCCCCATGATCCCTGTTTCATCAAGCGCCCCATGTTGGGGAGCTTCCCTCTCTTAACAAGAGGCCGGATCACATCGAAGGTGCCGCCATCGACAGCGAGAATGAAGGTTTTCTTATCCGGCGGAGCCGTGTTCACGCGGTCACTCCTTCGCTACTCTGCTTCTTAGAGATGGTAAGAAGAGCTGTGGATAGAGCGAAGGCGATCCAGTGTGCCTCGTGTTCAATCAGGGGATCGATACCGGCATAGAAGAAATAGCATACGACGATTGCTAGCACCGTGGCGGCCGCTCCTTTTATGAATCGGTCCTCGGATCTTCGCCAAACGCGCAATGCATTTGCTGCCGCGAAAATATAGAGACCCAGGTAGCTTAAGAAGCCGAATATGCCGTTTTCAGCCCAGGCCTGCAGGAAGCAGTTGTGTGTCCAGAGCGGGGAGCGGGGAACCGAGGCAACGATGTAGCGGTTGTATTCCGTCATAAAGTTGCCCGTGCCCACCCCCAGAAACGGATGATCCTCAATCATGGCGATCGCCATCTTTGACAGGCCCACACGATATGTGATGGTCTCCGTCTCGGTGGCAAATGCGAAGCGCTCGTAGACCGAGGGGGGTGCGACCAGGAAGAAGAGCAGGACAAAGACCAGGACGGCCCCCCCGGCTATGGTCGCAATCATGGCTTTGTGGCGTATCCTCTGGAAGACGAGAAACACAATGAAACCCAGGGCCAGGGCGATCAGTCCGCCCCGCGCCCCGGAGGCCAGGATATTGACGAGAAAGAGAATAAAGGCGGCACATCCTGCGATTCGGACGAGCCACGATTTGCTGAGTGAGATAAAGAGGAGCAACAACATGGAGGGCATGATCATGGAATGGGCGTGGAAGTCGGGGTTACCGCTGAGCCCCAGGACCCGGTGAGTCCCCTGCTCGACTCTTGCCTTGCCGATGGCCCCCTTGAGCAGAACACGCTGGGTTAACGTCCCGAAAGCCGCTTTTTCAACTGCTTCTTTCCCCCAGCGCAGTTCGAGGATGTTGACTCCGGTGGCGACCTCGTAAACACCCATGCATCCGGCTATGACTGCCCCCACGAGTATGACGAGAAAGAGTCTCCTCATGATGCGGGCATCACGGACCAGAGTGATCAGCAGCAGATAGAAAAGCACGAGGTTCAATCGCCTCACGTTCTGGCCGACGAAGATCAGGTATTCATGAGCACTGATTACGGAAACGAGCGAGAAAGTGAAGAAGATGTAGATCGTCACGGTCAGCGGGTTGGTATTGAAGCTCTTGAGCGGCTGCGGGTCCTTGCGCAGCAGCGTCCGCAGGACAATAAGCGTCAGCACCAGGATGATGAGCACCTTGGTCAGGGTCATGGTGCTTTCGAGGCTCAGGCGGGTCAGGTTGTCGAAGTTGAGTGAGAAGATGATGGTGTAAAGCCCGAGATTGAGCCAGAAACCAAAGAAGAAGAGGAGCGCCGCCGCAAAGAAGACGACAGCGCCGAACACAGGGTTTACCGAGAAGATGAGCGCCAGCACAACGATGCCCAGAAGAAAGGCGCCCGCAGCCAGACGTCCGGCCATCAAACCCTTGAGTCGGTCTGTTACCTCATTCATAACGTTGCTATTCCCTGGTCGTACCGCTCCTGTGGATCTCTTCAATCTCTATATTGATCGCGCGCAGCGCCTCGATCAATCGCTCTCTGGGCTCACCTTCGAAATTCACCAAACCGGCCCGGCTGTTGTTATCCTGCGGGTCGGCGTAGTTGGAAAACGGGAAGTAGTGATAACCCACTATGTAGGGTTCTGCGAAAAGCTCCGGAAGCTGCTCACTTGATCCTGCGATGGAGATCTCAGCCCTGGCCGCCCATTCGGCCTCCCCGCCCTTGCCGTGATCCTCATTCGCACTCCATATGTTGAATTCACTGATCAGGATAGGGCCCTGAAAGAGATTCTGGATCGTCCGCAGACGATAGGTCGGTGTTTCGTCGAAATACGCATTAATCGAAAGAACATCCCAGTACCCTCTGGCTCCACGCGCCAGCGCCTCGAAGCCTCCAAGCCGTTCCGGCATTGTGTTTCTCCAGGGGATAGGCGTGAAGAAGATCCTTGGGCCGAGAATCAGATGATTCTTGTCGTACTCCCGGATCGCGTTCGTGGTTACTTCCGCATAATGCCTGACGGCCTTCTCAACGAAGCCGTCCCTGGCCGATTCCAGGCGGCCCGCGTCCCCGGGCAGAGTGGGGGAGCCGAACGTCTCGGTCAGAAAATCCTCTGCAGCCTTTCTTCCCGGAGCGTCAGAGGGAAGATCCATGTAGGCGTCAAGAAGTGGAGGGTTCTCACCTGCCCACTTGAGTTCATTGTCCGTCCACCACCCGATCAGATATGGATCCGATGCGAGGGGCTGGACCTTCTCCTCAGCCTGTTTGAGCACCGATTCTTCAAACTTCTCCGAGAACATGTCCGGCCAGTCTTTGCCCCGCGGACCCTTTATCGAGGCATAGGTCTTAAGAAGGTTGAGTAACTCGGCATAAGGAATATTCGTCTGCGCTATCCTCTGGTTTCTGCCGGTACTCGACCAGGCCCCCAGGGTGTTGAATCCAAGGCCCTGGAGCCAGGCGATTACCTCCCCTTCACTCGTGGCGGGGCACCAGAAGGCGTTCACGCCTTTGCTCAGGAAAGCATTACCCTCGGGCGTAATCAACCACAGGGCTCCATCCACCAGCTCCACCCTGAAGAAACCTGTGGCATGGCTCCGAACGACCTCCCAGCCTCCGAAGCGGTCATAGAGTTCAGGCTCGGGCAACTCGGTCTTCTCCGGAGGACGCTTCCATGTCTTGTTCTTGCCTTTCATATTGAGATCACACGTGAGCGACACGAGTACCAGCGATGCAAGACATGTGAAGGTCATGACTCTCACAATGGATTTCATTCAGCCAACCTTCCTTTCCCGTTCATTGAAGATTCGTAAACCTCCTCGACTTCCCGGGCCGTCCGTGTGCTTGGAAACTTCTGCTCGACGACTATCTTACCCCTTCGGCCCATGTCGCGGGCAAGTTCGGGGTTCGAGAGGAGTTTATGCAGAGCGGACGCGAGGGCCTCTTCGTCGCCTGATGGAACGAGCAAACCTGTTTCGCCGTCGCTTACAACTTCGGGAATCCCTCCGACCTTGGTTGCGACAACAGGCTTGCCGAGTGCCATGGCCTCGAGTATGGTCACGCCGAGACCCTCCCAGAGGGAGGGCAGCACCAGAATGTCCATGCGGGACAGGACGGGGTAGGGGGAATCAAGCCATCCCGTGAAGATCAGTTTATCCTCCAGACCCAGCTCGCGTCCCATCTGTTCGAGACGACCTCGCTCCTTGCCGTCTCCAACCAGCAGGAACAAGACATCGGGATGCTGCTTGACGACCGTCCGCGCAGCCAAAAGCATGAGCTTCTGGTTCTTGATCGGAGTGAATCGACCCAGTGTGCCGATGATTCGATTCTGCCCGAATCCCTCACGGAGGGAGGCGGGGAGTTTCGACGCGCCGGCTGCGAGCCGAATCCTTTCTACGTCAACGCCGTTATGAACCACGGTGATCTTCTCAATGTCGACACCCTGCTCCGCAAGATCGCGCCGCACTGCATCCGAGTTGGCTATGAGTGCGTCGCAGGCTCTGAGCGATGCCGATATCGCACGGGTGTAAATCGCCCGTTTGAGAAACGTAGTCTCCTGACTCACGAGCTCCCTCTGGATGCTGGCATGCACATGCATTAGGAAGGAGACCCGTTTCATCCACTTTTTGATGAAGTAACCGAATATATGTGCCAGGACACTGTGCGTGTGAATCAAAGCGACATGTTCTCTCTGAAGCAGCCGGACCACGCGGCACAAAGCGATGGGTGCCGTCAGAGGGCCGGCAGGGAACACATCGGCCCTGTAACCTTTTTGCCTTGCCATCTCCGCGATGGTTGAATCGTCCAGGGTGAGGAGGATTGGACTTCCTGCCCGGCTCTGTTCTTCGAGCAACGAGAAAACCACTGTGGCTATCCCGCCCATCTCCCGCCCGCCCAGAATATGTGCAATTGCCGGTCTCATCATGTTATATCCAGCCTGGTTTCCGGAACGGCTCCGTTTGCTCTGCCTCTTTCCCGTCGGAGCATGCTCAGGATCTCGCCTAATTCGGAAATCCTGAGAACCTTGCACGCACCCAGGAACACTGCCGCTCCGATCACGAGGAGCAGGGCCATTCTGATAAAACTCCAGACCTGAGAATCGGTGACCGCCAGAACGGATGAGGAGAAGAACCTCAGACCCAGAGCAATCACAACGGATGCGATAAGGACCCGGCCCAGCGAACCGACGATCTCGCGAACCGCCAGGCGGCCCATCTTTTTCTGAAGCAGCATCCAGAGAATCACGGCGCCTGATGTCATGACGATCGATGTCGACAGCGCAATGCCACCGTGGCCGAAGACCTGCATCAGCGAGTAGTCAAGAGCTACGTTGACGGCGACGAACACCGCACTTATCTTAAGCGGCGTCATCGTGTCCTGTATGGAGAAGAACGCAACCTTAAGAATCGGCAGGATCGCGTAGGCGAGAACTCCGAAAGAGTAAAAGAGAAGAGCATACGCGGTGATGCTCGTCGATTCCATGTCGAAGGCACCGCGCTGAAAGAGAAGCCCGATTATCTCCGTACGGAAGAAAATCACGAAGAGCGTAACGGGAATCGCGGCGAATCCCATGAGCCGGATGCTCTTTGAGAGAAGTCTTCTCGCTTCAGGCCCCTCACCGCGATTCCGCTGGTCGGAAAGAACCGGGAGTATCGTCCGGCCGAGAGAACCCATGACCATGGAGTTCGGTATTCGTAGAATCTTCTGTGCAAACGTCAGGGCGGATACATAGCCCGCACCCAGGAGCGAAGCAAACCACCTGTCTACGAGCAGGTTCAGGCCGTTAAGCGAGAAATCCAGGAGACGGGGTCCGAAGAGCCTGCCGATCTGCTTCACTCCGGGATGTCTCAAAGCGACCCGTCGACCGATTCTTATGTCGTATCTGTGAATGGCGATAAAGAGGATGACAAACTGGATCAGGGTACCAGCGACGTATCTGAGCGGGATGGAGGCGATTCCCAGCGACTTTGCCCCGAGAACGAGAAAGGTGATCCCGCCTATCACGGGCAGAACAGCCGTTACCGCCGGTAGCAAGAACCGGTTGAGCGAATGAAAGAGCGTCGCCAGGAATGAGGACAGAAACCTTAAGAGAATGAGCGGCGTCATGATCATCAAGAGCCGGCCTGCGAGCCTCACAGTGGTGCCCGAAAACCCCGGTGCAAGACCGGTGACGACCAGATGGGCCAGACCCAGAATAGCCAGAGCAAGCACTGTCAAGAGCGCTATTGAGGAGAAGAACACTGTGTTGGAGATGATCAGTGCTTCCTCGGTTCCCCTTGTGGTGCGGTATTCCATGAAGACCGGCAGGAACGTGTAGTTGAGAACACCCTCGGCGATCCCGCCGAAGAGGATCGGGACACTGTGCGCGACTATATAGGCATCAGTGGAAGCGCTGATTCCGAAGAAGTAAGCCATGGCCAGGAACTGGAAGAACCCCAGAACAACCACAAGGATTCTCGCGATTAGAAGTACCAGTGTGCCGCTGACCATGCCCCGTCCGGAGAGGATGTTCAAGGTACTAACCTCCCGGTCAATCGAGATTCCATTGCCTCATGATCGCCGGAGGGATCGGACAGGTCATCTGGCTCATGATCACACCCACGAGTTCTCCATGAGCCTCCTCGACCTTCTTCTTCACAAAAAGGGCGGAGCTCTTACTCGTGTCGAGTCGAACCAGGAGTATCACCCCATCGACAACGGTCGTTATGAAGAGTGGGAGGGGGTGTGAATAAAGACATGCGGAGTCCACAATAACGAAGTCGAAGTGTGCCTTCGCATTTTCCATGAATCCGACCGTCTTGGCCCTGTCATACAGCTCAAGACCCGAGGGTTCAGTGACTCCAAGCGAGAGCAAATTCGGTTGGGCCGGCTGGATCCCGAGGAATTGATCACCGGTGCTCAGAGATTCCCTGTAATCCTGGTCCTGCTCGAGACGCCACTTTTGAAGGTCCTTTGAGTCCGCGATCAAGAGTGTCCTTTTGCCCTCCTGTGCGAGCGCATAAGCAAGCACTGCGGCGACAGGACTCTTCTTCTGCAGAGGGCTTGCGCCCGTCATCAGGAAGGCCTTCTTCTTGGAGACTTCAGACAAGCGCACGAAGTTGACTGCCGTCCGTTTCAAGGAAGCAGAGAACTCCGGGTCGTTGAACAAGTCAGGAACCGTTTTAACTCTGTTGTTGTTACCCAGAAATATCATTATACACCGTCCGCGGGAGGGATCTCCCCGATAACGGGGACACCCAGCACTTGTTCGATCTCCTGCCTTCTTCGGAAGCTATCATTCCAGTATTCGACGAACAGCGCATAGCCGATTCCTATGACTGCGCCAAAGAACAGGCTGACCACGAAATGGATCATTGACTTGGGCCAGTCGGGGTTCCGGAGAGGAGAGACATGGGCTCTTTCTATGACTCTAAGCTTATTATCATCAGTGCTCATATTGGACAGGACATTGAGCTCCTCCAGCCTGGCTCTCAGGCCTCGATCCATGACCTCATAGACCGCAACCTGGTTGCTGAGTGAGGCGAGCTCCATCTCTACTGCGGGAAGTTCCTGAAGTGCGCTCTCGCTCTCTCTGATCGTTCCGGCCAGGGCCGCCAGCCTGTCATCCGCCGTGGTGACATCGGTCTCAAGTTCGATCGAGCGATTCAAAAGCCGGTTATACGCGGACTCGGAGGATCTTGCACCACCCCTGGCAATTCTCTGGTTCTCCTCGCTCAGGAGTCTCTTGAGTCTTTCAATCTCGGCTTCCAACCGGATGACATCAGGGTGCTTTCTTGTCTTCTCTGTCAGGGCCGACGCAAGCGAGATTTCCGCCCTGCTGAGCTCGGACTGCATCTGCTGGATCGCGGGGTTATCCGAGGCCAACGGTGATGACGCTACCGAGGGATCCCGCTTCTCAAGCTGGTTCTGGGTCTCCTCAAGCAACGCGCTCTGGATCTCCTTACCGCTCTTGGCCTGGAGATACTGGAGCCGCAAGTCCTCAATCTTCTGGATCTTCTGTTTCTTTTCCTCCTGAAGATCGCCCACCACGTTCTCTTCGAGGAACTGTCTTAACGCTACCCGGGCCTGCAGGAGCTTCTCTTCGGTCGACTCAAGCTCCTGACGAGTGCATTCATATGCAATCTGAGACTCCGACCGGGACAACTCGAGGGTCTTCTCCTGTAACAGATCCGCCATCCTGTTGGCGATATCCGTTGCGAGCTGAGGCGTCTGGCCTCGAATGGTCAGGTTGATCACCTGGGTCTGCACCTCGACCTCGATGTCCTCAGCCTTGTCGATCAGATCGTCAGCGGCCTCGTCAACCCAGTCGCGCTCCGGTGCCCTCAGAACCCTCATCGCCTGGAGTATCAGGAAGGGGCTTCTGAAGACGTCAATCAGACCCTTCTTGAGGATGTCGCGCGGCTTATTCGGCTCTGTCTTTCGTTGTTGGAGCCGCTTGTCGAGTTCGAATTCACTCACAATCTGGTAAGCCATGTTTCGTCCGGTCAGAAGGGCCGCAAGGTTGTGGGCCTGAACCTCGGGAGAAGTGGGCGGACCGGGGGTGGAGAGCTCGGGAACACTTGTCAGCTGTCTCTTGGGATTGGCCTCCACGAGGATGAGAGTCGTTGCCTCCCACCTCGGTGTTATCAAGTAGGTGAAGAACATCACGAAGAAAACGGTGGCCGCAAACAGCCAGATGATGGCGCGTCTTCTTCTGAAAACGGCGTAGAAGAGATTGAAGAGCGTATCTTCTTTGGTAGACTCAGTCAACTTTTCATCTCCCTCTTAGGCAAATCCTCTGAGCAGGACAACCGCATTAGCCCCGCCGAACCCGAATGAATTCGACATGGCGACACGGATCTGACCTTGCCTGCCACGATTTGGAACGAAGTCAAGATCGCATTCCGGATCCGGGATCTCGTAATTGATGGTAGGCGGCAGAAACTGGTTCTTGACCGCCATGACGGTTGTTATGATTTCCACGGCCCCGGCGGCTCCGAGGAGGTGCCCGATCATCGACTTGGTCGAGCTGACCGGGATCGATTTCGCGCGTTTGCCGAAGACGTTCTTGATTGCCTCGGTCTCCCCCTTGTCATTTGCCTGAGTAGCCGTGCCGTGTGCGTTTATATAGTCCACCTCGTCGACGGAGACGCCTCCGTCGGCAAGAGCTCCTTCGATCGCGTCGGTCTCACCCTTAACATCGGGAAAAGTCAGATGATAAGCATCCGAATTCGCATAGTACCCGGCAATCTCCGCATAGACCGGTGCAGACCGGGCAGCCGCCGTATCCAGGCTCTCCAGAATCATCGCCCCTGATCCTTCACCCAACACCGGCCCGTCCCTGTCTTTGCTGAAAGGCCGTACCGATCTCTCGGGGTCATCGTTTCTGGTGGAAAGCACCCGGAGTTTACACCACCCACAGAGCATGCCGGGGGTGATGCAGGCCTCCGACGCCCCTGCGATAGCGGCATCCACATAGCCGTGTTTTATGAGGCGATAGGCTTCCCCCACGGCTATGGCGCCGGAGGAGCAAGTGTTACTGATAGTGTAATTGATGCCGGTCGCTCCCGTCTCGATCGCGATGTTGGTGGACGCAGCCGCGCCCATTGCCCTGGGAAGGGTCATTGCGTCAATTGCCTTGCAGCCTTTTGAGAAGAAGACCTCATACTGCTCTTCACTTGTCGTGACTCCGGCCTCACTCGATCCCCAGATCACCGCGACGCGCTTCCTGCCGGTCTCATCAAGCGGGAGTTTGCTCTCATTTACGGCTTCTGAGGCAGCAACCAGTGCGAACTGGCTGAAACGGTCCGTTGCATAGATCTTCTGAGGCGTGAGGTGCGCAGCGGGGTCGAAGTCCTTCACCTGAGCCGCGATCCTGGTCCTGTAGGGAGAGGCGTCGAAGCTGTCGATCGCACTCACACAGGACTTGCCGTGAGAGATTGAATCCCAGAAGGCCTCTTTGCCGATGCCTGCCGGAGCCACCACTCCCATACCTGTTATGACTACACGTCTTTTCAGATCACTATTCATCGTCCCGCCATTTTCTTGCAATCAGAATAGCATTTGTACCGCCAAAACCGAAGGAGTTAGACATCGCTATATCGACCGCGGCTTCACGCCCGATGTTGGGCACATAGTCGAGATCGCACTCGGGATCGGCAACCTCGTAATTGATGGTAGGCGGTATGAAGCTCCGCTCCATGGCCAGGAGACATGTTATCAACTCTATCGCGCCGGATGCTCCAAGAGGATGCCCGACCATTGACTTGGTCGAACTGATCGGGATCGAGTAGGCCTTGTTTCCAAAAACCTGCTTGATTGCCGCCGTCTCCACCTTGTCGTTGGCCAGAGTCGCCGTACCATGGGCGTTTATGTAATCGATCTCGCCCGGATCGATCCCCGCATCCGTCAGAGCTCCCCGCATGGCCTCGACTTCCGTGTCCAGATTGGGGTAGGTGAGATGGAACGCATCGCTGCTTGAACCGTAGCCGATGATCTCGCCCAGGATCCTCGCGGATCGGCCGAGGGCATGTTCAAGACTTTCGAGAATCACTATGCCCGCCCCTTCCCCCATAACGAGACCGTCCCGGTTCTTGCTGAACGGCTTGATCGCCTTCTTGGGGTCGTCATTCTTGGTTGACATCGCCCGCAGCTTGTCCCAGGCGCAGAAATGGACAACCGAGATCGGCGCTTCCGCCCCACCGGTGACCATCAAGTCCGCATAGCCGTTCTTTATCTTCTGATAGGACTCGCCGATCGCATGTGTCCCGGCAGCACAGGCCGTGGACAGGCAATAGCTTATGCCCTTGAATCCGAACTGCATGCAGATATAGCTCGAACCGGCGTTGGGCATCACGAGCGCAACCGACAGGGGATTGAGATGCCGGTAACCTCTGACATAGAACCCTTCCGCCGCCTCTTCGTGGGAGATGATTCCTCCGCCACCGGAACCGAGGAGTACACCGGTCTTGGCCTTGATATCGTCATCGACGTCAAGACCGCTGTCTTCAATCGCCATCGCAGTAGCCCCAATGGCCATCTGTGTAAAACGGTCCATCCGCTGGGATACCCGTGGTTCGATGAAGTCGTCGGGGTTAAAATCTTCAACCGTGGCTGCGATCCTGGTACGGAAGGATTCGGTGTCGAACCGGGTGAGTTTTCTAACACCCGACACTCCCTTTGAAGCTGCCTGCCAGTAGGTTTCCTTACCTGAACCGATAGGCGTTATCAGCCCCATACCGGTTACGACTACCCTTCTTTGGGCCCCGTTCTTCATAGATCCAAGATTTCCTCTATTTCGTGTGTTTTCGGACCACCTCAACTGCTGTAACAAAGGAAGTGATCTTGAGCGCCTCTTCGTCGGGAATGTCGATCTCGAACTCCTGTTCGAGAGCGGCCAGGATTCCGAGGGCAGCCAGCGAGTCCCCGCCCAGGTCGGCGATCGTCGAGGTCCTCTTCACGGCGGCATCGTCGACCTGTAACACCCGCATGATCACATTCTTGACTTTCGCTTCAATCTCATCGAATTTCTCTTCCATCAATTCTCCTTCTGGTGTTCTTTCCACTCAGTAGAGCCCACCATCGACTCTGATTACCTGTCCCGTGATATAACTCGATTTATCTGAAGCCAGGAACACAACCAGTTGAGCCACCTCTTCCGCCGAACCGAGACGTCCCAGCGGGATAAGTTCCCGGTAGCGGGAGAGCACCTGTTCGGGCATCCCCTTCAGCATGTCGGTGTCGATGTAACCGGGTGCCACGGCGTTGACCGTGATCCCGAATGGGGCAAGCTCTCTCGAGAGCGACTTCGTGAATCCTATCACACCGGCTTTCGCTGCAGTGTAGTTGGTCTGCCCCGGGACGCCTACCATGGCACTCAGAGACGCCAGATTGACTATCCTACCCTTACCTCTTCGAACCATGGAAAACGCGATCAGCTTGGTGACGTTGAAAATACCAATCAAGTTTGTCTGGATCACATCGGTCCAGTCCTCAGGTTCCATGTTGATGAAGAACTTGTCATGGAGGATCCCGGCATTATTGACGAGAATGTCGACGGGGCCCAGCTCGTTCTTGACGGCGGCGGCCATCTTCTGGGCCGCCTCATAGTCCCCGACCGAGCATTTGATTCGCATTGCCTTTCGCCCCAGCTTGACGATCTCGCTCTCGATCTCGGCTGCCGCCTGCTCGCTGGCATTATAGTTCACAGCCACGTCGGCGCCGTTCCTGGCCAGGAGCAACGCAATGTCACGGCCGATTCCTCTCGACGCTCCTGTCACAAGTGCAACTCTACCTGCCAGATCCATGTTGCTGATTCCTCTACTTCGGTATGATCACAGTCACACCGGGCTGTTCCTCTCCCTTCATGACATCTTCCACCGCCGGCTCGAGTATGATACCGCGCTCGAGGGTTACAATGGGGTTGAGCATTGTCTGAAGATGGTTGAAGAACAGATCCACATTGGCCACGAAACTTGACGGGACATAAATGATGTCCCCTCGGACGAGCTCCGGGTTCTGGGATATGTCGCCCTTGTCCATGAGACGATCCACATTGTAGACCTCGCGCCGACCCTGATCGAGTCCGTCCCTGATCAGAAACACCTTGTTCGAGTTAGCCTCGTCGGTAAAGCCACCCGCCTTGGCAATGGCTCCGATCAAGGTGGCCAATTCTCCTCCCATGTTATACAGGCCGGGTTTCTGCACTTCCCCGAGGACGTAAACCTTCCGGCTGCGATAAGCGGTGATCGTCACCCTGACGTGGGGGGCTACGAGATACTCGGAGAGGGCCTCGACGATCTCCTCTCTGAGTTCCATGGGTGTGAGATCGTAGGCATGGACCGGGCCCACAATCGGTATGAAGATATCTCCCTGCCCCTCGATTGTATATGTCCCGTCGAATTCAGGATTCCGCCATACTGTGATCTCTATCTGGTCACCCACCCCAAGGGTCAGGCTTGAGATTGCCACCTCTTTCTCCCGATACCCCTCCGCGGGTCTTGACCCGGTAACCTCCCCCGGTGGGGGAGCGGAGCTACAGCCCAGGATCAGGGAGAGGATCGCGAAAAAGAGTAGATCGTTCCGTCTCATGCTACTGCCTCCGATCATGGATATCCCCCCTCATCTGTTAAATCGGGCAATTCGGTTACATCCCTTGAGCTTTAAGCACTGCCGGAATAGTCCTCAAGAGGATCTTTATGTCGTTGGAGAGTTTCCAGTTATCGATATATTCCATGTCCATCCTTATCCAGTCCTCAAACGAGATCCCATTTCTCCCATTCACCTGCCATGTGCAGGTGATTCCGGGAAGAATACTGAAACGTCTGCGCTGCCAATCCTGATTGAAACCATTGTAGTCGCGTAGCGGCAGCGGTCTCGGCCCCACAAGGCTCATGTCGCCTTTGAGAACGTTAAAGAGCTGGGGTAGCTCATCGATGCTCCACCTGCGCAGCCACCTGCCGACACTTATGATTCTGGGATCGTTTCGTATCTTAAAGACCGGGCCGTCCATTTCGTTGCGGTCTTCGAGATCCAGCTGCAACTGCTCGGCATCCTCTACCATGGTCCTGAACTTATGGAGATAGAAGACCCGCCTGTTGCGTCCCATGCGTTTCTGGTTGAAAAGCACCGGGCCCGGCGATGAGAACTTGATGGCAAGGACCGCGATCAGCATCAGAGGGGCCGTCATGACCACAATCAGAAAAGCCAGCGCCCTGTCGATCACCTGTTTCGCCAGATAGGACCAGCCGTCCCGGGGTCCGGAGGTGATCATCACGGTGGGAAGGTGCTCGAACTCCTCTGAGTGGGACTCGGCGAAGCTGGTGTCGAAAAACCGCCACAGGAACCGGATCGGGATGCCGTTCTCTTCAGCCTTTTGGACGATTCTATTGATCTCCTCATAATGCGACTTGATCGGCAAAGCGATGAACACCTCATCCACTATCCGCTCCTGTATTATCCGGGGAAAGTCATCCAGTCTTCCGAGGAACTCCACGTTATCCCGGGGAACGTGAATCTTGTTGTCGATGAAGCCGATCAAGCGAAACCCGAGCTCCTTCTTCTCCTCAATCATGTCCGCAAACTCATAGGCTCTCTGGTTGGTCCCCGCGATCAGGATCAGCCGCAGGTTCCTGCCGTGAAGCCGGATTTTCCTGAGGATGTGCCTCAGGGCGGCGCGAAACGAGAGCGTCAAGACACTACTCGAAAGCCAGAAAGGAAAAACGAAATAGGGTCCGAAGACCCTGAACCGGAAAGCAAGGCCCGCAAGCAGCATGAACAGACTCCCGACTGTTGTGGCCTTGAGAATATCCAGCCATTCACGACCGGCACCCCCGAGTCTTCGCGAGCGGTATAGATGAAACCGGTGAAAGACCAGATACCATGCGAGTGCCATGACCAGGAAAAGTGCGAGATTGATCACCTTGATACGCATGGCCAGGAACTCGGTCATGGGGATCCCTGCGCCATAGATGGCATTGAAAGAGGAGGCAGCAAGAAGAGATACAATGAGAATCGTTATATCAGACAGCTTATAAAGATTCAGAAGGAGCTTTCGGCGAAATGAAATCATCGAACACAGCCACCCTTCCAGCTACCCGAGGCTATGAGGAACGCTTCTTATTGGCAGTACTGGTACACTCTTTCAACGCTAAGTTTATCCTAAATCTTGCTCGATAGTCAAGTGAAAGTTCCGTGCGAGGTATCCGGGAATCCAGAGGGGGACATTGCCGTATGCAGGCTGGCGTGTATACTTTTACGTCATTTGGTACGTACAAGTTTGTGGGTAAGGGCAGAGTCGCCGGCACGCAGCCTGCAGAAGTAGACTCCTGGCGGCAGTGTATGCCCTTCGGGGTCCATGCCGTCCCAGCCGGCGGCGTATCTGCCTGCCGGATGGGAGCCCTCTAAGATCGTCCTGACGTGGCGACCTATAACGTCATAGATCTTGAGGTCGATGGGTAACCTGCCGGCACCCCCGGTTATGTCGAAGCTGATCACACACTCTGCCTGGGACGGGTTTGGTGCGACCTCTAGAAAGAGGCGTCCCCTCACGGAGATGTTGCCGTTGCGGGGCACAAGCGCATAGCACCCCACATCGCACGCGCCGATCAAACCGCATGTCGGTTGCTGGGAAGGGCTGCAGGGAGATCCCTCAAGCAAATGGTGGTCTTCGCTCTCGAGGTCACAGAAGAGCGGATCGGACGAGAAGTTCCCGTCGATACCCTCTTGATTCGCGATACACCCGATCCAGTCCCCGCCCGTATTGCCATAGATGTCACAGCAACTCAGAGTGGGGGAGCCTCCGGCCGGGCAGCTCAGAGCCGCGCCGCCGGTATTAAAGGCCATCGTCGTCTTCTCCAGGGTGCCCGTGTTGCATTCATAGGCGATTGCCCCTCCGGTGGTAGCGGAGTTGCCGGTAAACGTACAGCCCGAGACAGTCAGCGTGCAGACCCCGGCCGCCGCCATGCCACCGCCCGCCTGAGCGGAGTTCGCAAGGAACTCGCTGTCGATGATCGTAGCGGAGCCTGTTGTATACCAGTGGCAGAGTCCGCCGCCTGCAAGCGTGGCTGAGTTACCTGTAAAGGTGCAGGCGGACACAACGATTGAGCCGTGCAGTGTGCTTAAGACCGCACCTCCCTCCCTCGCGGAGTTGGTCTCAAAGGTACAGCCGACAAGCGTTGCGTTGGCTGTCCGGGAGTAGATGGCGCCGCCCGATGCAGCGGTGTTGCCTGAAAACGTGCAGTTGATGAGCGTCAGTGCGGAGTAGAAGCTGTAAAGACCGCCACCTTTGGATTGGGACGGGCCGATGTCCCCGCCAGCGGAGTTATCGGAGAAGATACAATCGGTGAACGTCGGTGCGGAGAAGTCCTCGCACACAACGCCGCCACCGCGGGTCTCACAGTGGTTATCCGTGATCGCGCAATTCTCGAATGAGGGAAACGATGCACTGCAGTAGACCGCTCCCCCGAGAGAATCATGGGAGCCGCCCGTCAGCGTAAGCCCCCTGATCACGGTCGTACTGTCCACGTTGTTGCAGAGGATGACGACACCGAGCGAATCGGCATCTATGCTCGCACACGCCGCATCTGCGGTCTCACTGGTAAGCATGATACCAGACTTAATAGTGACAAAGTGTTCGTGGTAGACTCCACAGGCCACGGTCACGGTATCACCCGATGCGGCCGAATCGACTCCCGCCTGAATCGTCGGTGCATCTCCCAACCCATCGGCGGTGATATGCCAGTTCCGGGGTGCGTCCAGACGTACACCGCTGTCGGTGTTGGACGGTGGGCCCGCTCCGGTGGCGTTGTATGCAGCAACATAGTAGGTGTGGCTTATGCCGGGTTCGACGCCCGTGTCATCCCAGAAACGCTGGTCGATGTCACTGCCCGTGAACACCGGCGAACCATCCCGGAAGACTCTAAAGCCTATACCGCAAATGCCGGTCCAATCCCAGGACACCCTTACGGCACTGTGAAGGTCGTCGGAGGCTATGAGGTTCGATGGGGCGGTCAGGGGCGGAGAGAGGGACAGGTCGGCTCCGGCTATAACGATCTCGATTTCCTCCCCGTCGTTGGGAGGAGTTCCGTTCATGAGCCAGAGGTCGATGTGGACCCTGAGTGAGTCGGTCTCGACCGGGATATCACCGTTTTCGCCTCGGGTGAATGTACGTTCATGTATCAGCGAATCCGGATCGGGTGGTTCCTCATAGTGCCCGTTGATGCTCGTAAATGTCACGTAGTCCTGCTGCCAGTCGATGGAGTGAGTGGAGGATGTTCCGTTGAGGTGCATGGTGAACGGCTCATAGCTGCTCGAGGGAAGGCACTTATTAGGGAAGGTTACGGGGTGGATAACATATTGCGCGTTCCTGCATGCCCCCGGGTCCTTCCAGCGCGAGAATTCAATGTCGATTTCAGTGGAGTCACCTGCATAGAGGAATGGAGATGCGACCGCATTGATATCAAGACTGTCCAGGTCTCCAACCATGTAGAATCTGAACATCCCCTGTGTCGCAGGTGCCCGCGAGACCACCTCCGCGCAGTACCAGGTGCTGTCGATCTGACGTATCTTAAGATGCAGCCGGCCGCTCTCATCCACCCATACGCTCTCATCGGTATCAGACCACAGGTTGGGCCCCGGTCCCCAGTATCCACTCTTCACTCCCCAGCGATAGCCCGCAAACGTTATCGCCCGGGCATCAAGACTGGGTGCAAGTGCAAGCATGAGGCACAGGGCTATCCCCAAATGCAACAGCGCTACGTTGCATCTTGCGCAAATCTCAGGGAAACTGAGAAGGCGTGTTTCAGTACCGGGTACCGGAGGATTGCATTGTTTCTCGGTCATCAGCTGTAATGACCCGGGTCTGTGTGTCTGCAGCAGACTTACAATGCAAGAGCCGTGCCCGCATAACTCGATGACAGTTTACCAGTTCCTCCGCCCACGCCGTCCGCGCTACCCGGGGTTCCGGTTTTCAGCAGCGGGGGGTTCAAGTCCTGCCCGGGGAGAGTGCTATAACCCAGTAGGCAGGCAAAGGCAGCCTTGAAAAAGTGAGGAGGTTGCCCCAAGCTGTTGAGTCGAAGAAGTGCAGGTCTTTGGCTCAATTAGCAAGGAGGCAACCCATGTATAGTAAAGCAA
>JBDRNT010000155.1:0-5682 GCA_043810925.1 Candidatus Eiseniibacteriota bacterium
TTGTAAGGAGCCGGCTGTCGGAGCTTATTACGGCGACGCCCGTGATACGCGCGGCCGACATGCTTCCGGTGGTTATGAGCGAAGCATTGGTGTTTATGTTGTCGGTCTCGTCTGCGAACCCGGCGGGAACACCCGTAAGCACGTCCCAATGAACCGTGTTTCGGCCCAGGTTGGGCGGATTCCCATCGCTGATGGTGAGCGAATCCTTGAGGGCGTACTGGGGGTGGTCATTGTCGAGAAGACCGGTGAGCTGCCCGTGATCGGTTTGTCCCGGGGCGCCCGTGTCATCGACCCCATCCTCGAAGCCGGCCGGCACGCCGGTGAGGTTGTTCCAGTGCACCATGTTTGAACCCACGTTCGGAGGATTGCCATCGGAGGCATTGAGCTGGGTCTGCCTGAAATACCTCGAGTCATGAGTGTGGTTTATGCCTGCGAGCTGGGATGAGTCGATCCCATCTAAGAGGCTGGCGTTGTTAGCCGATACGGCATAGTCGGATGTCAGGGAATGTCCGGCCGCGTCCGCATAGGAGGCCAAGTCGCTTGAGGCCGCATGGTAAGCATATCCCACGCTCACGATCTCACCTCTGGGAAGGAGCTCGGCGCCACCGGCCACTGAAACGGAGATCCACCGTCTGCTGCCGTCGAATACCGAGGAAGTAATAGGCAGGGTGCTTCCAAGCAGGACGCTGAAGACACCGGCGTCGAAGTTGACGGTCTGGGTCTCTCCCCAGAGCAGGCTTCCTCCGGTTGCGCCGTCATAGATCCGGAAGGTAACGCTCTCGCTGCCCTCCACGGGTGTACCATCTTCTTCCAGGAGCCCCTGGTAGTTGATGGTGGCAGGAATCGCGGCAGCGCCACCGGCGAGCGATAACACCGCGCACATGGACAAAAGGGCAAATCCACACAGTCTTGCTGATCTCATTGTGCCTATAACCTCCTCCCTATCTCTCCGGCGGATCAGGGAATTCCGGTAAGTCCTCATCTGCCTTGGTGCTGCTAGAGCCCCCGGCCAGGGCAACGAGCACCCCGATGGCCACCGCGGCTATCGCCCAGACCCACCACCTTTTGTAGACGGGCGACGAGCCGCTTCCACCCTCGGCCGAGACCGAGTCATCTGGTGCGTCAACCGGGCTGGGATCCAGGCTGGGATCCGGGCTGATGGACTGGACCGGACTGATGGTATCGTAGATTCCCGGGGTCTCAGGCTCGGTCGCGACCGAATCGGGTTCATCGAACCCTTCCACTGTCTGGGCGAAGCACATCTCGCCGAGACACAGGCTCAACATAAGCACGACACAGAGCCAGCAGACCACTCGCGTCAAGAAAGAATCGCACATCATGCCCTTACGTCACCTCCACTTCAAGAATACTCCACAATCCGCCTGGCAAAGTCAAGGTAAGGGGTTTATGAGTGTGCCGAGCAGCAAAAACATGAGAGAACACCCAGGAACACGATGGGCAGAACCATCGGTGTCTATCATGCAAGAGGGGATAGGTGCAAATGAGATGTAGGCTTTCACACAGACCAATATCTCTTGCCCCAAAAACCAGGTTTCTATCCCCTCGAAGTGATGACCGAACACCTACACGGAGGGGTTATAATCTAAGCTGTCCTTTGAGGGGCCGCCTAGCCCTGAAGATGACTCCCAGGTGATGAAAGCGATCACCTTCATCTCAGTGCCGCAAGCGGGGCAGATAACTGGATCCGTTGTGTTATTGATTCTCGAGTTCCTGGACTTCCCCACCGACAGGCATCTGCTTGGCCTCGGGTGCCTGCTTTGCCTCCATCACCGGGCCGACCTGCTCAAACCTCAGGTGCTCGCGGCCCTTCCGCCTACTGACCACCCTGTAGTCAAATGACGCATTCGCGTTTTTGGCATCCTCTCCAACTACGATCACATCGAAGCCTGTCAGGCTCTTTTCGATGTAATACTGGTTTACAAGTGGAGAGGTAAGCTCGACAAAGACCTTGAGTGCATGCTGCCCGCTCACTGTTACGCAGTCAAGGTAGATCGGATCGAGGTCTATGTGGCAGACGCCTTCGACGATCTCGCCGCTTCCATAGTCTTCGATCCAGGGCTCCGGGCTCGCCGAGGACACCAGGGTCCGGTCGCCCTTTGATGTCGGCATCGCAAATGCGACTCCGCCAGTGCCAAAGACATCGTACTGTGCCCCGCCGCTACGACGATAGCAAATATAGGTATAGTCGGTGGTGCCTATATAGGCGTGAATAGCCTTCTGCTCGCCATTATCGGCCCGGTTCGCCCTGATATAGGCTCCGAGATCATAGCCCGTGCTGGCCAATCCCTGGCCGCCTGTTAAATACCACAATTGCTCATTCTCGCCGCTGGTCCAGAGTCCTGTTCCACCACTATACGTGTTCTCGAAGAAAGCATTCGTTCCAGTGTTTGACGTTTTCACATGGAGTGGTCTCTCGGGGGCGGTTATACCGCCTATGCCGACATTGCCCGTAGAATGGCTGATTACGATGGCGTTCGTGTTAACCTCTCCACCGCTGATTGAAGCATAGGCAGGGCCGCTGCCAAGTCTCAACTTGTTAGGGGAACTGGTTCCGAGTGTCACGATGTCTACCCAGCTGCCCGCTTCAATATCTAGGTCAGCCCCCGGAGAGGTTGTGCCGATGCCTACTCGCTCACCGTCGGAGTCAAAGCGAACCCAGTCGAGACCTCCATCCTTGCGGATATAGACGTCACCATCCGGCGTCAAGAACAGGTCGTCATTGGCAGTCACATAAAGATCGCCCGATGTTTCGTGAATTCGCGTGTTATCGTCAGCAAAAGCAATATCACCACCCGCATCCAGCCTGATATCACCTGCAACGTGAAGCTTCTCCGCAGGCGAGGCCGTCCCGATACCCACATCGCCACCACTCTCAATGGTCAACCGGTCGGCATTGTTCACGCCCAGTTTCATCTCATTGGCCGTGTGATCGTATGTCACCCAGCCTGCATTCGCATCCTGGGGATCACCGAAGTCGATACCAGCTGACTTGTCGTTGGGTGTAAGCATGTTGATCCGCGCATTGTCATTATCCTCTATGACCAGCTCCGCCGCATCCACCGCCGTCACTGTCCCCGCGGAACCGTCATACACGTGCAACAACCGCTCGGCCTCATTCGTACCTACGCCAACCTCCCCATCTGCGTTGACATACACCACATCTTCGGGATCCCCGTCGTCGGCATCCAGGGAATGACCGTCGCCCGTTCCGCCACCGGTATCGTCTGTACCATCAGTAAAGCCGGCAGGTACACCGTTCAGATTGTCCCAATGCACCACATTGGAGCCCGTGTTGGGATCAGACCCATCCGATGTATTCATCTCAGTCTCAGTATAGTAACGGTCATCATGCGTATGACCGACCAGCGAGTAGGAATCCGAGTGAAGTCCGCCAAGACTGTCTGAATCCATCGCATGAAACGCATAAGGTACACTCACCAACTCCCTGCGGGGACTCAGGACCTCTTCACCCACCTCTACCTCGAGCCACATCCGGCCATTGAATGAGACATCCAGCGATGTCACGCTTCCAAGGATCGCTGAGACCACTCCCTCCATATCCGCTGTCACCGCTTGGGTCTCAGTCCACAGGTGTGTGCCCCCTGCTTCCACATCATAGATACGGAACACCATCGTGTGGGGACCCGGAAGTGGATCTCCGCTCACACTGTCGGTCAGCCGGCCCTGGTAGTTCACGCTATGGGGGATCCCCGCCAGGATAACACTCGATGCCGCAGCGACAACAAGCACCAGCACGCACACACTCAGTAATGTCAAGCGCTTACGCATCTCGCTTCCTCCTTCTAATGCTGTTTCACACCTGCCTGTGTACATAAGCACCGCGCTTCGCACGAGGCTTTGCCATCGTACCACAACCAGGCGGATTGCGTCAAACAGGTCCCGGGTGAAAGTATCTGTTTGCCGTCAGCTGAATCTGGACACGGAGGGGTCATAATCCAATCTGCACTTTAGGGAGGATGGCCTACCTTATAGACCGAGGAACTGGATCGCGGCGCCGCAGACCATGATCGTGGCGCCCGCTATCGCGTGGGTGTACCTTTCCACCCGGGCCATGGGGAGCAGGCTCACTCCATAGCTCGAGAGGAGGACGACTCCAAGCATTGTCCCTATGGTCGCGACTGCGAACACGGCGGCCACCAGGATAACTCCAGCGAGGCTGGTCTTTGCTGCGGGATACATGAGAAGGGGTATCAGGGGTTCGCAGGGACCGAGAACGAATATGGTGAAGAGGACCCAGGGGGTTATGCTCGCCGAGGGCTTGTCGTGGACGTGGGTGTGATCCTCGGTGTGAACATGGGTGTGGGTATGGTTGAGGCCGCCGTCGTGCAGGTGTTTGTGCTCGTGAGGCTTGTTCCTTAAGGCCCTGCGGAGCCCCCAGACGAAATAAACCAGCCCGAAAGCGATCAGGACCCAGGCCGCCAGGTTGCCCCGGAAGGACTCGAAGATCTCGAGCCTCGTAATACCGATCCCGAGCGCGATCCCGACCATGCCCAGCACCACAGAGCTTCCGACATGGCCGATGCCGCAGACCGCGGTCACCCAGAAGATCTTGGCGCGTGACCACTTGCGCGCCCTGCCCATCATGATGAAGGGAAGATAGTGGTCAGGCCCCAAGAGCGTATGGAAGAAGCCGATGGAAGCCGCGCTCACTGCGAGCAATGTAACTTGATGAGACAATCCGATCCCCCTTCGGTGCTGGTGTACAGTATTGAGATTCTAGACTATTCTAAGCCAGGAGCCGGGCTTCCGCAAGCCCCGAAAGTTGACCCGCGGAGACTGCGTGGTTCGGGGAATACCGCCCTGCTGGACGCCTGCCGGGCGTGCCGCGGGCCTACTTGCTCTGGTTGAGGGCCCTTGAATCGGGGACTATGGTACCGAGCAAGTCCTCCGAGATCGTGCGAAGCACCTCCGCGACGCTCCAGGCCTGCGCGAAGCACCCATTGGGCCTCTGGGGCGGGTCTCCGTCAAAGATCTCGCTCATGGTGCCCAGGCCCGCATCGGCGAAGTGCATGAGGAAGGGCTCAAGCAGCTCGAAGCAGTGGGTGATGCTCTCTCCTGACCTGCCGTATCGTCTGAGATATGCCTTTATATAGTGTCCGATGAGCCAGGGCCAGACCGTGCCCTGGTGATATGCGTGATCTCTCCTCTTAAGGTCTCCCTCGTAGCGGCCCCGGTAGTTGTGATGGAGAGGGGACAGGGTGCGGAGGCCATAGGGAGTGAGCAGCTCCTGCTGGACCACTTTGATCACCTGCCTCCACTTGGCATACTCAAGAACGGGGAAGGTCAGGCTCATGGCGAAGATCTGGTTGGGTCTTATGGCATCATCCCTCAAGTCGCCGTCTATGTAGTCATAGAGGCACCCCTTCTCGTGATTCCAGAACTGCTTGTTGAAGCTGTCGAAGGCCTTGCGGGCCAGGTGATCGTACGTGCTCTCCTGGGCGAGGCCGCCGAAGTCGGAGCAGAACTCCGCGGTTATCCTCAGGGCATTATACCAGAGCGCATTGATCTCGACGGCCTTGCCACTCCTGGCTGTTATCACCTCATCGGCGATCTTGGCATCCATCCATGTGAGTTGAACGCCCTCTTGCCCTCCTGAGAGCAGGCCGTCCTCGCCGGCCTTGATGCCGAACTTGGTCCCGT
>JBDRNT010000156.1:0-10214 GCA_043810925.1 Candidatus Eiseniibacteriota bacterium
CGTTTCTCCCGAAGAGACACACCTGATCGATGCCCGACAGGTCCAGGCGCCTGGTTACCGCATCCCCCATTTCACTACCTCTCTGACTTAAGTACGGCCATAGACTAAAGCCCTCGGCCCCTTAGGACACTAAGGGGCCAAGGGCTTGACACAATTGCTAAATCGCTTGTCAGACTCTCTATCTTCGTCTGTCACCGGTTAGGTTTACCACCACCCCAACAACTTATCTGGGAATATCAAGTTCCCAGCCGGGCAGAATGAGATCCGGGTCGCTGATCTTGTCCTTGTTGGCTTCGTAGATCTTGGTCCACTGCCGCCAATTGCCATAGATTTCCCAGTATCCCGAGATCTTGCCCAGGTACTCACCCTCCATCACCTTGTGCATCGTGGGCAGGCCCCTGGGGATCGCGAGCAGCCAGCCGGGGAAGATGAGGTTCGGATCCTTGATCTTGTCCCTGTTGGCGCGGTATATCCTCGGCCACAGGACCGGGCTGCTGTAGATCTCCTTGTATCCGGAAATCTTCGAGAGGCTCTCACCCCTCTTAACCGTCCACTCGGTGGGAAGGGCCTTAAGTTCGGCTATCTCCCGCTCGAGCTTCGCTACCTCGGACTCGATGGGCTCCAGCTCGGTATCCACCTGCTTAAGCTGCGCCCTGAGATCGGCTACCGAAGCCTTAGCACCATCCAGGTCCGCAGTTGCCTGACCCAGCAGCGCCGCCTGCTTTTCCTTCTCGCCGGCCAGGGAGGCGCAGTAAGCTTCTCTTTCCTTACCGGAAAGCTTCTGGTATTCCTCCTCGGTGTAGAACTGGCCTCTTGATACATCCACCGCGAGTACGCTCGTTGCCAGAATCGAAAGAACTGCGAGCGATACTGCGGCAATAACCAGAATAGATTTCTTCATTGTACTAAGCTCCTCTTGAAATCCATCAGGCATGGTTGCCCTCATTATCGCCCACTACCCTTCTTAAGGGCCTCGAGCTCTTTCTCCAGTTTCTCAGGCTCATTACGGAGCTTCTCGAGTCTTGCTTCCTTGTCCTTGAGCTCCGTCGCGAGCTGCTCACGCTCAGCTTCGGCCTTTGCCAAGTCGCTCTGGACCGCATCGGTCGCCGCCTGAACCTTCTGTACCTCCTGGGGAGGTACCGGGCACGGCGGTTTGGGTCCGCAGCCTATGCCGCACGCGAGCACTAATATGCCTACGGCCAGGACCACAGCCAGCACGCGCCTCGTGAACATCGTTGACCACCCCCTTCTAAGGTATAATTACCTCTTGTTCACAGTGGATACACTCTGAACCTCGCATACTGTAACAAGGCACAATCCTCCTTGTCAAGCGAAAATACGCCCGTGCCTTAACGTAGAAAATCACGGCAATCGAGGGCACACAATCCTCGATTCAGCCGCTTTGCCTGAATCAGCGCTGAATGACGCCCGAAACAGGTGATCTGCCCCCTCAACCTACCTCATTATGACAACCCTGCAGGTAGCCACTTCAGAGCCCAGGCGGAGCCGCACGAAGTATAGCCCGGGTTCCACCGATCCATCCCCGGACCAGGCCACTTCATGGTAGCCTGCCCCATACTGGCCCTCGGTGACCTTTGCTACCAGGCGTCCGGAAACATCATACACATCGGCCTCGATCAGCCCATCCCGGGGCAATCCGAACCTGATTACGGTCCTGGTACTGAACGGATTGGGCACCGCACCGGATATCACAACCCGCGTGGGGATCCCGCCGTCGCCCGCTATTCCTGAGGTGGGATCGTAGATCTCAAAGTCGGCATCGCTGGCATCCTCACCACTGTTGGTCGCTGCGTCGTGGGCTACCACCTTGACCCGGGCCTGGGTCGTCGGAGCAACATCCACCTGCCAGGAGTAAGTGCCATCATTGGTCTCGCCCGTAGCGATAGTATGCGGATAAGTCGCCCCGCCATCACTCGAGAGCAGGATATCCACAGAGGTCACACCGATATTATCGGTGGCAGTCCACATGACATCGAAGAAGCTGTCCACATTCCAGGTCTCACCGCCATCGGGCTGGATCACCACAACCACCGGCGCCTCGCCATCGGCTAATGTAAAGCTGCCATCGCTTATGTCCTCACCGGTATTCGAGTCGGCGTCATGGGCCACAACCTTGACCCGGGCCTGGGTCGTCGGAGCAACATCCACCTGCCAGGAGTAGGTGCCGTCATTGGCCTCGCCCGTGGCGATGGTGTGACCGTAAGAACCACCGCTATCGGTGGAGAGTAGAATATCAATCGAGGTTACTCCCACATCATCGGTGGCCGTCCAGGTGATGTCGAAGAAGCTGTCCACATTCCAGGTCTCACCGCCATCCGGCTGGTTTACCGTCACCACCGGCGGATCGGAAGATCCCGGGGTGAGCAGCAAAGTAACAGTCGGGGACGAGTTGGCCGGAATGTTGGCCGCGACATAATAAACCGCATAGGTACCGGAGTCGTCTACCTGCAGAAGGGTCCCCCCTCCAACACTCACTGTTCCCGGCTCATTGGGCATTATGAAGCGAATCACCGAGTGCTCGAAGTCCTCATTGATGTCATTGGTGATATCGGCGCTGACCGAATAGTATGTCCCGTTGTTTCCGGGGAAATAGTCGACGTAGAGGTTGTTACCGTCCGAGCCGGCGGAGACCGTTTCCGTGGGCTGGACCGTTCCACCCGACACGCGAATCATACGATACGAGCGAGCGCCATCGCAGACATTGTCGGTCCTGACATAGTAAGGATGGGACCAATCGTCGTAGTCGCTGTGGGAGTGACCATAGAGCGCCATGTCGGCCCCAAGGCTATTGAGATCGATCTGGCTTGAGAAGTCGTAGTGGTAGAACAGCACGTGGGCTGCACTTCCGGATGCGGCGGCAATGTCATCGTCGAGCCACTGTATCTGGCCCGAGGTGAAGCTATCACTGCCGTAGGTACCCGGCCGCCAGTTGTCATAGTTAATGTAGGCCTCAAGCCCGATATAGTGCACGGAGCCGTAGTCGAAGCTGTAGTTCTGGGTATACCAGGGGGCGCCGGCCGGAGGGGAATCCAGCCGCTTCCAACCGAAGAACCTCCACCAGTTCCGGCGGGCATTGCCGTCGGGCGGCGGGGTGTCATCCCAGCCCCCGATGTCGTGGTTGCCCGAGGTCAGATAGACCGGCACATCGAACTCCTTGAGCAGGGCCTGAGTCCGGCTGTAGTACTTCTTGTCTAGGAACTCCTCCAGCTCGCCTTCGTTTATGAAATCGCCGGTTAACACCACAAACTCAGGATTGATGATGTTGACATCGTGGATTACCGCCCTGAGGTCTTCCACCTCGGAGGAATCCGTGTCCGAACCCTCCTCATAGTAGTACAGGTGGGTCGGCAGATGGGTATCGGTTATGTGAATGAAGTAGTAGTCGTTCTTGAAGGCGGAGATGACGCGCACGGCATCCCAAGTGGTGTCATCTATTCCCCCGCTCGCGGTGACCCTCAGGTCATAGATCTCGTGAACCGGGACCACCGGCACCAGAACCTCGACCTCCCACCACTCGGTGGATGCATCATATGTCGAGGAAAGAACGGTGATGGGTACCGTGATCGATCCATAGACCAGCTCCGCCGCCCAGCCGGATGTGCCGGGACTCGCCTCGCAATCGATCGTGAATGTGCTTCCCTCAGTCACGATCGTGGGTATGTTGATCAGGGGCCTCTGGATCACGGTGAGAGTGTCCCCGGTGGGTATGGCGCCGGCAGTGCCGGCTAAGAGAAGCAACATCAGGCCTGCCCCCACCACTCCGGCTCCAACAAAGAAAAAGACCGCACGCGGCCGTTTCTGCATCACGTTTTCTCCTGTCTGCGAACCCCACAGATGTTTGCGTTTATCATGGTAATTATACCATACATTAGATGTCATATCAAGGCGCCCGGTCGCCTGGGTGTGTGTCAGATTGTGTGAGTTCTGTGGCAGGATCGACGGGACAGAGGTTTCTCCGGCTGACCTGCCGACCGGCGTGACGCATGTCGTTTAATACCAAACAGTTATCGGGGACACCCGATGACTCGATTGCGACCTCCGTGGCATACGCCTTGCTTCTCTACACCGGCGTGGAGGAATATTCTGCTTACCGTGACAGCGTAAAGAGGGTATAACAATACGGCAGGATGAGATCGGAATTTCAGAATCAAAAGGAGGAGTATCATGTCAGTCCTTAAGACCACTCTTGTTTCCGTCTTGGCCGGTACGGCACTTTTTGCCGGCTTGTGCGCGGCCCAGGAACTCAGTGACCCTTATGAGATTCTCGGGAAGCACTTCGAGGTTTCGGGGGGACTTATGCTCCTCAAGGCCGAGCAGACCCAGTACTTCGAGGGCAACCTCTCGCTGGCCGGGATGCAGGGGCCCATCAAGGCCTGGACCGCCAAGCCCGACCGCAGCCGGGCCGAGGTCGTGATCGGTCCCATCAGCATAACCCAGGGAGAAACCGGAGACCTTTCCTGGATCCTGGACACCAACGGGAAGGTGCAGGTCATCACCAAAGAAGACGAGGCCACCCAGAAACGCAAAGAGGTGGCCAGGAGGATGGCCGATTATGAACACGCCGACCCTGGGTCGGATGTATTCACGGCGGCCTTCGAGGGCACCGAGACCGTCGATGAGACTGACTGCTATGTCGTCAAGGTGACCAACAGCATCAACACGGATCATTTCACTTACTACATAGGCAAGAACGACTTTCTGCTCAAGAAGCGAATCGCGATACAGGCCGAGAAGAGCGGCGACAGCTACTACGGTGATTATCGTGAGGTCAGTGGATTGCTTGTACCCTTCTATACAAGGGAGATACCCCACCAGACGGGCCAGGCTCAGGAGATTACGATCGTCAATTACGAGTCCAACCCGGAGCTGGATCCGGCGATATTCAATCCGCCCGAGCAAGGCGGCAAGGATTTCGAGTTCACTGCAGGCGACGCAGCGGAGAACATCCCGGTTGAATTCATAGGCAATCACCTCTTCATTCCCGTTACCGTAAACGGAAAGGAAGATCTCTGGGTACTCGATACGGGTGCGGGAATGAGCGTGATCACCACCGGTTTCGCCGAAGAGCTTGGCCTCGATCTCGAGGGCAACTTAAAGGGTGTGGGCGCCGGCGGAACAGTCGACGCCAGCTTTGCCCAGCTTCCCCCCTACCAGGTGAGCGGAATAAGCTTCAAGGGGCAGACCGTGGCCGTGATCGACATGAGTGAGCTCATGCGGAGGCTCGGTATTGATGTGCCGGGCATCCTCGGTTATGACTTCCTGTCCCGTTTCGTTACGAAGGTTGACTATGCCAATGAGCTTGTTTCCTTCTATGATCCCGGCACCTTCGATTACACAGGTGACGGTCAGGAGCTGGACGTGCACAGAAAGGAGAGCGTGTTTGAGACCTCGGCAACCCTGGACGGTGAACACTCCGGAACCTGGCTCTTTGACCTGGGCGCCGGCATGACCCACCTGGACGGCGCCTATGCCCTCCGGGAAGGCTACACCGAAAAACGCGGAATTCTGGCCAAGGGCCACGGGGCCGGCAACGAGATGCTGTTGAAAGCCATCAAGAGCGACAAGATTGAGCTCGCCGGTTTCACCATCACCGAACCACACATCAGTTTCTCATACGGCGGGACCGACACGGTGCTTGCGGCCGACAAGATTGGAATCCTGGGCAACACGCTGTTCAGGAACTTCGTGCTCTACGTCGACTATGCCAATGAGCGGGTGATCGTGGAGAAGGGCGAACGGTTCAACGAGCCCTGGCCCGAAGACCATTCGGGCCTCAGCTTCGGCTGGACGGTCGATTGGGATGCCATGGAAGTCCTCTATGTATCGCCCGACACGCCAGCCGACCAGGCGGGATTCGAAGACGGGGACATCCTGCTCTCAGTCGACGGAGAGAGCGTGGATGACCTGGGCGGAGTGATCGGCCTGAGGGAGCTCCTCAAGCAGGAGCCCGGTACGGTGCTGGAGATCGCGGTCCGGCGGGACGGCAAGGAGCGGAAGCTCTCGCTCACCCTGGCAGATCTTTTCGAGTAGTCTTCCTGTATTCAGGATTGGGGTGGTCGAAGCGGCAGCCGGCGTCCTCTCCGGATCACAATAGCTTGATCATGTGAATGTCATCCGGCTCAAGGGTGAAGAGCTCCTCGTTGGCATCCTCTGTAGGTTTGAAGCCCCTCTCGAGGTAGAAACCCACGGCCGATTCTGACGCGATCGCGGAGACATACAACTTCTCTGCTCCAGCCTCACGGGCCAATCGTTCGGCTTCGGCCACCAGCATACTCGCGACACCCCGCCTCCTGTATAAGCGGTCCACGTAGAGCGCGGCAAGCTGCGCCACGCCCTTGCTCAGCTCCGGTCTCATGATCGCGATGCCGGCCAGTGTCTCCCCCTCCAATGCGCCGAGCAGTACCCCTCCGTCTTCAAGGAGCGGGTTCCACTCCTCCATGCGTGCCCGGATACTGAAACCCTTCGACGGGTCGGCGGACCACCGGGGCACCTTCCAGTCAACCTGCTGGGACTCGAGCACGCCCTTTTTGAATACATATCCTCTGGTGATGTGCTCCGAGCGGTCGATCTCGCCTACCCTGCTGATAGCCTCGTGCGGCAGCTTCCTGACAATCAAGTCCATCTCGACACTCGACAGTTGTTCGCTTGAAGGATCACCGCGTCGATTCGATCCCTTCGCGGCCACGGATTTCTCGCTTCACGCGTTCATACACATGGTAGACTATGGGACACACCGAGCAGTTCGGAAAAGCGTAGCTGAGGCGGGACAAAAAGCCTGGCCTTTCCAGACCTGGATAAGAACGACAGGCCTCGGGCCTCTCCGGGTAGACACTGCACTCATTACCGGAAAGGAAGGGGCACGGGGAGAACTTCATAGAATGCTTCTCGCCGCTGCTGGACACAGCGAGATACTCTCCGATCAGATCTTCGCGCGACATTCTCTTCAGGAGGGCGAGACGATCAATGTCTTCTGGAGTGAGTGGGGGGCAAAACACCTTACAGCAGTTCCCGCACTCCCGGCATTCGATCTGCTCGGATACCTCCTTGTAATGCTTCCGGGCAATAGCATCGATTTCCTCAGACGTCAGATCACTTGCTTCCAGCAAAGACCTGTACTGCCTGTCGTCATCGTAATTCGCCCTGGATATCTCTTCGAGCCTGCGGATATTGATCTTGAGTTTCATGTCCTGTCCCGGAAGTCTGAAAACGGCAACCATTGAAGCTTCGGCTGACGACCCTGCTAACTCAGGATACTACTGCTTCTTCCCGCGGAGGGATACAACAATCAGTGCGGGAACTTCTCAATCGGGGCGCGAGCTGCTATAATACAGGGGACGGTCGACTTGTGTTCTCGTGAAGGGAGCGGAATGCGCGGGTTTCTCTTGCTATCCTTGTTGCTGATCTCTTCACTCGCGGTCTCCCCCCTTGCGTCCCACGGCTTCGCCGATGACTACCAGCCGGTGGACCGGAGCATGCTCTGGAGATCGGACGAAGCTCACTCACACCTTGTTACCCCGGATCTCGCCGGCCGGGCACTCCAGGTGACAGCCTATGGTTACGACGTCCTCCACATGGATCTTGATCTCAGTATAGACCCCTCGACCAAGACGGTCGTGGGCGAGGCCATCATGACCGTAACCGTGACCGAGATGAGCCTGGACGAGGTACTGATCGACTTCACCGACAGCCTGACGGTGACCGGCGCCGAGGTGGATGGTGTGCCCGTCGGATGGACTCACGGAGGCGACATCATAACCGTACCTGTGCTGCCCGCCGCTTCCATGGGTGACACCCTCACCATCACAGCAGGCTACTCCGGCCACCCGCCCGAGGTGGGAAACAAGGGAATGAAGTTCCAGACTTACGGGGGCTCTCCTCATATCTACGTGCTGAGCACTCCCTACTCCACCCCGGCTATCACCGTGATACCGATGAGCAGCTACTGGCGTCCGTGCAAAGACGTTCCCGATGATAAGAGCACCTTTTCGATCAGATTGACCGTCCCCGACACCCTTGTAGCCTGCTCCAACGGCTTGATGGCCGGAGATGTCACCAATGGCGACGGGACCCGGACCTTCACCTGGCAGCATGACTACCCCGTCTCACCATATCTGATCGCCTTCGGAGCTTCCGACTATCTGACAATCGAGGAGACCTACACAGGTTCCGGAGACTCCACCCTGATTCAGCACTTCGTGTTCCCCAACCGGTACACCCAGGGGCTGGAGAGCTTCAATATCACCGTTCCTGCGATCGAGTACCTGGCATCTATCTACGGGGAATACCCGTTCCTGGGTGAGAAGTTCGGGCACTTCACAATTGATGCCGGTGTCGCGGTGGAGGAACAGACTCTGGTGGCATATCCCTACACCTGTGTCAACGGGGGGCACAGCTGTGACTGGCTGCTTGTTCATGAGCTGGCCCACCAGTGGTGGGGGGACTGCGTTACCTGTCGGGACTGGAAGGAAGTGTGGCTCAATGAAGGTTTCGCGAGCTATTCGGAGGCGCTGTGGGTCGAACACAACGATGGGGCCGCGTATTTCCGCATCTATATGGAAGGGATGGACAATGGTCCCTACAGCGGTACGGTCTACGATCCACCATATGTCTGGTCCTCAATCGTCTATGACAAGGGCGCCTGGACTCTGAACATGCTCCGCTGGGTAATGGACGATGAAGGTTTCTTCCAGATGCTGCTGGATTATAGACACGCTTATGAACACGGTAATGTGGTGACCGACGATCTTGTGTCTATCGCCGAATCTGTCTACGGGAACGATCTCAACTGGTTCTTCGACCAATGGGTATACCGTGAGGGCAGGCCGGACTACGAGTACTGGTGGGAATACTCAGGCACAGGGCCCTATTCGGTAAACGTCTATGTCAGACAGGTCCAGTCGATGGCCTACCCGACCTACAAGATGCCGCTCAGGATAAGAATAAACACCACGACCGGAAGCGAAAGCTACACCGTCTGGGACTCCTTGAGGACGCAGGCCTTTGTCCTCGAGGTCACCGACGAGCCCACGATTGTCGCCCTCGATCCGAAGCACAAGATCCTCGCGGACTTCACCGAGGTCACGGGAAGCGCCGTGAGAGATCCGGCCACCCGCGAGCAGGCTTTCCTCGCCCAAAACGTACCCAATCCGTTCAGGGCGCGGACGTTCATAGAGTTCGGGCTTCCGCGCGACGAGCGAATAGCGCTCCGCGTCTTTGACGTAGAGGGCCGCATGGTAAGAACCCTTGAGCGTGGGCGTCTCCCCGCAGGAGATTATCGCGTGTCATGGGATGGCCTGGACGACCGGGGGAATTCAGTCGCCCCGGGAGTTTACTTCTACCAGCTCGTGGGCCCCGACGGAGTCCGGAAGAACCGCATGCTGCTGCTTCGGTAAGGCGACAGGTTATCCGCGCGTGACACCGCATTCGCGAATTCATCTGTACCATCCCACCCGGACCGCATGGCGTGTTCAGCCGGTATCTCCCCGCAGAAGGTCGGCGTATGCGACTTCGACCAAGTCCTCGTTGCTGACCCCCAGCCGTTCCATCAAGCTGCGTGCTATGCGTGTCCCATCGCCTGGACTCTCATCAGACCTGAGCACCACCTCGAGTTCCACGAAGTTCCCCAGGCCCTCCACTTCGTCCAGGTGGATCCGGGTCTGACCCACGTGATACAGAGCCCTGCGCTTACGAACGATGGCCTTCACTCCCATGGCCTGTGAGAGAGCATCGAGAATGCCGGCCGAGTCAGAAACGACGATCCGCGAATAGCAGCTTTCAACCGGCTCGAGGGAATCCGGACGAACATAGAAGATCAGTTCCCCGTCCGCTCCAGGCGATTCTCTCAGCTTCAGCCGGCCATGATAACACTTGAAGAATGTATCCACCTGTTCGATGAGCGCGGGCCCACTGTCAGCGATCTCCTCGACCCTTGCCTGGAGGGATGTCAGATCCTTCACTCGAGCCTTGACTTCAATATTCCGATTCATTCTCCTGCCAACCCCACCGGCCTAATCCGTGCTGACTATCACATTGATCTGAAGCCCTTTGTCGGAAGGCACGAAGTTGATGTTGGCGTCTCGCCCATCATTATTGTACATGAGAATTGAGTGCGAACCCATGTACATTGAACCCTCTTAGGACAAACCCTTGGCCTGCATCTCCAGCTTATATGCCTCTACCACTTCGGCCTTGTC